>NZ_CP026947.1:0-627825 GCF_003065405.1 Corynebacterium yudongzhengii
GGGGATAGGTTGTGGATAACCCGACCGGATAGACTGTCCACACCTGTGGATAAGTGTGTGGAATACGTGGTCGGCGCCCGAAATTCCATCCACCGCCCCGTGTGAACAACAAGCCGCCAACGACCCGAGAAAGCAGGAAACGCCGTGACCGATCCCGCCACCCAGTTGCACGGCACCTGGACCGAGGTAGTCAACGAACTACTCGCGGCGTCGGAACGACCGGATTCCTCCGTGCCGACGTTCACCCACCTGCAACGCATCTACCTCCAGGCGGTGCGCCCCGCCGCGATGGTCAACGGCTACGCCGTGCTCACCGCCCCCAACGCGCAGGCCAAGGAGGTCGTAGAAAACGAACTCGGCCAGTACATCGCCGAGCAGCTCGGCCGGCGCATGGGCAGCCCCTGCATCCTCGCGGTCACCGTCGCGCCGACGACGCCGCCGGTGGCCGAGCACTCGGCGCCGGCGGCGGAGCCTGCGCCTGCGCCGCGGCCGGCGCGCAAGCATCATGAGCCGGGCACCCAGATCCCGATGAATCTGGACGAGCTGGCTCAGAGTCATGCGCAGGACGTCGAGAAGCGCAATCATCCCACCGTGCCCGCGCCGAAGCGCCTGCCGCGCGAGGAGCCCTCGCACGATCCGAACCGCGAGACCAGCCTAAACCCGAAGTACACCTTCGAGACCTTCGTGGTGGGCTCGTCGAACCGCTTCGCCAACGGCGCGGCGGTCGCGGTGGCCGAGGCCCCGGCCAGGGCATATAACCCGCTGTTTATTTGGGGTGGGTCGGGTCTTGGCAAGACGCACCTTTTGCATGCCGCGGGCAACTACGCCCAGCTCCTCCAGCCGAACCTGCGGATCAAGTACGTCTCGAGTGAGGAGTTCACGAACGACTACATCAACTCGATGCGTGACGATCGCCAGGAGTCCTTCAAGCGCCGCTACCGGAACTTGGACATCCTCATGGTCGACGACATCCAGTTCCTCGAGGGCAAGGAAGGCACCCAGGAAGAGTTCTTCCACACCTTCAACGCCTTACACCAGGCGGATAAGCAGATCATCCTGAGCTCGGATCGCCCGCCGCGCGAGCTGACCACGCTGGAGGAAAGGCTGCGCACCCGCTTCGAGGGCGGTCTGATCACCGACGTGCAGCCGCCGGATCTGGAAACGCGCATCGCGATCCTGGAGAAGAAGGCCGCCGCCGATCGCAACCTGGTGGAACGATCCGTCCTCGAGCTCATCGCCTCGCAGTTCGAGTCCTCGATCCGCGAGCTCGAGGGCGCGCTCATCCGAGTGACCGCTTATGCGTCGCTCATCCGCGAGCCGATCACCATGCAGGTCGCGGAGGTCGCGCTGCGCGATATTCTCCCGGACGCCGACGTCGAAATCACCGCCGCCGCCATCAAGGACACGACGGCGGAGTACTTCGACATTGATGTCGACACCCTGATCGGCACCGGCAAGACCCGGGCCGTCGCGCACGCCCGACAGCTGGCGATGTACCTCTGCCGCGAGCTGACCGATCTCTCGCTGCCGAAGATCGGCCAAGAGTTCGGCGGCAAAGACCACACGACGGTCATGTATGCCGATAAGAAGATCCGCGGCGAAATGACTGAAAAGCGCGACACCTACGACGAGATCCAGCACCTCACCCAGCTGATCAAGAACCGCTCGCGGCGGTAGTTTGGGTGGCGTTCGCGCGCGTTCGCACGCCTGGTCGAAAGGAGTCGCCCCTAAAGGAGTCCCGCGCGGTCGAAAGGAGGACTCCTTTCTATAAGGGTGAATTCGACCAGCGCTAGCACGGTATACGGGATCGGTGTGCGGCACGTCAGGCACTGACAGTCAGTCGCACCACCAGTCACACCTTCCCCAACAGTCCCGTATGGAGCCCATCACATCCGCTTCAAGCGCCCGCGCGCTCGCCTGGTCGAAAGCAGCCTCCCCTAAAGGAGTGCTGATCTCGACCTCGCGAGAGCCCTTTCTATGAGGGTGATTTCGACCAGCGCTAGCACGGCATGCGGATGCCGGGACTCAACCCCGGTCGCGGTCGGTTCCGCGGCGCGAACACGCAAACCCTTGAAGGACGCTCGGTTGCGTCCGTTAGCGTGGTGTATCTGTAGCCCGCGGTAAGTCTTGTGCCGGTGTGCATGAAGGCGACCATCGCGGGTACCTTTCGAATCAACTTCTACCTATCCTCGAAAGGAAGTACCCTGCGATGGCCGCTGACCCTCATCATATCGATCCGACCGCGTATCTCGAAGAGCTACTGACTCAAGCGTCCCCAGATTTGATGCGCCAAATGCTCTCGGACTTCATCAACCAAATCCTCTCGGCTCAGGCCGACAGCGTCTGCGGTGCTGACTACGCCACTGTTTCTCCGCAGCGCACCAACACCCGCAATGGCTACCGTCACCGCCAACTCGACACCCGTGTCGGCTCCATTGACGTCGCTATCCCAAAACTACGCACCGGGAGCTTCTTTCCTGATTGGCTTGTGGAACGACGCAGCAGAACCGAACGGGCCCTGACCACAGTGATCGCCACCTGCTACTTAAAGGGTGTCTCCACCCGCAGGATGAACGACCTGGTCGCAACACTGGGGATCACCAACCTGTCGAAGTCCCAGGTCTCTGACATGGCCAAAGAACTCGACATCATGGTCGAGGAGTTTCGAACCCGCCCGCTTGATCAGGGCCCGTACTACTACCTGTCCTGTGATGCGGTGACCATGAAAGTTCGTGAAGGCGGACGGGTAGTCACGACCAGCGTGCTTATTGCCACCGGTGTCAATAACGACGGCTACCGGGAGCTTTTGGGCATGCAAGTAGCAACATCAGAGTCCGTGGAATCTTGGACCGGGTTCTTCCAGGACTTAAAAGCCCGCGGACTTGGTGAAGTCTACCTCGTCACTAGTGATGCCCACCTGGGTATCCAGGCCGCTGTCGGCCAAGTTCTTCCTACTGCCGGTTGGCAGCGGTGCCGAACGCATTTTGCCAAGAACCTTTCCTCGAAAGTTTCCAAGCGCGGGTGGACGACGTTGTCGGGGATGTTTCATTCCATTTTTCAGCAAGCCGACGCCAGGTCCACGTGGGACCAAGCCCGGGAAGTAGTAGAGTTCTGTCACCAGCGTTTCCCAGAAGTAGCCGGATACGTGGAAGAGTCGTTGGATGAGATCTTAGCGTTCACGAACACGCCGAAAGCTGTGTGGACGAAGGTGTGGTCGAATAACCCGACGGAACGACTCAACCGGGAAATCCGCCGGCGTACTGACGTTGTCGGCATCTTCCCCAATCGGGCCGCGGTAGTACGACTCGTCGGGGCAGTGCTCGCCGAGCAGCATGATGATTGGATTCAACAAAAGCGCTACATGTCACTGGCAAGCCTGGAACAAACCCGAAAGCTTATCGTCGCCAACACCGTCGACGCGAGCAACACCGTCACGACCGAGGGAGCGGCCTAATGCACAGCAACCCAGCCCGCGCCGGTCCCCGACACCCCCTCCACTAGATTCCAATGATTCAGGAAGGACAGATACACCACTCCCGCGGACTTGACCGGACGCTCCCCTCAAGCATCTTCGTTCAAGGGTTTGTGCAGCAGCAAACTCAAAACGCGCCGAAGAGCGGGACACGCACCTTAGCTAGCGCTCCATAACAGCGAGCCCAGCCTTTAGAGTTATCCACAGACTCTTCCACACCTGTGTAATTACGTCGGTGTACTTAGAGAGTTTCCTCACTCAAGTGGTCCACACCACACAAAGAAAACCCCAGGTGAGCGCCCTGTGGATAACCCCAAAACTCCTGTGTATGGACGGTGGATAACAAGATTGCCACTGTGGAGATTTCAACCGACAGAAAAGTTATCCACACCCGAGCCGGTTTATCCGCAAGTTATCCACAACGATCCACACATCCCGACGCGCCGTCGCCACCTCGACGTTTGGGCCTTTGTCCCCAGATTCAACAGGACTTACTGCTCTTACTCTCTTATTACTTGTAATTCTTCTAAAGGAAACGGGATGTGGGGAAAACCCTCGCAACGCCACCCGCGCTCACAGCACCGACCACTCATCAAGCCGCTCGCCTGAATGACAAGACTTCTGCGCGCTGGGGTACGTTGGAGGCTGTCATTTGAGGGAAATCAGGGAGCCTGAGGAGATCATGGATTCACAATCGGTGTCGTTTCGCGTCTCTCGCGACGATCTCGCCAACGCCGTCGCGTGGGTCGCTCGCAACCTGCCGACGAAGGCCACCCAACCGGTCCTGCGCGCGATGGTCATGACCGCGACCGACGAGGGCTTGGAGCTCGCCGGCTTCGATTATGAGATCTCCACCCGGGTCACCCTGCCGGCGGAGATCGCCGAACCGGGCCGCATCGCGGTGGCGGGCAAGCTGCTCTCGGAGATCGTCAACACGCTGCCGAACAAGCCGGTCGAACTGGAAGTCGACGGTCAGAAACTCCTGCTGGCCTGTCGCTCCTCCCGCTTCGAGCTGCCCCTGATCCCGCTCGACGACTACCCGCAGCTGCCCACCTTGCCCGAGGTCACCGGCACCATCGATCCCTCCCTGTTCGTCGATGCGGTGACCCAGGTGGCGGTGGCCGCGGGTCGCGACGACACCCTGCCCATGCTCACCGGCGTCAACATCGAGATCACCGGCGAGAAGGTCACCCTGGCCGCCACCGACCGCTTCCGTCTCGCGATCCGGAACGTGGAGTGGAACCCGTCGTCGACAAGCATCCAGGCCAGGCTGCTCGTGCCGGCGAAGTCGCTGCAGGACAACGCGCGCACGCTGGATACGAGTTTGAACGACCCGGTGGAGATCGCCGTCGGCACTGGTGAGACGGTCGGCGGCGACGGGCTGTTCGGTCTGCACTCGGATAATCGCGAGACCACCACCCGCATGCTGGATGCGGAGTTCCCGAACATCGCGCCGCTTCTGCCCACGACGCACACCTCGCTCGCGTCCGTCGAGATCGCGCCGCTGCAGGACGCGATTCGGCGTGTGTCGCTGGTGACGGATCGCAACGCGCAGATCCGCATGGAGTTCTCCGAGGGCCAGGTGATCCTATCGGCCGGCGGTGTGGACTCCGGCCACGCGGAGGAGGTCATCCCCGCCGCGTTTACCGGCCGCGATCACCTGATCACCGCGTTCAACCCGAGCTACCTTAAGGACGGCCTGTCGGTGGTGCGCACCGAGAGGGTCGTTTTCGGTTTCACGGAGCCCTCGCGACCCGCGATCCTCATCCCGGAGCCCGACGAGCTGCCCGAAGCCGACAACGAGGGCAACTTCCCGACACCGGAGACGAGCTTCACCTACCTGCTCATGCCGGTGCGTCTGCCGGGTTAGGCCGCGGCCGCAGTGCACATTCGCCAGCTGGATCTGCGGGACTTCCGCTCGTGGCCGGAGCTGTCTTTGGACCTGCGCCCCGGGGTGACGCTGTTTGTCGGCCGCAACGGCTTCGGCAAGACGAACATCATCGAGGCCATTGGCTATCTGGCGCATCTGTCCTCGCATAGGATTGCGCAGGATGCGCCGCTGGTGCGCACCGGCCAGCCGAACGCGCGGCTGTCGGCCACCACCGTGAACCAGGGTCGGGAGCTGACCTCGCATCTGCTCATCAAGCCACAGGGTGCGAACCTCGCGCAGATCAACCGCACGCGGCTGAAAAGCCCCCGCGAGCTGCTCGGCGTGACCCATTCGGTGCTCTTCGCCCCAGAGGATCTCGCGCTGGTGCGCGGCGAGCCGGCGGAGCGTCGCAAGTTCATGGATAATCTCATCGCCGCCCGCACGCCGCGGCTCGCTGGGGTGAAAGCCGAATATGACCGCGTGTTGCGTCAGCGCGGCGCGTTGCTGAAGAGCGCCGGGGCGGACCTGCGCCGCGGCTACGAGGATGCCGACGGCGCCTCCGCGCTGGCCACCCTGGACGTGTGGGACGCCGAGCTCGCCCGCCTCGGCGCGCAGGTCACCGCCGCCCGCCTCGAGCTTCTCGACGACCTCGGCCCCCTTATCACCCGCTCCTACCACGCGATCGCCCCGGAGTCGCGGCCGGCGGCGACGCGGTACCGCTCGACCGTCGAGAAGCAAGTCAACGAGATGCTCGGCGACGACGAGGCGATCACCTCCGAGATCCTGGAGGCGGCGCTGCTCAGCGAGCTCGGCGCGCACCGTCACAAGGAGATCGAGCGCGGCACGTCGCTGGTCGGGCCGCACCGCGATGATCTGCTGCTCGATCTCGGCGATCAGCCCGCGAAGGGTTTCGCCAGCCACGGCGAGACGTGGTCGCTGGCGCTCAGCCTGCGTCTGGCGGAGTTCGAGCTGCTCAAACAGAACGCCGGTTCGGATCCGCTTCTGCTGCTCGACGATGTTTTCGCCGAGCTCGACGCGCGGCGCCGCGAAAAGCTCGTCCAGCTGGCGGCGGGGGTGGAGCAGGTCTTCATCACCGCGGCGGTTGACGAGGATTTGCCGGTAAATCTCGCCGGCGAGGTGATCGAGCGTTATAACGTGGTCACAGACGACACGGACGAAGGCAGGGTCTCGCGGATCAGCCGCGCGAAGGAGGCGCAATGACAGACGACGCCGTCTCGCATGCCTTCGAGGAGATGCGTAAGGCCGCGAAGCGCCGCGGAAAGAACGTCCCGGACCTGCGGCGGCAGAATTATAAGGCCTTAAGCGACGCGCAGCCGAACGGTGCGGAGGCGACGGTGCCGGGGGTGGAGATTCCGTCGTTAAGCCGGCGCAGGTTCCGACGCGGCCGCCCCACCGGTCCGGACGGCAGGGCTAAGCGCCGGCCGCTGGATGTGCCGAGGATGGGGACGGTCGTCGGCAAGGAGATTGCCCAACGTGGTTGGCAGCACGAGCTGGCGCACGGCTGGGTCTCCGGGCACTGGGAGACGCTGGTCGGCGAGCAGATCGCGCAGCATACGACGGTGGAGATGATTAAGGAAGGCAAGGTGTTCGTCACCTGCACCTCGACCGCGTGGGCGACGAACCTGAAGTACATGCAGTCGACGATTCTGTCGGAGATCGCGAAGAAGATCGGCCCCGGCGTGATCACCGAGCTGAAGATCTTCGGCCCGAAGGCGCCGAGCTGGCGCAAAGGCCCGCTGCACGTGAAGGGCCGAGGCCCGCGCGATACCTATGGGTAAGGGATTGATAGGTGCCCGAAAGTGACCTGGGAAAACGCGCACAGGCGCTGAAATTGGTGCCTTACACGCTCCGAAGCTCCGATCAAGGGGCGAGTGAGGGTGTGTAGAATGAAAAGGTCTAGAATCGCTTCTCGGAATTTTTAGGGAGTGTCAGCCCCGTGGCAAACACTGAGCCCCACTATGACGCCTCATCGATCACCATCCTTGAGGGGCTGGAGGCTGTGCGCAAGCGCCCCGGTATGTATATCGGTTCGACGGGCGCCCGCGGCCTGCACCACCTGGTGTGGGAGGTCGTCGATAACTCGGTGGACGAGGCCATGGCCGGGTACGCCGACAAGGTCACCGTCACCCTGTTGGAGGATGGCGGTGTCGAGGTCGTCGATAACGGTCGCGGTATTCCCGTCGAGATGCACGCCTCGGGCGTACCGACGGTGCAGGTCGTCATGACCCAGCTGCACGCCGGCGGCAAGTTCGACTCGGATTCCTACGCGGTCTCCGGCGGCCTGCACGGCGTGGGCATCTCGGTGGTCAACGCGCTGTCGACGCGGGTCGAGACCCACATCAAGCGCGAGGGCAAGCACTGGTACCAGAACTTCACCAACGCGGTGCCCGAGGATTTGGTCGAAGGCTCCAATGCCCGCGGCACCGGTACCTCGGTGCGCTTCTGGCCGGACCCGGAGATCTTCGAAACCACGGAGTTCAGCTACGACACCATCGCGAAGCGCCTGCAGGAGATGGCGTTTCTGAACAAGGGCCTTACTATTACGCTTCGCGACGAGCGCGTCTCCGACGAGGAGCTCGAGCTCGAAGCGCTCGCTGAGGAGGGGGATACCGCGCAGGTCGTCGACGGGGACTCTTTCGACGACGAGGCGCTGGCGAAGCAGGGAGATTCCGAGGCCACCCCGGTCGACGAGGACCTGGAGAAGCCGAAGACCAAGCGCGAGCGCACCGTGACTTATCACTACCCGGAGGGCTTGGTCGACTACGTTCACCACCTGAACAACTCCAAGACCCCGGTGCATCCCTCGGTGATCGCCCTCGAGGCGAAGGCCGATGAGCACGAGGTCGAGATCGCGATGCAGTGGAACGGCAGCTTCAAGGAATCCGTCCACACGTTTGCGAACACCATCAACACCTACGAGGGCGGCACGCACGAAGAGGGCTTCCGCTCTGCGCTGACGTCGCTGATGAACCGCTATGCCCGCGACCACAAGCTGCTCAAGGAGAAGGACCCGAACCTCACCGGCGATGACTGCCGTGAGGGCCTGGCTGCGGTGATCTCCGTACGGGTCGCCGACCCGCAGTTCGAGGGCCAGACGAAGACCAAGCTCGGCAACACCGAGATCAAGTCTTTCGTCCAGCGCACCGTCAACGAGCACTTGAGCTTCTGGTTCGACGCGAACCCCGCCGAGGCGAAGTCTGTGGTCAACAAGGCCATTGCGTCGTCGCAGGCCCGCGTGGCCGCGCGCAAGGCGCGGGATCTGGTGCGCCGGAAGTCGGCCCACGACATCGGCGGCCTGCCCGGCAAGCTCGCCGACTGCCGCTCCAAGAACGCCGACCAGACCGAGCTCTTCGTGGTGGAGGGTGACTCCGCCGGCGGCTCCGCCAAGCAGGGCCGCGACTCGATGTTCCAGGCGATCCTGCCGATTCGCGGCAAGATCCTCAACGTCGAGAAGGCGCGCATGGACAAGGTGCTCAAGAACAACGAGGTCCAGGCGATCATCACGGCGCTCGGAACCGGTATCCACGAGGAATTCGACATCAACAAGCTGCGCTACAGCAAGTTCGTGCTCATGGCGGATGCCGATGTCGACGGCCAGCACATCGCCACGCTGCTCATGACGCTGATCTTCCGCTTCATGCCGCAGCTCATCGAAAACGGTCACGTCTACCTGGCGAACCCGCCGTTGTACAAGCTCAAGTGGAGCAAGGGCGAGGCCGGCTACGCCTACTCGGACGCCGAGCGCGACGAGCTTCTAGAGGAAGGCCTCAACGCCGGGCGCAAGATCAACACCGATGACGGCATCCAGCGCTACAAGGGCCTCGGTGAGATGAACGCCTCCGAGCTCTGGGAGACCACCCTCAACCCCGAGACCCGCGTGTTGCGCCAGGTGGAGATGGAAGACGCCCAGCGTGCCGACGAGCTCTTCAGCGTCCTCATGGGCGACGACGTCGCCGCCCGCCGCTCCTTCATCACCCGCAAGGCGAAGGACGTCCGCTTCCTGGATATCTAGTTTCCTGGATATCTAGTCCGGGCCAGCACGCCGACGCACATCACTTCCTAAACGCCCCCGACAAAGCTTTTGAGATGCGATGATGGAGCCATGCGTAGGCGTTTTGTATCCTTAACCACCGTCGCTGCTTTCTCCGCGCTGAGCCTGGGCTTCGAGGCTCCGGCGGTGGCCCAACCGGCCGATGCCGGCGATCCCGTCGACCTGAGAGAGGCCCAGGACTTCGAGCAGGCGGTGGACATGATCGTCGGCACCCTGGATGAGCCCGAGCGCTACGAGGTCGAACTCGAGGCGGCCAAGGGCGCCGAGAACACCGACGACATCGCGTATATGAAGGTGGAGATCCCGCAGGGACACCGCCTGCACGTGGGCTTCACGCTCGAGCCGCACGCGGTGGATTCTTCCGTCCAGCTCACCGCCGATCTTATCGACGATCAAGGCTACCTCTCCGACTTCGACATCAGCCCGACCATGAACGCCGAAAGCGAGGGAAAGGGCCTGCGCTCCGGGTTTTTGATCTCCGATCCGATGGGACCCGAAAACCGCTCCTATGAGCGCGAGACCTTCCTCCGCCTCAACCCGCAGGCCGCCGAGGACGATACGAGCGTGCCCGTGAAGCTCACGCTCACGGCCGTGCCGGAGGTCGTCGACGCCGGCGACTTCGAGGAGATCGACCGCCCGAAGCTGCGCTTCGCGGACGCGTTAAAGCCCGTGGATGAACGCAGCGCTGACACCGCCATCGAGGGCACCATCGACGCTGGTCAGACGCAGTATCACGAGGTGCCGCTGGAGTGGATGGAGGCGGTGGATGCGCAGGCGATGATCACGAAGCCCTCGGCGAGCGGCGGCGAGCTGAGCTTCGCGCTGTACAACCGGATTGACGAGTACATGGTGGTCGTCGGCGATAAGCAGCTGGCCGCCGACGGCAGCGAGGACAGCGTCCTATTCGGCCAGCGCCCGCCGATGCATCCCGGCAACGTCAACGCGCGCCTGAAGACCCGCACCACCGGCTTCCTCGACGGCCACGTGATCCTCGCGGTGACCAACAGCAGCGACGATGAGGTCGGCTATAAGGTCTTCGCCGCCGCCCGCGGCGAGACCCCGCCGCCGGGTACCCAGGGCCCCGTTTATGACCCCCAGGCCGCCGCGGCCGAGCAGGAGCAGCTCGAAGAAGTAGAGCACACCTACAACGTGGCGCCCGGCATCAAGGACCCGGATTCCGGCCAGGTGTGGCGCAACCCGCTGACCTGGCTGTCGGGCGTGCTACTCATCGCGGCGCTGATCGTGGCAGGAATTGCTTGGCGACGCCGCTAGCCACGCATATGGCGCTCGACAACCCGGCCGAGCTCCGGTACGTGCGGTGAGATCATGCGCCCGCCGCGAGCGCGTAGAGAGTGATAGATCTTCACGAGTGCGCGGTTGTTAACCCTGTCCACGGCCCCATCGGCCGTCGACACCAAGGAAGCGGCGACCTCATCCGTATGTGGGGCGAGGTAAGAGCCGAAGTCTGTCTCCTCGTTGCGGCTTCCGGCTTCGTAGCTCTGCCAGTAGTGTTCGAGATCGCCCAGGACATCGGGAAGCAGGCGGTCGATGGCTTCGGGCACGAGGTCAGCCCGGATGCGCTGAGCTGCGTGCAGGCCGGTCTTGAGCGCGCGGGCGCGCAGGCCGGTGGAGTGGGTGACAGCTTTGTCGATGAGCTGGGCGAGATCGCGAATGACGGGGCGGCGGCGCTCGGATTCCAGCAGGAGGGCGAGGTGGCTCATCGGATGGCCTCTCACGGATCGAGGAAGTTGATCAGAAAAAGCGGTGGTCGCTATAGTTTAGAACACAACACTGCCAGATGGTGCTGTGCGAAAAACTATGGCGACCCAGAGGGTTGCAGCTCTTCCGCCACAGAAAACCTCACCAGTTTCTGCAGCCACAACGTCCTCAAAATTAACACATGGCGGCGGGCTGTCGCCACTTCGCCACTTAAAAATCGCCCTCGCCGGCCGCCCGGCGCTCATAGACCCGGGCGCAAAAGGCCGCGAACTCCGCATTCGACGAGGTCAGCGGCTCGAGCCGGCGCAGGGTCTCCGCCAGCGCCGCCGAGGTGTGCGTTGGGGAGGTGAGTACGGCGACGCCGTGGAGGCGGGCCGTCGTCACGCTTGCTGCCGCGACCAGCGCCGAGTAGCTGCGCACGCGGGCGGGGTATTCAGCGGTGAAGATATCCGCCAGGGCGAGAAGTTGCTCCGGGCTCACCGCTGGCCTGCCTGGCGGATGCGGTTCTCGGTGCGGCGGTACTCGTCGAGCGTGTCGCGGGCGAGGGCGGCGACGCGGGCGTCGTCCAGCGTGCGGGCGGCGGTGCTGACGATGGCATAGGCGGCCGCTTGGTGTTTGCTGCTGCCGTGGGCGGCGGCGAGGAGGGTCAGTGCGTGGTCTTGCTCGGGGGTCAGTCTCAAGGTCATGGCCATAGGACAAAATGGTAGTAGTCTGATACCACATTGCGGGCATGCAAGCCGTATCAGCGCATCTCAAGGGGTAGAGTAGGAGTGTTCCATTGCTCTTTGTCAGATTGCAGAGAAGGTGCCCATGAGCAGCGACACCCCAGGTTCCGGCATTGGCTCCGGCGACGGCGGTGGTTTCGACCGCATCGTGCCCATCGACCTCAACCAGGAGATGCAGACCAGCTACATCGATTACGCGATGAGCGTGATCGTCGGCCGCGCCCTGCCCGAGGTCCGCGACGGCATGAAGCCCGTCCACCGCCGCATCATCTACGCGATGTACGACTCCGGCTACCGCCCCGAGCGTAGCTACGTGAAGTCCTCGCGCCCCGTCTCGGACACGATGGGTCAGTTCCACCCGCACGGCGACAGCGCCATCTACGACACGCTCGTGCGCCTCGCGCAGCCCTGGTCGATGCGCTACCCGCTTGTCGACGGCCAAGGTAACTTCGGTTCCCGCGGCAACGACGGCCCGGCCGCCATGCGTTATACGGAGTGCAAGCTCACTCCGCTCGCGATGGAGATGGTCCGCGACATCCGCGAAAACGCCGTGGAGTTCTCCCCGAACTACGACGGCAAGACCCAGGAACCGGACGTCCTGCCCTCGCGCGTGCCGAACCTTTTGATGAACGGCTCGAACGGTATCGCCGTCGGCATGGCCACCAACATCCCGCCGCACAACCTGCGCGAGCTGGGCGAGGCGATCTTCTGGCTGCTCGATAACCCGGACGCGAGCGACAACGAGAAGCTCGAGGCGTGCATGAAGTACGTCAAGGGCCCGGATTTCCCGACGGCGGCGAAGATCGTCGGCACCAAGGGCATCCACGATGCCTACACCACCGGCCGCGGCTCCATCCGCATGCGCGGCGAGACCGAGCTCGAAGAAAACGGCAACCGCCAGACCATCGTGATCACCGAGCTGCCTTATGCGGTCAACCCGGATAACCTCATCGCGAACATCGCCGACCAGGTGGCCAGCGGCAAGCTGAGCGGCATCGCGAAGATCGAGGACGAGTCCTCGGACCGCGTGGGCATGCGGATCGTGATCACGCTCAAGCGTGACGCCGTAGCCCGCGTGGTGCTCAACAACCTGTACAAGCACTCGCAGCTCGAGACGAGCTTCCCGGCGAACATGCTCTCGATCGTCGACGGCGTGCCGCGTACCCTGCGCCTCGACCAGATGCTGTCGTTCTACGTTGCCCACCAGATCGACGTCATCGTGCGCCGCACCCAGTTCCGCCTCGAAGAGGCCGAAAAGCGCGCCCATATCCTGCGCGGACTGGTCAAGGCCCTCGACATGCTCGACGAGGTCATCGCGCTCATCCGCAACTCCCCGACTGTGGAGGAAGCCCGCACCGGCCTCATCGAGCTTCTCAACGTCGACGAAATCCAGGCCGACGCCATCCTGGCGATGCAGCTGCGCCGCCTGGCGGCCCTGGAGCGGCAGAAGATCGTCGAAGAGCTCGCCGAGATCGAAGAGAAGATCGCCGACTACAAGGACATCCTCGCCCGCGAGGAGCGCCAGCGTGCGATCGTGCGTGAGGAGCTGGGCGAGATCGTCGAGAAGTACGGCGACGACCGGCGCACCGAACTCATCGCCGACGTCGGCGAAGTCAACGCCGAAGACCTCATCGCCCGCGAAAACGTCGTGGTCACCCTAACCCAGACCGGCTACGCCAAGCGCACGAAGGTGGACGCCTACAAGTCGCAGAAGCGTGGCGGCAAGGGCGTGCGCGGCGCGGAGCTGAAGCAGGACGATGTGGTCAAGAACTTCTTCATCTGCTCCACCCACGACTGGATCCTCTTCTTCACCAACTTCGGCCGCGTCTACCGGCTCAAGGCCTACGAGCTGCCCGAGGCGGGGCGCGCGGCGCGCGGACAGCACGTCGCCAACCTGCTGGAGCTGCAGCCCGAAGAGCGCATCGCGCAGGTCATCCAGATCCAGTCCTACGAGGACGCCCCGTACCTGGTGCTGGCCACCCGCGACGGCCGCGTGAAGAAGTCCCGGCTCACCGACTACGAATCCGCCCGCCACGCCGGGCTGATCGCCATCAACCTCAACGAGGGCGACGCCGTGATCGGCGCCCAGCTCGTCGGCGAAGGCGACGATCTGCTCCTGGTCTCTGAGCGCGGCCAGGCGATCCGCTTCACCGCCGACGACGACCAGCTGCGCCCCATGGGCCGCGCCACCGCCGGCGTGAAAGGCATGCGCTTCCGTGACGACGACCAGCTGCTCGCCATGACCGTCGTCCACGACGGCGAATACCTGCTCGTGGCCACCTCCGGCGGCTACGGCAAGCGCACCGCGATCGAAGAGTACGCCACCCAGGGCCGCGGCGGCCTCGGCGTGATGACGTTCAAGTACTCGCCCAAGCGCGGCAAGCTCATCGGCGCACTCACCGTCGACGAGGACGATCAGATCTTCGCGATCACGTCTGCCGGTGGGGTCATCCGTACTGAGGTGAATCAGATTCGTCCGTCGTCACGCGCGACCATGGGCGTGCGCCTCGTCGACCTTGAGGGCGACGTGGAGCTGCTCGCCATCGACGTCAACGTCGAAGATGACGGTGAGCACGTGGCGCATGCCGTCGCCAAGGGCGAAAAGTCCGTGGAAGAGGCACAAGGGGAGCTTCCTGGCGTAAAGTCTGACGAAGAAACGGACGAAAAGGAGTAAACTTATGGCCGAACGTCCCGTAGCGGTGACCCACATTTCGCCCCTGTCCGCGTTCAAAGTGGCGCTCGCGATGTCCCTGATCGGGCTGGTGGCATGGCTCATTGCCGTGACCATTCTGTATATCGGCATGGAAGTCGCCGGCATCTGGGATGCCGCGAACAGCCTGTTCGCCGACGTCGGCGGCACCCAGGCCGTCGGCTTCGGGCTGGTGATCTCCATCGCGGCGCTGATGGGCGCGATCGTCGCCGTGCTCATGGCGGTGCTCGCGCCGCTGGCCGCCGTGGTTTACAACGGCATCGCCAGCCTGTTTGGCGGCATGCTGCTGCACGTGGAAATTGAGGAGCCTTAGGGGGACTCCTTTATGAACTCCGGCGGCTGGCCCGCAAGGCGTGCAACGCCGCGGCGCTAGCGGCCGCCGCGAGTATTACTGCCAGGATCAGCGCTAGGACCCGGCGATGGGGCGCGATGCCGATCTCCGGCCAGGAGGGTACCGCGACCATCCACAGGAAGGTTTCAGAAAGCGCGTCGCCGCCCAAGGTCAGACCCACAATCGTCCACACGATTAGCGCGCCGAGGGCGGCCGCCGGCCCGAAGCGCACGGTCAAGGTCAGCGCTAGCAACGCCAAGGCGATGCCCACGAGCAACCAGAGGATCGCGCGGATCGCTACGTCTGTGAGAGGCATGCCTCGAAGCACCAGGCACAGCGCGAGGATCGCCACTAGAACGGTGATGACCAGCGCGTGATAGAAGACGTACACATGTGTTGCCGCCCGGTTGTGGACATGCAGTAGCGCGTGGCCGGTCTGGTAGATCCGCCAGGAAAGCACCGGCAGAAGGCCCACACCTACGGGGAACAAGGTGAAGGTCATGATCTGGCTGACCAGCTCTGGGTCATAAGTGATCGATGTGAAGATGATGATCGCGGCCGCCAGGGCTGTGAGTATCCAGATGCCCGAGCCGCGGAGAGCCAAGTTGACCGCTCCCAGTGGGAATGGGTGCTGCGCGCGGCGATGAGTGCCGGCTGTCGATTCCGTGGACAGCGATGCAAAGCTCTGGGTCGCCGCAGTGTGCTGCGCTGCGGGGGTTTGTGTGCGCTTTGAGGGCTGTGTGCGCTTTGTGCGCCCGGAGGTTTTATAGGGCTGGGCGGTTCGGATCACCAGAGCGCTCATGGCTACCGCGAAGAGCAGGCAGAGCAGGGCGCCGAGGAGGGGAGGATCATCGAGCACCGGATTCGTCGGCTCGATGGGGGTGCCGTTGAAGTTCACTCCGGTCGGCTCGAGCAGGATCCTGATCGGCCAAGCGGCCGGGATCAGCCACCAGATCTGGGACTCGGCGAAAATGCCGCCGAGGATCTGCCACAACACACCGACGAACAAGGCGCCTGCCATGCCCATCTCGCGAGCCACGAGAGCGCCGAGCGCGATGTATCCCCACGCGCCGAGTATGGAGTAGGCCATGGCCACAAGGCTCTCCTGGACGGGGGAACCGGCGACCAGGATGATTGAGCCGTAGCTGAATACCTGGAAAAGGCATGCGGCAAGCCCGGCGCCAAAAAGTCGGGCGGCCTGGGCGTTGCGCGCGTGGGCGCCGCGCCAGAGCAGGCCCGCCATGTCCGCCTTGCGATCACGGGATTCCTGGATTGCCGCCAGCACCATCATCAGCGGTGCCGCCATGCCGGTGAAGTACATGACCTGCCAGGAGAACACGGCGGACTCAAATCCGGCGGCGCGGGCCCCGCCGGAGAGCAAGATACTCAGGCCGCCGACGAGCAGCCCGATGAGGCTGAACCACAAGGCGGCAGAGCCTTTGAGGCGAATGAGCTCGGCGCGCAGGTGGCCCGGCAATGATTCCTGTAGGCGGACATCACTCATGATCGCCTCCACCGTGGTGGCCTCCGGTGAGATCGAGGAAGCGATCCTCGAGGTCTCCGCCTTGGACGAACTCGCTCTTCGTGCCGCTAAAGACGGTGGTTCCTTGGTCGATGACGGTGACGTCGTCAGCTATGCGAGAGACCTCGCTCAACTGGTGCGAGCTGATGATCACCGTGTTTCCGGCTTCGGCGAACTCACGCAACATGCGCCTTAAGTCCGTGATGCCCTGGGGATCCAACCCGTTTTGAGGCTCATCGAGCACGAGTATCTCAGGCGACCCAATGAGCGCGATTGCCAGTGCCAGGCGGGCTTTCATACCCGTGGAAAAGGAGCGTGCCTTCTTACGGCCAGTATCGCCGAGTCCGACCACGTTGAGGACCCGGTCGGCCTCCTCATCGGGGATGCCGAAGACCTTGGTGTGCACTCGGCAATTGTCGCGCGCGCTCAGGTGCCCGTAGTAGGCGGCACCGTTGATGGAAGATCCGATGTGCTGGAGTAGCTCCGGGCGAAAGTCCTGGCCGTTGATACGCACTGAGCCGGTATGGGGGACAAGGCCGAGGAGCGCTTTAAACGTGGTGGATTTACCGGCACCATTGCGACCGAGTAGTGCGTGGACGCGGCCGGGGGTGGCCAGAAGATTAACGTCGTGGAGAATGTCGGAACCGCCGAGGTTTACCGCGATATCGCAGAGTTCGACTGCGGGGGTGGGGGCTGAACTCATGAGCGCATTGTGCCAGGAATCTGACAGCTTCGCACGGTTAAGACGATGAACCCTAAATGGTTCAGGTATCAACACTCATTCTTATTGGTCATCTACTGCAGTATGGGCAGCGCGTTGGTACTCTACGTTTCATGTAACCCCAATGGGTGTGAAAAGTGTGGTTGATGAGCAGCTGTGCCCTCAGGTTGTGGGCTCAGGAAAGGGGTGTAAGTGGACTCGCAGAAGATAATCGTTTATGCCTTGTTGGCGGTGGGCGCCGTGGCCGCAGTCGCGTCCTTTTTCACCATCACTGCGGGTGTGCTGTCGGTTGTGGTGGTACTCAGCGTGATCGTCATGGCTTTCCTGGCTCGCGGGGAGGGACTCGGCCGTCTCTTATGGGCGTCTGCCGGTGTGGGTCTTCTGGGCGTTATTCTCGCTGGGCTGGGAACGTTCGGGTTGATGGGGCAGGTCAGTTCGAATTGCCATCACCTGGACCCGCGCTCCGAAGAGGGGATCACCTGCTTCAACGAGCACTACAGCCCCGGCTGGGGTCTCTATCACGTCTTGGCTAACTAGCTCGTCTGGAGCTTAGTCTTGGTTCTGTTTCGGTGCTGTCATCGTTGGTATCAAAAAGTGTATCAGTCAGGGGTATTATGCCGTTTGCGCTGGCGATTTGGTGCAGTACTGAGTACTGGGTAATGTTCTTAATCGTTCCCAGGGCCTATAGCTCAGTCGGTTAGAGCGCATCGCTGATAACGATGAGGTCGCAAGTTCGATTCTTGCTAGGCCCACTACGGAACAAAGGGGCATTAGCTCAATTGGTAGAGCATCTGCTTTGCAAGCAGAAGGTCAGGAGTTCGATTCTCCTATGCTCCACAGTCGCGACCGCTGACTGGCACTGATTTCCTACGGTGCTGGGAGGCGGTCTTTTTGGTTCGTCGGGGACGAGTGAAGTAACGCAGGATTACGCACGTGCGTAATCAACGGATCAGCCGGCGATCAGCCCATCTGGACTGGGGGAGGGGGTCGTCGATAAGCGCCCCGGCGCCTGGGATTTTTGTCGTTTGGGCTTCTCGGAGTAACCTCTCTAGCGCACGGGGCATTAGCTCAGTTGGTAGAGCGTCGCGTTCGCAATGCGAAGGTCAGGGGTTCGATTCCCCTATGCTCCACGGTTTTAGCCGCCACCAGCACAGACACTGAAGTGCTGGCGGCGGCTTTTGTGTTGCTAGCCCACCAAGTGCGAGACCCCACCCAGCACGACGCGCTCTCCTGGTACATCATGGCTCTACAGACCCTGCACCCCATGCCCTAGGAAAAGGAGAGCACTTGTGACTTTCGTTGTCTTCGATCTCGGCCGCGTCCTCGTCCCGGACGGCGATCGGGTGCGTCGGTTGATGAACTGTCTGGCTGATCAGTCCGCCGATATCCGGGAAGAAGAGCTGATGGCCGCCTACTGGAAGCACCGCGACGCCTATGACCTGGGCATGTCCGAGGAGGACTACTGGTGGACGGTGCTCGGGGAGGCGGGGATCACCGAGGAGGATCACCCGCAGGTGGATACCCAGGTGCTGGGGGATCTCGATGGTCAGCGCAACGCCAAGCTCGTGCCCGAGACACAAAAGCTTGTCGACGGCCTCCTCACCGCCCACGTCCCCCTAGGCATCTTGAGCAACGCCCCGGTCTCGATGGCCCGCGCGGTGCGCGGCGCCGAGTAGGCCCAGAACATCCCCGCGAAGGTCTTTTCTTCGGAGGTCGGCTGCGCCAAGCCGGACCACAAGATTTATGAGCTTGCCGACGCCGCGCTCGTCGACACCTACGGCGACCACGACAAGGGCGACGTCGTGTTTTTCGACGACCGCCAGCGCAACGTCGACGCCGCGCGCAAGTTCGGCTGGAACGGCCAGCTATGGCAGGGCGTGGAGGAGGCGCGCGCATTCCTGCGTGAACTGGGGGTGGGTTAGGGCTGTTTCGTGCGGGGAACGGTCGGATCGTCGGTACTTACTCAAATCCAACCCCAGATACCAACAGCAAAACGCCCCCGGGAGCCATCCGGAGGCGTTTTATGTATCAGCAGCATTCACCGACGTTGAGCCGGATTTAGTGGCGGATTAGTGGCAATCCCAGTGGTCGCCGTGGGCGGCGTGGCGGTGGCCGTCGTGGATGTAGTCGACGTGGTCACCGTGGGGGACTGCGACGTGGCCGCAGTTCGGGCCGTGCTCGTGCGGGTGGTCGTCGTGGACGACGTGCTCGGTCGGCTCGCACTCGTCCCAGTGGCCCTCGTGCTCGCGGTGCAGGCAGTCGCCGTGCAGGTAGTCGGTGTGGTCGCCGTGAGGGATGGCGGCGTGGCCGCAGCCGGGGCCGTGCTGGTGGTCGTGGTCTTCGTGGATGATGTGCGGGGCAGTCATGTCGGTCCGTCCTTTCCGGATCTTATTGAATCCTTCTTGAAAACACTTCTGATGGTAGTCGGGTTTTCAACAAGATGTCAATAAGGACGCTTAAAGAGAATCCCCTACACTAACCCCCATGCATTTCCGCTTTCCCGCGCTCGTTGGGACCACCGTTGCAGCCCTGCTCATCGCCTCGTGTACACCGGCCGAAGAACAGGCCACACCCACCCCGGAACAGGCCCCAGAACCCACCGAAGAGCCGACGACCTGGTCGTATGTCGCCCTCGGCGATTCCTATGCCGCCATGGGCTCGACCGCTTCGGAAACGACGGGGCCGGGCCCGTGTGTGCGTTCCGTCGATAATTACCCGGCCGGGGTGCTGGCGCTCGATAACGTCGAGGGCGTAGACGAGAGTTGTTCCGGTGCGCGGACCGAGCATGTGCTGGGGGAGTGGCACATCGGCGGCGAGGTGATCCCGCCGCAGATCGACGCGCTCGGCCCCGATACTTCGCTGGTGACGCTGTCGATCGGGGGCAATGACATTAGCTTCTCGTCGTTGGTGGATTGCTTCATCGGCAGTTTTTCGGCCGGTGAGCCGACGAGGTGCCGCGGGCAGATGCAGGCCATGGTCGACGAGGAGCTCGCCGCTTTACCCGCGGAGCTCGACGCGGTCCATGCCGCGATCCGCGAGCGCTCCCCGGAGGCGCGCGTGCTGGTGACGGGGTATGTGCCGCTCGTCGCTGAGGGTGAGCAGTGCGCGGATGTGCCGCTTTTGAGCGAGGACGACCAAGCCTGGATCGTGGATCTGACCGCCCAGCTCAACGAGACGGTCGCGGCGGCGGCCAAGCGTCACGACGCCGAATTCGTCCTCCCCACCACCGCCGCCGAGCACACGGCCTGCGCGGAGCCGGCCGAGCGCTGGGTCGACTTCTTCGGTGCGAATACCGGCGCGTATCCCATGCACCCGACGCCCGCCGGCCAGCGCGCGATGGCCGCGAAGATCGCCGAGCGCCTATAAGACGCGGAACACGACTTTAAGCGTTCTGCATCGGGCGGACGGTGATGACCTCGGTCTGGGCGTTCGGCGGGGTGTCGACGGCCAGCCGCACCGCCGCGGCGATGTCTGCTGGGGTGGCGTAGGTCTCGGGGCCGCCGGGGCGGTTCGACTGTTCGCGCAGCGTGTAGCCCATGTCGGTGGCCACGAAGCCGGGGTGGATGGAGGTCAGCCGCACGCCGTGAGGGCGCTCTTCCTCGCGCACCGCATCGCCGAGTGCCTTCAGCGCGAACTTCGAGCCGCAGTACAGCGCGCCGTTGGCATAGGAGTTCAGGCCGGAGCCGGAGTTCATCATCACGATGATGCCGCGGGCCTCACGCAGGGCGGGCAGCAGGCGGCGGGTGAGGTCGGCGACGCCGAAGACGTTGACTTCGAAAAGCTCGCGCCAGGCGTTGCGGTCCAGTTCCTCGAGCGGGCGCTCGTTCGCGATGCCGGCGTTGTTGACCAACACGTCGAGGCTTCCCAGCCCCAGCTCGTCCACCGCCGACGCCACTGAGTCATCGTCGGCCATGTCGATGACAAAGGGGGTGATCTCCGTGCCTTCGGTCCAGGCCAGCGCATCGAGTGAGCGCGCCCCAGCGTAGACCTTGTGGGTGGTGGAGAGATCCTCGGCGATCGCGCGGCCGATGCCGCGGGAGGCGCCGGTGATGACTGCGGTGGGGGTTGCCAATGAAATCTCCTTTACTTGTCCTGGTTGTCCGTCTGATCCTCGCGGTAGCGCTTGAAGATCTCCTCGGCGCGCCGGGTCTCCTCATCCAGCTGGTCGGAGGCGTTCTGGGCGCCCTCGGAGGCTTCGGCGACCGCGTCTTCGTTCTGGCGGTGGGCGGCAAGCTGCTCGTCGATGGAGCCGAGCAGTTCCTCGTCGCGCTCGGCGGGCTCTGCGGCCAGCTCGCTGGCGAGCTTCTCGCGCGGCTCCGCCTCAGCCGGCTCCGCCTCGAGGTCATCCTCGCTGCGGGAGGTGTGCACCAAGGTGGCTTCCTTCTTGCCGGCGTGCTCCTCGACGTGCGGCGGGCGGGTGGCTGGGGCCTGGCCCTGCTGGCGGAAGAAGAACCAGTAGACAGCGGCGGCCACCGCGGACAGCGCGGCGAGCACCGCGGCGACGATGCCGAGGTTCTTGCCCACCTTCCGGCGCTGCTGGCGGCGTTGCTTCGCCCGCGCCTTCTTCTCGGCGCGCTTGCGGGCCTTCTCGGCGGCCTTTTCGATCTTGCGGGACTGCTTCTTGGCCTTCTTCTTCCACGGCTTGAGCTTCTTGCTCACCGTCTTCTTCGCTTCCTCCGCGCCGTCGAGAAGCTGGTCCTTCGCCTTGTCGAAGTCGAAAGCGTCGACCGCGGCGCGGCGCCGAGCCAGGCGGTTTTTGCGGTTGTTCAGGCGCACGTGCGCGGCCTGGGTGACGGGCCCGGCGGCGGCGCGGGCTTTGCGACGCTTGGCGGCCTCCTTGCCGCCGACGTCGAGCTTCTCGTCGCTATCGAGGAGTTCGAGGTAACGGCGCAGGTCGGAAATGTTCGCCGAGGAGTCCCGGAGCTCGTCGTAGACCGTGCGCTTGGCCTTCTTCTTGTTGTTCGACAGTGCGCCACGCAGCTGGTTGGCGAGGCTTAGGCCCTGAATGATCATCGGGTTCATCGTTTCTCGGGTCTTCCTTACTGCATAAGCGGGGTTAGCTAACGCACCCCAGCTTAGCGACGGGGGTGGACACCGCGTCAGCAAAGAATTATATTCATACATGAGTCGTGTGAATGTGCTGGTCACAAAGATTTCCCCGCGAGCGCTCTCTGAGCTTTCGTGAAAAATGAACCGCTCGTTCTACATTGATGAACCAATGCAGAGCCCTGCTATTCATGTGAGAATCGTCTAAAGATCGCAAAGGATTCGACCTGTTATGCCCACCCGCAGGCAGGCCGCCCCGCGACTGTCCGCCTCCGCACCGGTGGACTCCGGGGAGCAGGCTTCTTCTTCGACCCCGCACTGGGACCGTCTCGCGCTGTCGTTCGAGGTCATCCCGCCGCGCGCGGGGAATACCGCGGACGTCGAGAAGCTCGACGGCCTGCTCGCGGAGCTCGAGTCTTATCGGCCTGACTATTTGGCGGTGACGTCTTCGCAGCGCTCCGGCTGGCTGAAGGGCACCACCGCGCTCATCGAGTACATCACCGAGACCACCCGCATGCGCCCGCTCGCGCACATCGCGTGCACCACGGGCGATCGCGCCGCGATGGTCCGGGGGATCAACGAGCTTATCGACGCTGGCGTCCGCGGCCTCCTCGCCTTACGCGGAGATCTGCCCGAAGGCGAGAGCAGCCTCCCGCCCGGCTACCTGCAGCACGCCACCGACTTAATCCGCCTGATCCGCGACGTCGAGCGCGGCCAGGCGGCCCGCTTCGCCGCCGGCAACCTGGCCGTCGGCGTGGCGTGCTACCCGTCGGGACACTTCGAGTCGGCCAACGAGGACGAGGACTTCGACGTCCTTTTGGCCAAGCAGCGCTTGGGCGCCGACTTTGCGATCACCCAGCTCTTCTTCGAGGCGGAGGACTACCTCCGGTTCGTCAAGAAGGCCCGGCTGGCCGGAGTGACGATTCCGCTCATTCCGGGCATCATGCCCATGACTTCGGCGAAGAGGCTGGAGCGCATGGGCAAGCTGGCCGGGTTGAGCGTGCCGGAGAAACTGGCGAAACAGCTCAACGAAGCCGCGCTCATCGGCCCCGACGCCGAGTGGGAAACGGGACTCGAACTCACCGTCCAGCTCGCGCGCGAGGTGCTCGAGGGCGGTGCGGGTGGACTGCACGTCTACACGCACAACAAGATCGACGTCACCCGCGAACTGCTGACCCGCGTGGGTATCCACCCCAAGCAGCCCATGCGGCGCATGGCCTAGATCTGACCCCCTAGCTCACCGAGAACAAAGAGAAACTACGCATCATGTCTTCTTTCCCGAAAGTCACCATCGAGGGTTACCCGCGCATCGGCGCGAACCGTGAACTGAAGAAGGCCCTGGAGGGCTACTGGGCCGGGCGCATCTCGGCCGAGGACTTCACCTCCGCGGCGCACTCCCTGCGACTGAACAACTACCACCGCCTCCAGGACCTGGGCCTCAACGAGGACTACGCCATCCCGGCGGATGTCGCGTACTACGACCAGGTGCTCGAGACCGCCCTGACCGTCGGCCTCATCGGCGGCGGCGAGGTCTCGCTCGACGAGGAGTTCGCCCTGGCCCGCGGCAACTCGGAGCGCGCCCCGCTCGAGATGACCAAGTGGTTCGACACGAACTACCACTACCTCGTGCCGGAGGTCGGCACCGACGCCCTCACCCCGCGCCCGCAGCGCATCCTCAACATCGTCGAGGAGGCCCGCGAGGCTGACGTCGTCGTCCGCCCGTACCTGGTCGGCCCGGTCACCCTGCTGGCTCTGGCCAAGGCCGCCGAAGGTGCTGGTGAGCCGCTGGAGCGTCTCGACGAGGTCGTCGACGCCTACGCCGAAATCCTCACCGAGCTGGCCCGCGCCGGCGTCGACTGGGTGCAGCTCGCCGAGCCGGCCCTCGTCGCCGACCTGGGCCCGGGCGATGAGAAGCTCGCCGAGCTCGCCGAGAAGGCCCACCGCCGCCTGCTCGAGCCGGCCGCCGGCGAGGAGCGCCCGAACGTGCTCATCACCACCCCGTACGGCTCCCTGCGCGCCGGGCTGAAGGCCCTGGCCAACGCCGCCCCGGAGGCCCTGCACGTCGACCTCGCGCCGGGCACCCTGGCCAACGACGAGGACTACGTCGCACGCATCAACGAGACCGTCGGCAAGGATATTCACCTGGTGGCCGGGCTTATCGACGGCCGCAACGTCTGGGCCGCCGACCTCGCCGAGCGCGACCAGGTGCTCAAGTCCTTCGCCGGCCGCGAGGTCTCCGTCTCTACGTCGGTCTCCCTGCTGCACGTGCCGCACACGCTCGCCGCCGAGGAAGACCTGCCGGTCGACGTGGTCAGCTGGCTCGCGTTTGCCGACGAGAAGATCGCCGAGGCCGTCGCCCTGGCCAACGGCGACGAGGAAGCCGTCGCCCGCTCCCAGCGCGCCGTGCGCACCCGGCGTGAGTCGGAGCGCACCCGCGTCGCCGCCGTCCAGGAGCGCACCGCCGCCCTGCCGGACGGCCAGGTGGAGCGTAAGCCGGACTTCGCGGGTCGTCGAGAAGCGCAGGAAGCGCTCGGCCTGCCGACGCTGCCCACCACCACCATCGGCTCCTTCCCGCAGACCAAGGAGATCCGCACCTCGCGTGCCGATCACCGCAAGGGCAAGCTCAGCGACGAGCAGTACACCGAGGCGCTGAAGAAGGAGATCGCCGACGTCGTGCGCTTCCAGGAGGACCTGGGCCTCGACGTGCTCGTCCACGGCGAAGCCGAGCGCAACGACATGGTCCAGTACTTCGCGGAGCTTCTCGACGGCTTCGTCGCCACCCAAAACGGCTGGGTCCAGTCCTACGGCTCGCGTTGCACCCGCCCGCCGATCGTCGTCGGCGACGTCTCCCGCCCAAAGGCCATGACCGTGGAGTGGGCGAAGTACGCCCAGTCCCTGTCCGACAAGCCGGTCAAGGGCATGCTCACCGGCCCGGTGACCATCCTGGCCTGGTCCTTCGTGCGTGACGACGTCCCGCTCGCCGTCTCCGCCGACCAGATCGCCCTCGCGCTCGCCGACGAGGTCCGCGACCTCGAGGAGGCCGGCATCAGCGTCATCCAGATTGACGAGCCCGCCCTGCGCGAGCTGCTGCCGCTGCGCGAGGACGACCGCCCGGCGTACCTCGACTGGTCCATCCGCTCCTTCCGCCTCGTGGCGCTGGACGCGAAGCCGACCACCCAGATCCACACCCACCTCTGCTACTCCGAGTTCGGCCAGATCATCGACGCCGTCGCCGCCCTCGACGCCGACGTCACCTCGATCGAGGCCGCCCGCTCGAAGATGGAGCTGCTCGTTGACCTCAACGACAACTTCCACTCGCAGATCGGCCCGGGCATCTGGGACATCCACTCGCCGCGCGTGCCGAGCGTCGACGAGCTCGAAGAGCTCATCACCGCCGCTCTCAAGCACGTGCCCGCCGAGCGGCTCTGGGTCAACCCGGACTGCGGCCTGAAGACCCGCGGCTACGAAGAAACCGAGGCCTCCCTGAAGAACCTGGTGGAGGCGCGGAACCGGGTCGTCGAGAAGCTCTAGAGTTTCGGTACCATGGGTTGCCATGAGCATTAAGACTGCTACGGCAACCCTGCACACCAACCACGGCGACATTCTCGTCGATCTGTTCGGCAACCACGCCCCGCAGACCGTCGAGAACTTCGTCGGCCTGGCCACCGGCGAGAAGGAGTACTCCACCGTCAACGCCAAGGGCGAGAAGAGCGGCCCGTTCTACGACGGGTCCATCTTCCACCGCATCATCGACGGATTCATGATCCAGGGCGGTGACCCCACCGGCACCGGCCGCGGCGGCCCGGGCTACCAGTTCGCCGACGAGTTCCACCCGGAACTGCGTTTCGACCGCCCGTACCTCCTCGCCATGGCCAACGCCGGCCCCGGCACCAACGGTTCGCAGTTCTTCATCACCGTGGCGAAGACCCCGCACCTCAACAACGCCCACACCATCTTCGGTGAGGTCACGGATGAGGCGTCGCAGAAGGTCGTCGACAAGATCGCTTCCGTGCGCACCGGCGGCATGGACCGCCCGGTCGAGGACGTGGTGATCGAAAGCATCGAGATCTCGAAGTAGGTCTCTTGGGGTAGCCCTTGGGCTACTTTTATCCCATGAGGATTTCGCAGTGGCTTCGCGGATACGCCCGGCAGGCGCCGGTGTGTTTGTTCATCGTGGTTGCTTGTTCGGCGGTCGCCGTGGTGGCGATGGTGCAGCGCTTGTCGTTTACGGGCCTGCAGGCCAGCGGGATCGGCGCGCACATGATCCTGTGGGGACCGTTGTCCGCGGGTGCCGATTACGGGTGGATCCGCGTGCTGACCTCGGGTTTCCTACACCTCGACATAGGCCACTTGGCGATCAACATGTTCCTGCTGATCCTCATCGGCCGGGAGGTCGAGCGCCACATCGGCCACGCACTGTTCGCCGCGACCTATCTGGTCAGCGTCGTGGGCGCGTCCGCCGCGGTGCTCGCCTTTACCCCTCACGTGCCGACGGCCGGCGCCTCCGGTGCCCTCTACTCCCTCATGGCGATCTTCGTCGCCGTCACCGCCGCCCGAGGCGGCGACCTCCGCGCACCGCTGGTTTTGGTTGCCGCGAACGTTGCCTATTCTCTGTTGGTTCCGGGGATTAGCCTGGTCGGTCACCTGGGCGGGCTCGTGGTCGGTGCCGTGTTGGCTTGGTTCGTGGTGCGCTCGCGCGGCTTGGGCTGGGCCGCGGTGGCCGTGGTTGGGCTCGCGTGCGTTGTTGTGTGCTGGTGGTTGATCCGAGCGATCGCCGTGGGTGGTGTTATGTGAGTGTTGGGGTTGTTTGTTGGGGGCTTGGATTTGAGTAAGTACCGACGATCCGGGGGTTTCGGGGGCCGAAACGGGGTTAACGTCGGTAGTTACTTAAATATCTTGCGGATTTCGGGCCGGAATGGGGCTTGGATTTGAGTAAGTACCGACGATCCGGCGGTTTCGGGGGCGGAAACGGGATTATCGTCGGCAGTTACTTAAATCCCGGCATCTCTAGTGAAGGCACCCGGAACGCTTGTGTGGTTGGTGACTATGGTCCACTCACCACGGCCAACGGGTCTGCGTCCCGATTCGGGGTAGGCGGTAGCGCGCGTCCGCGCAGTTGGTAGTAGGGGTCTGGCTGCCTGGTAGCACTCCTAGCTACGACGTCTTTCTGATGCGGAGGCTTCGTAGTTTGGCGTTTCCTGTGTCAGTACCACGGAGAAGAATTCTTCTTTTCGGTGCGCGGAGATTTTACGGCGATACGCCTCATTCCACGCTCCGCGGCCTCGCGGAGCCTCTCTCATCGCAATGCGCCTTCCGGAGTGTTCCTTGGGCCTTGGCGATCATCCCGAAAAGAATAGCCGGAGCCGCCCTGATCTACTGGCCTAGCTGAAGAAACGGAACCTACCTACGTTGTGCCGCGGCATAGTGCGGACCGTGCTTTTACGTACGTGCGTAATCCGGATCCAATGGGTCCCGGGAAACTCATAGGTACACGAGGGCGCACTGTTGGAGTTACGGAGTCGGCCTCTGCTTTTTACGCACGTGCGTAATCGGAAATTGATGAATCCCGGGGAACTCATAGGTATGCAAGACTCCCTGTTACCTGCGCCGTGTGGTGAGCACTGGTGCCGCCGCGTTCGGGGTCTGCTGAGGGTTGGGGAGTCTGCGCCGCCAGGGCCTGGGACGTGACTGCCAAAGCCGGATGACTGCTACCAACTACCCGGAAACCGGGACTACCAGATAGCCGGAGAAGCGCTACCAACAAACCACATCTCACGACCCTTTCTCGAGCCGAAACCGAATACGAGTTGCAGCAGCTCAAGGAATCTGTGGAAGCAAGCTTCGAGGAAATCAAGGACAGAGCGGTCAGCTACACACTAAGCCCGCGGGAGTTTGCTGTCTGGGAACCCATCACGGATCTAACGCATCACTGACCTTCAGTGGCTCCTAGATCATGAATAAACAAACCACCGGCAAGCACCCACCCAACCCGGGGGTACTCCAGAGTGGATGCGGGGGAGTTGTGTACAACCTCGGCGTGTTGTTGACAGGGTTATCCACCGGTGGAGTTATCCCCAGAAAAGCGGCGAAGTTGTCCACATTGTGGATAACTACATTCTTGTAATTTACCGAACAGGTATGCGTTCGAAGTGTCGGAACCTGCCCATACTCCCGGGTACAGCGTTGGGGTTCGAACGACGCACGCCGATGGGGAAACAGTGCACAGAGTTATCCACAGGCTGTGGGCAACCGCTGTGGAAAGGTATTTCACAGACCTATGCACAGCTTGTGGATAACTGTTGCACCCGAACACGAGCCAACACGAGTACACACCACGGGGGTAGGCGGCAGAAGTAACAGGGCATAAGAAAACCCCGCCACCCGGGTGGGGGACGGGGTATAGAGAAGTGAAGCTAACGCCAGCCCATGGTCATGAGCAGGCCGACGATGAAGAGGCCGAAGCCGATCGCGTAGTTCCACGCTCCGAGTTCAACCATGAACGGGATCATGCCGGCAGCCAGGTAGAAGACGACGATCCAGGCCAAGCCCAGCAGCATGAGGCCGAACATGATGACCTTGTACCAGATCGGCGTGCCGCTGGTGTTGAGCTTCACCGGGGTCCGGCTGACGCTGGAACGCGTTTTCTGCGGGGTCGTGTTCGTGACCTTCGCCTTGGGCATATCAGATCCTTTTCGCCGTTGATGTCGCGTGGTGGTTTACGTCGATAAGCCTAGCAGGTGAGATTCTCC
The DNA here is from genome assembly GCF_003065405.1 of Corynebacterium yudongzhengii. Taxonomy (NCBI): domain Bacteria; kingdom Bacillati; phylum Actinomycetota; class Actinomycetes; order Mycobacteriales; family Corynebacteriaceae; genus Corynebacterium; species Corynebacterium yudongzhengii. The sequence goes on from NZ_CP026947.1 coordinate 28,938, forward strand.
GTCAACCTCCGCGGAGAGCGTCGCGCACGCCGGAGGGGGCGAGCTCCTCGAGGCGGAACTCCCAGATGTAGACGGTCACGGGGGCGTCCTTGCGCAGCGACTCGCCAGCTTCGGGGTCGGTGCCGGCGACGAGGCCTTCGTCGACAAGCGCGCCCGTGCCGGGGCGATCGGGCGAGATGCGGAAATCGCTAGGTGAGCCCTCCCAGCCGGCGTCGCGGAGCGCGCGCTGGGCGTCGTCGGGGTTGAGGCGGGTGATCGACGGCATGTCTATGAGCATCCCGTTCGAGACCTGCACGATCACCTCCGAGCCCACCGGGGCCTCCTCGCCGGCGCCGCCGACGGCGAGCACGCGGTCCTCGTCCTCGTGGGAGTCGAGGTATTCGGCGGTCGGTTCGAAGCCGAGCGAACGCAGCGTGTTCTGCGCCTCCGCCCAGGTGGCTCCGGTCAGATCGGGCACGCGGGCCAGCTCCGGGCCGGTGGAGACGGTGACGGAGACCTCGTCGCCCTCGGACGCTTCCTCCCCGGGCGCCGGGGACTGCCGGATGATCGATCCTTCGGGGACCGAGTCGGAGGAATCCTCGTCGACCTGCGGGTTCAGGCGCAGGCCCGCCTCGTCGAGCGCGGTGCGCGCCTGGGCGGGGGTGAGCCCCGAGAGGTCGGGGACGGTGGTCATCCGCTCGCCCGAAGAGGCGATCAGGGTGACAGTGGTGCCGACGCGCAGCTCCGAACCAGCCGTCGGGTTGGTGCGGATGACGCGGTCCTCGTCGACCTCCGAGCTGGGCTCTTCTTCGACCTCGACCTCGAAGCCCAGCTCCTCGAGCTGGCGGGTCGCCTCCGCGCGGGTTAGGCCGGAGACATCGGGCACGGCGAGCTCGTCGGCCTCGCTGTTCGGGGCGGGGGAGGCGGTGGAAGAATCCTCGCGGCCGAAACCGCCGCCGAAGAGCATCTGCCAGCCGAACAGGCCGGCAGCCACGATCACGAGGCCGGCCAGCACGAGTGCGAGGACCTTCGCCACGGGGAAGGGCTTCTTCTCGGCGGCGGGCGAAGCAGAGGCAGCAGCAGAAGAACCAGCAGCCGCAAACGCCGTCGTCGAGACGTCCTCAGACGCGGACTCGGCCTGCGCGTCCTCGAGATGCATAGCGGCCGAGCGGGCGTCCTGGCCGCGGGCCAAACGCTCGAGGTCCTCGCCCATCTCTGCGGCCGACTGGTAGCGGTCCGCGGGATGTTTCGCCATCGCGGTGAGCGTGACGGCGTCGATGTTGACGCGGGCGGTGTTATCGAGGGTGGGGTCGTCGATACGCGCCGACGGCGCCTCCGCGTCTTCCTGAACGTGCTGGTAGGCGACGGCGAAGGGGGATTCGCCCTCGAAGGGCACGGTGCCGGTGACGGCCTCGTAGAGGACGCAGCCGAGGGCGTAGACATCGGAACGCGCGTCGGCGGCGCGGCCGCGGGCCTGTTCCGGCGAAAGGTATTGGGCGGTGCCGATGACCGCGGAGGTCTGCGTCATGGCGCTCGTGGCGTCGTCGAGCGCGCGGGCGATGCCGAAGTCCATTACCTTCACCGCGCCGGTGTTGGTGATCATGATGTTCGCCGGCTTGATGTCGCGGTGGATGATGCCGGCCTCGTGGCTGGATTGCAGCGCCGAGCACACGGGAACTAAAAGCTCAGCGGCCCGCGCCGGGCTCAGGGGGCCGTCGGTGCGCATGACGTCGCGCAGCGTGCGGCCGTGGATGCGCTCCATGACGATGTAGGGGACATCGAGGCCGTCGGTATCCGTCTCACCGGTGTCGAACACGGCGACGATGTTGGGGTGGTTCAGCTTCGCGGAGTTCTGCGCTTCTCGACGAAAACGTTCCCTAAAGTTATCGTCGCGCGCCATGTCCGGCTTGAGCATCTTGACGGCCACGTCGCGGCCCAAAAGCACATCGCTGGCGGCGAAGACGTTGGACATGCCGCCGGTGCCGATGCGCTCTGCGAGTTGGTAGCGGTCTGCGAGCAGGCTCATCTACACACCCCCGAGGAGGTTCTCGAGGTCCGCGACCGGGTCGTCGGCCGTGTCCCCGCCGGGCGCGGGCAGAGTGGTCTGGCTCGCGCCGGGCGCCGACTCTGGCGGGTTGGGGGCGTCGGGTATCGACGTCGGCGCCGGCGGCACACTCGGCTGGTTGGGCTGAGGTCGCGGCGGCGCGGGCTGGCGGCTGGTCAGCGGCGGCGGGGAGAGGGTCTCGCGCTCGCGGGCGGTGGGCTCGGCCGGCGCGGACTCGGGCTCGGGGCGCACGGTGGTGGTCACCTGTTCGGGCGGGGCCTCCTGGTTGGGTTCTACGGTCTCTTCGGTGGGGGTGACCCACTCGGTGACGACCTCGGGTTCGGTGGTTTCGGGAGTCGGCCTGGGCTGGCGGTCGAAGAGCCCGGCCTGGGCGGCGGTCCACACGCCGATGGCGCCGGCGATCGCGATGATCGCGGCGATGAGCAGGCCGATGCCGAAAGCGCCGCCGGAGGACTTCTTCGCCGACTTCCTGGCGGGTTTCTGCCCCGCCTTCTTCGCCGCTGCACCTGAGGCGCCGGTACCGGCGGCGGGCTGCGTCGTGCGCGGCCGGGCGACCTGGCCGAGCATGTGCGTCGAGGCGGTCGGGGAGGGTTCCTGGGCGACGCCGGACATGGCGGCGCTCGCCGGCTGCGGGGGCCGGCGCCCGTCGCGTACGGCGTTGACGGCGAGGGCGAACTCGTTGCCGTCGGCGAAGCGGGTCTGCGGGTCCTTGCGCAGGGCGATGCCGATGAGCTCGCGGGCCTCGGCGGAGATCGACGTCGGCAGCGGCGGCGGGGCGTTGTTGACGTGCGCGAGCGCCACCGAGACCCCGGAGTCGCCGGAAAAAGGCCGGTGCCCGGCGAGCATCTCGTAGCCGACCACGCCGAGCGAGTAGACGTCGGTGGCCGAGGTGACCTCGAAGCCCTGGGCCTGCTCGGGTGAGACGTACTGAGCGGTGCCCACGACCATGCCGGTGCGTGTCAGCGGCACCGCGGCCGCGGCCTTGGCGATGCCGAAGTCGGTGATCTTCACCTCGCCGCTCTGGGTGATCATGAGGTTGCCGGGCTTGATGTCGCGGTGGATGAGCCCCTGGCGGTGGGTGATGGATAACCCGTGGGCGGCCTGCTCGAGGACGTCGAGGGCGATGTCCTCGTCGAGCGCGCCCTCGCGGGAGAGCAGGTCGGCCAGCGACTCGCCGCGTACGTACTCCATGGCGATGAAGCAGTTGGTGTGCCCGGCCGGGTCGGGGACCTCGCGGTAGTCATAGGTGGCCACCACGTGGTCGGAGCTTATCGATTCCGCCGCGATCGCCTCGTTGCGGAAGCGGTCGAGGAACTCTTCGTTGTTGGAGAACTCCGGGCGCAGGAATTTGATGGCCACCTCGCGGTCGTGGCGGGTGTCGTCGGCAAGCCAGACCGTCGACATGCCGCCGTGGCCGATGATCCACTGCAGGCGGTAATCGTCGCCTATCTGCTCCTGTAGCTGCTCCTTGGTCTCTTCGCTCACTACTCATCGCCTCCCGCGGGGGCGGAGGCCAAGATCGCGCGGCCGATCGGCGCGGAGACCTGCCCGCCGGTGGCCGAGGCACCGAAGCCGCCACCATTCTTGACGACGACACCGACCGCCACATCCTTGTCCGGGTCATAGGCGACGTACCAGGTGTGCGGCGGGACGCCTTCGGCGTGCTCGGCGGTGCCGGTCTTGGAGGCGTAGTTGTTGCCGTCGTAGCCGGAGGTGTTGCGCTCGGAGGCGAACATCAGCTGCTCGAGGGTATCGGCCTGCTCCTCGGTGACGGCCTGGGTGATGTCGTTGGGGCGGGTGGTCTTCACGGTGGAGAGATCAGCCTCGGTGATGCGGTCGATGACATAGGGCTCCATGCGCCGGCCATCGTTGGCCACGGTCGCGGCCATCACGGCGGCCTGGAGGGCGGACATGGTCACATCGCGCTGGCCGATGGAGGTCTGGCCGACGGCGGCGTCGTCCGGCAGCTCGCCGAGCTCGCCGGAGGACATCTCGAGGCCCAAGTCATAACGCTCGCCCACGCCGAAGGCTTCGGCGGCGTCGCGTAAGGCGTCGGCGCCGACGTCGATACCCATCTGCACGAAGGCGGTGTTGCAGGAGAGCATGAACGCCGTCTCCAGGGTGACCTGCTCGGAGCCGCCGCAGGACTGGCCGGCGTAGTTGGTCAGCGTCGTGTTCGTATTCGGCAGGGTGATCGACGCCTGGCCGGTCACCGTCGACTGCGGCGTGTAGCCGTTTTCCAGGCCGGCGGCGGTGGTGATGATCTTGAAGATCGAGCCCGGCGGCAGGGTCTCCTGGGTGGCGGAGTTGATCAGCGGCTGGGAGGAATCGTTGGTGATCTGCTCCCAGTTCTCGTCGATGCTGTTGGGGTCATAGGACGGCGTCGAGGCCATCGCCAGCACTTCGCCTGTCGACGGCCGCAGCGCCACCGCCGCCCCCGAGTAACCGTTGTCGGCCAGCTGGGAATAGGCAGTGGCCTGGGTATCCGGGTCCAGGGTCAGCTCGACGTTGGCGCCGGGCTCGTCGCCGCTGGAAAACAGGTTGAACGCCCGGGAGGCCAGCACCGAGGTGTCCTGGCCGTTAAGTACTCCGTTCTGGGAGGCCTCGATGCCGGCGGCGCCGTACTGCGGCGAGAGGTAGCCGACCACCGGGGCAAACGTGTAGGGCGCGCCGGGGTATTCACGGTAGTAGGTGCCCTCCCCGGTGGGGTTGGATTCGGCCAGCACCAGGCCGCCGGCGGAGATGTTGCCGCGCTGGATCTGCTGCATCTCCTCGAAGCTGCGGGCGTTCAGCGGGTTCTGGGCGTAGGCCTCCTCGCGGAAGGCCTGGATGATCGTGATGTTGATCAAGAGGATGAGGATGAGCAGGAGTGCGAACATCGCTCCGATACGGATGGACTTGTTCATCGACGCACCTCCTGGGCGTTCTGGGTGGCAAACAATCCGGTTTCTGCCCCGGCGCCATGTCCTGTGCCGTGGCCGGCAGACAGCTGCGCGGGGTCTTCGATCTCGCGGGCCGGGCGGTTGGCGGAGTTCGAGATCCGCAGAAGCACGGCGACCAAGATGTAGTTCGCCATGAGCGCGGAACCGCCGGCGGACATGAACGGGGTGGTCAGGCCGGTCATCGGCATCAGTGCTGTGATGCCGGCAACCACCACGAAGACCTGGATGGCGATGGTCAGCGCTAAGCCGGCAGAGAGCAGCTTGCCGTAGGAATCACGCACCTTCAACGCGGTGCGGAAGCCGCGGGAGACGAACAGCGCGAAGAGCACCAGCACGGCCGCCAGGCCGAAGAGCCCCAGCTCCTCGCCGACGGCGGCGAGGATGAAGTCCGAGTGCGCGACCGGCACCATCTGCGGGTGCCCGTCGCCGAGGCCGGTGCCGGTGATCCCGCCCCAGGACAGGCCGAACAGCGACTGGGAGATCTGGTAGCCGGTGGAATCGTAGTTGGCGATGGGGTCCAAGAAGTTCTGGACGCGGTCCTGGATCTTGTCGGAGATCGAGTAGATGCTCACCCCGCCGAGGGCGACGAGGATGACGCCGATGATCAGCCAGGAGATCCGCCCGGTGGCCATAAAGAGCATGCCCAAGACGGTGGCGAAGAGCAGCAGCGCCGGGCCGAAGTCGTTGGAGGCGGCCATGATCAAAAGGGCGATGAGCCAGACCGCCAGAATGGGCGCGAGGTCGCGCAGGCGCGGGAAGTCCAGGCCCAGTAAGCGGTAGCCGGCGACCGTGAACAGCGCGCGCTTCTGGGCGAGCAGCTGCGCGAAGAATAGCAGCAGAAGGATCTTGGAGAATTCGCCCGGCTGGATCGAGAAGGGGCCTAAGTTGATCCAGATCCGCGCGTCGGAATCGACGGGCTGCGGCCACACCAGGGGCAGCGCCAGAAGCACCAGGCCCACCAGGCCCAGCAGGTAGGAAAAACGGGTTAGCGTGCGGTGATCGCGCAGGATCACCAGCGTGGCCACCAGCAGCACGATGCCCGCCAAGGTCCATAGCACCTGCCGGTTGGCCAGGGAGGTCTCATTGGCGATGTCGAGGCGGTAGATCACCACCAGCCCGATCGCGTTCAAGGTGGCCGCCACGGGCAGAAGCAGCTGGTCCGCATAAGGCGCGAGGAAGCGGATGGCCAAGTGGGCGATGCCGAAGGCCCCGATGAACCCGCCGATGAGGTAGGCCATCTCGGTGGTGATCGCGTTGCCCTGGGACAGCTCGAGGCTAATGAGCATCACGGCGAGAATCACCGTGGCGAGCAGCAGGAACCCGAGTTCGGTGCTTCGCAGAAAGATCTTCTTCACGGTCTATTCCTCCTCCACTGTCCGGCAGTTGACCTCGGGGCGTTCGGCGCTGTCTTCGCGGTCTTCGCCGGGGGAGACGCAGACGGGGAGGGCTTCGTCGGAAAGCCTCTGGAGCCTGTCGACGATCTCCTCGTAGCTACCCGAGCCCCAGGATTCCACCGAGCCGCGCACGGGTTCGGGCAGGTCTTTCGTTCCGAAGAGCGAGCAGTCGGCGTTGGTGTTGGCGTCGACGTAGCGCAGGTTGCCGTCTTCGTTGATGCACACCCGCTGCATGGGGGTGTGCAGGTCACGGCCGAAGAGCGAGAAGTCGGCGCCCTGTTCGACGACGAAGTTATCGTCGCCGTCGACGGCGACGAAGTACTGGTCGTCGAGGCGGGCATAGCCCCACCACGCCACGCCGATGAGCCCCAGGATGAGCAGGCACGCCGCGGCGAGCGCGAACCAGCGGCCGGCGCGGGAGGGGTCGGACTCCTCGTCGTCGTCCTCGTCGGTGCCGGTGGCCATCTCGGCGGCCTCGGGCTCGCGGGGGGCTTGGTTCGGCGGGATGGTCGCCGGGCGCCGCAGGGCCGCGGCCCGGCCGGCGGAGGTATCGGGGTGGGTGGGGGTCTCGGCGTCGCCGGCGAGCGCGCCGCCGACCACGGGTTCGGTGGGCAGGTGCCGCTTATCGACGTCCGACAGCTCCCGCTCATCCAAAACATCCGCGACGACGACGGTCACGTTGTCCGGACCGCCGGAGCGCAACGCGAGTTCCACCAGACGCTTCGCGGCCTGGGCGGGATCGCCTTGGCCGAGGGCGGCTTCGATGGTGGAGGCGGTCACCGGGTCGGATAAGCCGTCGGAGCATAAAAGCAGGCGATCGCCAGGCTGGACATCCAGCATGGCCAGGGTCGGATCGACCGGCATGCCGGTGTAGGCCTTCAAGATCAGCGACTTGCGCGGGTGCGAGGAGACGTCGGCCGGGTCGAGCTTGCCTTCGTCCACGAGGGATTGGACGAAGGTGTCGTCGACGGTGAGCTGGGTGAGCTTTCCTTCGCGCAGGCGGTAGCCGCGGGAGTCGCCGACGTGGATGAGGCCGACCTCGCGGCCGTTGAACATCACGGCGGTCAGGGTGGTGCCCATGCCGTCGGTCTCGGGGCGCTCGCGGATGGTGCGCGCGATCTGGCGGTTGGCGTCCTCGGCGTAGTTGCCGAGCAGCGCCAGCATGTCATTGTCCCCGGGATCGCGATCCAGCTTCTCGAGCTGCTCGACCATCAACGCGCTGGCGACCTCGCCGGCGGCGTGGCCGCCCATGCCGTCGGCCAAGACGAGAAGATTCGGCCCGGCGTAGGCGGAGTCTTCGTTGTTGCCGCGCACCAGGCCGCGATCGGAGGCGATGGTGAAGTTGAGTCTAAAGGTCATGGTGCCAGCCTCACTGTGGTGCCGCCGAGTTTGATGTCCGTGCCCACCTGGACGCGTTCGGGCTGGTCGATGCGGTAGCCGCCGACGAACGTGCCGTTGCGCGACTCGAGGTCCTCGATGAACCAGTCGGAGCCGCGCCGGAGGAGGCGGGCGTGGCGGGAGGAGGCGTAATCGTCGCCAAGTACGAACTCACAGGCGTCACTGCGGCCGAGCACGACCGAATCGACCTGCGAGATATCCATGTGCGAGCCCTGGTAGGGGCCCTCGACGACGGTAAGTACGCGCGCCTTCTGCCGGCGCGCAGGTCCCGCCATCGCCGCCGGGCGGGCCAGGCGCGGGACGCGGGAGCGCTTGCCCCGCTTGCGGCCCGGGCGGCCGGAGGCGGAGTCGGCGTCCGCACGCATGGTGGTCAGTGCGAGCAGAATGAAGACCCACAGAAGCACCAGTAGTGCAATACGTGCGAAGCCGAGAACAGCAGCGTCCATGAACTCTCCTAGTGTCTCCCGGGTGACCTACCGGTCGGAGGAATCGATAATACGGACTTCGATGTGCGAATGGCCGACGGTGATCACGTCACCGTCGGCGAGCAGCCAGTTCTCGATGGCGCTGTCGTTGACGGTCGTGCCGTTCGTCGACTGCAGATCGACGAGCACCGCATCGGTGCCGTCCCACGTGACTTCCGCGTGCTGACGGGATACCCCCGTATCCGGCAGGCGGAAATCCGCCTCGTTGGAACGGCCGATGATGTTCGAGCCTTCCTTGACGTGGTAGGTCCGCGACGAGCCGTCCTGCAAAAGCAGCGACACCGAACGGCCCGGATGGGCCGGCTCCCGGTCGCGGGCCTCGTCTGATGCGGAACCCCGGCTGGCATTCACCGTGGGGGACACGGTCGTCGGCGCTTGGTGGTCGTGCTGAGAGTCCATCGGGCCCCTATCATTGTCGGTGTCATCCACAGGATCGTGGTCGATGGCATCGAAGCCACTCTCGTGTTCCGGGTCGGACCACGCGAAAGACGACACCCGCAGCTGGCCGGTGTGCACCCCGGATTCCTCCGCGATGCGCACCACCGTCGGGCCGTAGAAGTCCCAGCCCTGGTTCCGGCCGAAGCGGGCCGTCTGGTCCGCCAGGCGTGCGGGTAGGTCTTGATCCCGCGAGAGATTCTCCAGATCCTTCGAGGAAACCCCCACCATATAGATGTTGGGGGCGAAGATCTGATCATCCTCCGTCGAGGCCAGGTTATCCTGCGCCTCCTGTTTGATCAGCTCCTCGATCTCCGCGGGCACCACCCGGCCACCGAAGATGAGCGCGAATCCGTTATCGAGGCCGCGCTGGAGCGTGCTGTCGAAACGAGCGAAGCGATCCATAAGGCCCATCGGATATCGCGCCTCCTTCCCGGTGTCGTTTGTCTGTCCTGTGTCTACATCGTTGCATGCGACGCCCTGGCAGGCCGCTGGCAACGACCTCCGGGACGTGGATGAAGCAATTATAAGGGGTAGAAAGCATAAACTCGTAGCCGCAAAGCCCTTATCCCGCTCCTGGCCAGCTCACCGCGCTGCTGTTGAACAGGCGATTTGTCCGAAATCCGGGTCCTCATGCTATGTTAGTCAAGTCGCCCGCCCGGGTGGCGGAATTGGCAGACGCGCTGGCTTCAGGTGCCAGTGTTCGCAAGAACGTGCGGGTTCAAGTCCCGCCCCGGGCACTCTGTGCAGTTCTCGAACTGCAGGCACCGGAGGTCACAAACTCGAAAGAGGGTGTGACCTCCGGTTTCTTTTGTTTCTAGGGTCGGGTGGTTGCGGAATGGGCATTGTGGGGATCTTGCCCGCAGGTTCTGGTTTGGGCGAGTGGATCGTGATCATCGGGCGCCGCGAGGGGGCAGCTGCGATCGAAAAGATTAACCTCCCACGGTGGTTTCAACCGGTCGTTGCAACACCTCCTCTGATTGAGTGAGGGATTGTGTTGGGAACTCGACGAGTAAAGAGGGCCCGGGCCGGCGCCCGCTATCGGAGCAACGTCACCGTTTCGCCCAGCTGCGTGCACGCGACAGCATTCGACAGGCCGCCCGCGAGGCCGGGGTATCCGAGTCCGCCGGCAAGAAATGGACTTTCGGCGGCAACGTCTACCGCGACGGCATAATGGGGTTCTTCCGGATCTGGAGTGCGTGAGCGGTGCTGATCGATAACATGTAGGTGGCTTGGCCAGCTAAATCCTGAAGAGCCTAATTATTCTGGTTCTCCGGACCATGCTGTGGGCGGCCTGGCATCCCAGGGAGAGCCCGGCGGCGGTGGTCGTTGGGATGGCGTCTGGAACTGTCACCAGTTTTGACTTGTGGAGAATGAACCCGCCGACAGGGGCGTAGGTGGAGGCGGTACCCGAGATCACACCCTCAGCAGAGTGCCCGGAAGCTGCGCGTTTGGAATGCCCCGGACGCTAGCCCCACCTGCGCGACCTGCGCGCCGGCGCGGCAGAATTCGGAGCCGAGGAACATCACCTGTTGATCATCGGCGTCGGCGGCTGCCATTCGGTCGAGCTTGGAGAACACGATGACCTTATCGCGGTAGTTGCACCTCTGCGGCGTCGCCGACGTGCGGTTCGTTAGTAGTCATTGCGGAGATTGTTTCGCTGTGGGTTGGATTTGTTCAGGTAGATCTGCATCGGCAGCAGGAGAACCAGCGCAATGATCAGTCCCAGCCACCACGGGAAGGAGGTCGCAAAGACAAGTGCGAGCAGCGCAATCATGACGATGACGCTGACGAGGGTGACAACAGAACGGGTAGTGAAGGTCTTCACAGTATTCATCCTTTTCTGGTGGTGTGGTGCGGTGGTCGGTGACGAGATGGGGTTAGGTGGAAGACAGGGCTTCCCGGAAGGAGACGGTGGTGCCGCTGCGCAAGACCGAGTTTGAGTAGATGCGTCCTGCCAGTGCGATCGCCGCAGCCAGTGTCAACAGGGCTATCGCCAGGCTGACCAGCAGCTGCCACGGTGCGACATCGCCGGCGGTCACGAAGACTGGCATCGCGAAAATGTTGGTCACCGGCGCGTAGGACAAAATCTCTAACGCAGCACCGTTCGGCTTTTCGAAGGCCAGGAATACGACCGCGGCGAACGGAACCATCAGCAGCAGGTAGACCGGCTGGGTGGCGGTGGAGACGTCGTCCGGGTGGTCGACACGGGCGGCCATAGCGGCCATGAAGGAGGCCAGCAGCGGCACACCGATTAAGACACTGATGACGCCGACGACGACCAACTTGACGGGGATTCCCTCAAAGGAGATGCCGTCGCCGAACAGTTCTAGTCCCGCCCAGGTGGCGGCCAGGACCGCGGCGACCTGGAGAATGCCGATGATGGTGATCGCGATGATCTTTCCGGCCAGCAGCTGCCACGGGCGCAGCGTCGCCAGCAGGATTTCGACGACACGGGTGGTTTTCTCCTGGACTACGTCGTTAGCCATGGTCGCGCCCCACAGGAGCACGATGAACACGATTGTCAGGCCGGTGCCCAACGCGAAAAGCAGCGTCGGCATATCGACGACGGCTTGTTCGAGGATGATCGGGGTGACGGTGGCATCGGAGACGGCCTCGGTCAACTGCTCTGGGGTAGCGCCGGCTTCGACGGCAGTGGACGTCAACGACTGGGTGGACAGCAAGGTCTGCAGCGATTCCAGTAACTGTGGGCTCACCGCCTCCGAGCTGACCAGTGACCAGCTGCCGTCAGCGGCCGGGGTCAGGTAGGCGTCGACGTCGCCGTTGGTGACGAGTGCTTCGGCTTCGTGCTTGTCCGCGACTTCACGGATTGACCAGGCGCCCTGAGCGCCGGATTCGAGGAGCCCCGTTAATCCGCCGGACTCCGGCGGAATCGCGATGACCGAGGTGTTGTCACCCCCGCGGTTGAGCAGGGCCGGGGTGAAGAAGGCGACCGCGGTGAAGGCGATGGTGCTCCACAGGTAGCCGGGGGTCAGTAGCTTGGCCTTCAGCTCGCGGAACAGGACCGCGAAGACGACGGACCAGCGGTTGGTGCCAGCGGTGCGTGCCAGCTGTGGACGTTGGGAAGGGGGATCGGAGATATGTGGTGGGGGAGATTCATCCAGCGTTGTCATGGTGTTTCCTTCAGGCGTGGTGGGAAGGGTGCTCGGTGGTGCTGTTTTGTTTCTGTGCGCTAGGCCGCTGCGGTGGTGGGGGAGTCCGCCGTGCCGGACATGGCCGCGGAGTAAATCTCGGTCAGCGGCGGCAGCCACTGGTAGAAGGCAGTGAGGTCGCCGCTGCGGCGGATAACGTCAATGATGAGCTGTTCGTCGAGGTGCTCGGAAATTTTTACGCGGGTGTGGTTGCCGTCTTGTGCTTGGACGGACAGATGCTCGGCGTCGTTATCGAGGGCCCGCTCCAGTTGCGACAGCCACGTGGCGCGGGCGACGGGAGTCTCGATGACATACTGTCGTCCGACCGCGCTGCCCAGTTGCTCGTAGGTGCCTTCGGCGATGATGCGGCCGTCGCGCAGGATGCCGATGCGGTCGCAGAGCTTCTCGACTAATTCGAGCTGGTGGCTCGAGAAGACGACCGGGATGCCGCGGTCGGCTTCCTCGCGGAGAATGTTCGCGATCGTATTCACAGCACCCGGGTCCAATCCGGAGAATGGTTCATCCAAGATGAGGGCGGCTGGTTCGTGCACTAGGGCGGCGGCCAGCTGTACGCGCTGCTGGTTACCGAGGCTCAGCGATTCAAGCGGGCTGTCGAAGCGGCCGGACAGGCCTAAGCGGTGAAGCCAGTAGTCCGCGGCGGCGCGGGCCGAGCGGGCAGTGACACCGTGGACGACGCCGAAGTAAGTCAGCTGGTCGACGAGTGTCATCTTTGGGTAGAGGCCGCGCTCCTCGGGCATGTAGCCGATTGTCGAGCGCACTCGGTCATCGATGGGGCTTCCGTTTAACCTCACCGTGCCGGAGTCGGCTTCGCTGATGCCGAGCATGATGCGCATGGAGGTGGTTTTGCCGGCGCCGTTGCCCCCGACGTATCCATAGAGCTCGCCTGGAAGGACATCGAGACTGATGCCGCGCAGCACCCGCCGGGAGGTGTAGCTCTTGCTGACATTGTTGAGCTGGAGCATGGTGTTTTCCGTTCGCTGTGGTGATTACACCCCCGAAGATACAACGATGTGTTGTGTATATGCAATGTTTTTATGTAAATAAGGGCAGAAAGTGTTGTTCGTGCAAAGGTCAGGTGCTACGCTGGGTCTATGCCGAGGAAGAAAGAGGTGCGTCCGCTCTACAACCGCCTGCGGGTGTTGCGGACCGAGATGGACCTGTCTCGCAAAGCCTTGGCTGACAAGGTTGACGTCAACCACCAGACCATCGGTGCGTTGGAGCGGGGCGAACACACTCCCTCGCTCGACTTGGCGATGGCCATTTGCGCGGTGTTCGACTTACCCGTCGAGTCGGTATTTAGCAGAGAACCTTTCACCTATTCGCCAGACGATTACAGGTAAGAATTCCGGAGCGTGCTTCCGGGATTAGTTACGTTTGCGGAAAATCATCGAGACAAGCGGAGCTGGAGGACCTTGAAGCGATGAAGACAAGAAAAATAGCAGCCATCAGTGCTGCGGCAGTCGCCTGGCTCGTGCTCATCGGTGCGACCCTGGCGACCGCCTTCGGTTCTATAATCTGGTGGGTAGCGCTTGTCGTGTTCATCCTCTGCTGGCTGATCACTCGCTCCGCCACCCGAGACATTGCTGAAACCCAGTCCGGGTATCTGGACGAGTACGAACGCAGCCTCAAGTCGCGAGCCTTTACCGCCGGATTCTGGGTTGCGATCGGCGCCGGCGTCGTGCTCATGGTCTTTCTTGCGGTCATCGGTCAATCCGGTGGAGTCTGGGCCGAGGATGTCCTCCAATCAGTGTGGCAGCTCATCCTGGCTGTGCATCTGCTGATCGCCGCGACACCGACCTTCTGGTTGGGTTGGATCACCCGGGAAACTCCCCAGGAATAACTCTGAGTCGGGGCCCGGTAGCGCCGACTTGGGCTCACCATACAGTCGACATACGGGGGCGCCCGTAGACAGTGCACTCACTTGCATCGAAGATCGCCCTCGACAACGAAGTCCGACTCAGCCCCCTTTCTTGACCGTGACCGGCGACCACCGTCGTTGCCGTCCATGTCCACTCCGGCTTACGCGCCGAACCTGAAGGGTTGCTCGGCCTAGCCCACATCTTCGAGCATATGCGTTTTCGAACGCGCCGCCGGCTCCGTGGGCGATTCTTTCTGACGGCCCTGAACGGTGCTGTTGCGAACTCACATTTTGAGCCCACTATGCGAAGGCTGGCTTGCTCGCGGCATTGCTGTGTCGGCAACAGATTCTGACTGCTCTGTGTTGTCAGCGATTGGCGGAGGATGACGGTCATGTTATTCATGGTCTGGTCGCTGTGTGGCTCAACGATGATTGGCATCGGCAAGACCCTCGGGGAAGCACTACTAGTTGACTCCAGCCGGGGCTCGACACGAATGTCTTTTCGGTGTCGGGAATCGGCGTCCGTAATCTGTGGAAAAAATGAATTGCACCCTTGCCATTCCAGCCTGGTTCCAGTACTGTGATGTAAAGCACAATTAAATGCCCGCATGAAGGAGCTAGAAGCGTCCTCTGGGCGGCCCACTCGGGGCCAGGGATAAAAACGCAGGACTCGGATCCTCCGAGGACTGCATGCCGCAGAGAAATCTGTGGCACAGGGGTCGGCGACCGTCGGCGGCCCGCACGCTGGACCCGAGGAGTGGCGCGATGATTGTGATTCCGGCCGGACGATACGGCCCCAGCAAGGCCCGCGAGGTAGCCGCGGATTCCCTGGTGCGGATCGATCTCCGCATTCCCGTGTGGATGGCCCGTGAGCTGACGATCCGAGCCTCGCAGGGCAGGCAATCCCGCAACGCCTACGTGGAACAACTACTGGTGGTGGAACTGCGCCGGGATCGTGGTGATCCCGGCCTTCCTGCGTTTCGGGACAGCCCGCAGGGTTGACCCGGATATCGATGATGAAGGCCGTGTCATCGACGTCGAAGACGCACGCTACCACTGAGACCACAGAGACAGGAGAGGAAACGACGACACAAGAATACTTAGTGGACCCGCACCAACACATAAAGCGGGGCCAGATCCTGGAAGATCCGGCCCCGCCGATAGCTCAAGTTCCAGAAGAACTTGAACTGCCATTCCCTCTCAAAAACCTCTCAGAGCCTTTAGGAGGAGACATGTCTATTCTGACATGCCCGCACGATATCAGCAACCACCAAACCGACCATCTGTACGAAGAAATGGGGTGGGTCTGATGGCACGCTTCACGAAAATGGCTGCTGCGGAACCACCCGAGGAGGACCCGAAGAAGGATCCGCTTAGCTCTGCCAGCGATGCAGCGTCTCGCCATGATCACGGCTTCATGGCCGCCCGCCGCAAACCCCGGATTCATGATCACCTCCGCTACGACCGCTTGTGTTCCTTCAGAATCAAGAAGCCGAACCCGGATTTAGCCAGGGATGCCATCAAGGTTGCAGCTCATGTCTGGTCCTGCACGGGCAAAAAGTCAGACAAACGCGACGCCGATGCCGTGAAATTCCTCGCGAACTATCTCTACGACGTGTCGATATTCTACGGTGACATCGACCCCCGCAGAGCCCTGAAGCGCGATGCGGTCGATTCCTGGCTGGCGGCGGCTAAGCATAAGTCGACCAGTGCTCGTACTTACAAGACCGTGCTGCATACGGCCGGGCGGGTGCTCTACCCGGGGTCTTTCCCGCCGGTGCTCAGTTACAGCAAGCCTCGTTCCCGTCCCGTGGTGCCGGCTAGTCCGGAGTTGATCCGGGAACTATATGCCAACTGCACGAGCCTGCCTGAGGTGCATAAGCGTCGAACGCAGCTGATTCTGGATCTGGCCTATCAGGCAGGCTTGCGGTCCTCGGAGATACTTGATCTGCGCGGCAGTGACGTCACCGCACTGACTCTGGAGACCGGGGAAACTGTCGCCCTTATCCGTGTCCATCGCAAGGGGAAGATCGACCGGATCGTCCCGGTGATCTGCCCGGTACGCAGCCGACGCCTCCTTGCGCGTGCCCAAGAAGTAGGCCGCGCGTATTTCCTGCCCACCCCGTCGGGAAAGCGCCCGCATACCTCCACTATCGGCAATGCGTTTAGCTATCTGCGGGCACGAGGGTTTGCCTCCACCACGGTCGAAGCGCTGAGGGTTCGCTGGATGCTGGACATGGTCAACTCCACTTTGCCGACCGCCACGGTGGCCCGGCTATGCGGAAACTCCCTGTTTCGTTCCCTGGACTACCACTCGGAGCACTTGGCTGTCGTTGAGCCGGAACGACTGGCAGAGCTGCTGCTGCGCGCACGGAGGCTGTCATGACCACCGCAGTATTGTCCTACAGACTGACCAATGAGGTCTTGGAGCGTTCCTACACTGTGGTAGATCGCTCCGGAGCAGCCGTGTTGATCGACCAGTGTGCTGAGGAATGCCGGGGCGAGGGTGGGCGTCGACCTGTCGGCGTCATCCCGAGCATGACCACCTATCTTGCTGTGGCCTTGGCGACGATGATGATCCCGACAACGCCTACCGTCAGACGGATCCACCGGTGCATCGACCAGATGAGCCTTCAGCAGCGCCGTATCGTGGGATTGGATCATGACGGCCCCATCGCCAGTTACTCCAGCCTTCACGCCTGGCTGACCCGCCGGTTGAAGCCACTGGATTCCGGGCCCGACCTTCCCGCCAGGCGCGTGAGCAACGCCAGTCACCGTGCGATGATGGCCGCGCGGACACTCGAGCAGCAAGAGGCCGCCGCACAGGCTAAGGATCTGCTGCACACGGTCGTTAACCTCCTGATCGCTGGCAGTATCGACGACAAGAATCCCGTCGGCGGCGTCGGCGACGTGGTTGCCGACGAGACGATCATCAGCCTGGCTGGCCCGACGGAAGGCCTCGGTAGCAAGGACGACAAGATGCGGGGTGCTGCCTACATCGGCGCATATTATCTCCGCGACAGGGGTTCCGGTTCGGTCGTTCTTGGCGAGGGAGCACGAGAGATCAGCAAGCAGGGATTCGGCCTTGGCGTGACTGCTTTATCAAGGGTGGGGTCGAAGAAAAATCTGTATGGGATCGCCCCAGTCATCACGGCCATCGGCATCGACAAGCCATCGCCGGGTTCTGTTGAGGCGTTGTCGGTGGCCCTTCACCATCACCGGCTTAACGGTCTTGATCAGCGCAAGAACGCCCCTAACGCGGAACTGCCGAACATGTGCCTGGATATGAGCTACAGCGTGCGCAAAGGTTTTACCTCCATGGTGCTGCGGCAAGGCTACGCACCGGTAGTGCGCTACCCGAAGAATCGTCAAACCGT
Source organism: Corynebacterium yudongzhengii (assembly GCF_003065405.1). Taxonomy (NCBI): domain Bacteria; kingdom Bacillati; phylum Actinomycetota; class Actinomycetes; order Mycobacteriales; family Corynebacteriaceae; genus Corynebacterium; species Corynebacterium yudongzhengii. Next base: position 46,044 of record NZ_CP026947.1, read on the forward strand.
TTGGGCCAGCGCCGGCCACGACGACGAGGAGAAACAATCCCCTGGGCCAATACAGATCGACGGGACGTTTTATTGTCCGGCTGCGCTGCCGTTAGTCAAGGGACGACGGCTGGTAGGCAGGCTCAAGGATCTCCTCGATGCGCCCGACGGCTTCGAGGCCCATGACCAGGCGTTACAGAAACTTTTTCCGTTGATGATGGGCACGAACACCAGGCCCTTCGCCTCTCGGTCGAAAGCAGACAATCCGTTTGCCACCAAGGCGGAGATAGGTGAGGTGCACAAGATCGAGCTGGTCTGTCCTGCTGTGCAGGGGCGGGTGAAGTGTCGGCTGAAGCCAGATTCGCTGCTGGAGTCCTTCGACAAGCCGGAAGTGCACCCAGAGTGGGAGGCGAGCCGTTTTCGCTGCTGCTTACAGACGACCATGAAACACGTGTACTCCGAGGAGCAGTGGAAGCTGGCAGCGTGGGCAATGGTGCCGGGAAGCTGGGAACACGCGATCTACTACGAAGCCGCCCGGTCTTTGACTGAGCAACGCTTCGCCATCATGAAATCGCAGTATGTGACTAGTCTGCAGGACCTGACCTGGTCGGCACGCCGCGAACCCTTGTTGTGCCTGACCATTGGCTTATGGGTGGCAGCGACCAACATCGCCATCCAGGGGGCTCATGCTCGAAACCCCCGGCGTCCGAACTCGATGGACCTGCGGTTTCGGCAGTTGGAAAGCTACCTCGGCCGTTCACCTATGAAGACTCCGCCACGGACGTAAAAACCACCGAGACATCGACCCCTGCGCCGCAACTTTCTTGGGGCGCAGGGGTCGAACACGTTTCTTGCTGGCGCCAACCCGCTGGACTTTAGGGACCGTTCCTTGCGAACACTGCGTGAGTCACCGTCTTACGGGGGCGCGGACTGTGTCGGGTAGGCGGCGAAGAAGAGACGGCGTCGTCTGAGGGTTGCCTACACCTCCCGCAATAACGACGTCCTGGCGCTGGCTGGGGAGGGCGTCAACCCGCTGGACTTTCCGTATTTCTGGACTGGACATTCTCCGCTGATTCCGGGGGCCATCTGCATTTGAGATGCGCTCACTCTGTACGGAGGCTGCCGGCTCTTTGATGGGGCAGGTGGCCTCCGTTTTGTTCGTCCTAATCTTAAGCTTCAAAAGACGGCACTAAAGGATTGCGCTATCCGCACGGTGGCTATCGGAAGCGAACCCAAAACTTAAAAATAATTAATAAGTTTTTGTGTGGCTAACATAAGGGTTATGCCTATTGGAATGCTAAGCGAACGCTTGGGGATGTCAGTTCCGACGATCAAGTATTACGTCAGGGAAGGCTTGATCCCGCCGCCTTCGAGAGTATCTGTGAACCAGGCGGATTACACCGAGGATCACTTCTATCGCCTCACCTTGATTAACCTGCTCACGGTCATCGGCGAGTTTAAGTTAGAGCAAATCCGGGAAATTTTAGGGCTTATTGATAAAAAGGCGAGCGTGCGGAAGGTTGTGGGTGTCATGCTCACCCTTCGGGACAAGATCTTCCCTTTTGAGCGTGGTGGGGATGAAAAGTGGGCCGCGCAACTGCTGTTAAAAGAGGGCGTGGTTAAAGAGTCGCACGAGCTCGAGCCGATGGAGCGCCAGCTGCAGGATCTCTTGGCGAGTACTCCAGAGGAATTTCAGCCCGTGGTGGAGCGATACTTTGCCCGCTACGTAAGCATCGCCAAGCAGATTTCCGAGCTCGACGCCCAATTCTTCGACGACCTTGCCATGGTGAAGTCAAGCCCGGCCCCCCTTGCCCTTTTCGTCGTGTCGGGAGTGCTGATGCGCCGTCGCGTTCTGGACAGCCTCATTACTGGCAACACGTTGGCAACGTTTGCGGGAAGTGACACTCCGCTGACTTTTGATGTTGGATGGTCGCTTCACGACGACCTCGCCCTCGATTCCAACCGCAAAAGCGTTACCGAACCGTAATTGACCGCGATCACACCGAGCGTACGGACAGAATCCGGCTATAAGCCCGTAATTATAAAATCCCCCTATGGGGGAATTAAAGTGCAAGTATCGATAGTTCGGGTTCTAGTCCCAGGCAGCGCCTTTGTGAGGGTGACCTAGGCAATATTTAGAGACTGTCTAATCGAATAGACCTTTCTGAAAAAACCTTAAAATAATGCCAATGGCATGGCGCCCGTGGACAAGCGAACCAGAGTTTGCTCAGCAGTTTTCGTGGCGGAGAGAAATGACAGTTCTCACACGAGCACTATCCAGGTCTTCATTTGTCCTAACGAAGGGGATTGAAAGTGGGATCTACTCCATCCCGGATTCGCCGTCGCGGTGTGACCATCGCTGCAGCGGCACTGTCGGTTTCGATGGTCGCAACATTTGCTCAGCCGGTCGCGGCGCCTAATGCGCTTCCGATCGCAGCAGCTCAGGAGGCGGAAGAGGGCGCTCCGGACGAAAACGCCAACGCGCCTGCCGAGAACACGGACGGGGGGACACCCCGACCTCTGATATTCAGGAACCGATCTGGGTCGATGGCCATGAAAACGGCTATGTAACGACCCAGACCGATATGACCAACGCGCAAAGCATCCTTTCGGGACATGCTTACGTGTTGGATAACGCAAACCTAGGCTCCACGGCGACGGGTAACTCCCCGGTGCCGGCAGGCACGACCGTCTACATGCAGTGGATCGATCGTGATGGTGCTGTGTCGCCAGTCTATGCAACGAAGACCCATGATGACATGGGCGGCGGAGATGGTGCCCAGAACGGTCCCGGCGCTTATGTCTTCGACCTGCGCCAGCCTTGGGTTGACCTTGCCGGTAACGAGCACACTTACACCGCGTCGAACGGCCAGTCGTACCGTCTCTGGATTGAGCCCTACGAGGATCCGGTCACGGGTACACTGTTGCAACCGCTCCGTCAGAACGGTGGTGTGTTCCCCGGCGCCTTCCGTAACTCGGCGGGGGCGGACCAGTCTGGTGCTTTGAACTTTATTAACGTTAACATGCAGCGCACTGCTGTCTTCATGGCTCCGCCAGCCGACTACGGCGTGGAAGACTTGGTGCTGCCGGAGGAGGAGTGGGTCAAGGACGACCAAGGGCCGATTTCGAACCCAGCTGTTAACACGAGCGCCAAGCATACTGTTTCGGGCCGTGTTTGGATCGAAAACACTGATGCGCGCCTAGATGGTCCTGGCAAGGATTCGGCTGATCCTGCTGCCGTTGGCTACGAAGTGGTAATGTCGACTCTGACACCGGAGGGTATTACTGCCTACAGTGAGCGGGTAGAAAGGTTTCCGCAAAAGAACCAGACACAGGCAGCTATCGAATTGCTGCGCGAGAACCCCGACTTCATTGCAACTACGGTTGTTGGCAAAACCGATGAAGAGGGCCGTTACACTCTCCGATTCCCAGAAGATCCTGACCTAGGTCAGACTTTGACTAATCAGAGCGAACGCTACCTCTTCGGATTTGTTCGTGACCGCGACGGTAATGTCCGCAAAGCTTACTCGCCGTTCGCTATGTCAACCTACGAGTGGCCGGACAAGATGATTTCGTTCACGCCACAGGCGGTTCCGGCACAGAATCTCGCTACGAGACCGATGTGGCATAATCTCCACTTCGCGGTTCTTCCTTACGCCGCTGCTTCTCTCGAAATCACCAATTTCGATATGCTCGAGAAGCCGGGTTACGCAGGTCAAACTGCAGAGATCGAGGTCACCGGCCAGCTCTCTGATCTTCTGCCGAACAAGATTGAGTGGACTAAGGAAGACGGCACGGTCCTCAAGACCTGCGAGAACTTGACCAGCTTGGAACAGGTTAACGCTTGTACGCTCGAGATTCCTGCAGAGATTGAAAACGATGAGATCGTGACCGCTAAGCTGTTCACTGGCTCCAATGTGATCGCGGCTGATTCCTTCATCGTGAAGAAGCTCGCCGAGGATTTGGTGCCGAACTACGAGGACGGCACCGTGCAGCAAGGCCGCGAGGAGACTATCCCCGCGCCGACCTTCGACAACGAGCGCACGGAGGAAAAGGAGACCGAGCCGGCTCCGGAGGGCACCACCTTCGCCCCGTCCGAAACGAAGGACGGCGACGAGCCCGCTAACAACCCGGATTGGGCTGAAGTCGAGCCGAATACCGGTGCCATCACCATCAAGCCCGGTGCGGACGTTGCGGTCGGTGACTACGAGGTGTGGGTTGAGGTTACCTACCCGGATGGGTCCAAGGACAAGACGTCCGTCCCGATCACCGTTACAGAGAACAACCCCGACAACGCGGCATTCGACCCCTCGTACGAGCCGACTAACGTGACCGTTGGCGAGAGCAGCACCACCAACGATCCGTTTGAGAACGCGGAAGAAGCGGCCCCGGTTAACAACGCTTCCACCAAGGAAGGATTTGAGGCTGACGGCTGGACTTTCGAGGTCGATCCCAACACCGCGGTAATCACTGGTAATGCTCCGAGTCTGGACGAGCTGACCGAGCGTTTCAACGGCTTGGACGAAGGGCAGAAGGGTGACCTGACCAAGGTTGCTGAGGGCCTCGGCGAGGACCTGCTGAACCCGACCGTTCCGGTTGAGATCACCTACGGTGATGACACCACCGATGAGACCAACGCTAACTTCCAGCTCGTTGGTAAGGACGGCAACCCGATCACCGATCCGAACGGCGACTTCGATGGCGACGGCGTCTCGAACAGTGACGAGATCGAGGGCGGGTCCAACCCGTTCGACGAGAACGACACTCCGGCAGAAGAGCCGGCTGCACCGGTTATCCCGGATCCGGTAGCAAAGCAGATCGAGACTCCGCGCGGTGACGTTCCGTCCGCGGAATCGGGCATTGAGAACGCTGGCGACTTCCCCGAGGGCACCACCTTTGAGTGGAAGGAGCAGCCCAACGTCGAGCAGCCGGGCCCCATCTTTGGCACGGTTGTCGTGAACGTTCCTGGCCAGGATGAGCCGAAGGAAGTTGCCGTCCCGATCACCGTTCAGAGTGACGCGGACGTTTTCAACCCGACCCCGCAGGAAGTTTCCACCAACATCGGTGAAGAACCTAACTCGGATGACGGCATCGCGAACCTGAACGATCTGCCTACCGGTACGACCACCGAGTGGGTAGACACCCCGGACGTCTCGACCGAAGGTGTGGTCCCGGCAGAGATCACGGTCACCTACCCCGATGGATCCAGCGAGACCGTCGGCGTGACCGTCAAGGTCAACGATCCGACCGATGATGCTGGCAAGTTCGATCCGTCCTACGACCCGACCCAGGTCAAGGGTGGCGAGACCGCTCAGACGAACGATCCGTTCGCTGGCGCTGAAGACGCCGAGGTCAAGGGCGCTAACGTTCTGGACGGCTTCCAGGCTGATGGCTGGACCTTCGAGGTTGACCCGAACACCGCGATCGTCACGGGTACCGCGCCGGGCCTGGATGTCCTGGCTGAGCGTTTCAACGACCTGCCTGAAGTGCGGAAGGGTGACCTGGTCCTGGTTGGCCAGGAGCTCAACGAGGTTCTGAACCCGAATGTCCCGGTGAACATCACCTACGGTGACGACTCCTCCGAGACGGGCAACGCCCAGTTCCAGCTGGTCGGCCAGGACGGCAACCCGATCACCGATCCCAACGGCGACTTCGATGGCGACGGCGTCTCGAACGGCGACGAGATCGAGGGCAGTTCCAACCCGTTCGACGAGACCTCCACGCCTGAGCCCTCCACGCCGGTCGACGAGAACCCGCCGTTGATTAACCCGGTGGATACCGATGATCGTGAGATCACTGGTACCGGTGAGCCGGGTGAGGAGATCACGGTGACCCTGCCGGATGGCACTGAGATCACCACTGAGGTGGATGATGAGGGTAACTGGACTGTTGAGGTCCCGGAGGGTACTGAGCTCAACCCGGGTGGCACCGTCAGTGCGAATGACGGTAATGGCAACAAGACCGAGATCACCGTCACCGGCAACGGCACCGACACCGACAACGGCTCCAGTGCGGGCAGCGTCGATATCCTGCGCTGTGGCAGCAGCGTCGGCATCTCCCTGCTGCCGCTCCTGCTGATCCCGGGTGCCCTGGTCGGTGAGGTCTTCCGCCCGCAGATCCAGGAAATCAACAACCGGATCCAGCAGCAGCTCGGCCTCTTCAACCCCGAGCTCGCCCGTCTGGCCAACGAGTACCGCCACGTCTTCCAGGGCATCGCAGGATTTACCGCAGTGCTGACCAGCATTGGCCTCATCGCCAACGCCGTCAACGCTTGCTCCCCTACGGAAGGTGGTTCCTCGTCCAGCTCCAACAACGAGGATGAGGGCAGCTCCGCCAACGGCGGCGGCTCCGGTTCCTCCATCGAGGGCGGCTCTAGCTCCTCCTTCGGTGCAGGTTCCTCGTTCGGATCCTCCCGCGGATCCAGCTTCTCCTCCTAGGGCGTGTCTGACAATTTCTTCGGCTAGGTCATGACGGCGATAGTCATCACGCCGGCCCGGTAGACAACCGCGAGCTTGTCGTACCGGGTTGCCACACCCCGCCACTGCTTGAGGTTGCCGAAAACCGTTCCACCACGTTGCAGCCCTTGTAGGACTGCGCATCGAACGTCGGTGGACGCCCACCCTTCGAGCCTTTCCGCTTCCGGGCGGCGATCACGTCCTTTTTCTCCGGGATCGTCGCCGTGATCTTGTGCTCGCGCAGATACCTGTGCACAGCCTTCGATGCATACGCCCTATCCGCGCGCAGTTCATCGGGCCGGGTGCGCGGTCGGCCCACCGTCCCGGGCATCCGCAGGCGTTTCAACAACGGGATCAGCACCGGGCAGTCACCGCGGTGGCCCGCAGTGACGATCATGGTCAGGGGCATGCCGTGGCCGTCGACCAGGGCGTGGACCTTGGTAGACAGACCACCCCGTGATCGGCCGACCGCGTGATCAGGCGGCTCGGCCAGCGGGTTGTTGTAATTCGACAAAGCCCCCTGTGACCCGCGTGATGTTCGTGGCGTGCTGATGGGCCCGGGCGATCGTCAAAGTCCACCGACACCGACCAGTCGATCAGGTCTTCCGTATCGGCCTGTCTAAGAAGTCGCTGAAAGATCACGTCCCAGGTGTCCGTCCTTGGCCATCCGGTTGTGCCAGGTGTAGACCGTCTGCCAGGACCCGAAGCAGGCGGGCAGGTCACACCGCGCGATCCCTGCCCGAAGGCAGTAGAGGATGGCCTCGAGCATCTGCCGGGGATCGGAGAACGGTCGGCCTTTTCTCCCCGTGCGACGGGGCAGAAGCTCTTCGACCATCTCCCACTGGGCATCACTCAACATGTGAAAACGCGACACGGGAGCCAGGGTCCCATGCCACGCTTCCCTCAATTGTCAGACACGCCCTAAACCCAGGACGCTTCATTTCGTGTTCCACTGGTCGTTCTTCTGGGTCGTGTTTCCCGTTGCGGCGATGGCGAGCTGGGGCGCGCGCGGCCTGGCCGGTCTCAGCGACGACGAAGAAGAGATCGCGGACGAACTGGAAGAAAAGGAGTCGAAGCTGCGCGCCGAGAGGTTGCGCCGCGCCGCCGAACGCCGCCGCGAGCTCGGGCACTGAGCCGGCCCGCGCGACACGCCATGACGCGCCGCGGTCACCCGGGTACGTGTCGCGGCGCGTTATGCTCAGAGGCGATTCCACCCGCCGCAAAGTCAAGGAAGTGTAGCGCCCATGGCCACCACTCACGCTGTCGCCGACGCCCCGCCCGGCGAGATCCTCCTCGAGGAGTTCATGGCTCCGCTCGGGTTGAGCCAGAACGCCCTCGGCCGTGCGTTGCGGGTCCCGCCGCGGCGGATCAACGAGATCGTGCACGGCAAGCGCTCCATCACCCCCGACACGGCGCTGCGGCTGGCCCGCTATTTCGGAACCTCTGCCCAGTTCTGGCTCAACGTGCAGCAGAACTACGACCTGGCGAAAAGCCAGCGCGAGCTGGACAGCGTGCTCGCCGACATCGTCCCGCACCCGGACGTCGCGGCCTAGCCGCCGCAGATCACTCCGCTAGTCGGAACCCGAGGTGGCTGGTGGAGGAATCCTCCGTCTGCGGCTGCCGGGCGGGCGGGCGGTAACGGTGGCAGTACTCCGGGGCGCACAGGTGTGAGCCGCCTTTGACGGCGCGGCTGGCGAAGGTGTGGCCGGCGGGCGTCGATAAGCGCCGGGCCGGTGAACAGCACGCCTGGTTGTCCGCGTCGCGGCGCTGGGAGCCGGTGGTGTAGAACGTCGAGGTCCACTCCCACACGTTGCCGATCAGGTCGTAGAACCCGTAGCCGTTGGCCGGGTACGCGCCGACGGGGGAGGAGCCGCGGTAACCCTCGTAGGGGAACCGGCCCTGGAACGTGTTCGCCCGCGTCGGGTCCGGGGTGTCGCCCCACGGGTAGATGCGCTCGCGCGGCGCGCCGCCCCACGCGGCGTACTCGAGTTCCGCTTCCGTCGGCAAGCGGCGCCCCGCCCACTCGGCGTAGGCCTGGGCGTCGGCGAAACTGATATGCACCACCGGGTGGTCCGGGCGCGACTGCCACCCGGAGCCCGGCCCGTCCGGCGCATGCCAGCACGCGCCGGGGGAGAACCGCCACCACCGGCGGTGGTCGTGCAGCGGCACCGGCCCGTCGGTCGGGGTGAACACCAGCGAACCGGCCACCAGCTCGGCGGGATCGACGCCCGGGTAATCCTCCGGCGCCGGCGCCCGTTCGGCCGTGGTGCGGTACCCCGTCTCGGCGACGAACGCCGCGAACTGCGCGTTCGTCACCGGGTGGCGCTCCAGCCGGAAGTCCGCGACCGTCACCTTCCGCGGCGGGCCTTCCTCGGGGTAGAAGTCGTTCGTACCCATCTCGAAGGTCGCGCCGGGGACGTCGAGAAGTTCGGTCAGCGATTCCACAGTGCACCACTTTCCAAGCAAATGTTGGTCCTTGCGACTACAAAGGTACTCACAACCCTCCCCCGCGTACGCTTGAGGAACTATGTTCGATCTCTTCCAACAACTCTCCGGCTGGCTGACCGTGATCTTCGTGGTGTTGAGCATGCTCAACGTCGGTTTGACCCAGGACCCCCGCAAGCTGCTCCAACACCTGCGCGACTGGCAGTACCTGGTGCGCATGCTGGTCGCGAACTTCCTGGTCGTTCCGGGCGTGATGCTGCTGGCCGTGGTCATGTTCGAAATCCCGGCACCCTATTCCTCGGCGCTGCTCATCTTCTCCGCGGCCGCCGGGGCGCCGCTTTTGATCAAACTCACCGCCCAATCCGACAACGACATCGGCCAGGGCGCGACCATCCAAATGGTGCACATGGCGGCGACGGTGCTGCTTCTGCCGACCCTGCTGCCGATGCTGCTCGACGACACCGTCTCCGTCGGCATGTGGGCCATCGCCCAGCCGCTGCTGCTGCAGATGATCACCCCGCTGATCGCCGGAATGATCCTGCGCACCGTCGCCGAGAAGGTGGCCGGCGCGATCCAGACCCCGGTCGCGCGCATCTCCAACATCGCGCTGTACGGGCTGCTCATCTTCGCCGTCCTCGGCTACCTCCCGCAGCTTATCGACGCCCAGCTCTGGGGCGCGCTGCTCACCGGCATGGCCGTGCTGCTCATCGCGTTCTACGTCGGCTACGGCACCGGCCAGGGCCGCCCGGCGCAGTCGCAGCTCGGGGCGCTGGGCACCGCCCAACGCAACACCGCCGCCGCGCTTATCACCTCTAGCCAGTTCGACGACCCGCGGGTGTTCCTCACGGTGATCATGCTCAACACGCTGATGATGTTCCTGCTGCTGTGGCTCGCAACCCGGCTGGGAAACGACGCGAAGATCGCCTTCCTCGAACCCCTCGAAGCGGACATGCCCGGCGGCGTGGAACGCCCCTACTCCGACGACCCCGCCGGCGGCGCCCGGCTGGCCCGCAAACTCCGCCTGCGCAAACCCACCTCCTAAAGACAAACCCACCTCCTAAAGAAAGGACCGACCTATGACCGCCAACCTCTACCGTCAGCCGAACATCCTCATCCTGTGCATGGACCAGTGGGACATGCGCATGGACCTTCCCGACGGCGTCGAACTGCCGTCGCTGCGCCGCCTGCAGAAGAAGGGCGTCACCCTCGACCGCCACTACTGCACCGTCCCGATCTGCACCCCGTCGCGCACCACCATGTGGACCGGGCAGCACGCCATCAAAAACGGCCTGTGGGACAACACCAACTTCCCGTGGGTGTCCTCCCTCGAACCCGGGGCGCCGACGCTGGGCACCATGATGCGCGACCAGGGCTACTACACCGCCTTCAAGGGCAAGTGGCACGTCTCCGACGTCCCGCCGGGCACGTCCGACGCGCTCGAGGACTACGGCTTCTCCGACTACCAGACCTGGGGCGACAACTGGGGCGGGCCGATGGAGGGCCAGACCAAGGACGGCACGGTGGCGATGGAGACCGTCGACTGGCTGCGCAACACCGCCCCGAAGGACGACCCGTGGCTGCTGATCTCCTCGATGGTCAACCCGCACGACATCATGTTCTACCTGGCCCAGGAAGCCGAGGCGGGGCACGAGAAGTCCATGTTCGAGCCGATGATGCACGGCCTGCCGTCGATGGCTGAGCTCACCCGCTGGTGGGACCCCGAGCTGCCGGAATCGGTGCACGACGAACTGTCCCAGCAGCCGCTGGGCGTGCACAACTACAAGGAGTTCATCGAGCTCAACTACACCAACCCGCCGGCCGGCGCGGACGGCGAGGAGATCTGGAAGCAGCGCCGCATCTACCTCATCAACTGCATGCGCCTGGTGGACTGGGAGTTCTCGAAGATCTTCGCGGAACTCGACGCCCAGGACCTCTGGGACAACACCGTGGTGATCTTCACCTCCGACCACGGCGAAATGAACGGCGCCCACGGCATGTCGCAGAAGGGCGGCATCCACTACGACGAAGCGACGGTCGTGAACATGACGGCCGTCGTCCCCGGCGGCGCCTCCGGTGTCGAGACCACCGCCGTCGGCTCCCACATCGACCTCGTGCCGACCTGCCTCTCCTTCGCGGGGCTTGACGACGACATCCGCCAGGAAACCTACCCCGATCTTCCGGGCCGGGACCTGTCGGGCGTGTTCACCGACCCGCGCCACGTCAAACCCCCGCGCGGCGACGCCGACGAGCCCGGTGACGGCGCGCTGTTGATGTGGGATGGCCTCCACCAGGTCGACCCCCAGTGGACGGTGACCGGCGCCATGGCCGAATTGCTCGGCCTGCCCGCTGACACCGAGTTGCGGGCCCAGAAAATGCGCGAGGTCGGCGAGAAGTACGGAGCACCCGACTTCACCCGCCGCACCTTCTACCGCATCGTCGTCGACGGCCGCCACAAGTTGGTGAGGTGGTTCTCGCCGCTGGAGTACGGCCGGCCCCGCAGTGTCGACGAGCTCTACGAGACCTCGGACGTCACCGTCCACGATCTTGTCGCCGACCCGAACGAGATGGAGAACATCGGCCACCCCGACCACCCGGATTTCGACCGCGACCTAGTGCAGCGCCTGCTGGACAAGCTCAACAGTCTCATCGACCGCGAGCTGGGTGAGGACACCTCGCCGCTCGACCTCGATATGTTCGGCACGCGGGAGGTTAAGTACGCGCGCGACGCCGAGTGACACGGCCGCCTTCCCGGTCCCGGACTATCGATGTATGGGGGCGGCGCACCGCGACAGTCAGCGCGCCCGATCAAGCGCGATGGCGCCCATGACGAGCAGGCCCGTGCCCAGCAGCAACCATGCAATGACACCGACCGCGCCGGTGAAGGCATTAAGCGCGTCGCCGCCCCCGGCGGCGGCTGCGGCGTAGAGGGAGCCGAGGAAAGCGGGGGCTAACGCGCCGCCGGTCTGGCGGAACGCGGTGTTCACGGCGCCGGCTTTGGGCGCGAGGTCGGGTGCGCAGGAGTGGACGGCGACGGCCGCGGCCAGGGAGATCATCAACGCGACGCCGAGGCCGATGAAGGCGAGGCGCCAGGCGACGTCGATAAGCGTGAAGTCGCCGGGGAGCTGGGACAGGGCGAAGGTGCCGAGGCCCGCGGAGATGATTCCGCACAGCAGGACGTGCGCGGCGTCCAGTCTGGACATGAGGAACCCGGTGACGGTGAACGCGGCGACAAGTGCGGTGCCGGGCATGAACACCATGTGCAGCGCGATCCGCCACGGGTCGTGGTCGAGGCCCTGGCCCAGGAAGACGACCAGCAAAAATCCCGTTCCGATTACGGTGAACAGCGCCATCGCCGCGGCGAGTGCGGCCGCGTTGAACAACGGTGCGCGGAACATGCTCGGCGGGATGAGGGGCCGGCGGGTGCGGCGCTCGTGCAGCGCGCAGACCACGAACGCCGCCGCGGCGACGAGGTAGGCGAGCAGGGCGGGCGCGGAGAGGAAGCCGGCGGAGCCGCCGCGGATGAAGCCGAAGATCAGGGCGACGATCCCCAGCGTCGCGGTCGCCTGCCCGACGACGTCGAGACCCGGGTCCGAGGTCGGGGCGCGCCGCAGAGCGAACGCGGCGAAACCCGCGACGGCCGCGGCGAGGGCGGCCACGAGCACGTAGACCCAGCCCCAGCTCAGCCATTGGCTGATCACCCCGCCGGCCAGCACCCCGCCGGCCAGCACTCCGCCGGCCAGCCCGCCGGTGGTGCCGCCGACCCACCCGGCGACCGCGCGGGCGCGCCGGGCGGGGTCGGTCACGGTGGTGTTGATCGTCGCCAAGGTGGTGGGCAGCAGCGCGCCCGCGCCGACGCCGGCGGTCGCCTGGGCGGTGAGCAGGAGGGGCATGACGCCGCCGGCGCTTATCGACGCCACCGCCCCCACCGTCGCCCCCACCACCATGAGCAGCAGCGCCGACACGATGACCCGCTTGCGGCCGACGGTCTCGGCGATGACCCCCGCGGAGAGGACGGCCGCCGCCATCGCGAGCAGGTACAGCGACTGCATCCACTGCAGGCCGGCGATGGGGGTGCCGGTGTCGTCGGCGATCTCGGACAGCGACACGGCGACCACGGTGATCGGCAGTTGCGAGGTGAAGACGGCGAGGATGGCGGTGGTCGTCGATAAGCGCTCGGCGCGGCGGGAAGTCTCCATGGGCCCTCATCTTAGGGTGCGAAGCGGTAACAAATCGGTCAAAGCTGCGCTGCGCGGCCGCGCGGGCCGAACCCCGGTTATAGCCTTAAAGTATGAGCACGACACGAATTTCCACCCGCATCGCGTCCGCCGTCGCCGCCGTCGCCCTCTCGCTAGGCATGGCGACCGCCGCCGCGGCCGTCGACCTCAACCCAGCGGCGCTCTCCTCGCAGGCCGGCGTCCCCGTGGTCAACGCGTCGGGGCCAGTCGGCAACTGCCATATCGCCGCGATCCGCGCGGACATCGGGGTCGACGCGATGAACACCGTGACGTTCTGCGACGGCCGGTGGGCCGAGGTCGGCGCGGCAGGCTCCGACTACATCCTGCACGCCACCTGGACGGGCACCCGGTGGCACCTGCCGCCCTTCGACGGGGTGACCACCACCGGTCTGCAGCGCGGCTGCTACACCGCCGAGACCATCGACCGGTTGGGCGCGCCGAATGGACTGCTCACCGAATGTGTCGCGGGGCAGTCGCAGTTGCACTAATGCACTAAAGAAGGTGCATCGCACCGAGCACGGACACCGGGTGGTCCTTGACCAGCGGCGCACCGCCGCCCGGTGGGACCCATTTGAGCAGCCCGTCGCCGTCGCGGATCATGTGCCCGCGGCCCCGGCGCCGGTTGACGCTGTTGTGGTAGGCGCACAGCATCGCCACCTCGGAGGCGTTCGTCTGGCCGCCCTCGCCCCAGTCGGTGAGGTGGTGTGCCTCGCAGGCCTCGGCCGCGCGGTGGCAGTCCGGCCACGCGCACACCGGCGACTCCGCCCGGGCGAGGAGGCGCTGTTTGCGGTTGAACTGCCGCTGCGTGCGGTAGAGGTTCGCCGGTCCTGCGACGGGGTGGTAGAGGCCGACGTAGCTGTAGTCGCTTAAGGTGGCCGCGAGGAATTCGGCGCCGGTCATGGTGGTGCCGTCGGTAAGGGCGAGGGTGACGTCGTCGCCGTGGCCGTCGCGGATGCGGGTGGCGTCGTCGAGGCCGACGATGACCATCGGGGTGACGGTGGTGGGGGAGATGCCGTCGCCGTCGAGAAGTTGGGTCAATGCGGCGCCGCGGTCGGTGTCGGTGAGCCCGACGCCGGTGCGCGAGCCGGCCTTCGCGTCCACGGAGTGCAGCAGGTCGCGGCCCTGGTTCATGCCGGTGAAGAACTGGAAGTGCATCCGCTTCGTGCGGTGATCGACGCGGTGGCGCAGGCGCGGGGTGTCGTCGGCGTCTTCGGGGCTCGGGCGGGTGGCTTCGCGGGCGGCGGCGGCGATCGTGTCGTGGTCCGCGTCCATCGCGGCGAGCTTGCGGGCGTAGTTGTTGATGAGTACCAGCGTCTGCACCGAGTGGCGGTGGTTGTGGGCGGAGGTGGTGACGCGGCGTCGATAAGCGGTGAACCGCGTGGGGCCCAGCAGCTCGCGCGCGGTGCGGCACCACGCGCGGGCCTCGGCGAGTGAGATGCCGGCGCGCGCGACGAGATCCCGCGGGGCCAGCTCGGTGGCGGCGCGGAGGATGTCGAGGCCCCGGCTTTGCAGGGCGGCGATCTCGTCGAGGATGTTCACGCCGCTGAGCTTAAACGCTTCGCAACGCCCCGCCCCGCCCCAGCCGAAAACTGTGGATAACTACGGGGGTGCGGGGTAGTTGTCCACAGGCGCGGTTGTTAGCGAACCATCTTGTTTACCAGTTTCTGGTATGCGGCGACGGTCAGCTCGAGGTCTTCGAGGTAGAGGTGCTCGTCGTGGGAGTGGAGCTGGCGGTTGGCCTCGGCGAGGTCACGGCCGGGGGCGTGCAGCGCGAAGCCGTAGCCGACGCCGCCGAGCCGGCGCGCGAAGCGTAAATCAGAACCGCCGGTGGCGCACACGGGCACGACCTGCGCATCCGGCATGAGCTCGTGGTAGGTGGAAACGACCGCGTCCCACAGCGGGCCTTCGGTGGGGGAGACGGTCGCCGGCTCGGAGATGAGGCGTTCGATGGTGACTTCTTCGGCGAGGTCGCCGAGGGCGTCGCGGAGTAGGGCGTCGATGTCGTCCTGGCTGGTGCCCGGGGTGGGGCGGATGTCCATCTCGAGATACCCGGTGGAGGGCAAAACGTTGATCGGGCCGCCGGCGTGCGCGACGGTCTGCGAGATCGTGGTGTGGGAAAACGCGTGCGCGTGGGCGGCGAGGTTGCCGAAGACGTCGTAGTCGCCGTCGCCTTTTTTGAGGGCGACTTCGGTGGCAGGGTCGAAGCGGAAGGCTTCGACGAAGCCGGTCCACAGGTCGTCGGCAAGTACGGGGGGTTCGGCGGCGGCGATGCGGCGGGCGACCTCGCCGAGCTTGACCACCGTGAAGTCCTTGCCGAAGGGCGTGGAGCCGTGCCCGGCGTCGCCGACGACGGTGATGCGTCGCTGCGCCGCGCCTTTTTCGCCGACGTTGATGGCGAGGGCGTCGGAGCCGTCGGCAAGCGGCAGGTGCGAGCCGGCGGTCTCTGAGAGGCAGTTCTTCCAGCTGAAGGCGTCGGGTTCGTTCTCCGAGATCCATTTCGCGCCCCAGCCGCCGCGGGCTTCCTCGTCGGCGAGGCCGACGAACGTGAGCGTGCCGCGCGGGCGGCCGGCGCGCGCGACCTCGCGGGTGACGGCGGCCATGGTGGCGGTCATGAACAGCATGTCGACGCTCCCGCGGCCGTAGAGCTTGCCGTCGATGATCTCGGCGGCGAAGGGGTCGACGGTCCACTTCGATTCGTCAACGGGCACGACGTCCGTGTGGCCGAGCAGGGTGAGCGGTTCGGCGGCGTCGTCGGTGCCGTCGACGGTGAACGCGATGGAGACGCGGCCCGGGTGCGGCTCGAAGCGGCGGATGCGCACGTCGGTGTCGGCGAAGAACTCCTCGAGGGTGTTGGCGTTGCGGTACTCGTATCCGGTGTCGCCGGTGAAGTCGTTGACGCAGGCGTTGCGGATGAGTTGGCGCAGGAGTTGGAGGGTGTCGTCGTAAAGCGTCATGGCCGCCATCCTAACCACCGCGCCCACTTGAACGGTGTTTAACGATCGGGCTATGCTATCGCCATGGCTGACATCTTGGACCGTATCCGCAGCACCGTGCTCGAGGCCGGCGAGCCCGCGGGCGCCGAGGACCTGCTGGAGGTGCTGCACATCGAAGACGCGCGGCTGGCGGAGCTCTCCGCGCTCGCGCACGAAGTGCGGCTGAAATGGTGCGGCGACATCGTCGAAGTCGAAGGCATCATCTCGCTGAAAACCGGCGGCTGCGGCGAGGACTGCTCGTTCTGCTCGCAGTCCGGGCTGTTCAACGAATCGCCGGTGCGCGCGGTGCGTCTCGACGTCGCGGAGCTGGTCGAGGCGGCGAAGCAGTCATCGAAAAACGGCGCCACCGAGTTCTGCATCGTCGCCGCCGTGCGCGGGCCGGACGAGCGCCTACTCGACCAGGTCCAAGACGCGATCGTGGCGATCGAACGCGACGTCGACATCAATATCTCCGCCTCGCTGGGGATCCTCACCGCCGAGCAGGCCGCCCGGCTGCGCGAGATGGGCGTCAAACGCTACAACCACAACCTGGAAACGGCGCGCTCGCACTTCCCGCAGATCGTCTCCACCCACGACTGGTTAGAGCGCCAGCGCACCCTAGAGCTCGTGCGCGACAACGGCATGGAGATCTGCTCCGGCGGGATCATCGGGATGGGCGAGACCCTCGAACAGCGCGTCGAATTCGCCCAGCAGCTCGCCGCGGTTGAGCCCTGCGAGGTGCCCATCAACTTCCTCGACCCCCGGCCCGGCACCCCGCTGGCCAACTACCCCGTGCCCACGCGCGGCGAGTCGCTGCGCGCCATCGCGATGTTCCGCTTCGCCATGCCGCGCACCATCTTGCGCTTCGCCGGCGGCCGCGAGCTCTCGCTTGGCGACGACGGCACCGAAGCCGGCCTGCTTGGCGGCATGAACGCGATCATCGCCGGCAACTACCTCACCACCCTCGGCCGGGCGGCCGAAAAGGACCTCGACATGCTCGACCGCCTGCAGCTGCCGCTGAAGGTGCTGTAGATGGGCGCGCTGGCAGAAGCCGTGGTCAGCGGCGATAAAGCCGCCTACGACCCGTTTACCGGAACCGCCGTGGGGACCGTCGGGGAGGGGTGGTCGCCGTCGGCACGCGCGGGGCTGGAAGCGCCGCGATACTGCCAAATCTGCGGGCGGCGCATGGTCGTGCGCATTCACCCGATAGGCTGGACGGCGCGGTGCTCGCGCCACGGCGAGCTCGACTCCACGCTGCTGGAACGCTAGGCGCGCGCCACTAGACTCGGGGCGTGTGAGCTCTTTTAGTGACCCCGCCATCGCCCGCGCGCACGCCTCGGCGCTGCGGTCGATCGCGCGCGTCGTCGAGGAGAAAGCCGCGCCGACACCAGCGGATATCGCCCTCGAGCGCGTGGTGGCGCAGCTGCGGAGCGGCCCGGCGCTGGTCTTAACGGGCGCCGGCGTATCGACAGACTCCGGCATCCCCGACTACCGCGGCCCCACCGGCAAGCTCACCAAGGGCCGGCCCATGACCTACCAGGAATTCCTCCACGACCCCGCCGCCAGCCACCGCTACTGGGCGCGCAGCTTCGTCGGCTGGCGCGCCATGACCCAGGCGGCGCCGAACCGCACGCACTACGCGCTCGTCGAACTCGAACGCGCCGGCTACATCACCGGCGTGATCACCCAAAACGTCGATGGGCTGCACGAAGCCGCCGGCAGCGGCAACGTCTTGACCATCCACGGCGACATGGGACACGTCGTGTGCCTCGACTGCGGGCACCGCGAAATCCGCGCGCACTTCGACGACCGCATGGACGCCGCCAACCCCGGGTACCTATCCTCGCTGCACATCACCCGCGACATGGTCAACCCCGACGGCGACGTCGCGCTTCCCGACGCCACAGTCGCCCAATTCCGCATGCCCGGCTGCCAAGTGTGCGGCTCGGTGCGCTTAAAGCCCGACGTGGTCTACTTCGGCGAATCCGTGCCCCGGGCGCGCCGGGCGGCCGGCGAAGAAATGCTGGCTGCCGCGTCCTCGCTTGTGGTCGTGGGCTCCTCGCTGGCGGTGATGAGCGGCTACCGTTTCGTCATCGACGCGCGGCGCCAAGGCAAAGAGGTTGCCGTGATCAACGGCGGGCCCGGGCGTGGGGACCACAAGGCCACCACGCTGTGGCGCACCGGGGTCGGCGAAGCCTTCGACCAGGTGCTCGACGCGTTGGAGCTTTAGGTCGAGCGCGCCGCCGGCGCCCCAGCCGCCACGCGGCGCAGCGCGGCGAGCACCAGCCGGCGCACCTTCTGATCGAAGGGCATCTGTTCGTGCAGCACCACCGAGTGCGGCTCGAGGTCTTGCACCCAGATGTTGTGGACGCGGTGCGGGTCGTCGTCAGGCGCGGGGAGGAAGCCGCTTTCCGGCGGCTGGACCAGCGAGTCGGAGCGGGTGGCGATGCAGGTGTAGGTCACGCCGTCGTCGAGCGGGTCGTCACCGTTGAGGCGCGTGATGAACTCCGAATCCACCAGCATCTGGTGCACGACCGGGCCGACGGCCGCCTCCGCGATCTTCAGCGCGATCTCCTCGCCGCGCTCCGTGCGGATGATCGGGCTGGCGAGCCCGCCGATCGTCGTGCCCAAATGCGGCACCGCGAGCCCCACGAAGTGGTGGGTGTGCCGGGCGCCTCCTAAAAAACGCATCCAATAGCGCACGACCAGCCCGCCCTGGGAGTGGCCGAGCAGGATGAGCTTCTCGGCGCCGGTGGCCTGCAGGACCTGGGTGAGATAGGCGCCCACGAACTCCGCGGAGACCTCGATCGGGCTGGTGGCGCGTATACCGTAGGAGGGGGCGAAGACGACCCAGCCGTCGGCACGCAAGGCCGAGGTCAGCTCCTGGAAATCGCCGTTCGACTGGCCCGTGCCGTGCAATAACACCACCGGCCAGGGGCGCTCGGGGGTAGGGCGGGCAGACCAGTCATCCTCGACGGTGCCACGGGGACGCAGCTTCACGACGAGCGGCACCTCCTGATCCGCCCCAAAAGGCGAAAAATCATCGGGGCTGTCGGGGAGGTTGTCGAGCATCTCGTCGGCGAGTTCTTCCGTCATCCCGTCCGAAGGCACCGTGCGCCCCTCGAACTCCGCCGGGCTTAGCCGCCAGAACTGCCGGAGGGTGCGCACGAGATGTTCGCGCAGCTGATCACGGATGCCCATGCACTGCAGTGTACGGATTTTCCTCAGTAGGGTGGGGTCATGGAACGAGTTGACACCGCCGCCGAGGCCGTCGAGAGGCTCACCGAGCTCTACGA
This sequence comes from Corynebacterium yudongzhengii, assembly GCF_003065405.1. Lineage (NCBI taxonomy): Bacteria > Bacillati > Actinomycetota > Actinomycetes > Mycobacteriales > Corynebacteriaceae > Corynebacterium > Corynebacterium yudongzhengii. The sequence continues at coordinate 65,426 of NZ_CP026947.1, forward strand.
CGCGGCCTGCGCCCAAGCCCGCGCCATCGTCAACGGCCACTCCGCCGCCAGCTACGCCGAAGTGACCTATCCGAAGCTCACCGTCGACGTGCGCGCCTGGCGGCCCGTCGATCGCACCCTCCCCTTCGGCTACGTCGACGAACCCGGCCGCTACTCCGCCGAGCTGTCCAAGCCCGCGGTCATGCGCGACTATTTGGAGCAACAGCTCGCCCAGCTGATCGAGAACTATGACTGTGACATCTACGTCGGGGCGTCTGATACCCGCATCCCGCCGGAATATATCGGGAAGGTGGGGGACGTGTCTGAGGCCCGTCGACACGCGAACGGCGAGATCCCGCGACCGACCCTCGACGAGGTGCACGACGCCATCGTCGACGGCGACTGGGACGCCTTCCACGGGGAGGAGAAACCGCTGATGCACTTCGGGCCGCAACGCTTCGACATCGCGTGCGCGCGGATCGCGCACTACACCGGCATCGACGTGGACAGCTGCCAGAAATACATCCTGTTTACCAACTACCCGATGCACACAACCGAGTTTGTGAAGTTCGGGCTGGCGCAGCTGCGCGATCCCGCGAGCCGGTACTCCTCGCTGCGCCTGCCCGTCGGGGAGGAGCTGACCAGCGAAAGCGACGCCGAGATCGAAGACTTAACCCTGGAATCGCCCTACCAGATGCCGCGCTACGACCTGTGCACCCGCGACGGCAACGGCATCACGATGATCAACATCGGCGTCGGGCCGTCGAACGCGAAAACCATCACCGACGCGCTCGCCGTGCTGCGCCCCGAGGCGTGGATCATGATCGGCCACTGCGCGGGTCTCGACGGGCGCATGCGCATCGGCGACCTCATCCTCGGCAACGCGTACCAGCGTTATGACCATATCCTGGACAATCACCTGCCGTCGAACATCCCGATCCCCGCGGTACCCGAAGTGCAGCGCGCCCTCGAGGCCGCCGTGCACGAGATCTACGGCGAGGACAAATCCCTCATGCGCACCGGCACGGTGATCTCCACCGACGACCGCAACTGGGAATGGCACACCCCGCGCAACCTGTGGGAATGGCTGCGGGGCTCGACGGCGGCGGCCGTCGACATGGAATCCTGCACGCTCGCCGGCAACGGCTACCGCTACCGCGTGCCTTATGGTTCGCTGCTGTCGGTCTCCGACCTGCCGCTGCACGCCGTGCCCAAACTGCCCGCGCAAGCGCAGGCGTTCTACCGCAACTCGAAGGAAGCGCACATGATGTGCGCGGTCAAAGCGATGGAAAAACTCGCCGAAAACCCCGAGAAACTGCGCACCAGGAAGCTGCGGCGCTCCATCGCCGAGGTGCCGTTTAGGTAGGTGGGTGTGGGCGACGAGCACACTGAGAAAACGTGGCGGAGGCTGTCGTTTTCCACCGAGGCGCTGCCGGTCGACGGCCGGATCGAGCTGTGGGAAAACCACAACTCGGAAGCGCTGCTGCCTCTCGACATACGCACGCTTGACGACGCCCCCATGACCGCCGCCCAAGCCAACCTCGTGTTGCCCTCGATGCGGGTGGCGTCGGTGAAGGGGACGTCGCAAATCGTTGAGCGCAGCGAGGCGTTCATCCGCGACAACCCGACCGGCGTGGTGGCGATCTTCTTTGCCCTCGAGGGCGAAGCGTTCTTCGTCCACAGCGACGGGATGCTCTCGCTCCGTCCCGGGCAGGCGGTGGTTTATCACGGCGATCGTCCGTTTACGCGCGGCTTTCCGACGGGCCTGCGCGAGCTCGTCCTCACCATCCCGGAGTCGTCCTTCGTGGAGCTGTTCGGGAACTTGGTGGACAAGCTTCCGTTCGTGTTCAGCTTTGGTCGGGATGCGAGCCCCAGCACGCAGAGCCTGACGGCGCTGTTGGCAGAGGCGATCGGATCCGCAGGCGAGCACCCACGAAGGCCACTAGCAGAGGCAGGCGCTCTCCAAGATCGGCTACTGGAGCTAACCCACCACGCGCTGACCGGTTCGACGGCCGGTGCGAAGACACTGGTGGCCCTAGGTAAGGACCTGATCGGCCTGCGCTACAACGACCCGAAGCTGAGCGTGGAAGAGATTGCGGCCGGCGTGGGGATCAGCGCACGCCAGTTGTCCCGGGCGTTTGCCGAGGCGGGACTGACGGTCGCCGGGTACCTGCGCTGGCGGCGGATCTCGGTGGCGCAAATGATGCTGCGCGATCCACACCGCGCCGGGCTGTCGATCGCGGAGATTGGGGCGCGTTGTGGTTTCTCGTCGGCATCCAGTTTTGCGCGTGCCTTTCGCGCGCAGGTGGGCTGCACTCCTCGGAACTGGCGAAAGATGGGCGGGAGCTAAGAATGGGCTGCTAGAGGGCGTTGTGCAGTAGCTCGGCGAGGTTGTCTTCGGTGAGTTCGGCGAGATTGTTCGGTGGTGCCGCCGACAAAATGCGCTGGCACGCTTCGGGGATGTCGTTGTGGCTAAAGCCCAGATCGGAGAGGTGCCGGGGTGCCTCGATGCGTGAGTAGAGGTCAGCGAGGCCGGCGGAGGCCGTGTCCGTCTGGAAGACTTCGGCTAGGCGCGCGACGGCAGGAGCGCCCGCGGACTCGTTGAGTGCAAGCACGTGAGGCAGCACGACGGCGTGAGTCTGCGCGTGGGGAAGGCTGAAGGTCCCGCCGAGGACGTGGCAGATCTTGTGGTGGATTCCTGAGCCGGCGGAAGAAAAACTCAGCGCGGCGAGATAACAGCCGGCCAAGAGCTGCTCTTCGGCGTGCGTTTCGTTGTCGTGGAGGAGATCGAGGCCGTCGCGAAGGAGGCGGGCGCCCTCGAGGGCGTGGGCGCGGTTGATTGGATCGGCGCGCGGGGCCCAGGGGGAGTCGATGCAGTGCGCCAACGCGTTGAGGGCGGACGCCGTGGCGAGCTCGCGGGGCAGGGTGGCGACGAGCTCTGGGTCGTAGACGACAGCTTTGGGCAAGACACGCAGGTCGGTGCCGGTATTCTTCGTACGTTTATCGGTGATCCCCCAGACTGCGGTGGCCTCGGAGCCAGCGTAGGTGGTGGGCACGGCGACAATCGGCAAGCCGGTGGTCAGCGCGACCGTTTTAGCGAGACCGACAGTGGAGCCGCCGCCGACAGAGATAATGGAATCGGCGTTGGACTCGGCAGCTAGGGAGCGGGCTTTATCGGCATGATCGCGGGGGACGTGCATGACGGCATCGTCGATAAGCGCCGCGAGAGCGAGGTCTTGGGTGATCGTTCGTGCGGCGGCGAGGCCGCGCTGGGTAGTGATGAGCAGCGGGCAGCGGGCGCTGAGGTCTGCGAGCGCGGCGGTGGTGTGTGCGCGGGCTTGGCCGGCGCCGAACAATACGCGCTGAGATGGGAGGGGTCGAAAGTGAAGCGTGTGGTCACGGGAGTATCCGGATCGGTCGTGGCGGAGGGTTTAGTTAAAAGTTTTCCAAAACGTGCGGTGGGCCACAACGGTGCTTAGGTCAGTAAGTGGGCGCGGCGCTGGGTTACTCCGGGTTGTAAAGAGAGCGATAAAGGGTGACGACGACCTCGCCGTCCGTATCTTCGACGATCGGGGCGGGAAGGCCGTGGGAGCACATGGCCTCGACCATTCGGGGAATGCCGATGCCTTGGTTGTTGGCAACGTATCGTCCTTGGCTGTTACGGACCTGGCTCAGGAGCCTCACCAGGGTTTCATTGCGGGGATCGGGACGGCCCTCGGCCAAGTTGTCGACGCTGCGGCTAGCCTTCATCCCTCCCGGGCTGCTGATCTCCACGCGGTCGGGATAGACCTTGACGCGGACCTGCTGGCTTCGGGAGTAGGTACTGTAGTCGCGGTGCAGGACAGCGTTGGTGATTGCCTCGCGCAGGGCTTCCTCAGGGATCTCCTTTTCTGCGCCTGGGCTGGCCTTGGGGCCGTGAGTGCGAAGCAGGGACAAGACATGCGTGACGGCGGAGTCGATGGCGAGGGGCATCGGGCCGTCGCAGATACGCGGGGTGCCCTCCATGGATGTGATGTCGTCTGCGACCGGATGGCTGGTCACCGTGACGAACAACAGAGGGTAGAACTTCTGCGGGTACACACCTAAGGCCAGAAGGGCTGCCATGGTGGGGCGCAGCTCACCGGAGTCATCTTCGGCCACCGCGTTGAGTCTTTCGAGAACCTCTGTCTCGTTGGCTGCTCCGCGGGTGATTGTCGAGCCTTGGTCGGTCATGTGGTCAATGACCGCGGTGATTGCCTCGTGGTCCGGGTCCTCGAGGTGGGCGTCCGTGGCAGCTTGGCGGTCGACATTGCGGTGGACATTGCGCTGGGCCGCGTCATTCATATGCCAATGATAGAGAGAAAAACGTCATGACGAACGCAATGACAGTAATGACCTTGCAATGATGTTGCACTGACGCGGCCGAGAAATAGTAATGACGACGTGGAAATTGTAATGACGCGGCCGAAAATCGTAGTGAGGCATGTAATGACAGCAATGATGTTGCAATGACGGCAGGAATGGCGTCGCGAAAAATCGCAATGATGGGGCGTTGAAGGAAGAGAGTGGCGCGGCGGGAGCATCAGATTCCCCGCAATTAGATCCACAAAGCGGGTACCACCCGCGGAAAAACAGGCAACTGGCCTCTGCACCGCGCAGGGGCCCTTTTTGTGCTTGGCCCGCCCTCGCACCCCACTATGCCGCCGCATAGTTTTTCGAAGGGCGCCCACGAGATTCAATATGCCGCTATCGCCGCAGCTCAGAGGCGAAATCAGCCCACTTTTTAGCACACATTGTGTCCCTTAACTCCACTGATCCAGCATGTCGGCAACCGCTCTACCCACCCACCGGTACGTTCGTAGGTATCCGCTAGCTACCGCAGGGGAGGAGGACCGCCGCCGATGACCACCCACCACCCACCCGCGCCACAGAAATTCCCCCTGCGCACCGACGCCACCACCCGCGCGGCGTACACCTCGGATGCGTCGATCTTCCGCCGCTGACCTAAAGCCGTGCTGGAGCCGCGCAGCGTCAACGACATCCAGCGCGGCATCGCGCTGGCTCACCGCAACGGCTGGTCGATCATCAGCCGCGGCGGCGGGACGTCCGTGGCGGGCAACGCGATTGGCGAGGGCCTGGTCATCGACACCTCGCGGTATTTCAACCGCATCCTCGCCATCGACCCGGAAGAGCGCACCGCGGAGGTCGAACCCGGCGTGATCTGCGACGATCTTCGCAAAGCCGCCGCCGACTATGGCCTGACCTACGGCCCGGACCCGTCGACGCATTCGCGTTGCACGGTGGGCGGGATGGTCGGCAACAACGCCTGCGGCTCCCACTCCGTCGCATGGGGCACCGCCGCCGATGACCTCGTCGCCGTCACGCTCATGCGTGCCGACGGCCACGAGGTCACCCTCAACCCCCACGGCTGCACGGACCCAGACATCGAGGCCCAGCTCCGCCAGCTTTATGACGACAACCGCGAACTCATCACCGCCGAACTCGGACGCTTCCCGCGCCAGGTCTCCGGCTACGGCCTCCACTACCTCGCCGGCAACATGGCGCACGCGATCGCGGGCTCGGAGGGCACGCTCGGCATCATCACCCGCCTCACCGTGAAGCTCGTGCCCCGGCCGACGAAAAAGGGCCTGGTCGTCCTCGCGTATGACTCGGTGATCGACGCCGCCGCCGACGCCACCAACCTGCGCATCGATCAGGTCACCACCATCGAAGGCATGGGCGGCGATCTTCTCGATGCCCTGCGCACCCGCCCCGGCCGCGAGAACACCACCTTGCCGGGTGATAATGCCGGGGGCTGGCTCTACTGCGAGGTCGTGGGGGAGACGGAGGGGGAGCTGGCAGGCGTCGCCAAGCAAGTGACCAACGCCGCCACCGCGCGCCATGCCGTCACCGTCACCGATGCCCGCGAGATGGCGCGGTTGTGGGAGATCCGCGAGTCGGCGGCCGGCACCGTCACCCGGCTTCCCGACGGCTCCGAAGCCTGGTCCAACTGGGAAGACTCCGCCGTCCCGCCCGAGAACCTGGCCGCCTACCTGCGGGAACTCTACGCGCTCATGGAGCGCCACGGCCTGCGCGGCATCCCCTTCGGCCACTTCGGTGAGAGCTGCATCCACGTGCGCATCAGCTTCGATTTCTAGAGCGACGAAGGTATCGAAACCTTCCGGCGGTTTATGGGGGAGGCAGGAAGGCTCGTCGAACCCGACGCGCTCACCGACGGCCTGCGCATGACCCCGCAGCAACGCCAACTCGAGCTCACCGAGATCCACACTTACCCCGCCGATCAAGGCGGCCTGCTCGGCGGCATCAACCGCTGCGTCGGCGTCGGCGCCTGCCGCAGCCTGGACGGGGCGATGTGCCCGTCGTTCCAGATCACCCGCGACGAGGTCCACAGCATCCGCGGCCGCGCCCGCGTGTTAGCGGAGCTCATGCGCGGCGAGACCGTCGACACCTCGGACGCCATCGACGCCCTCGATCTGTGCCTGAGCTGCAAGGCCTGCGCCGACGAGTGCCCCGTGTCCGTCGACATGGCCACCTACAAAGCCGAAATCTACCGCCACCACTACCGGCGCCGCCTGCGCCCGCGCGCCCACCTCACGCTCGGGTGGCTGCCGCTGGCCGCGCACCTCGCGCATAAGATCCCCGGGTTGGGCTCGCTTATCGACGCCGCCTTCCGCACCCCCGCCGTGAGCTCCATGGTGCGGCGTCTCGGCGGGCTGGTGAAGCGCCCGCTCATTCGCTTCGCCCCAGCGCCGCTGACCCGTGGTGTCGCGCGGAATGACGGGCGCAAGCGCGTGGTGTTGTGGCCCGATACGTTTAATAACCACCTGGATACCGCACCGGAGCGCGCGGCGATCGAGGTGCTGGAGTTGCTGGGCTACGAGGTGGTGATGCCCGAGGGTTTCGTGTGCTGCGGGCTGACCTGGCATTCGACCGGCCAGCTCAAAACGGCGCGGCGGGTCATTGAGCACACGGCGAAGAAGATGCGTCCTTATCTCGACGAGGGCCTGCCCGTGCTTGGGTTGGAGCCCAGCTGCACGGTGATGCTGGCGCGCGAGATGACCGCGTTGAGCCCTCATGAGGACGTGAGGCGCCTTTCCGAGGCCACCGTGTCGTGGGCGACGTTCGTGGCGCCGCATCTCGGCTCGCTGAAGGTGCCGGCGGCTGCTCGGCAGGCGCTAACCCAGGTGCACTGCCATGAGCAGGCGCTGGGTGATCCGAGTGGGGCCCGCGCGATCCTGGAGGCGCTCGGGATTGAGGGCGAGGAGATCGGCACGGGCTGCTGCGGCCTGGCGGGCAACTGGGGTTTCGAGAAGGGGCATGCCGAGATGTCCTTCGAACTCGGCGAGCGGGAGCTGTTCCCGCGGGTGCGGGCTGCCAGTGGCGAGGTGATTGCCGACGGCTTTTCGTGTCGCACCCAGATCGAGCAGGGGACGGGTAGGCGCGCTCGGCACCTGGCCGAGGTGGTCCGCGACGTGCTGCGCGGGGTTTAATCCACCCGCTTGACGTCCCGGTGCTGGGCGAGCGACGGCGCGAGGAGCGCGGGAACGACGATCACAACGGCGAAGCCGATGAACATCGAGATCGGCGTGAGGCCCGCTTCCAGCAGCCAGCCGACCAGGGCCGGGGCGATCACGGAGCCGATACGTCCCACGCCCATCGCCGTGCCCACGCCGGTGGAGCGCATGTCCGCCGGATACGAACGCGGGGCCAGGGTGTAGAGGCCGGCCATGCAGCCGTTGATGAACGCGCCGAGGATGAGGCCCGTCGTCAAGGCGATGCCCACCCAGGAGGTGGTCGAGGCGAAAGTGACCATGAGCCCGGCGGTGATGAGCCCGAAGACGGCCATGACGCGCCGGGGATCCCAGCGCGCGGAGCAGAGCCCGTAGAAGACGTTGCCGACGATGCCACCCGCCATGATGGTCATGCCGCCATAGATGCCCTGCTCGGCGGTCAGGCCGATCTCGGTCATCAGCCGCGGCGTCCAGGAGGAGACGAAGTAGAAGCAGGACAAAACGAGGAAGTAGACCACCCAGAGCTTGAGCGTCCTGCCGCGATACTCCGGGGTGAACAGGCGCTTATAGGTGTTGGCGGAGTTTCCTTTATCCAGGTTGACCGGCGGGAGCTGGATCTGGCCGGTGATGCCTAGGCGGCGGGCGATGGCCTCCGTCTTGGGAAGCGCCTTGGCATCGCCCTTGTGGTGGTGGATGGCCAGGGTGTCGATCGACTCCGGCATGATGAAGATCACCGCGACGACCGCGGCCAAGGTGATGAAGCCACCCAGCAGGAAGACGCCCTGCCAGCTGTAATTGGCGATCACCGGCACCGCGACCAACCCGCCGATGGTCGCGCCGATAGGAAAGCCGGAGGAGTAAATTGCGAGCGCGAGCGCGCGATACTTGACGTTGGCGAACTCCGAGACCAGCACGATGCCCGTGGTCAGAGTGCCGCCGATGGCGATGCCGGTGAGCACGCGCCAGGTCAAAAGCTCCGCGATGCTGCTGGAGGTGGCGGTCAGTAGCATGAAGACGAGGTTCGCTAAGAGCGCGACGAGCAGAACCGGCCGGCGGCCGAAGCGATCGGCGAAAGGCCCGATCGTCGCGGTGCCGATCATCATGCCCACCAGCCCGGCACTGAGCGCGAGACCGAGCTGGCTGGCGTTCAAACCGAGGTCGGCCTCGACGGCGGTGGAGGTAAAAGCCATCGCCTGGACGTCGTAGCCCTCGGTCATCATGAGGATCGTCGCCATGACGACAATCAACCACTGCGACAGGGTCATCGGCCGGTGGTCGATGGCCTGCTTGAGATCAACCGGGTTCTTTTCTTTAGCAGTCACGTATATATAGATCGCTCTTTATGAGTGGAGTGTTTCAGGGCGTGCCCTACCGCACATCGACGAACTTGCGTAGCACCCAGCCCTTGATCGCGATGATGGCGATGCCCAACACGATGGCGGCGATGCCAACGACCGTGAAGAAGGTGCGCTCGGCGGAAGGATCGCTCGGGTCGTAGAGCGAGCCGAGCGAGCCCGACAGCGCGGTGCCCATGGACAGGGTGAGCAGCCACATCGCCATGGTGCGGGAGCTGAACGCTTCGGGGGCGACCTTCGTCGCCAAGGAGTTGCCCACCGGGGAGACCATGAGCTCACCCATGGTGAACAGGAAGAGGATCCAAATGACCACCCAGATCGGCGTTCCGTTTTCTCCTGAGGTGGCGTACGGCAGGAAGAAGAACAGCGAGACGCCGATGGTGATCGCGCCGATACCGAACTTTACCGGCGACGAGGGCTGCTTCGGGCCGAGCTTCGACCACATGAGTGCGAAGAGGGTGGAGAACAAGATGATGAACACCGGGTTGAAGGAGGTCACCTGACCCGGGTCCAGCTCCCAGAACAGGAAGTTTCGGTCCAAGCGCTGGTCGGCGTAGACGGCCAAGACCGTGAACTGGGACTGGAAGATGGCGAAGAAGCCGACGGAGACCAGCAGCATCGGGATGTAGCCGATGAGGCGCGACTTCTCCTTCGGCGAGGTCAGCGGCGAGGAGAACATCTGCCACAGCAGCACGATGACCATGACCAATGCGATGAGCGCGATCACGGTGGACAGCGACGCCAAGGGGACGATGCCGGTGGTGATGAGCACGACGGCCACGACGGTGATCGCCACTGCTACGAGAGCCCACGGAAGGTAGCGCGAGCGCGGCAGCGGGTTGGGGACCTCGCGGCCGTGCTCGCCGATGGTCGACTTACGCATGAGGGCGTACTGGATCAGGCCGATTGCCATGCCGACGGCCGCGGCACCGAAGCCGATGTGGAAGTTGTAGCGGAAGCCCAGGAAGTTCGTGACCAGCGGGCCGAAGAAGCTACCGATGTTCACGGCCAGGTAGAACAGGGAGAAGCCGGCGTCGCGACGCGTGTCCTCCTTGGAGTACAAATCACCGAGCACGACCTGGGCGCACGTTTTCACGCCGCCCGAACCTAGGCCGACGAAGACTAAGCCGAGCGCCAGGCCGAGGAAGCCCGGGATGACCGCCAGCAGCACGTGGCCGAGCATGACCAGGATCGCGGAGTAAAACAGCGTGCGCTCCGAGCCGAGCAGGCGATCGGCGACCAGCGAGGCGACGAGCGTCGTCATGTAGACGAAGCCGCCGTAGGCGCCGACGATGGACAGGGCGGTCGCCTCGTTCATTCCTAGGGCGTGTCTGACAATTTCTTCAGCTAGGTCATGACGGCGATAGTCATCACGCCGGCCCGGTAGACAACCGCGAGCTTGTCGTACCGGGTTGCCACACCCCGCCACTGCTTGAGGTTGCCGAAAACCGTTCCACCACGTTGCAGCCCTTGTAGGACTGCGCATCGAACGTCGGTAGACGCCCACCCATCGAGCCTTTCCGCTTCCGGGCGGCGATCACGTCCTTTTTCTCCGGGATCGTCGCCGTGATCTTGTGCTCGCGCAGATACCTGTGCACAGCCTTCGATGCATACGCCCTATCCGCGCGCAGTTCATCGGGCCGGGTGCGCGGTCGGCCCACCGTCCCGGGCATCCGCAGGCGTTTCAACAACGGGATCAGCACCGGGCAGTCACCGCGGTGGCCCGCAGTGACGATCATGGTCAGGGGCATGCCGTGGCCGTCGACCAGGGCGTGGACCTTGGTAGACAGACCACCCCGTGATCGGCCGACCGCGTGATCAGGCGGCTCGGCCAGCGGGTTGTTGTAATTCGACAAAGCCCCCTGTGACCCGCGTGATGTTCGTGGCGTGCTGATGGGCCCGGGCGATCGTCAAAGTCCACCGACACCGACCAGTCGATCAGGTCTTCCGTATCGGCCTGTCTAAGAAGTCGCTGAAAGATCACGTCCCAGGTGTCCGTCCTTGGCCATCCGGTTGTGCCAGGTGTAGACCGTCTGCCAGGACCCGAAGCAGGCGGGCAGGTCACACCGCGCGATCCCTGCCCGAAGGCAGTAGAGGATGGCCTCGAGCATCTGCCGGGGATCGGAGAACGGTCGGCCTTTTCTCCCCGTGCGACGGGGCAGAAGCTCTTCGACCATCTCCCACTGGGCATCACTCAACATGTGAAAACGCGACACGGGAGCCAGGGTCCCATGCCACGCTTCCCTCAATTGTCAGACACGCCCTAGACTTAGCGGGTATGAAGAAATCATTGAAGACTGCCCTTGTCGGCAGTGTCGTTGCGGGAGCCGTGTTGGCTGCCCCGATGGCCAGCGCCCAGTCCTTGTCCTCGTCTTCCTGGATGCCGAAGATACCCTCCGTTGAGCAGGTTCTCGACCAGATCAACTTTGAACCCTACGTTCCACCGTCCTCGTCGGTGCCGTCGTTGCCTGGCACCACAGTGGTCAACACCGAGCAGGTCTGGTTGGGTGATCGAAGCTACCGTATCTCGCTGCCGGATAACTACTCCGCAGATCGTGAGTACCCGGTTGTGCTGGGTTTTGCCGGATGGAAAGAACCGACCACCCAATTCGGAGACATCTCGCGTCTGCACGAGGCTTTCGGGTCCGAGGCGATCGTCGTCTATGTTGACGCCGTGGACGGAGCTTGGGCGGGTGCGCCGTATGCGGTGACCGATTCTGCCGCCGATGTCGGCTTTGTCCGTGAGGTGGTGGCCGATGTGGCCGCGAAACATGGCCGTGAGGCCGCGCAGATGGAGGTGTACGCGGTCGGATTTTCCAATGGCGGCGGCTTCTCCTCGCACTTAGCGTGCGTGGCGCCTGACCTGGTTGATAGCGTGGTCTCAGTGGGGGCGGCGCATTATCTACCGACGCTGGATAATTGCGCTGCCGGTGCGGTGCCGGTGACCTTGATCCACGGAACCAATGACGGAGTCATCAACTATCAGGGTGGTAACCGCCACGGCGCAGACTACTACTCCGCCGACAACGCACTCGGGGTGCTCGGTGCGAAAAATAACTGCGACATGAGCAATGTCGGAGAGCACCGCGAAGGTAATGTTGTGATCCGCACGCCGGCTGACTGCGATGTGCCGACCTCGCTGCACCGGGTCGAGGGTGGCGAGCACACCTGGTACATGACCCCGGGAACAACCAATGTCGTCGTGGATGCTGTGCTGAACTAATAAGTTCGTTGCGGCAGACGCCTTCGAAAAAAGAAACACCACCCGCATATGATGCACCGTTTACGGTGATGCGGGTGGTGTTTGCGTTGGGGATTGCGGCGGGACAGTAATCTCGGCTAACACTGGCTGAGTGGATTTATCGTCACGCGAGGTGCCAGCGCGATGATTAGTGCAGCAATCCCGATGAGTGTTGCGAGAATGACCGCGATGACAAAAGCGTTCGGACGCTCATCCGCCTTCGTCTAAAGAGGTTTCATGGAGTAATGCCCCTTAAGGTGGTGTAACTCGGTGGCCGAGATCGTCTGCAGATTCGTGTTGTGCACGGATGTAGAGCGGCCACCGTGTGATCCTTCGAGTCAACCTCTTACCGAATCCTCGAATGGAGTCATCACGATGACCGCACCTCATATTGTCGACCCTGCCGGCCTTCTTGGCCAAGCCCTCGCCGAGGCGTCGCCGGATCTGATGCGCGAGCTGCTGCAGACCATGATCAACGCCTTGCTGTCCGCCGATGCCGACGCCGTCTGCGGGGCGGAGTGGAACGCCCGCTCTGCCGAGCGCACCAACTACCGAAACGGCTACCGCCACCGCCCGCTCGATACGCGGGTTGGCACCGTCGACGTGGCGGTGCCCAAGCTGCGGTCGGGGTCCTACTTTCCCGAGTGGCTGCTCGAGCGCCGCAAGCGTGCTGAGTCCGCGCTGATCACCGTCGTGGCGGATTGCTATCTGGCCGGAGTGTCCACCCGCCGCATGGACAAGCTGGTCAAGACCCTGGGCATTGACTCACTGTCGAAGTCGCAGGTCTCCCGCATGGCCGCCGACCTGGATGAGCAGGTCGCCGCGTTCCGGCACCGGCGCCTGGATGAGGCAGGGCCGTTGACTTTCGTCACCGCCGATGCGTTGACGATCAAGGTTCGGGAAAACAAGCAGGTCGTCAAGGCCTCGGTGCTGCTGGCCACCGGGGTCAACGGCGACGGGCACCGCGAGGTGCTGGGCATGCAAGTGGCGACCAGTGAGACCAAGGCCTCGTGGAACACCTTCTTCGCCGACCTGGTCGCCCGCGGCCTGGGCGGCATGCGGCTGGTGACCTCTGATGCGCACGCCGGCCTCGTGGATGCGATCTCGGCGAATCTGCCCGGAGCCGCCTGGCAGCGCTGCCGCACCCACTACGCGGCGAACCTCATGGCGGTGTGCCCGAAGTCCATGTGGCCGGCCGTGAAGGCCATGCTGCACAGCGTCTATGACCAGCCCACCGCAGACGCCGTCAACGCCCAGTTCGACCGACTATTGGACTACACCGAGCACCGGCTGCCCGAGGTCGCCGACCACCTCGGTGACGCTCGAGAGGACCTGCTCGCCTTCACCACGTTCCCCGACGACGTGTGGCGGAAGATCTGGTCCAACAACCCCACCGAGCGGCTCAACCGCGAGATCCGCCGCCGCACCGACGTTGTAGGGATCTTCTCCAACCGGGATGCCATCGTCCGCCTCATCGGCGCCGTCCTGGCCGAGCAGACCGACGAATGGGCCGAAGGACGTCGCTGCCTCGGCCTCGAAGTCCTGAGCCGATGCCGACTCGCCCTGACCACCGACACCAGCTCGCAGACGGAGGTGAACACCGACCCACTGATGCAACTACCCGCCTGAGCACCAACGAAGGATCAAAAACCAGTTACACCACTACCAGGGGCTTGACCTTTCATGGCTTCACCGACCCCTGAGAAAGAACGCACTTTCTCTCAATCCATCATGCTTGCCGCCACGCTGGCCGCGTTCCTGGCAACGTTTAACGAAACTTTTTTGAATGTCGGTTTCACGCCGATCGGCCGCAGTTTCGACGTCGAAATAGTGACGGTCCAGTGGCTGGCGACGGCCTATATGCTCGGCGCCGCCGTCATGACGCCCACAGCCGGTTTCTTCATCACCCGCTTCGGCACTAAACCGTTGTTCCTCACCACCACTGGTCTCCTGGTTGTAGGTGGCGTGGTCACGGCACTAGGGCGTGTCTGACAATTTCTTCGGCTAGGTCATGACGGCGATAGTCATCACGCCGGCCCGGTAGACAACCGCGAGCTTGTCGTACCGGGTTGCCACACCCCGCCACTGCTTGAGGTTGCCGAAAACCGTTCCACCACGTTGCAGCCCTTGTAGGACTGCGCATCGAACGTCGGTAGACGCCCACCCATCGAGCCTTTCCGCTTCCGGGCGGCGATCACGTCCTTTTTCTCCGGGATCGTCGCCGTGATCTTGTGCTCGCGCAGATACCTGTGCACAGCCTTCGATGCATACGCCCTATCCGCGCGCAGTTCATCGGGCCGGGTGCGCGGTCGGCCCACCGTCCCGGGCATCCGCAGGCGTTTCAACAACGGGATCAGCACCGGGCAGTCACCGCGGTGGCCCGCAGTGACGATCATGGTCAGGGGCATGCCGTGGCCGTCGACCAGGGCGTGGACCTTGGTAGACAGACCACCCCGTGATCGGCCGACCGCGTGATCAGGCGGCTCGGCCAGCGGGTTGTTGTAATTCGACAAAGCCCCCTGTGACCCGCGTGATGTTCGTGGCGTGCTGATGGGCCCGGGTGATCGTCAAAGTCCACCGACACCGACCAGTCGATCAGGTCTTCCGTATCGGCCTGTGTAGGAAGTCGCTGAAGGATCACGTCCGAGGTGTCCGTCCTTGGCCATCCGGTTGTGCCAGGTGTAGACCGTCTGCCAGGACCCGAAGCAGGCGGGCAGGTCACGCCGCGCGATCCCTGCCCGAAGGCGGTAGAGGATGGCCTCGAGCATCTGCCGGGGATCGGAGAACGGTCGGCCTTTTCTCCCCGTGCGACGGGGCAGAAGCTCTTCGACCATCTCCCACTGGGCATCACTCAACATGTGAAAACGCGACACGGGAGCCAGGGTCCCATGCCACGCTTCCCTCAATTGTCAGACACGCCCTAGGTGTCGACGAGCCCGTCAGCACGAACTGCCCGCGCTGGCCCCGGTGGTCCACTTCGAAGCGCACCGCGTCCCAGATTTCGGGGGCTTCGTGCCATTCGTCTATAAGTCGCGGGGTTTCGCCGCTCAACACGAGGGACGGGTCGAGCAAAGCTTGACGACGATGCTGGAACCCACCCGCCGGATCCCCCAGATAGACGGCACTGTGGCACTGCACCGCAGAGGTCCACGTTTTGCCACACCACTTCGCGCCCTCGATGGCGACCGCGCCATAGGTGCGGAGTGCCCGCTGCACCTGGGCATCGATGATGCGTGGCTTGTACCGCGCCGGATCGACGAACACGCGCCCCCCTGAAGAATTTGGTCAACTCATTTTACCAAATTTGGTAAAGTCACTTAACCAAATTTCGTGATCGGGCCCAGGCGGGGCTACAGGCCCTGCTCGTCGAGGGCCTGCATCAACTTGGGGCGATTGCTGTACTTCTGCCGAAGGCCGGCGACAAACTTATCGATGACCTCGAGAGCTTCCGGTGCCTCTGCCTTGCGAGCGCGCTTGATCAACTTCACAAACCCGCGCGCTGCCGGCCGGTAGCGTTTGCTCTCTGCCTTGACGAGGCGATCGGCGATACGATCCAAAAACACCTGGGTGGCGATGGCCGGCTCGGTGGGAAAGAGCCGCTCGGCAAGCACTTCGCGCATGTCTTGCTCACCATTGAGGTGGGCGTCGACGTAGCGCAACGTCGCCAAGTCATCGTCGCGGTGCTCGATCCGGAAGAGCGCGCACTCACGAGGGTGCTGGGCGAGCACTTGCTCCATTTCTGCGCGCGCTGCGTCCTTCTCCGAATCCTCCACCAACTCCAGGTACTGCGAGGCCGTGCGGGCGGTTGGTAGCAAGGTGACGACGTTGAACGTCTCCTCGCGCAGGCGTTCCGGCTGATGTTCGGCGACCAGCGTGAGGTAGTACTGAGCACAATCGTCCTGCTGCCACGGGGAGCCACCGTGGGTGTAGCCGTCATGAGCGATCTCGATGGCACGGTCGTACTCACCGATTTCCGCGAGCACACGGGCGGCATCTTCATACCAGGCGGGAACCTTCCTATCCCTGAGGTGGGTGACGAGGATAGCTTCCGGATCACGGTCGAGGACAGCGAAGCGCTGGGAAAAGTAGACTCGTCGGGAATTGTCCTCCGCCTCGGGGCCGGTGAAGTGCTCGCGGATCTTCTCCAAGCCATTCTTCCCGAGCGATTCTTGGTACTGCACCGGGTCAAGCTCAAAGAAGTAGCCACCGGGGCCATCATGGAATTTGATGAACCAGTCCTTCAGCTTCGCGCCTTTCATCCGGCCGTGGGGCGCCAACTGCGGGTGCAGAGCCAGAAGACCCCGTACGGCGTCGCCGATGATGCCGGCGGAATCGTCCGCCCGCGCGAGGACGCGCACTGCGCTGTTCAGGGCTCGGTGGGCGACATCGAAAACTTCCTCCGCAGGGTAGGGAGGGTGGGGCTTGCTGATCTGTGCAGCCGCCTCCTCGAGGATGTCGAGCCCCTCGAGCATGCGCCTACCCTGTTCATTTGACCGTCCGTACTCCCACAGATCACGCTCTTTGGTCCGGATCAGGGGAAGGACTTGATCTGCGAGTGATTCGGGCATTGTTCCCTACTCCTTGGGTCATTGATACCCAACTACATAACAGATAAGGTGAGTGCGAAAGCCCTGCGGCATGCGTGTCGTGGGGAAGTGAATCCCGGGAGATCCCGCCGGACAGCGGGGCCCGGGATTCGCGCTATCTGGCCAAAGCATCTAAGTGCAACCGCTTTCCCTCCCAGTGCTCGATCAACCAGCGGTCGTGGCTAGCGATGACGAGGCTACCTTCCCACTGCTTCAGCGCCGTCTCCAGTGCTTCGATGGTAGCCAGGTCCAGGTAGTTGGTGGGCTCGTCGATTACCAGAAGATGCGGCTGAGTGTGCAGCGCCACCGCGAATTGCGCCCGGCGTTGGTTGCCCGCCGACAGTTTCGGGATCGGCCTGGCCCACATCGAGGGGTGGAGCAGCCCGCGGCCGGCCTCGCCAATACCGTCCTCCCAGACGTCCTCGGGGAAATCTCCTGGCTCCGGCATCCGCTGCGGCACTAGTGCTACGTGGTCCTCGGTGGTGAGGGAGCCGTCGGCACCCGCGGGCGGGGTGCCGGTAGCGATCCAGCTCAGCAGGGTGGACTTTCCGGAGCCGTTGTCCCCGGTTACCAAGAGGTGCTCGCCCGCGCCGAGATCGAAGGTCACCGGCTGCAGGCGCTGCGCCACGCGGGCTTTGCGGGCGCTGAGCGACAGGCTGAAGCTCGACTGTGCCGCCTGGGTGGGAAACTCCAGGTGGTAATAGCGGGGCTTGCGCACCTCGTGGGCGGCGAGGTCGGCGAGCTTGCGCTCGTCATCACGATTGCGACGCGCCGCCGTCCCCGCCGCTCGCTGCAACAGCATGAACTTCTCGCGCTTGTCCTGCACCTTGGCCAGGCGCGATCCGCCGGCCGCGATGGACTTCGTCGCTTCGCGGTGGTCATGCAGCGACTGCTTAAGCTCCTGCTGCTGGGCATGCAGCTCTTCGTGACTAGCCATCGCGTGGGTACGTTCGAGCAGGTAGTCGGAGTAATTACCGTCGCAGCGATGGACGCCGGGCGGACCGTCTTCGCCAGCAGCAGTCGCGAGCGCCTGCCACGGGGCGAGCTCTAGGTCGTAGATGACGTTGGCGGCGGCCTCGATGAAGGCGCGGTCGTGGCTTGCCATCAACACCGGGCCCGGCCAGGAGCGCAAGGTAGTGACGAGAAAATCGACGGCGGCGGTGTCGAGGTGGTTGGTGGGTTCGTCGAAAAGCAAAAGATGCGGGCGAAGCAGAAGCGTCACCGCCAGCTGCAGGCGGGCGCGCTGGCCGGGTGAGAGCGTGGCCAGCGGGCGTGTGTGCGGCATGCTCAATCCCAGGCCGGCCAGGGTTTTCTCCCTGCGCGTCGGCAGCGACCAGACGTCTCGGGCGATCATCTCGTCGAGGACCTGCTCGTAATCCTCGCCGGTGGTGAGGCGATCTTCGAGAACCGTCAGCGAATGCAGGGAAGCGTCGAGGTACTCCTGGACGGTGCCGTCGAAGCTTTCGACGGGCAGGACCTGCGCCGAGTCGGGAGCGTGAATCGCACCGGCCTCTGGGAGCAACTGGCCGGCCGCCAACTGCAAAAGGGTGGTCTTGCCGCTGCCGTTCGGGCCGACGAGCACCGCGCGTTCGCCGGGGTGGATCCGCAGGCTGAGATCGCTGATCACGCGACGATCGGCATAAGAAAAGGAAATGTGATCAAAAATAAGCGCAGTCATGCGCATACCTCCGTAGCAGAAGAGAAGAGTCAATCGTGCTGTCTGCTCGGCATCCTGGCGGCCGAGTGGAGGTTAGTTGATCATGCAGGATAAGTTAGCGTACCCGTGCTCGCGGACACAAGAGCGTAGGGCAGGGATCGCTTAGAGATCGCTCAAGGATCGGCGCCTAAACAACTCTCAAACAACTCGAAACAACTTCCGGGGGTTTTGTGTGATGGGCGCATGGCTTTCGCCCCGCAGGTCCGCGATGCTCTCCAGATGGGCTCTGTTTCTTCACCTAGCTCAGTAGATCAAGGCGGCGATCCAGCAATACTTCTTTTCGGGCTGATCGCCAAAATGTGAGAAACACTCCTAAGAACACTCCGCGGGCGAAATCTCGCGGGGCCGCACAGCGTGGAATCAGGCGTATCGCCGTAGTCTCTGTGTGCCCGAGAAGAAGAATTCCCTCTGTATTACTGACACAGGAAACGTCGAACTACAGGGTTCTCTTTATTAGAGAGGCTTCGGAGCTAGAGGGTGTTACCGGGTAGCCGGAACCTTACTACCAACTACGCGGACACGCGCTACTACCTACCTCGAATCGGACCACCCCTACACAAAAGGATTCGCCTCGTATTTCTCCTTCAGCCCGAACCCATCCGGTGCAGAGATCGACGGCACTCCCTGATCGCTCGTGCGCGCCGGAGCGGTCAGGGACACCGCGGTGCCGTGGGCGAGGACGTGCTCGCTGGGGGTGAGCTCGCGGATCGCCACGCCCGCCACGGCCTCCGGGTGTTCGGCCACGAGGTTGCCGTAGGTCAGTGGGTCGTGCTGCCCGTTATCGCCGACCAGGATCCAGTTGATGTTGGGGTAGTCGATGATGAGGTTGCGTAGCTGGACCTTCTTGTGCTCGGTGCCGCTGCGGAACAGGCCGGTCGGTGTCGGCCCCCAGTCCGTGAGCAGCAGCGGGCCTTCCGGCAGCTGGTGCTGGTGGATGAACCTGATGAGGGTGTCGTAGGTGTTCCACGCGCCCGTCGATAAGTAAAACACCGGCGCGTGCGGGTGTTCGCGCAGGATGGTCTCGTAGAACTCCCGCATGCCTTCGACCGGCTGGCGGGCATCCGTCTTTTTCACCCAGGAGTTATACGCGGCGTGTAGTGCTCTCGGCAGGTTGGTGACCATGATGGTGTCGTCGATATCCGAGACGATCCCGACGGTCTGCTCCGAGGACGTGATGAGCACCTGCGCGTGCACCAGCCCGCCGTCTTCGGAAGCGACCTTGACCTCATGCCAGCCGGGCTTCAGCCCGTGGTCCTCGATAGAGAGGTCGAAATACCCGTTGTCATTGGTGTAGGTGGTGTGCGCGGTGCCGTTGGGAAGGCGCACCTCGGCGGGGTAGTCAGCGACCTGGATCGTGAAAAACTGCCGGTAGCCGCGCTTGGCCTCGTAGGTCGCCTTCTCCACACGTCCGCTCTTGTCCCGTGAGCGCGGGCCCTCCATGTTCGGGTCCTGCATGAGCACCCGGCCGATGACGTGCACGCGGTTGTCGGTGCCATAGCCCCGGTAGGGGAAGAGGTGCGGGCGCCAGCCCTTCTTCGTGCTCCGTCGCACTCCGAAGCGGTTGATCGTGTTTTCCGCGTAGCGGACGATGTCGGAGAATCCCATGCTGGCAAGATTACGGAAGTTGGCGCGCACAAGTGCGCACACCGGCCTAACATGAAGGTCATGGCAGTGGAATTCGAGGGGATTAAGGGGCTGGCCAGCCCCGCGCGCAAGGCCTTGCGGGAGGCCGGCTACCCGCATTTGGAAGCACTCGACGGGGCGAACTACCAGGATATTCTGGCTCTGCGCGGCATCGGCCCGCGCGCGCTGGAACGTCTGCAGCAGGCGCTGCTCGCACGGGGTTGGACGCTGATCGAGTGCCCCGTCGTCGAGCGCTAAGCTGGACAACTATGAACTCAGACACACCCGTGGTCGAAAGCTATACGGATGCCGCCTCGCTCGACATGCTGCGCTGGCTGATCGGCAAGCGGATCGAGTCCTATGGCGCCGAGGTGGAGGTCGACGAGGGCGTCGGCGCCTTCGCCGGCTGGCTGAAACTCTCCAGAGGATGGGTAGACGTCTCCTTCGACGTGGAGGTCACGGACTTCCCCGGCTTCGAGTCCTTCGAGCCTTTACTTCAGGTCACCCCGTCCATGACGGAGCGCGACGGCGATCCTTACCCCCTCGGCGCCGAGGTCACCGGGGTAACCCGCATCCAGGAGCAGCTCATCCAGTTCCACCGCCCCACCGACAAGGTGGACTGGTCCTGGTGGCGCGATGCGGGCTTGAGGTTTTCACTTTCCGACGGCCGCGAGCTCGTCTTCCACTGCCCGTCTACTCGCACGCCGGAGGTGCACATGCGCCTCGGATCCAAGGTCACGCTGCCGGCACCCGTGCGGAATACCTTCCAGTCCGGCAGGCTCCGCCGCTTCGAGGCCTACCGCCGCGAAGTGCTGCTCTAAAGATCCTGTAACGCGGGGTGCGCGTGCACGTCGCCGGCAGGGAACCGCGAGTCGCCGAGGCGCAGCGCGCGCAGCAGGTAGTCGTCGACATTCCCGGGATGGGTGAGAAACTCGGTGCGCACGAACCCGAAACGCCCGTAGTACGCGGGATCGCCCACCAGCACCGCCCCGCCGGCGCCGCCTTCTTTGAGCGCGTCGATAGCGTGCTCAATCAACCGGCTGCCGATGCCGCGGCCCCGGTGACCCTCAGCCACCGTGACGGGGCCGAGGGAGAACCAGCCGCCGGTGCCGTCGTCGATACGTACCGGCGAGGCGGCGATGTGGCCAACGATCTCGAATTCCTCAACCGCGACGAGAGAAACGGCGAGGGCGTTGTCGTCGCGAAGCTTCTCGACGACACCGCACCCCACCAGCTCCGTAATCGCCGGGATGTCGGCATCGGTCTCGCGGCGGATCGTCACATCATTCATACCGTCGATCCTAGGGCCTATCTCTTAGGCGTGCGACGTTGGGAAACGCTGCGCTCGCCGGGGATGAAGAAGCGTAGAGGCGCCTCGGTGTTGCGGCTGATCCCGACGCGCCCACTCGTCGCGATCTCCGGCACCCGCGAGCGTTCCTCCAACACAAACGACGGACCGCGCACCGAGGCCCCGTTATCGGCGAGGTCCAGTCCCAGCGCCTGGCCGAGGTTGCCGGGCCCGCGCGCCAGCTCGAAATCCGCGCGATTCCCGCGACGCTTGCGCGCGACCGGCAGCCCGTCGACAACCTCCCCGGCGCGCAGCAGGCACCCGTGGCCTATGCCCTTAGGCGCGCAGACGATGTTGCCGGCGAGGTGGATGCCGTAGGAGAGATAGACATACATCCTCCCCGGGGCGCCGAACATCGCGGCGTTGCGCTTCGTGGGCCCGCGGTAGGTGTGGGCGGCGGGGTCGTCGGCACCTAAATAGGCCTCGACCTCGGTAATCCGCAGCGTGACACCGGCGTGCGTGAGGTGAGCGCCGAGCAGTTGCGGGGCGACGACATCAGCGGTAGCAGCGAAATCGATCACACCCGGCGAGTCTACGCATCTACTCTGGAAGCATGACCGCGCTGCTCATCGACTACGTCGGCGTGCTGGCCCACCCGCCCGGCGACAAGGCCCGCGCGCTCGTCGAGCACGCCCTCGGCGCCACCGGGTTCTGGGACGACTTCGCGCAGCTGCGCCCCTTATTGCTCACCGGCGAGATCGACGAACGCGGCTTCTTCCAGCGCCTCGCCGCCCGAACTGGGCTGAGCCTCACAGATATCGACGAAGCCATCGCCGCCACCCGCGCCGGGCAGCTGGACTTGGACGAAAAGGCGGTGCGCGCGGTGAGCTCGCTTGTCGACGACGGCCGCCTCGTCGCACTCTTCGCCGACCTGCCCGCCGGGGTCGCGGAGCACCTGCGGCTGCGCCTGGACTGGCTGGGCACGCAGGTGCCGGCGATTTTGAGCTGCGATCTGGGCTTGCGGGTCGATGACCCGCGGGCGGTCGCCGTCGCCCTGGAGGTCTGCGGGGTGGCGGCCGAAGAGGCGCGCTATGTCACGCGCGGCGAGGGCGTGCCGGGGCTCGAAACGATCGCCTACGAAGGCCCTGAGCAGCTGTTTTCCGCGCTCTAGCCGGCCAGGGACAGCGGGTCGCGCAGCACCCTATCCAAGGCGATGGCCCGGGCGATGGCGCGCACGACCTCGTCGTGGGTGGGGATCAGGCGTAGCGAGGCGCCCTGGAGGTCGGCGCCGAGCTGCTCGCGCACCGAGCGGGCGAACTTGCCGGGGGCCTGCGGGTCGTCGATAAACGCCCCGCCCGCCACGACCAGGGTGTCCGGGCGGTGCTCGGAGATGAGCTCGGCGGCGAGGACGCCGAGATCGCGGGCGCGGGTATCGAGCCGTGCGCGCGAGGAGTCGTCATCGCGGGCGACGAGCTCGGGAAGGCTCGTGGCGCCGGTGCCTTTCAGGAGGCCGGCGGTGGTGAGGAGGGTGTCGTCGGCAAGCTCGACGTCGAGTTGGCGCACCCCGTCGCCGTCGGTGCGGGCGGCGCCGATGGAGTCATCGGCAAACAGCGCGAGCGCCGTCGGGGGAGGGGAGGCGAAGTGCAGTTCAGAGGCCTGCAGCTCGGAACCCAAGATGGCGGGCACGGCGGCGGAGATCGTCACCGGCACCGAGAATTGATAGTGCAGGCGGCCGATGATGTCGATGCGCCGCCACCCAAGCGAGGGCGCATCGACGCTGCCGTGCGGCTCGATGAATCCGGGGAAGGTCAGCCCCACGGTGGTCAGGGGCCGCGGGATGCCGACGGTGAGCCGGTTGAGCCCAGCCATGAGATGCTCGATGACATCGTCATGCGCCATCGTGGCGATCGGCAGGTCGATGGTGGTATCGCGGATGGTGCGGCCGCGGACGTCGAAAAGCCCGATGTAGGTGGACTGCGTGCCCACCGCGATGCCGCCATGCATCCACGGCGAGTCGGTGAGCTCGACGGGCACGGTGGGCCGGCCGCGGCCGTGCGAGCGCGTGAGGTCGGTGCGCTGGATGACGAGGCCGGCCTCGATGAGCGCGTTGACCGCGCGGGTCACGGTCGGCTGGGATAAGCCGGTGGCCTCGACGAGCTCGGCACGCGTGGTCAGGGGAGTCAGTCGCATCAAATGCAGGCATTTGGCCGCGGGGGTATCGGGCAGCGCGAAGACTGACTCAATCGGGGACATGGACTAGACCATACCGAAATTAGACCGGGCGGTCCGCAATGAGGACCTATTTTCGATGATTTTCTAGACCGAGGTGTCTAGTTTCAGGTGGCGGCGTGGCGGTGCCAAGACCCGAAATCATCGGCGACGATGCCCGCCAGCTGCAGATACGCCTCGTAGGTCGCCGGCTGGAGCCGCTCCAGATCGATGGTCGCGCCCTCCGAGAGATGCCGATCGAAAGGGATGTGATGCACCGCGCGGGTGCGCGCCGCGAAATGGGCGGTGAGCTGCTCTAAGTCGATGGTCGGGGCCTCGTCGTGCGCCGCCGAGACCACCACGACCGAGTTCGCCGCCAGGTGCTCATAGCCGTGCAGGTTCAACCAATCCAAGGTGGCCGACGCCGACTGCGCGCCGTCGAGCGCCGGCGAGGTCACCAGCACCAAGGTGTTGGCCAGCGCCAACACGCCCGACATAGCGGAGTGCATGAGGCCGGTACCGCAGTCGGTGAGCACGATGTTGTAGTGATGCTGCAAGATATCGATCGCCCGGCGATAATCATCCTCCGAAAACGCCTCCGAGACCGCCGGGTCGCGCTCCGAGCCGATGACCTCCAGCCGGCTCGGCGCCTGCGAGGTAAAGCTGCGGACCTGCGGGTAGCGCGACGTATCCTGCGCAGCGAGCAGATCGCGCACCGTCGCATGCCCCGGGGCGGCCACCCGCTGCGCCAGCGTGCCGAGATCCGGGTTCGCATCCACCGCGATCACCCGATCCCCGCGCACAGAAGAAAACACGCTGCCCAGGCACACCGTGGTGGTCGTCTTGCCGACGCCACCCTTCAAACTCATCACCGCGATGCGATAATCGCCGCGCAGCGGCTGGCGGATGCGCTCGAACAACTCGGTGCGGCGCTGCTGCTCCGGCGAATCGCCCGGATTCACCCGCCCGCCGCTGAGGCGGTGCACCAGGCGACGCCACCCGCTCTGCGGCGCGCGGCGCACCGGATTGACCAGGTTCGACTGATCCAGTGCCACCGGTGGAGTCAGGCGCGGTTCTGCGTTGTGCTTCTGCTCGACATAGGCGTGGGCGCCAGTAGTCATACATACCCCCGAAAAGAATCTGTGGTTATCCCCCGTGGGCCCCTAGCCTAACGGCGATTGGCCGTGGGCGCGCGGCGAGTGGCTACGTGGCGTCGATAAGTTCCGGCAGCACGTGCCCGGCGGTGCCGTCGAGATGCACGTCGACGATGTGCGAGAGGTCCGTGCGCTGCGGGGTGACCTCGATGATCGGGGTGCCGGCCTCGGCGGCGATCAGCGGCAATGAGGCCGCGGGCTGGACCACCCCGGAGGTGCCGACGATGATCACCGCATCCGCCTCGATCATGCGCCTTTCGGCCTCCGCCCACTCCTTTTGCGGTAGCGGCTCGCCGAACCACACGACACCGGGTCGGATGAGGTTTTCGCACAGCGGGCACGTGGGTGGGGTGAGGGCGGCGACGGGCTCGTCGGGAAGCTCGACCTCGCCCCGCCACGGCCGCGAGCAGATGGAGCAGCGGAAGTCGAACAGCGAGCCGTGCAAATGGACGACGTTTTCGCTGCCGCCGCGCTCGTGAAGATCGTCGATGTTCTGGGTGGTGACGGTGACGCGCTTGCCCTCGCGCTGCGCCAGGCGGGCGATCGCCATGTGGCCGGGGTTGGGCTCGGCGCGGCGGACCAGCGAGGCGCGCCAGAGATACCAGGCCCACATCTCCTCGGGGCGTATGGCCCACGCGTCGATGCTGGCCATCGCCATGGGGTCGACGTTTTCCCACACGCCGGTAATCGCGTCACGGTAGGTGGCTATGCCCGAGTCCGCGGACATACCGGCGCCGGTAAACACCTCGATGTGGGAAGCGGAGTCCAGGATTTTGCGGGCCGTGTCCATGACTTCCAGGTTACGGGCGGCAAATCCAGGTGTCGACGCGCGTTTCTCAAGTAGAAAAGCCTGCCCGCCGGGGGTTAAGATCTGCCGTTATGAGTTCCGAGTTTAATGAGTCCGACGCCCGCACCGGCACGGACTCCATCGAGGATGGCGAACGCGCCCCGTCGCTACTCGACGCCACCTGCGAGGGATACGTCTACGACATGGCCGCCCTGACCCCCACCGACGCCACCGCGTGGGGCATCGAGGGCTACGACGGCGAGCTGCAAGACTTCTCGCCCGACTATTGGGACGAGGTCGCTGAGCGCACCCGCGACATGATTGCCGACGTCGACGCCCTCAACGACGGCACCGACGACTCGGACGACGACGATGACTTCGACGGCATCGACCAGGTCACCGCTGACATCCTCGTCGACCGCCTGGGCTTAGAGCTCGACCTGCACCACCGCGGCGAGAACCTGCGCCTGCTCAACAACATTGCCTCGCCGGTGCAGACCATCCGCGACTCCCTGGTACAGATGCCGAAGGACGGCGCCGACGCCCACGACAACGTCCGCTCGCGCCTCTCGCGCGTGCCGAAGGCGCTGCGCGGCTACTGCGACTCCCTGTCCGAGGCCGCCGCCCAAGGCAAGGTCGCCGCGCACCGCCAGATCGACGCCGTCATCGACCAATGCGAAAGTCTCGCCGACTCCGGCTCCCTCCTGGAGAGCCTCGGGGTCGATCCCGACTGCGCAGAAGTCAGCAAGGCCAAGCAGGCCTTCGCGGAGTTCGCCGACTGGCTGTCGACCGACCTGGCCCCGCAGGCCGCGCACAACGACTGCGTCGGCCGCGACCGCTACGAGCTGTTCTCGCACTACTTCGTCGGCGACTTGGTCGACCTCGACGAGGCCTACAACTGGGCCCGCGAGCGCCTCTGCGACATCATCGCCGAGCAGGAATCCATCGCCCACGACCTCTACGGCTCCGACTGCTCCGTCCGCGGCGCCTTCCGCCGCCTCAACGAAGACGAGCGCTACACCCTCACCGGCACCGAAGCCCTGCGCGAATGGATGCAGAAGCTGGCCGACGAGACCATGGACACCGTCCACGGCACCCACTTCAACGTGCCCGAAGAGCTGCGCACGATCGTCGCCCGCATCGACCCCGCCGGCACCGGCGGCATCTTCTACACCCCGCCGACGGAAGACTTCACCCGCCCCGGCCAGATGTGGTGGTCCGTGCCCCCAGGCCAGGAAACCTTCCACACCTGGCAGGAAAAGACGACCGTCTTCCACGAGGGCGTGCCCGGCCACCACCTGCAGCTCGGGCAGGCGCTGGCGCAGGACGACCTGAACCTCTGGCGACGCGTCGCCTGCTGGAACTCCGGCCACGGCGAGGGCTGGGCTCTCTACGCGGAGTCGCTCATGGACGAAGCCGGCTTCTTCGAAGACCCCGGCTACCGGATGGGCTACCTGGACTCGCAGCGCCTGCGCGCCGCCCGCGTGGTGCTGGACATCGGCGTCCACCTGGGCAAGAAGGTCCCCGAGGGCACCGGCGTGTGGGACGGCTCCTACGCGAAGGGCTTCCTGCGCGAGAACTCGGCGATGGACGAGGCCAACCTCGCCTTCGAGATCGACCGCTACCTCGGCTGGCCCGGGCAGGCGCCCTCGTACGCCCTCGGCCAGCGACTCTGGCGCGAGGTGCGCGAAGACGCCCTCGAACAGGGGCAGAGCCTGCGCGAATTCCACGACCGCGCGCTCTCCCTAGGCTCCGTGCCGATGTCCGTGCTGCGCACGGAGGTGCTCGACTAGATGCCGCAGTTCCTCCTCGCGGCCGTCTACGACCCGGATACTGCTCCTGGTTTTGATTCTGGGGTTGCTTCTGGGGTTGACGAGTTCAATCGCAGCCTCGAAGCGCACGGGCAGCTGGTCACGGCGGTGGCCCTGACCCCGCCGAGGAAGGCGACGACGGTGTCCACCTGCGGAAGGCTCGGCGACGGCCCACTGCGTCCCGGAGGTCTACAGCTCGGTGAGTTCTGGATCGTGGAGGTGGACAACCGCGCGGCAGCGCAGGCTCTCGCGGTGCGCGCCGCGCGGGCGTGTGGCAGGGGTATCGAGCTGCGCGAGTTGGCTTGAGAGGCTTTTGCGGATTGGGTCGGGAAGCTTTTTGGGTTTGCGCTGTTCGGGACGGTGTTTCTGGCTTTTTTGTTTGGGCTTGCGTGGATGAGGGGCGTTGGCTGGCCGGGACGTCGAAATCAGATGGTCGAAACGAACCCTCCTTTCGGCCAGCGGACCCCTCCTTTCGGTGAGGCTCCTTTCGACTTCGGTGGTGTGGGAGAGCTTTCGGTTGGGGTGTCGGCCAAAGCGAGTAGGCGCTAGGGCAGGGGCCTGTGGCTGGTCGGCGGGCGCGCTCCGGCGCGCGTTTGAATCTGCACTTCTGCCTCACCTGTCACAGCTGAAACTTAACGCCGTTTAGCTGGCTCTTCCGGTCGAAAGCAGCGGGTCGAAACGAGCACTGAACTCGACTTTGCAGGACTCGTTTCGGTGCACCTGATTTCGACTTCGTGAGTGGTCCTGCGCGGGGTGCGACTAGCGGCGGCGAAAACTATGCCATGGCATAAAACCAGCCGGGGTCTGCTACGACTCTGCCGGGACTATTCGGTCGCATAATTAATCCCGGGGTTCGCGTACCCACGCCCCGATCACGCCAGGGACCACCGGCGGGCGCTCACCCAGCAGGTCACGCATATTACCTTCGCGTTCGACCTGGCTGGTGATCGTGCGGATCTTGCCTCTGTTGTTCGGGCTGTTTGTATTCCGTGCGCCGGGTGCTCCGGTGACGTCCGTTAGCGTGGTGTATCTGTAGCTGCCGGTGAGGACCCCATGGAAGATGTGGGCGGCCACCGCAGTACCTTTCGAATCCGTAACCACACTTCCTCGAAAGGGACACCACGATGGCCGCTGGCCCCCATTCTATCGACCCGACTACCTACCTCGACGAACTACTGGCCCAAGCCTCCCCGGACCTAATGCGCGAGATGCTCCAAGGTTTATCAACCAGATCCTTT
This sequence comes from Corynebacterium yudongzhengii, assembly GCF_003065405.1. NCBI lineage: Bacteria > Bacillati > Actinomycetota > Actinomycetes > Mycobacteriales > Corynebacteriaceae > Corynebacterium > Corynebacterium yudongzhengii. Next base: position 93,924 of record NZ_CP026947.1, read on the forward strand.
TCGACCCAGGCCGACTAAGTCTGCGGCGCCGAGGACGCCACCGTCAGTGACAACCGCACCAACGTCCGAAACGGCTACCGCCACCGCGACCTCGACACCAGAGTCGGCACCATCGACGTCGCCGTGCCGAAACTACGCACCGGTTCCTTCTTCCCGGACTGGCTGCTTAAACGGCGCACCCGCACCGAACGGGCCTTGACCACCGTGATCGCCACCTGCTACCTCAAGGGTATCTCCACCCGCAGGATGAACGACCTGGTCGCCAGCCTGGAGATCAACAACCTGTCGAAGTCTCAGGTCTTAAGAGATGGCCAAAGATCTTGATCAGATGGTGGAGGACTTCCGCACCCGACCCCTGGATACCGTCCCCTACCTGTATGTTTCCTGCGACGCGTTGACGATGAAGGTGCGTGAAGGCGGACGGGTCGTGAAAACCTCCGTGCTGCTGGCCACCGGCGTGAACGCGGAAGGCTACCGCGAACTACTCGGTATGCAGGTCGCCACCTCCGAGTCGGTGGCCTCGTGGACCGGGTTTCTTCCGCGACCTGAAAGCCCGCGGCTTAAACGAGGTGTACCTGGTCACCAGCGACGCATACGTGGGCATCCAGCACGCGTCATCGGCGAGGTCCTGCCCAACGCCTCCTGTCAACGCTGCCGGACGCATTGCGCGAAGAACCTCTCCGGAGTGGTGCCCAAAAGCCAATGGCCGACCTTGTCGGCGATGTTCCAGACGATCTTCCAGCAACCGGACGCCGCATCGGTGTGGAACCAGGCCCGGGACGTAGTGACTTTCTGTGAGCAGAAGTTCCCGCACGTGGCCGACTACCTGGAAGAAGCCCTGGATGAGCTACTCGCGTTCACCCACGCCCCGAAAGCAGTGTGGACGAAGGTGTGGTCGAACAACCCCACCGAGCGGCTGAACCGGGAGATCTGCCGGCGCACCGATGTGGTGGGGATCTTCCCCAACCGCGACGCGGTGATCCGCCTGGTTGGTGCCGTGTTGGCAAAGCAGCATGATGAGAAGGATCCAGCAGAAGCGCTACATGTCGTTGACGAGCCTGGAGCAGACGAAGACCATGATGGCTGCCCACCACATCGATGCCGGCGACATTGTTCAGGAGGTTGCATGAGCCAGTCGCACCATCGGGCTCGTGCCGGTCCCTGAGATCGTCATGCTGCTTGTTTTATCGAAAGGCAGATACACCACTCGCGTGGACTTGACCAATACTCTCGGCTTGTGGGTCTAGGAGCTCTTTTAGATCCCACTATGCGGCCGCATAGTAACTACCTAGATTACGCACGCGCGTAATCGGAGTGCTGTTCACAGCAAACACCTGCTTTCGAGCCCGAGTCACTATGCGGCCGCATAGTTCTCGAGCGAGCGCCGAGCCTGAACTATGCCATGGCATAGGCTCGGCGGCCCCTTACGCTGCTGGAGTCCGAACTACTATGCCGCCGCATAGTCGATCCCCGCCGTCTTACGCCTCACGGGTCACAGTCAACGCGCCACAGCCCAAAACAGCGCCCGCGCGGTCGAATTCACCCTCACCGAAAGGAGTCCGAAAACAGCGCCCTTTCGACCCCGCACCCCCTCGTTTCGGGGCGCCTCCTTTCGACCGCGCGAGCCAAAAACGAGCGCAAAACCCCAACCAACCTACCTCCGCAGGATCAACCGCAAGAGCTGCGGCAGCCAGCCTGCGACCAGCAGCACCATGATCAGGCGGATCAGCTGGAGTCCGACCACCTCGTAGCCGGCACCGCCTTCGGCGCCCAGGGCGAGGACGGTTTCTAGCGCGCCGGGGCTCGTCGCTAAGTACGCTTCGAAGTAGGTGATATCTAGCCACCCGACCAGCGGCACGGCGGTGAGCGCGCAGGCAGCCATCACGATCACGATGAACGCGATCGTCGCCGGCAGGTTCCGCGAGAACGCTTTGAGCGCGGGCACGGAGAGTGCGCCGCCGCAGACCCAGCCTATCGAGAGGAACGCCAGGATGGTCAGGGCTTCGGGTGGGGCCATGGTCAGGCCGTCGGGAAGTGCCCAGGAGATGAGCACCGTCAACAAGAGCGGGGCGAACACGCTGGGTACCGGCAGGTGCACGAGGCGGCCCAGCCTTTCGCCGACGAGCGCCACCGTCACCACGAGGAGCAGCATCCACCAGGGCTGGTCGCCGCCGATGGTCAGCGCGCTGGATTGGTTGTCGGGCCAGGTGAGAATGCCCGCGACCAGCGGCAACGTCACCGAGACCGCCAGCAGGCGCAGGTATTGGCCGAGGACCACGAAGCGCATGTCGGCACCCACCTCGGTGGCGATCGCCGGCATCATCGACGCCCCGCCGGCGAGCATCGACAGCACCCCGGATTCGGGAGAGATGTCACGCTGCGAACGCGCCAGCAGCAGACCGCCGACGATGCCGATCCCGACCGTGATCACCGCCACCATGAGCCCCGCCGGCAACACCCCGAGCAGCTGGCCCGGCGGCACCCCGACGAGCGGCACCGCCGCTAAGATGCCGATCATCCCGCGGGCGAAACGGTAGAAGTGGGGGTTGACTTCGAGTTCGCGGCCCGTCGATAAGACGAGCGAGCCGGAGACGAGGATCGCGCCGAGAATCCAGGCCGCCGGGACGTCGAGCCAGCTCAGCAGCGCGCCCACGGCGACGGAGGCGGGAGCGACGAATAGCCAACGCATCATTTCTTCGTCCTCGCGGTCGTTTTCGCTGTTGCGGTCGCGGTCCAGGGATCCTCGGGCCAAGGATGTTTAGGATAGCGCCCCCGCATGTCCTTGCGCACCTCCTGATAGGGCCCGGAGAAGAAACTCTCGAGGTCATCGGTGACCGCCAGCGGCCGCCCCGCCGGCGAGAGCAAGTGGAACTGCACCTTCACGCCCGCGCATTCGGGAGAAGTGGTCATCCCGAAGCATTCCTGCAGCTTGACGCGGACGACGGGACGGCCGGTGGAGTAGTCGATGCGCGGGTTGGAGCCGCTCGGCACGTGGAGGCGCGAGGGCGCGAGGTCGTCGAGACGCGAGGCCTCCGGCCAGGGCAGGATCCGCTGCATCGCGGGGTACATGTCCACCTTGGCCAGCGGCGTGCCGCGTGCGACGTGCTCGAGCTCCGGGCCGACGTCGGCGCGCGCGGGATCCGGCCACGGCTCGCCGCACTGCTCGTGGAGGAAGGCGAGCCGGTCGCGTAGCGCCGCCGCCTTCGGCGAGTAGGTGAAATCCGCGGCGCTCACGGAGTCCGCCAAAGCGCTGGCCGCCTGGTCAGGCGCGACGCGCACGGGCGTCGAAGACAACTCGATCGCCCCGGCCCGGCGGACTTTGCGGCCGCGGACGGAACCTTCGTGCAGCGTCGCGACGACCCGCTCCTCCACGCCCACGGCGGCTAGGGCGTCGGCTTCGTCGATACGCGCCGCCGCCCGAATCACCGAGCCCTTCTGCGTGCGCGAGACGTCGGCGACGGCCAGCCACTCGGCGCCGCGCAGCCCATAATCGCCGGGCAGGCGGGCGCGGGTGCCGGAGGCGAGCAGGTAGTCGTCCTCCCCGGCGCGCCGGGCCACCCACTGCGGAAAAGCGCTGGCCACGACCCTGCCCGCAGACACGGGGCCCTTGTCGGCGACGAGGCGCTGCAGGCGTCGTGCGACGCGCTTATCGACGCGCGCCCGCCCCACGTCCCCGGTGGGGGACTCGGAAAGCACGGCGATCACGTCGGCGGCCTGGCGGCCGTGCGCATCGAGCGCCGCGGCCAGGCGGGGATCCAGCGGGAGGGCGGCGAGGCGGTGGCCGGTGTCGGTGGCGCGGCCCTCGTCGTCGATGGCGTGGAGGGCGCGGAGGGTGTCTTCGGCGTCGTGCAGCGCGCGGGGCGGGGGAGGATCGAGCAGCGCGAGGCCCTCGCCGCGCGGGGTGCCCCACACCGCGAGGTTAAGCGCGGCGTCGGTGAGGTCGCTGGTGGCGATCTCCGGGGTGATATGCGCCGCAAAGTGCTGGTAGTCGCTCTCCGCATACGCGCGGATCACCCAGCCCGGGCCCTCGCGCCCGGCGCGGCCGGCGCGCTGGTCGGCGGTGGAGACGGCGGCGGAGATCGTCACCAAGCCGGTCATCCCGCGCAGGCTGTCGCGCCGGGGCACGCGGGACAGGCCGGAGTCGACGACGATGCGCACCCCCGGCACCGTCAGCGAGGATTCCGCCACGGCGGTCGACACCACGATCCGCGGCTGCGCAAAGCGCGCCAGCGCCGCATCCTGCTCGCGCGCTTTAAGCCGCCCGTGCAGCGGCAACGCGGGATAATCCCCGCTCAGGGCGCCGAGCACCAGCTCGACCTCGCGCACGCCGGGTACGAACACGAGCGCCGACTCGCCGCGGCGCGCCACCGCCTGCTCGGCAAGTCGGGCCAGATGCGCGTAGAACTCGCGGGTACCCTCGATGCGGCCGGGATGGGGCTGGTAATCGATCTCGAGCGGATGAGTCACGGCGGGGGTGGAAAGGATGTTGGCGCCGTCGAGAAGCTCCGCGAAGCGGCGGGCATCCAGGGTCGCCGACATTGCCACCACCTGCAGGTCTTCGCGCAGCGCGCGTAGCTCCGCGACCATGCCGAGAACCAGGTCCGTATCCAGCTGGCGCTCGTGGACCTCGTCGAAGATGACGCCGGTGACCGACTCGAGGCCCGGGTCGTTGAGCAGGCGCCGGATGAGCACACCCGGGGTCATGAACTCCACCGCCGAACCGTCGTAGTGCTCACCGCGCACGGAATAGCCGACGCGTTCGCCGAGCTCGCTGCCGTCGAGAAGCGCCAGCCGCCGCGCCGCTGCCCGCACCGCCACCCGCCGCGGCGCCGTGACCAGCACTTTGCCGCCGGTGTGTTGGGCCAGCGCGGGCGGGACGAGCGTGGTCTTGCCGGTGCCGGGTGGGGCCTCGACGACGAGGGAGCCGGTGGCGTCGATGAGCGGGCCTAGCCTAGCGATCGTCTCCGCGACCGGCAGGCCCGCGCCGATGGATTCGAGATCAAACATGAAGCTCCCGCACAATCTTCGCCGGCACCCCGGAGACCAGGGTGTCGGCCGGCACGTTACGCGTCACCACGGTGCCGGCGGCCACCACCGCGCGATCGCCGATACTCACCCCGGGCAGGATCGTGGCGCCGGCGCCCAGCCAGCAATCCTCGCCGATGGTCACCGCTCGTGTGATCTCCCATCCGGCGCGGCGCTTGGCCACGTCATCGACCGGGTGGGTGACCGTAATCAGCGAACACTTCGGCCCGATCATGGTGCGATCACCAATCGTCACCGGCCCGCAGTCGAGGATCGTGACGTCGAAGTTGACGAAACAATCCTTCCCGAACGTCGTGTTGACCCCATACTCGATCTGGAAAGGCGTGAGCATCTCCGGGGCGTGCGAGCCGGGCGCGAGCAGCTCGCGCAGAAGCTCCTGCGCCCGCGGCAGATCGGTGTTTGCCAGCTCGTGGATCTTCCGGCTCAGCTCGCGGGCGCGCGCGTGCCGGGCGGACTGCTCCGGACCTCCCGGCAGATACCATTGCCCGGAGACCATGCGCTCAAAGCTGTGCGCATCACTGATGGATTCGGTCATGCGCCCATTGTGCGCGTGAAGGCCCGAGGAGGAAAACTGTGCCCACGCTTTTCGACGACCTCCCGCGCCCCCACCGCCGCGTGCGCGCCGGGATCGCGCACCTGCCGGGCTGGCTGAGCCTAGAGACGCAGGCGGGGCTGGTGCGCGAGGCCCGCGAGATCGCGCGCGGGGTGGCCGGCACGCCGTTGCGGATGCAACGTCCGGTGGTCGCCGGCGGGCAAATGAGCGCGTATGTCTTATCGCTGGGTCGGCACTGGCGCACGCGCCCCTATGGGTACGTGCGCGAACTCGGCGGGGTGCCGGTGCCCCCGCTGCCGGATCGGCTGGTCGCGCTGGCGAAGGCCGCGGTGCGAAAGGCCGCGGAGCTGGCGGAAGAGCTCGAGCCCTGGCTGGATTCTTATCGCCCGGAGGCGGCGCTGGTGAACTACTACCCACCCGGGGCGGGGATGGGCATGCATATCGGCGACCACGAGTCCTCCACCGCCCCATCGTCAGCTTCTCGATCGGGGATGAGGCCGTCTTCCGCCTCGCCAGCACAGAGTCCGCGAATGCGCCTTTCGACGACCTCACGCTGCTCTCCGGCGACGCGGTGGTCTTCGGCGGGCCGGCGCGGATGGTCTACCACGGCATTACCCGCCTCAACGCGAACACCGGCCCGCGCGGGACCGGTGTCAAAGAGGGGCGGATCAACATCACGATCCGCCAGGTGGATTACTGAATGGTGATGCCGCGCTCGGCGAACCACGGCACCGGGTCGACGGCGCCGTTGCCGGTCGGGTGGATCTCGAAGTGGAGGTGCGAGCCGGTGGAGAAGCCCTCGTTGCCCATGCCGGCGATGTTCTGGCCAGCGGAGACACGGTCGCCGACGCTGACGTTCAGCGAGACCATGTGGCCGTAGATGGAGATCGAGCCATCGTCGTGCTTGATGCGGATCCAGTTGCCGTAGCCGGAGGCCGGGCCGGCGTCGATGACGGTGCCGTCCATGATCGCGAGGATCGGGGTACCGATGGCGTTGGCGATGTCGATGCCCTTGTGAATCGTGCCCCAGCGCGGGCCGAAGCCGGAGGTGAACACGCCCTCGGTCGGCTTGACGACGGCCGCGTTCAGCGGGTTGAGGATATCCCCAGCGGACGAGGAGGACAGGCCCTCGGCGGCGGCAGCGGCGGCAGCAGCAGCCTCAGCGGCGGCAGCAGCAGCCTCGGCGGCCTCGCGCTCCTCGACGGCGGCGACGGCCTTATCCAGCTGGTCCGCCAGGCCGGCGACCGGCTTGTGCTCGGCGATGGCGAGGACCTGCGGGGTCTCGCTCACCGGCTCGGCGGAAAGGGCCTCCGCGTCGCTGGTCTTCTCGATATCAACATCCACCTTCTCCGGTGCTGCCTGCAGAGTGGCGGCTGCGGCACCACCGGCGCCGGCGGCGGAGACCGTACCGGCGGCGACCGTGACCAGCGCAACGCGTCCCTTGAACGACTCAGACGTGGTGACCTTGCGATGGCGGCCGCGGGATCCGGAGTGCGAAAAGAGCATGGAGAAACTTTCTATTCGTTCGCCGCGACGGCTCGCGGTAGTGGCGGATTGGAATAAAAATGTAACGTTTTCGTTACGGACCTGTCTGAGAATAACGCGGGAATCACGACGCGGCAAGTCCTTCTCACACCCTTGCGGGTAACTATGTCTTAGACCACAATCGGAAACCATGAGCGCAGCAGGTAGCAGCACCGAATCCGCCCGCCGCGTCGCCGTGATTACCGGAGCCTCCTCCGGCATCGGCGCCGCCGCCGCCTACGCCCTCGCGCAGGCCGGGTGGGACGTCGTCTTAGGCGCCCGCCGCCTGGAGCGCCTCCAGGAGGTCGCCGAGGCCACCGGTGGTCGGGCGATCGCGTTGGATGTCACGGACCAGGCCTCCGTCGATAATTTCGCCTCCCAGATCGAGCGGGCGGACCTGCTCGTCAACAACGCCGGCGGGGCGAAGGGCCTCGAGCGCTTCTTGGATACGGACATGGAGCACTGGGAGTGGATGTATAACACCAACGTGCTCGGCACGGTGCGGATGACCAAAGCCCTGCTGCCGAAGCTGCGCGCCTCCGGCGACGGGCTGATCATCAACATCGGCTCGAAGGCCGGGCTCGATCCCTATGAGAACGGCTCCGGCTACAACGCCGCCAAGTTCGGCCTCAAGGCGCTCACCCGCGTTTTGCGTATCGAAGAGATCGCCGACGGCCACCCCGTGCGCGTCACCGAGATCGACCCCGGCCGGGTGGCCACGGACTTCTCGCTCGTGCGTTTCGACGGCGACCAAAAGCGTGCCGACGCCGTCTACGCCGACAAACTCAACCTCAGCGCCGCAGACATCGCCGAGGCGATCCGCTGGGTGGCTTCCCTGCCGCCGCACATGAACATCGACACCATGAACATCATGCCGAGGGACCAGGCCTAGTACGCGGCGGCTAAAATCGGTGCCCATGACGGACACAGTCGCAGTCTCCGGAGGCAGCATTAAACTCGGCCAGTTCATCAAGCTGGCCTCGCTCGTCGAATCCGGAGGTCAGGCCAAAGAGCTCATCGCCGCCGGCGCGGTGACGGTGGACGGGGACGTCGAGACGCGGCGCGGCCGCACGCTCACCGGCGGCGAGCTCGTCTGCGTCGAGGGGATGTGCGCGCTGGTGGGCACGGAAGAAGACGACGACTACTTCGACGAAGCCACCGCCGACGACGACTTCGACCCCGAGAAGTGGAGGAACCTCTAAACCATGCCCGCCTTCGCCGCCCACGGGGGAATGCCCTACTGGATTGACCTGCGCTCGAGCGATCCGCGCAAGTCCCGCTACTTCTACTCCAAGCTTCTAGGCTGGGAGGTTACCGGCGAGCCGGAGCATCTCATCGCCCGCCGCGAGGGCCTGCCCGTGGCCGGCATCCTGCCGAACGACGGCTCCGCGCCGGATACCTGGGTCACCTACTTCCTGGCCGACGACATCGATCAGCTCGCCCGCGACGTCGCCACCGCCGGGGGCCGCGTGCTCGTCGAACCCACCGACGTGCCCCAAGGCCGCATGAGCATCGCCGCCGATAATGCCGGCGGGCTCTTCGGGCTCATCGAACCGGTCGACGAGGAGGCCTTCATCGCCGCCGGCGAGCCCGGCACCGTCGTCTGGCACGACTACTCCGCGACCTCCCAGTTCCGTGCGGTCATCGACTTCTACCACGAGGTCTTCGGCTGGGACCTCCAGGTGCTCGACGACGGCGCCGGCACCGGGTTCGCCACCGCCCTAAGCGACGGCGCCGCCTTCGCCGGCCTGCGCGACGCCGAGAAGATCTTCAGCGCGGACGTGCCCAGCTTCTGGCAGTCCTTCCTCGGGGTGGCTGACGTCGACCAGGCCTGCCGCGTAGCCGCGGACTTCGGCGGCGAAGTCATCCGTGCGCCCTTCGAGGCCGAGTTCGGGCGCCTCGCCATCATCGCCGATTCCACCGGAGCCACGGTCACCCTCTGCGAGGTCGACGAGCCCGTGATCGAAGAAGACCTGCGCGAATCCGACGATATTCTCAACCTCTAGCGCGCGGCTTAGAGCTCGCGCAGGAACTCCGCGACGTCCCGGATCCGCTCGCGGGCGACCTCCGGGGTGGAGATGCGGTGGGTGGAGAGGTACTCGCTAACTGAGTGGTCGTCGATACCTTCCGGCCGGGCGGCGATCTCATCCTGGGTGGCGATCTGCACCAGCGTCTTAGGCCACGTATCCGGCTCCGGCACGCTGATTTCGCCGCGGATGTCGGCGGGCAGGTTGTCGACGGACGCCAGGTCCGGGAAGGTGAGGACGAGGGCGTCGGCACGCGCGGCCTGCATCGCAGCCAGCGCCCCGCCCGAGGAATAACCCCAGGCCGTGACGTGCTTCGCGCCCTGGCTGCGCGCCCAGTCGAGAGCGCGGGCGACGGTGGCGTCGATCTCTGCGAGGCTGGCGGCCGGGGCGAGCGGATGGTCGAGATCCAGGATCGTCGTATTCGACAGCGCGGCCGCCGCGGCGACCTCCGGGCGCCACTGGAACTCCAGCGCCTCGCCCGCGCCGCGCCACCAGCCGCCGGAATGCAGGCTGATGACCCACTTCCCGCTCGGGTTCGGCGGGCGCATGATCAGACCGTTGAGCTCGGGCACCTCCTCGGTGTCCACGCCGCGGCCATAAGCCACGCCCGGCATCGCGTGGTCGACGGCCGAACCGAGCATGAGCATCGCGGCGTGGGTGATGCGGTCCGGAAGCTTTCCGACGTAGCGATCCGCCGGCCCCGGGTCCCCGCTGCCGCCCTTCCACGGCGGGGCGAAATCGGGCAGCTCGTAGTGTGCCTCCATATAGCTGAGCAGCTGCTCCAGCTGCTTTTCGGGAGGCAGGGTGCGCCGCACCCCACCGACGTGGAAGCTGTCGGCGCCCATTTCGTTCAAGGGGTAATCATCGTCTGGCGAACCTGGCTCGAGCTTCGGGGGAGGAGTCATGGGCCCCAGCGTAGCGCGCGACGTCACACTAGGGTGGGATACAAGAGACGTCTCGGAAAGGCAGAACATGAGTGGAACCGCAGAAATCTACCCCGATGCCGAACTGAACCCGACGAAAGAGGACATCGCCGCCCGCTACGGCGGCATCAAGACGCTGATCGGCACCGCCCGGATCGTCGACCCCGCCGGCAAGGTGGGCATCGAGATCTACTTCGGCGGCGAGGACTCCAGCCGGCAGCGCCTCATCCAGCTTCCGGTGACCTACCGGGAAAACGAGATCGACCCCGAAGGCACGCTCACCGAGATGGAGCACAATATCTTGGGCAAGCGTTTCGTCACCAACGCGCTGCACGATCCGGTGGCCGTCACCGAGATCATCCGCACCATCGTCCAAGGTGACGACGGCGCCGCGCACTCCGACGGCCCCGCGCCCGCCTTCCGGCTGCAGGGCTCCGGCGACGAGCCGGAGACCACCGTCGAGGAAGCCCAAATCGCGGAGGCGACCCGCCAGCGCGCGGTGGGCACCGTCACCGTCAACGGCGAGGTGCTGTCCTATAAGCTGCGCATGACCAACCTGCCGCACCCCTTCCGCCGCGGGGAGACGGGCTACTCCACCTCCCGCCTGCACCTCACGGCGACGCCGGCGAATGCGGGTTCGGACACAGACTCGGACGATGACGCGCTGGTCATCGCCGAGCTCGTGCTTTCCGACGGTCTGTTCAACTAGGACCCGGTTACCAGATGGTCACCCGGTCGGCGGGGGCGAGGTAACCCTCGTCGTCCTCCGCGAACTCGGGGAAGGCCTTGTAGAACTCGTCGATGTTCGCGACCACCTGGTTGCAGCGGAACTCCGCCGGCGCGTGCGGGTCGATCGCCAGGTACTGCTGCTGCATCTCCGGGCGGATCGCCGTGCGCCACACGCGCGCCCACGCCAGGAAGAGGCGCTGCAGGCCGGTAAACTTCCGGCCCTGAATATCGGGCGAGCCTTCGGCGATGTCGAACTCGCTGGGCTCGTCCTCGCCGTGGGCCTCGACGTATTTCTGATACGCGACCACCGCGATGCCTAGCCCGCCGAGGTCGCCGATGTTCTCCCCGAGGGTGAACTCTCCGTTCACGCCGCGGGTCTCGATTCCCTTCTCCTGCAGAACCTGGGGCACCAAACCGTCGTATTGATCCACGAGCTTGCTGGTCAGCTCGTTGAACGCGGCGCGATCATCGTCGTTCCACCAGGATTCGAGGTTGCCGTGGCCGTCGTAAAGCGATCCCTGGTCGTCGAAGCCGTGGCCGATCTCGTGGCCGATGACCGCGCCGATCGCGCCGAAGAGCTCCGGGGTGTCGAAGGAGGGGTCATAGAACGGCGCCTGGAGGATCGCGGCGGGGAACGTCACGTCGTTGACCACGGGGTTATAGAAGGCGTTGACGGTCTGCGGGGTGGTCACCCACTCGTCGCGATCCGCCGGCTTGCCGATCTTGCCCAGCTCATAGTCGTGCAGATACTGAGCGCCGGCGCGGACGTTATCGAGAAGGTCGGCGCCCGCGGACTGAAACTCGAGGCCCTCGTAGGAGCGCCACTTGTCGGGGTATCCGATCTTCGGGCGGAACTGTGCGAGCTTCTCCAGCGCCTTCTGCTTCGTCTCGTCGGTCATCCAGTCGAGCGCCTGGATGCGCTCGTGGTAGGCCTTGAGCAGGTAATCGACGAGCGTGAGCATCTCCTTTTTGGAGCTGGCCGGGAAGTACGTATCCACATAGACCCGGCCGATCTCCTGGCCCACCAGCGACTCCGCGAGAGAAACGCCGCGCTTCCAGCGGGCCTTCTGCTCCTTCGCACCGGACAGCCGCGTGCCGTAGAACTCGAAGTTCTTCGCGCTGACCTCCTCCGGCAGCACGCCGGCCCGCGAGCGCAGGATGTGCCACGTGCCCCACAGCTGCCAGTCGGCGAGGCGGTCGTCGCTAAGCAGCGACGCCAGGTGATCGAGGTAGCTGGGCATCATGCTGACGACCTCGCCGGCGGGCATCCCACCGGCGCGCAGCAGCTCCTGGATGATGCCCGGCAGCGAGGACAGCTCGACCTTGTTATAGGTCTTCACCGCGTCGCGAGAGGCCACCACATCCCAGTGACCTGCGGCGATCTCCTTTTCCAAGCGGACGGTGCGCTCGGCGGCGGTGGCGGCGTCCAGCCCGAACAGGCGCGCCGGGTCGAGGAAGCCGAGCATCGTGGCGACGTGCTCGCGATACGCCTCGAGCGTCTCCGCGTGTGCCTCGTCGCGGTAGTAGGCCTCATCCGGAAGCCCGAGGCCCGACTGCACCACATACGCGATGGCGTCTTCCGAGCCCGAGTCCTTCTCGACCCAAAAAGTCACCGGCGCCCCCACCCCGCGGCGCTCCAGTTCCCCGAGGCGACGGGCGAACTCCGTGACATCGCGGGCCGTGAGGCGGTCGAGGTCGTCGTCAAGCGGGGCGAGCCCGGCGGCGTCGACCCCGGCGGTGTCCATAAACGAGGCGTAGAGGGTGCCAGCCCGGCCCGTGTCCGTCTCCACGAGGCCATGCACCTGCTTCTCGGCGGTGTCCCGCAGCTGGTGGAAGGTGCCGTCCACGCCGCGGTCGTCGGGGATCACGTGCTTATCGAGCCAAGGTCCGTTGACGTAGCGGTAAAGATCATCCATGGCCCCGATAATAGGCGCTGGCCCGGGTAGGCTGTGGCAGTATGCGCGCCGTGACTGCGAGTAGATACCAGCTGAAGCCTCGTCGTACCTTCAGCTATATCGCCATTATCGTGGCGTTTTTCACGGTGCTGATGGGCGTTCCGTGGGCGCTGATGTTAGCGATCCCGCAGGCGCAGACCGAGCGGGAGCCGGTCGTACTCTCCTCGGCGTCGCATGACATCGAAATCCCCGTGACCGTCGGCGGCGAGCAGCTGCGCTGCGCCAGCAACTTCGAAGCGATGCTGATGTTCGGCTATGACTGCGGCGACGTGCTCGTCGAATCCATCATCCACGACCAGGTCGCCGACCGTGAGCGCACCCTCCGTCGCATGATGAGCGCCAGCTCGGCGGGCTTCGTCGAGGCCGACGGAGAGGTGATCAACGTTGGCGGCACGCTGGTGCTTTTCGACGATCTCACGCACCGCATCGGCATCCTCACCGAGATCGACGGCGGGCGCACGATGTACGCGCAGGTCCAGGACGTCGGTGCGAGCGACAGGTTCCTACCGATCACCGACGGGGTGTGGCGGGCGCTTCACGACGAACCCCTGCCCGCCGAACTCGCCGCCGCGGTGGAGGAACTCGGGGCGGGGTCGCTGTCGGAATCTCTGTCCGAATCGTGGGAGTTTCTATGAGCCGTACGTTTTTGGTCTTCGCGATTCTCGCCACAGTGGTCGCGGTTCCGTTCATCGCCTTTAACCTGATAGTCGGGTTCCTGGGTTCCACCACCGCGGCCGGGATGGGGCTCGTGTTCTCCTTCGGGTACCTAGCGCTCATCCTCTTGGTGCTGCGGCTGACGCCCTTCTGGCCGAGGCTGCCTTTCGGGCAGACGCTGTGGTGGATGGTTGCGTCCCTGATGTGGGGCGCGGGTTTCTGCATGACGATCGTGCTGCTCACCGCCGGTCCCGCGACCTACATGGCCCAAGCCGCCGGCTGGGAAGACGCGCTGGCCTCGTTCGGCGGCGCCTACCCCGAAGAACCGGCCAAGGCGCTGGGCGTGCTGGTGATCCTGCTGGCCTTCCGCGGGCTCAACCGGCCCTGGCACGGCTTGGCGACGGGCGCCGTCGTCGGCTTGGGCTTCGAGACGATCGAGAATTTCCTCTACGGTGCCATGCTGGCCTCGCTGCACCCAGATTCGGATTTCGACGGCGTCATCGGCGCCTGGGTCCTGCGCGTCTTCGCCGGTCCTGGTCTGCACATCATCTGGACCGGGCTGGTCGGCTGGGGCCTTGGCCAGGCGCTGTTCGCGGCGCGGCGCGGCCTGCTCTGGCGCTTCGGTGTCGTCTTCGGGTGGCTCTCGGTCGCCTTCGTCGCTCACTTTTTGTGGAACTACTTGGGCTCGAACTCGGTGGCGCTCGCGACGATGGTGCTCGCCGGCGTGATTCAATACACGGCCATCGCGTGGGTGGTGTGGCGAGCCTGGCGACAGGCCAAGCGCGACCGCACCTATGTTTACACGAAAGGTGCCATTACCTCGATCAAGCAGTGGCGCGAGACAATGCCGCCGGCGCGGGGGAGGCATCGCGTGGAGGCTGAAAGCGGGTTATGATTTCAGCGGAACGCCGCGCGAATCCTTGTCGTAGCCCCCGCTGCCAGTAGCGATGAAAATCAGTTCGGTGACCCACCACGCGAACAAGATGATGATCGTAAGACCGCCGATGATCCATCCCACCCACGGGATAGGGGTGATCAGCGTGGCCAGATGCCCCAGGATTCTGAAGATCCCGCGGGTGGTCTGGCCGAGGTAGAAATTACCCGCTCCTATCCCGGAGAGGAAGAAAGTCAGAAGGAAAGCGGCTAATTTACTCTTCTGCTTCGACGGGTGCACCGGAAGTCCGTCTTTGTCGTAGAGCGTCGTGTCTGCCGACGAGTGGACGGCTGGGTAATGGCTGGCGGCAGTCGAGTTGGACTGCTCGGGGCTGGGCTGCGTCATGGGAGTTGGCCTTTCTGGGCTGCTACAAGCCCTCTTCAGAACTGGTACGAGGGCAACATTAAGAAAGCTGGCGGCGGGTGGGAATGAAAACGGGGAGCGCTCCCCATGACTGCTCTTGTGGGGCTTCGCGAGGGCTGCGCACTATGCGGCCGCATAGTGATATGTCGCCGTTGCGGCGTGTGCCGGGGGTAGTTTTCGCAAGAAAAACACGTCCGGGCCTTGACCGCAGGCGAGAAAAGGGGTTGAGGTAGAGCCACGACGAGCCGGTTACCGGAGCGTTGTCGCCTGGAGCCGCGGAGGCTCCAGAGATTTTTCTGGGCTAAGTTTCTACCGCATCCCGCTGTTTACTATGCGGCAGCATAGTTGAAAGCCGTGTCATCTCCCTTTCGAACGCCTGTATCTATTCGGGAAGACTACTATGCGGACGCATAGTCTCTCGTATGTTTGAGCTCGGTAAATGCGCCGGAATTAGAACATGTGTGTGAATATAATTCGAACATGTGTCCTAGTTTTGTGTTAATGTAGGGTCCAACAAGCAGGCAGACAACGCCATCAGGGGGATTTACATGTATACACCGGGGGAAATCCGGGATATGCCCGCAGAAACACTCGTTCGAACGATGACGCACGTCCATCAGGAGATGACCCGATACCGGGCGGCGTTCATCCTCGCGCTCGCGGATTTTCACGCCCGTGGGCTCGCTAAAGAGCGTGGCGCCCCGTCGACGCAGATATGGCTTCGCCGGCACCTAGGCATCGCAGAATCGACCGCCTGGGAATACCTGCGCCTCGGCAAACTGATGCATGAATTCGAGCTCGCTGGCCAGGCTTTTCTCGACGGCGAGATCGGCTACACCGCCTGCCGCCTCATCTCCGCCCACCTCACGTGCGACAACGAACAACGCCTCGTCGAACTGGCCAGGACACTGACTCTCACGGAACTCGAAGCCGTCTTGGCTGGGGCCGATAAAGCAGATAAACAGCCCAGGCAGGAGAGCTTTCACCTCGGCTATGACGACGAAGGGTGGCTCACCGGCAGCTTCCGCCTCAACCCAGAGCACGGCGCAGCGCTGAAAGCTGCCCTCAAGATCGCTGAGCTAGCCAGCATCCGCGGCCTCGAGGACATTGACCCCGAGGTCCTTGCCGACGATGACGCGCTCGACGAAGCACTCGCCGAGGCAGAAAAGACGCCCGAGGCGGCACCGGCAGAGAACCCGCCGGCCAGCGGTTTCGGTGCACCGCTGCGGCAGCACATGCTCGGGGCATTCCTATCGATGACCTCGATGGTGCGCTCGAACCCCACCAGCCCGCTGAGAGCGCCCGGCACCCAAGTCAACCTCATGATGACGGAAGACGGCCGGCCGTATATGCCGGAAAACCCGGCCGCCCGCGCTCCAGACCTCGTCGCCGCCGCCTTCAACGGCATGCTGCGCGCCCACATGCTCGACTCCGATGGCACCACCATCATGGTCTCCCGGCCGCGGCGGCTCGCCAGTGACCTGCAGGTCCGCGCGCTCGTGGCCCGCTGGGGATTCCAGTGCGCCATGCCGGGATGCAACCACTCCCGCTTCCTCGAGATGCACCACATCGTCTGTCACCACCACGGAGGCCCCACGGCCGTGTGGAACATGATGCCGCTGTGCGCGGCCTGTCACTCGCTGGTCACCGCGGGCGTCGTCATCGTCGAGCTGGACGACAGGGACCGGTCGATGGTGTACTTCCGCTTCCCCGATGGGACCACGTTCTTCTCCAAAAACAGATCCACCCCGATGATTCTCCATCGGGGTGGATTCGAAGAAGTGGAGGAGACGAAGGTCCTCGCCCTGACCGGCGACAGCTTCGACGACGCGGAATTCCCAGCGGCCGAGGAGACCGAGGAGGAACCCGAGTGATTAGTCCTCGCGGATCTTCATGTCGGACTCGTGCCAGAGGCCCGAACGGACGATCTCCTCATGGTTGATTACGGCCTTATCGGGCTCGTTGCCCTCGGAATCGCGGCGCAGCTGGTAGCGCTCAAGGGAGCCCCAATCGCGCTGCCAGTCGTTCGCGGCGTAGCTGGGGATCTCATACGAGGTGTTGACGGCCTCCGCCGTGGCCATCGCGCCGCCACCGTAGAAGTCCTGGAACCCAGACAGAGCCTCCCTACCGGGGTCATCCGGCGAGATGCGGTACTCGGGGATCTCGGTCACGCCGGCATAGTGATCGAAGCTGCGCTGCTCCGGGAACTGCAAGGCGACCGGCCAGTCCAGCAGAGCCGGCGGGGTGTCGTCGATCTCGTCCGACATCTGCGACAGCTCCGGAATACGCGGCGGGGTAAAGGCCAGCCAGGTGTCCGGATCCAGCGACGTGTCCTCGGCCACCAGGCGAATGGTATCGGTCTCCTCAGGCAGCGCGTCGAGCGGCAGTCGCAGGTTACGCCACGTCGGGGCCAGGCCCGGATCGAGAAGCTGAGCCTCACCGAGCACCTCGGGCTGGCCGGAGCCGTCGCTCTTACCGAACTCGACGACGAGCTTCTCACCCGGCTGCTCGATGCCGTCACGGTCCGTGTGGGCGATCCTGCCCGCCGCGGAGACCACCAGCAACGGGGTGTTCTCCTGGATCTCGGGCAGTTCGTACCACGCGGTCGTCGTCTTCGCCGCCGTAGTCGGAGTCTCCGTCCACGAACCGACGACCGGAATCTCCGCAGGATCCAGGTGGAACGGCAGGTGGGCAAAGGAACCGTTCACGCCCGCCCCGGCGCGCACGCCGCCGGCGGTGTCTTGGGTCTGCTGTTCGTCGTCAGTCGACCCAGTCGTCGAGGTGTCCTCGTCCGTGTCCGTGGTTCCCGAAGTGGAATCCTCGTCGTCGCCGGTGGATCCCGTTGTCGTGTCGGCATCGTTGTCGGTAGCCGTGGAACCCGTGGTGGCGGCGTCTTCGGCACCGTTGTCGCTGCCGATGGCGCCGACATTAGCGGCGTCGGTGCTATCGGAGGTGATCGTGCCGGGCACACCGTTGGGGCCGAAGCCCACCGTGTCCTCGTCTTCGAGCGAGTCGCCGAAGTCGACGTCGTCATTAAGCGGGGTGAGGAAGGAATCGTTGGTGTTCGTCTCCAGCAGGGTGTCGCCGGCCAAATGCGAGGTGTCGCCCGTCAACGAGCGCAGGTTGCCCAAACCGACGGTATACGCCGGGTACTGGTCGACGAAAGCCTTGACGAAGCTGGCCATCGCGAAGAGCACCACGAGGATGGACACCAGCGCCACCGGGGCGGTCATGGCGGTCGCCCACCGGCCGGCGTGCTGGCGGTCGCGGGCGTCGAAATCCTCGACCGTGCCGGCCTTGATGGCCTGGGCGCGCGTGTACTCGTGGCGGAAGGTCTGGAAGATGCCAAACGCCAAGATCAAAAGGGAGATCAGCAGGATGATCGAGGTGAACTCGATACCGCTGATCTGTGGCTTCTTGTCCCACCACGGCACCCCGTAGGCGGAGATGTACCACCAGCCATTCCAGCCGGCGAAGGTCAGCGCCAAAAGGAACATCACCGTGGCGAGCGCGAAGGTGCGCACCCGCGGAGAGCGGACCGCGATCTGGCTGAGCACCACCGCGCCGAGGGCGGCCACGGCGCCCGCGATGCCGGCGTAGATGCCGAAGTGGTGGGTCCACTTCGTCGGGGTGAACATGAGGAAGAACATGCTCAGGCCGACGATGAGCAACAGGCGGATCGTCGCCCCGCGGTTCACGCCCGGGATGCTGCCATTGCGGATGACTCCGTAGAGCACCAGCCCCAGGCAGGCGAACATGAGGAACATGGCAAAACGACGGGTCAGCGAGCCATCGACGGTTTCCTGGAACAGGGTGGCGTAGCGGACGTACTCCGAGTACCACTCCAACGCCGGGCCGACGGCACCGCGCACGCGGGTCGATTCCATGACGGTCGCCAACGTCTGATCGGCGAACACCGGCACCAGAACGAACGTGCCGGCGGCCAAAAACGGGCCGATGGTGCCGAGACCAGCGCGCAGCTTCTGCTCCGGGTTGTTCTCCACGCGGCGGGCGATCATGCGGATGACAGCGGGCAGCGAGATCAAAAACACGCCGACGGCCATCAGGCCCGTGGGCCCGACGGTCAGCGTGAGAGCCGCGGTGAAAGAACCCAGCGCGGCGGGGAAGAGGCGCTGGTGGGCGATGGCTCGCTCGAAAAGCACCCAGGTCACCAGCGTGCCCAGAGCCACCATCGGCTCCGGGCGGATGCCGTTGTTAAACGGCAGCCAGAACGCCAAAAACATAAAGGCGGCAGTCCAGTGGGCGACCCGGCGGTCGTCGATATTCGCGCCGAAACGCGGCAGGATCTCGCGCGACAACAGCAGCCAGATACCGATACCGGCCAACAACGTCGGCAGCCGCATCCACATGGAGTTGGCGCTCACCTGCGACATCAGTCCGAGCAGGTCATAGTAGGGCGTGCCGAAGGGTGCTTCGGGAACTCCGTACCAGCGGTAGAAGTTTGCCAGGTAACCGGCGTTTTCCTTCACCCGCGCCATGGTGAGGATAAAGCCATCGTCGGAGGTGTTCGCGCCGAAGATGTGCCAGAAGCCCAGGATGGCGAGGACGATGCCGTCGAGACCCGTCACCCGGCGCCACCGGCTGTAGTCCTTATCTTGCGATGGGCGCTCGTCGCGGCCCTGGCGCCACAGTGCCCACACCGCCACCAGCGCCAGGCCGGTGCCGAGCCACATCGCCACCTGCTTGGTGATGGTCGGACTTGAGGTGAACCGAGAGTTGATTTCGACGTCCACGGCCAGGCCCGCGTCCACAAGCTCCTGGTAGTTCTCCGGGGTGTCGTCGATCTCGGTGTAGATGCCCGTGAGTTGCGGGCGCAGGTCTTCGGTGCTCTCGTCGCCGAAGTCAGTGCCCTCCACCGTCACGCGGGAGCCGTCGCCGGTGAACTCGATCTCCAGGGAGGCGTCGTCGCCGGCTTCGTCGAGATCCTCGGCGGAGAGGGAGATCAAGACGTCGCTGAGTGCCGCGACGTCGATGCCGCCGTCCTCGGTCGTGTTGATGAAAAGCCCGCGGTCAGAGGCGTGCGGGCCCGACGGTGGCACGGTGGCGAGGATCAAGGATTCCTCGTCGCGCACCATGTCCGCGGCGGCGAGGGGGATCTCGGCCCGGAACTTCTCGGGCGCGACAGAGATCAGCGGCGCGTTGACCGAGTTCAGAGACTCGTTCTGCGGCCAGCTGACCGAGGACTGGACCTGATTCACGGGCAGGAAAGGAACCAGGATGAACAGTAGGAACGCGGCGATGCCGGAGACGGCGCCGAGCGTGGCGAGCGGAGAGCTCACCCGCCCCGGCAATACGCCTGTGGCAGGTGTGGCAGGTGTGGTTCTTGTGGACATAGCAGAAATGATATTAGTGTGTCGCGGTCACGACCACGAATGCACCGACCTGGTCGATGTGCCAGAGATCGGGATCGTCAAACGCGGCCGGGTTGAAGAACGTGGCCTCATAACGGACGTTCGGCTGATTCGGGTAGATATCCTCCGCGAGATGCAGCTTCCAGCCGTCGTCGAGATTCTCGGCATCACTGCCGCGGAACAGGAAGACATCCGGGGCCTCCCAGCGGCTCGACGTGATCAGCTCGTGCATCGCCTCCGGGTCCGAAGCAGACGACCAGGACTGCTCGGCCCACCGGGCGATCTCTTCGTTACGCTGCGAGAACTCGCCCAGCGGGTTGGCATAGTGGCTGGTGAAAGCGTTGAAGCCATGGAAAGGATAGTAAGAGAGGAAAGGTGTCTCATCCGTGAGCACGACGGTCTCGGTCGGCTCGTGGCCATAGCCGGTGATCGTGTCACGGATGTCGACGTACGCCGAGCCCACGTCCGCGACGTACTGGTCCGCACGCTCGCCGTAGCCGTCGGTATCCGAATAAGCGTTGTCGATGGCCGACTCGTTGCGCGCCGGGATCGCCTGCGCGTAGAAGAGCCCGCCGCCGAGCAACACAATCATCCCGATCGTGGTGATCCGCCGCGCCACATGCGGGTGCGTGGACTCCGGGTAGAGCCGCGCCGGGCCCACCCGGCCGATCTCGGCGAGAGCGAGCACGCCGGCGGTGGCCATCATCAACACGATGAGGATCTCGATGCGGAAACCCAGAAGAGTCGACCCCGCCAAGGTGGCCACCATCGACGCCAGCGCCCACGCATAAAAGACCACGGTCGCAATCGTCAGCATGCGCACCGCGCGATCGCGGAAACGCAGCACCAGATAGAACAGACCGATCAGGCACAAAAGCCCGATCACCGAGGGCGCGAGGAAGGGTACCGGCACCTGGGTGCCCTCGGCGGGCAGGTAGTGATTCGCGGTGGATTCCGGCTGCTCGTCGCCAGTGAGCAGGCGGTAGAAGTACGGGCCCCACGCCAGCGCGGCGATCGCGATCGAGCCGAAACCGATCACCAACATGCGGGTGAAAGGCACCCACCACCGCCGGTGGGTCGCCGCGAAGACCACCGCGAACACCACGACGGCCAGCGCCACCACGCCCGTGAACAAGGTGTAGAAGCTCGCCGAGACGCCGAAGAACAGCATGACCGCGGCCGTCGCAAACCACGAGCCACCCAGCGCGGTGTGCAAGATGACGAACACGAGAGGAACCCCCATGGCGATGATGCCGGCATAGGGCTCCTCGGCGCTCAACACGAGCGTGATCGCCGTGGTGACCAGCGCGATCCCGGCGGCGACCGGCAGCGAGGAGGTGACGCGCTGCCACAGCGGCACGAGGATAGAGGCGGCGATGGCCAGCGAGACAATCGCCCACGGCTGGTAGACCTCCCAGCCGGGGATACCCAGCACATTCGCCAGGCGCCCGCCCAGCCAGAACCAGCCGATGGGGTAGTAGGTCGGCATGTCCAGGTAGTTCATGTCCTGATTCGCCATGGTGGTTTCCATGCGCGTCAGGAACTGAGTGCGAAACGCCTGGTCAACCTGGATGCCGTCGAGGTAGAGGCGGGTCGACGACAGCGGGATCGCGATCGTCGTCACCACCAGCGCCGCCGGGGCGATATAAAACACCAGGTAGGTCAGTATCCGCCGCCACCGTGGCCGCGGCGACGTATCCCGCAGCCACCACACCGCCAAAACGCCGACGGCCACGAGCACCATCAGGGTGCCGGCCGTCGCCAGCGCCCGGGTGACCATCGAGGTGTTGAACGCCGGCAGGCTGGTGCGCTCCAGCACGAGCCAGGCGGCCAGCGAGAAGATAGCCGCGAACACGCCGGCCGCCAAGGTGGCCCAGAGCGTGTGTGCGCGGCTCAGAGTGTCGCGGCCGCCGGTGCGCGCGCGGCCGTCGACGTTCCAAACGGCAGTACTCATGCCCAATAGTGTCGCACAAGCTCGCCGATATGCAGAGTCGCGGGAGAAACCGCTAGAAGCTGAGCTTCTTCATGATCTTGTGCGGGATGTTACGCAGAATCAGCGAGATGGGCCCGAAGTTGCGGTGCACGAAGATGGAGTCCTTGCCCGCGAGCACCGCCTCGACGGTGGCCTCGGCGACATCGGAGACATCCACCGTAAAAGGTGCTTCCTTCTCGACATCCGCGCTCATCTTCGTGCGCACCTGGCCGGGGCGCACGACGAGCACGTGCACACCCGAATCCTCCAAGGCGACGCCGAGCTGGGAATAGAAGCCGTCGACACCCGCCTTGGACGCGCCGTAGACGAAATTCGAGCGGCGCACGCGCATGCCGGCGACCGAGGACAGCGCGACGAGATGCCCGTGGCCCTGCTCCTTGAGCTTCTGGCCGAGCAGCACGCCGACCGACAGGTAGCCGGTGAAGTTGATCTCGGCGCTCTCGACGGCCGCGGCGTGATCCTGCCACAGCTTCTCCTGATCGCCGAGGGTGCCGAACGCGACGATCGCGATATCCACATCCCCGCCGGCGAAAACCTGGTCGACGACCTCGGGGTGCTGATCAGTCTCGCGCGCGTCGAAGTCGACGACGGTGACCTCGGAGGCGCCGGCGTCGCGAAGCTTCTCGACGGCCGCGTCCACCCGGGGCGAGGCCGAGCGGGCGGCGAGGACGACCTCGGCGGGGCCGCGCTTCAAAAACTCGGTGACGATGCCGAGGCCGATTTCGGAGGTGCCGCCGAATAAGGCGATTCGCTGGGCCTGGCCTACTGCGTTGAGCATGGTGATCTCCTTTGTGTGGTGGGACTAGTGGGGGACTAGTGCAGCTCGAGGCGGCGCGAGAGGTCGGAGGCGAACACGCCGGTCGGGTCGATTTCGTTGCGGGTGGCCAGCCAGCCCTCGAGCTCCGGGTACATCTTGTGGAAGTTCTCGGCGGAGGTGCGGGACTCCTTGGCCAGGTAGAGGCGGCCGCCGAACTCCATGACCTGCTCGTCGAGGCGGTCGAGGAAGGAGTTCAGGCCCGGGCGGATCGGGAAGTCGACGCAGACGTTCCAGCCCGGCATCGGGTAGGACAGCGGGGCGCGGTTGCCCTCGCCGAAGAGCTTGAACACGTTGAGCGCCGAGTAGTGGCCGGAGGCCTGGATGTCGCGGATGATCTGCTTGAAGGCGTCCACCGCGGTGGTCGGCACCACGAACTGGTACTGCAGAAAGCCCTTCTTGCCGTAGCCGCGGTTCCACTCGCCGATGAGATCCAGCGGCTGGTAGAACTGCGTGAGGTTTTTGATCTGGTTCCGCGCCGGGGCGCCCATGGCGTAGTAGAGCTCGCCGATGGTGCCGAGGGTCAGCTTGTTCATCGTGAACGACGGGAAGATGTCCGGGACCGTCATCAGCTGCGGAGCGTTGAACTTCAGCGGGTCCTTCGCGAGCTTCGGGGCCAGCTCCTTGAGCTGGTCCAGGGTGGCGAGGCTGCCGCGCGAAATCGTCGCCCGCCCGAGCTTCGGCTCCGGGCTCATGGCGTCGAACCAAGCCGAGGAGTACTCGTAGCCGGCCTCGGAGCCGTCGGAGTGGAAGGCGATGGTCTCGTCGAGGGTGTCGGTACGGTCGGTATCGGCGACGAAGTAGGCGGTCTCCGTCTTCGTCATCCGAATGGTGGCACGCAGAATGATGCCGGTCAGGCCCATGCCGCCGACGGTGGCCCAGAAGAGGGTCGCCTCCGGGTCGTCGTCGGAGCCATCGGGGCGCAGGGTGAGCACGCGGCCGTCGGCAACCAGCAGCTGCATCTCGACGACGTGATCACCGAAAGAGCCCGCCGTGTGGTGGTTCTTGCCGTGGATGTCCGGGCCGATCGCGCCGCCGATGGTGACCTGGCGGGTGCCGGGCAGCACCGGAACCCAGAGGCCATAAGGCAGCGCGGCCTTCATGAGCTGGTCGAGGGTGACACCGGCGTCGACGTCGACCAGCGCGGTGTCCGGGTCGATCGAATGGATGCGGTTGAGGGGTCGCATATCGACGACGAGACCGCCACCGTTTTGCGCCGGATCGCCATAGGAGCGACCCATGCCGCGGGCGATGACGCCACGGCGGGCGTGGGCGGGCTTGTCGGCGTTCTCCTCGGCGACGCGGCGGACCGCAGAGATGATCGTCTCCGGGTCAGCGGTCTCGAGGGCGTGGGCGGTCGATGGGGCAGTGCGACCCCAGCCGTGGAGGGACTTAACGGTGGTCTGCTGGTGCATCTTCTGCAATCTTCTCTTCGACGGGACGTGCCGCACATGCCGCGCGCAACCACGCGACACGGGCACCTTGTACGTTGCTCTACCCTACCCGGCGCACGCGTCAGGTAAGCGTGGGCTCTTTATCTTGTCCGGTTGAGATTTCGTTACGCCCGATGAATATTTTCGTCTCAAGCTCGCCCAGATCTTCGCCGGCGCTGGCGACGCTGTCTCGGAGTTTTCCTCCGGCATCTTCGGCTAGACCTTCACTGGCGTGACTGGCGCTCCCCGCATCCTTAACCAGGGTGCGGGGAGCGTTTTGGTTGGGTTAAAGGTCCATCAGCTCGCGGATCTCGGCGGGCAGCTCGTCCTGGCTGGTGATGGTGGCCCCGCCGGCGTCTTGGTGTTCGCGCAGCAACTCGTAGACGCGCACCCGGTCCTTCGAGTCCAAAAAAGGCAGCTCTTCGGCCATGAGCCGTACCATGAAATCGCTCAGCGGCGCCTCGGTCTTCTGGGCGGCGAGGTGCGCGCCGTGGCGCACGTCTGAAGGGTCGATGTTCTTTTGCGGGATCATGCCCGCCTACCTTACTGGCTAGTATCGGGGACATGGAACAACGCGCACAGGACTCATATAGCCTCGACGACACGGAGCTCGGCCGCATCTCCCAGGCCCTCGGCGTGGCGGCGTGCGTCGCCGTGCCGGATTATGTCTCCGGGAGGTGGCCGGTCATCGGGGCGCGTATCGCAGCGCTCGGCGCGGGCCTCGGCATTGCCGCCGCCGCGAACGCTGCGGAAGAACCTGCCGACGACGAACCGGAAGCCGACGAGGCCGCCTCGCCCGTGACTACCTGGACGGTGATCGGGGCAGCGGCCGCGGCGCTGGCCGGGTTGTCGGCGGTGGAAGGTGTCGTCGCCAAGCATCTGCGCGGCCGGGGTGTGAAGCGCCCGCACACGCTGCTCGGTGCGCTGGCCGGGGCGGTGGTGTACGTCGGCTCTGAGGTGGAGCACCGTCGGCACCAGGGGGATGCGTCCTAGATGAGTGAACACGCTGTGGTGGCGGTCGTCGATAAGAGTGACGACGACACCGTGTGCTGGCACGTCCAGACCGACCCGGAGGCGCCGTCTCTGATGTCCGGCGCGTGGATCGTCGCCGACGCCGCCGAGCTCACCGCGCACGCCTTCGTTGTTGAGCAGCCGGACACGGTCGCCGAGATCGCCCAGCTCGTCGCCGAGGAGGTGGCCAAGGTGCGCGAGGCCGCGAAGCAGGCGAAGAAGGAGCGGCCACAGATCACCCTGCCGCGTTTCGACGCCCCACCCCACCCAGATCCGGAAGAGATCGCCGAGACGTTTCACGGGGAACAGCGCGCTCGGCAGGCGTGGGCGATGGCGGTGGCGCTCGCCGAGATCGTCGAATACTGGCACAGCTTCGAGTCCTCCCGCAAGCAGCGCTCCTATTTGGCCGAACGCTTCGGCAGTGAGATCCGGCCGCTGCCGTTGCCCCAAAAGTCATGACCAGCCATAGCGAAGCCGACAGCGAGGTCGTTATAGACCTCGCGGCCGCGCGTGCCCGCCGCCGCGGACCCGCGCATCAGGCGCGCACGATCATCCTCCAGATCGCGAACGTGCGTGCCGACGGCGAAACCCACCGCCAACTCGGCGTCATCGACTCCCTCGAGCTGGCCGATCTGCGCGACGTCATCGCGGTGGCCTTCGGCCTGCGGGAAAACGCGCCCTGGTCCTTTCACGACGCTGCCGGCAAAGAACTCGACCGCCAGGCCCACCTGCGCGAACACCTCGGACGCATCGGCGAAAAGCTCACCTTCTGCTGGGGCTTATGGGAATTCCGGATCGTCACCGCGCATAGCTGGATTCGTGACGACGGCACCCCGTGGGCCCTATGCGTCGGCGGATCCGGACGCTTCGGCGATACCGGCTTCGACATCGCCCGCATCAACGCCGAACTCACCGGAACCGAAACCACCCGCGATGTCATGAGCCGCACCCGCCCGCAGGTGCGCGGCATCATCGAACGCTCCCGACTCTTCGACCTCGTCCCGCTCTTGCAGGCCCTCGACTTAGGTCGCGACGTGCACCTTAAAGATTCGACCCGCGAGATCCTCGCGCGCCTGCCGCTGGAAACAGATCCCGAAGCCATCGACGCGTTCTGGGCGATGGTGCTCGCCCTCAGCTGCCTCGGCAACGACGAGCTCACCGACACCATCGCTGAATCCATCATGGAGGCCATCGGCTGGGTCGACGACGACGGCTCCCACCTGCCCGCCGCCGAGGTGCGCCAGCTGTGCGACGCCTCCCTCCACCAGCTCGCCGCCGTGGGTGCGATGGGGCCGCGGCAGCTCGCGCCCGTCGACAAGCTGGACATCTTCCGCGGCCTTCTGCGTGCGGCCGAGTAAGCTTACCCCTTATGTCGACACCGCATACCGGGACGAGCTCGCTGAGCACGCAGCTGAAACGCTTCGTGGCCGTGGGCGTGTTCACCGCCGTCATCGACTACTCGCTGACGATGATCCTCGACGCCGTCGGCGTCCACCGCCAGTTGGCGAAAGCCATCGGCTGGGTCTTCGGCACCCTCGCCGCCTACCTCCTGAACTCGAAATACACGTTCTCCTCGGCGCTGTCCGCCAAAACCGCCACGGCCGTCTTCCTCCTCTACGCCTCCACCTTCGCGGTGCAAAACTTTCTCTGGTGGGTCACAGAAGCGCCCCTAGAAGCGCTCGGATTCGAAGGGGCGGTGAAAAACACCATCTCTTTCGTCATCGCCCAAGGCGTTGCGACACTCACCAACTTCTTCATGCAGCGCACCCTGATTTTCCGCGAGAGGCGGTAAACCCATCTCTTCCTCCCTATCCTCCGCCCTCAACGCCTTCATCGACGCTGGCCACAAGCGCTCCGACTCGCTGCGCATCCAGGCCGCCCGCTTCACGACGGCCGGAATCGCCGCCGCCGTCATCGACCTCGTAGTCACGTGGGTGCTGCAGGTCGCATTCGAAGTCCTCGGGACCGTCGGGGCACGGACGGTGGGGTGGGTGCTCGGAACCCTTTTCGCCTACTACCTCAACCGGCGCTGGACCTTCTCCGCGCGCGGCTCCAAGCGGACCTTCTCCGCGACCATGCTGGTCTACGTCCTGACCTACGCCGTCAACATCACGCTGTACCGCCTGCTGTTCCCGGTGCTCGACGAACAGCTCGAACTCAACGTCAACGTCTCTTTGCTGGTGGCGTTCATCGTCGCGCAGGCGGTCGTGACCGTGCTCAACTTCGTCGTGCAGCGGTGGCTGATCTTTCGGAGGGGGTAGGTTGGGTGGGTTTTGGTTGCTTTTTGGGTGCTGGCTGCTGGCTGCGTTTCCGCTGGTCAAGGCGGTGGTGGTGGGGCTGTGTGCGGGAAGTGGAAAGGAAGTCGAAAGGAAGCGTCCTTTCGACTTCCTTTCGACTTCGTTTCGACTTCGTGGGACTCCTTTAGGGGCACCTCCTTTCGGCCAGCGTTAGCGTCGCATGGGTGTCGGAGCGTGTAGGTGGTTGCTGTAGCCGGTCGGTTGTCCCGTCCGTCCCACCGGCCTCTTCGGTAGGGCTCGCGTAGCCTGCCGGGCCTGGCTTTACATGGTGCGCTATCGCTGGTCGAATTCACCCCTATAGAAAGGAGTCTCGCGCGGTCGAAACCAGGACTCCCTTAGGGTGGTTCCTTTCGACCAGCGTTAGCGCACTATGCGCCAAACAGCCGCAAACGCAAGCGCACCATACACCAACCAACCAGCCGCAAACGCAAGCGCACCGCCCAAACCTAAGGCCGCCGGAAGTCCTCGCGCATGCCGGCGCGCTGGAGGCGGAGCCACTCGCGGAATCCGGAGAAGTCCCTGCGCTGGACGAGGAAGAACCAGCCGAAGCGGGCGAGCTCCTGGAAGGCGAGTTTGCGGTTGCCGGGCTGGGAGAGGAGGTAGCCGCGGTTGCGGTAGGTGAAGTAGCGCTTGGTGTCGTTGTCGGGGTATTGGGCGTGCATGCGCCCGCCGAGGATGGGGTGGAACTCGGCGGATCCGTCTGGGTGCAGGTAGAAGGCGTTTAATGCGGTGCCGTAGCGCAGCCCGGAGCGGGAGAGGCGGCGGTGGTATTCGACTTCGTCGCCGCGGATGAAGAGTCGGTAGTCGGGCACGCCGATGATCTCCATCGCCTCCGCGGAGATCAGCGCGCCGTTGAAGAGGGAGGCGTAGGAGTCGATGAAGTCGCCTTCGAGTTTTTCGCGGCGTCGGTGCCAGGTCAGGCCCTGGCGCAAGGGGAAGGCGAGGGTCTCGGGGGCGTCGATGTTGCAGACCGCCGGGGAGATCTGGTGGAGGTGGCGGGCGGTGGCGACGTCGTAAAGCGTTTCGAGGGTGGTGGTGTCGGCGGGGCGGCCGTCGTCGTCGGCGCACCAGATCGCGTCCGCGCCGAGGGCCAGGGCGGTGAGGAAGCCGTAGGCGAAGCCGCCGGCGCCGCCGAGGTTTGTCTTCGAGGGGAGGTAGACGCCGCGTTCGGGGGCGAGCTCGTCGAGAAGTGAGCGCACCTCGTCTTCGCAGCCGTTGTCGACCACGATGATCCAGTCGAGCCGGTGGGTTTGGTTTGCGACTTGCGTGAGCGAGGCGCGCAGCAGCTCGACGCGGCGGTGGGTGACGATCACCGCGGCGGTCGTGCCCTGTCGATTCAGCGGGGCGGTCATGAGCTTTCCTCCTCGGACTGGAACCTTTTGACCAGGTCGCGGATGTGCTGTCCGGCTTCGGGGCCCTCGTAGGCTTCGACGACTTCGTCGACAAGCCCGGCCTTGCGGATCTCCCCGTGATCGATCCAGAGGCCGGTGGTGCACAGCTGGGCGAGGAAGTCGTTGGAGTGGGACGCGAAGACCAGGATGCCGGAGCGTTTGACCAGCTCCTGTAGCCGCACCCGGGCCTTGGCCATGAAGGCGGCGTCGACGGCGCCGATGCCTTCGTCGAGAAGTAAGATCTCCGGCTCGATCGAGGTGACCACCCCGAGGGCGAGGCGCACGCGCATGCCGGTCGAGTAGGTGCGCAGCGGCATGGAGAGGTAGTCGCCGAGCTCGGAGAACTCCGCGATTTCGTCCATCTTCTTGCGCATCTGGGCGCGCGTCTGGCCGAGGAAGAGGCCGCGGATGATGATGTTTTCGGCACCCGAGATCTCCGGGTCCATGCCCACGCCTAAGTCGAAGACGGGGGCGATGCGCCCGCGGACGTCGGCGACGCCGCGGGTCGGCTCGTAGATGCCGGATAAAAGGCGCAGCAGAGTCGACTTGCCGGCGCCGTTGTGGCCGACCAGGCCGACGCGATCGCCTTCGCGTAAGTGCAGGTTGATGTCTTTGAGTGCCTCGACGACCACCGTGTTCGCGGCGTTCTTGCCGATCGCCCCGCCCGCCGTCGACAGGACTGCCTTCTTCAGCGAGCGCGACTTGGCGTCGAAGATCGGAAAGTCGACGCAGGCGTTGTAGGTGTCGATGGAAACCATGTCGTGGGAAGTGCTCCTTTACACCCAGTAGCTGACGCGGAACCGCCACTGGCGCATGATCGCGGCGGTAGCAAAGAGGCCGACCACGGTGATCACGGCGACGATTCCCCAGTGGTAGGCGGCGAGATCCTGGCCGATCATGGGCGCGCGGACGATCTCGAGGTAGTGATACAGGGGATTGATCTCGGCGATGCGGGCGCGCTCGGCGACCTGGCCGCCCTGCTCGCGCAGGGTGTGGGTCGTCCACACGATCGGGGTGATGTAGAACAAGAGCTGCACCAGGGATTCGAGCAGCGGGGCGACGTCGCGGAAGCGGGTCGCGATGATGCCGAAAAGCATCGTCACCCACACACCGTTGACCACGATGAGAAGCATCGCCGGGATCGCCAGCAGCACCTCCCAGCCGACGTTGATCCGAAAGACCGCTAGCAGTGCCACCCAAATGACCAGGTTGTGGGCCAAAAACAGCGCCTGGCGCCACACCAGCCGGTAGACGTGCACGCTGAGCGCGGACGGCAGCTGCTTGATGAGTCCCTCGTTCTCGATGAACACGTTCGCCCCGTCTTTGATGCAGCCGGCGATGAATCCCCAGATGATCAGGCCGACGGTGACGTGCGGCAGGAAATCCGCCAGCGGCAGCTGGAAGAGCATCGAATACAAAAGGCCCAGGGCGAGCGCCATCACGCCGGTGGCGATGGTGATCCACAGCGGGCCGAGCGTGGAGCGGCGGTAGCGCTGCTTGATGTCCTGCCAGCCCAGCTGCAGCCAGAGCTCGTGTTGTCCGGCACCGCGGATCAGGTCGCGGAAGGCGGCGGACATGGTCTGCGAGTCGGAACGCGGGGTGTCCGCTTCGTCGCGCTGGGAAGTCATGCGCGCGACATCGGCACGGAGTTGTTCTGATCGATGGTGCTGCACGACTTTTAACCCTAGTACCCGGTCGGGGTTGCGTCGGTATCCGGCGCTTTAGGCGCGTGCCTGGTGGGTGGAAGGTGTCCGTACGTTGAGGAATACATAAGAATTTTCTGACTTTTCGCTGGTCGGGGCGGCGATGGCTACGATGGTAGCCGTTGCTTACCCGCCCCGAGCGCAGGTCACTGCGCATACTTGGAGCCCCGGGTAGAGCGGTGGTTGAATTGGGTATTCCATAGCGAACGATCGGTTTCGGCTCAGGAGGATTTTCACGGATGTCCGACTACGACGTCTATAGCGTGCGTGGCTATTACACCTCCTTAGGAGACGGCTGGACCTACCTCAACGCCCAGGCCGCACCCCAAATTCCGGAAAGGGTCTCGGCGGCGGTCGCTCGCTCATTTCGCTTATCGACGACCCCACTCACCCCTTCCGGCGGCCGCGGACATCACGCGCAGCGGCCCCGCGCTGGGGCACTCGAGGGGGAGGGGTTTGTGCAGCAGGCGCGCGTCGCGGTGGCCGACCTGGTCGGCGGGACCGCCGACTGCGTGGTGCTCGGGCCCTCTCTCGAGGTGCTCTATGACAACCTTGCGCGCTCGCTGGAGCCGATGCTGCGCCGCAACAGCTCGGTAGTCCTCTCCGGGCTGGACTCCGAGCGGCCCAGCGTACCTTTCGCCCGGCTCGGGGCGGAGGTTCGCTGGGCGCAGCCGGATCTGGGCACCGGGGAGCTGCCGGGCTGGCAGTACCGGGAGCTTGTCGACGGTTCCACCCGCCTCGTCGCCCTCTCCGCCGCCCACGGCGTACTCGGCACGCTTGCCGATGTAAAGACCATCAGCGACAACACCCGCTCGCGCTCCCGGGCGTGGGTGCTGGCGGATGCGTCGGAATACGCCCCGCACCGGCTGGTCGATATTGAGGAGATGGACGTCGACATCCTCGGCGTCGACCTAGCGCGCCTCGGCGGGCCGCAGGTGGCGGCGCTGGTGTTTCGCCATCCGCTGATGTTCAAGCGCCTGCGTAACCCGGAGCTCATCGCCTCGCCCGTCTCGCCGGGACTCGCCGGCGCCGTCAGTGCGACGGTGGACCACTACGCGGCGCTCGTCGAGAAGCGGGGGTCGCGCCGGGTGCGGCTCACCGCGTCTTTCGCGGCGCTCGAGGCCTACCTCAAAGAGCTAGGCGACGACCTGCACACCTTCTTAGGATCGCTGCCCGCCGTGCACATCTTGGGCGTGACCGGGGAGGCCGCCGCCGGGGCGAACAGCGACCGGCTGCCGCGGCTGTCTTTTGCCGTCAACGGCGTGCCCGCCGATACCGTGCAGCAGCGCCTGTTCGACAACGGCATCGTGACTTCGCTGGCGCCGAGCTCGCAGCTGCTCACCGACATGGGTGTCGACGACATCGGCGGCGCCGTCACCGTGGGACTCGGCCCGTTCAACACGAGCCACGACGTCGAACACCTAGTGCGCGTCGTGGCGTCGCTCGCCTAGGGGGTTAGTCCTGCGGGACCTCGAGGACGACCTTGCCGGTGACCTCGCCGGAATCGAGCAGCTCGTGGGCGCGCGCCGCCTCCGGCATCGGGATGGTGGTGTGGATGCGGTGGGTGACGCGGCCGTCGTCAAGCAGGGGCCAGACGTTGGCCACCGTGGAGGCGACGATGTTTGCCTTGTCCTCTAAATCGCGGGCGCGCAGGGTGGCAGCGGTGATCGACTGGCGACGCGGCATCATCCGGCCCAAGTTGATCTGCGCCTTCGGGCCCGACTGCACCGCGATGACGATGAGGTGGCCGTCCTTGGCCAAAGACTTCATATTGTCCTCGAAGTAGTCGGCGCCGATGATGTCGAGGATGAGATCGCAAGTGCCCTTGAGCTCGTCGACGAAGTTCTGCTCGCGGTAGTTGATGAGGATATCCGCCCCAAGCTCCCGGCAGGTGGCGAGTTTCTCCTCCGAACCCGCGGTCACCGCCACCTCGGCGCCGAAGGCCTTCGCGATCTGGATGGCCATCGTGCCGATGCCGCCACCACCGCCGTGGATGAGCACGCGCTGGCCCTCGCGCAGCCCGCCGATCATGCCGAGCGTCGACCACACCGTGCACGCGACCTCGACGACCGCGGCCGTCTCCTTCAGCGAATAGCCCTTCGGCACCGGCAGCAGCTGGCCCGCCGGCACGGCGACGTACTCGCCATAGCCGCCCCCGGCGAGCAGGCAGCCGACCTCCTCGCCGACGGAGCGATCCGTGTCCCCAGCATCCACGATCGTGCCGGCGCACTCTAAGCCGATGATCTCGCTCGCGCCGGGCGGCGGCGGGTAGTTGCCGTGGGCCTGGACGATGTCACCGCGGTTCACGCCGGCGGCGGCGACCTTGACCAAGACCTCGCCCTCGTTGAGCTGCGGTCTCTCGGTCTCCTGCCACTCGAGGGAACGGGGGTTGTCACTATCTGTCTGGATGATTGCCTTCATGCAGCCCCAGGGTAGGTGAGGATCAGCCCTTAGGTTAGAATTTTTTCCCGCAGGAGATGTGGCAGAGCGGCCGAATGCACCGGTCTTGAAAACCGGCGAGGGGCAACCCTCCGAGGGTTCGAATCCCTCCGTCTCCGCTCTTTCACTGTGGCTAGTCTGGCGGGCATGAGTGACAACGCACGTGACAAGCAAGGCAGTGAGGTCGTAGTCGAGCAGAACCCCGCGACCGGAAGATTCGAGATCAGCTATGTCGACGGCCACGAGCTCGCCGGCTCGGCGCAATATCTCGATCACGGCCAGGAGCGCATCTTTTTTCACACGGAGGTCGACGAGAAGTTCGGCGGGCGCGGGCTCGCCGGCATCCTCATCGGCCGCGC
The DNA here is from genome assembly GCF_003065405.1 of Corynebacterium yudongzhengii. Classification (NCBI taxonomy): domain Bacteria; kingdom Bacillati; phylum Actinomycetota; class Actinomycetes; order Mycobacteriales; family Corynebacteriaceae; genus Corynebacterium; species Corynebacterium yudongzhengii. The sequence goes on from NZ_CP026947.1 coordinate 127,444, forward strand.
GCTAGAAGAGACGACGGCTCAGGGCCTGAGGATCGTTGCGGTGTGCCCTTTCGTTAAGGGGTTCATTGACCAGGTCGGTTATGAGGGCGACTACCGCGGCCCGCAGCAGGCGGATCTGCAGTATTTGGAGCACCATCTGGGGGCCTAGCTGGGGGGTATAGAACTTTCGGAGGAGATATTGCCCCCGGTTGGGAATGGTCCCGCTGTCAAGAGGTGGTACTCACAGTAAGAGGACTGCTAGTTTTATATCACAATTAGCGTTCAAGAAACTGGGAGTCGCGTATATCTTCCACCTCAATTGCTGTGGCTTTGCTGCTGTTGGGCGTGCTGGTTCTCATCGGTAAGGGGATCCGCGTTCAGGTCCCCGTGGTGCAGAAGCTGTTCCTGCCGGTATCCATCATCAGTGGTTTCCTGGCCCTTCTCCTCGGCCCGCAGGTCGCCGGGCGTTTCGTGCCCGCCCTCGAAGACGGCGGTGTCTTCGGAGAAAACACCCTGGAGGTCTGGGGCGAGCTTCCAGGCCTGCTCATTAGCGTCGTGTTCGCCACAATGTTCCTGGGCTCCCGGATCCCCAGCTTCACCCGCGCGGCCAAGCTGCTCGGAGTGCAGCTGTCTCTGGGTGTCGCCTTCGCCTCCGGTCAGTACGTCTGGGGCATCCTCGTCACTGCCCTAGTGCTCGTTCCTTTGTTTACGGTGCCGCCGGTCTTCGCCACCCTCATCGAGATCGGCTTTGAGGGCGGCCACGGCACCGCCGCCGGCATGGCCCCGGTCTTCGAGGAGATCGGCCACGCGGATCTCGGCGACTTGGCGTTGGCCATGGCGACCGTCGGCATCGTCTCCGGCGTGATCATCGGCGTGATCGCCGTGAACTGGGCGGCGCGCACCGGCAAGTCCGAGGTGCTCGACTCCGCGCACGAGACCCCGAAGTCCACCCTGCAGGGCCTCTACTACGACGACGAAGAGAAGGAATCCGCGGGCACCCTGACCACGCGTACGGCGTCTGTCGAGACGCTGACCTTCGCCTTCGGTATCGTGGCGCTCGCCGTGTTCATCGGCCAGGGCATCCTGTCGGGCCTGCAGTACATCGAGCAGCTGCTGTGGGCGGATATCGTCGAGATTTTCGCCTACGTGCCGCTGTTCCCGCTGGCCATGCTCGGTGGCGTGATCATCCAGATCGTGGCGGACCGTTATGAGCCGCTCGCGAAGCTCATCGACCAGGGCGTCATGCACCGCATCCAGGGCTTCGCCCTCGACCTCCTGATCATTGCGGCGCTGGCGACGCTGTCGCTGAACGCGATCGTCGATAACTGGGTGCCGTTCGTCATCCTCGCTGTGGTGGGCCTGGCGTGGAACTGCTTCGTGCTGTTCTTCCTGGCGCCGCGGTTCATTCCGCGCTTCTGGTTCGAGCGCGGCATCGGTGACTTCGGTCAGTCCATGGGCGTGACCGCCACCGGCCTGCTGCTCATGCGCATGGCCGACCCAGAGCTCGAGACGCCCGCGTACGAGGCCTTCGGCTACAAGCAGCTCGTCTTCGAGCCCTTCTTCGGCGGTGGCCTCATCACCGCGGCGTCGGTGCCGCTGATCATTCAGTTCGGACAGTGGCCGTTCTTCGCCGTGATGCTTTTGGCGCTGATCGCCTCGATTGCGTTCGGCTTCCTCTTCTTCGGCCGCAGCAAGGACGACGCGATGAACGAAGAATACGACAAGATCGACGGCGGGCCAGAAGCCAGCTCTCCCAGCGCCCAAGCCTCCCACGCGCGGGAAGAATAGGGGCTAGCCTTTCGCGTCGGCTTTTAGTGAGCGCTTCCAGAGCGCGAGGACTCCGAAGAGGATCGCTATTCAGATAACGGTGGTAATAGTCCAGGACAAAAAGGGGTCACTGTTTACTTCTTCGGGAATGTGTGCCGCATGGGGCCCAGAGTAGTGGACGTTTATTGTTGCCGATTAGTCGTCCCATCCGCCCCAACGGTCACTTCTGTGAGGTTCTCGCGCTCTGCGGATCTACCCTGTTATGCGGATCTACCCTGCCATACCGCGCTATCGCTGGTCGAATTCACCCGCATAGAAAGGAGTGCTCCTTTCGACCTCGCGGGACTCGTTTATGAGCGCCTCCTTTCGACCAGCGCAAGCGCACTATGGTGGTTGGTCTTGCGGATGCCCCTGCGAGGAGCTGGCGAGGTTAGGGGTGGGACTGATGGGGCTGGCGGGGCTGATGGGGTGGCCGGACCGTGGCATTGCGCGTCAGTGCCGAACGGCCATTCATGCCACGCTAACGCTGGTCGAATTCACCCGTATAGAAAGGAGTGCTCCTTTCGGCCGCGTGGGACTCGTTTATGGGCGCCTCCTTTCGACCAGCGCAAGCGCACCATGCGTCACCAAAGGCAGCACCAAGCCCAAACCCCTACGCCCGTGCCTCGAGCCAGCCGTCGATCCCGCCGTGCAGGCTCACCAGGTCGGTGGCGCCGAGCTCTTGGAGCTTCGCCACCGCCTTTGCGGAGCGGATTCCGCCGGCGCAGTAGACGACGATGGGTCCGTCGGCACCTGTGATCTCCGCGGGCAGATCGGTGGCGTCGAGGACGTCGCCTAGGGGGATGTTCACCGAGTCCGCGAGGGTGAAGGCGGCGTGTTCGTGGGGGTCGCGCACGTCGATGAGCACGGCGCCGTCGGGGATGGTGGAGGTTTCGGGGACGTCGGGAAGCTCGTCGGCCGGCGTCGGCGCCTGGCGGGCCGGCTCAGAGGTGCGCACGTGCTCGGTGACCTCGGGGTTGCCGGTGACCGGGATGTATTCCCACATGCCGGTCAGGGAATCGATGTAGCCCAGCTTGCCGATCAGCGGCTCACCCACCCCCGTGATCAGCTTGATCGCCTCCATCGCCATCGCGGAGCCCACCACGCCGACGATGGGCCCCAAGACCCCGGCCTGCGCGCAGTTCGGCACCACGCCTGGGGCCGGCGGGGTAGGAAAGAGGTCCTCGTAGATCGGTCCCTTGCCGGCATAAAACACCGACAGCTGCGCCTCGAAGCCCAAGATCGAGGCCCACACGTGCGGAATGCCCAGCCGCGCGCAGGCGGCAGAGGCGAGGTGGCGGGCGTCGAAGTTGTCGGTGCCGTCGAGGACGACGTCGGCATCCGCCAGCACCTCGCGGGCATTCGACCAGGTCAGGCGCTCTTCGAAAAGCCGCAGCGACACGTTTGGGTTCAGTGCGCGCACCTGTGCCGCCGCCGATTCGACCTTCGGGGTGCCCACCTTGTCCATCGGGTGGATGATCTGGCGCTGCAGGTTGGAGACGTCGACGACGTCATCGTCAATCAGCGTGATCGTGCCGATCCCGGCGCCTGCCAGATACAGCAGCGCGGGTGAGCCGAGGCCTCCGGCACCGATGATGGCGACGTGGCCGTCGAGAAGCGCCTCTTGCCCGGCGGTGCCGAAGCCCGGCAGCGAGATCTGGCGGCGGTAGCGGGTGATGTCCTCAGGCCTCATTCGAGACCCACCCAGGTGTTGGTGCCGTCGATGAGTTCCTGCTCCTTCCAGATGGGAACCTCGGCCTTGACCCGATCGGCGAGGGTGGAGGCGGCGGCGAAAGCGTCCCCGCGGTGGGCGGCGGCGGCCATGACCACGAAGGCATCCTCGCCGATGGTCAAGGCGCCGGTGCGGTGGGCCGTCCACAGCCGCGTGCGCGGGTGGGCGGCGGAGACCTCGCGGGCGACGCGGGCGATCTCCTCGTCGGCGGTGGGGTGCGCGGTATACGTCAGGTTGGCCACGCGCTGGCCACCATCGTGATCGCGCACGATGCCCTCGAAAACCACCAGCGCGCCCATGGCCTCGGTGACGGTCTGCGCGCGGGCCTCGGAATACAGCGACTCGAGCGGAGACTCGGTCATGAACGCCGCCAGCACCTTGCCGGTGTGCTCGGCGACGTATGCGGGATCAGCTTTAGTCACGGTCCTCCTCTAGCATGTCGATGATCGGCACGACTAACTCATCCAACACCGCGCAGCCGTCTTTTACTCCCCCGCGCGAGCCCGGCAGGGTCATCGCGAAGGTATGACCACTCACCCCGGCGACCGCCCGCGATAGCACGGCGGTGGCGATATTCTTCCGGCCCTTAGTGAAAAACGCCTGCACAACGCCCGGAAGTTCCCGCTCGAGGTGCGGCGTGAGCGCCTCCACGGTCTGATCGTCCGCGGTGATGCCCGTGCCACCCGAGGTGAGCACCACGTGGGGGACCTGCGGGCGCGCGAAGACCTCGTCGAGGGTGGCGCGGATGTCGCGGTCGGCGACGACGAGGGCCGCGGGGGTCTCGAAGCCCTTGGAGCGCAAAAACTCCACCGCGATCGGCCCGGATTGGTCTTCGTAGACGCCGTCGGCGGCGCGGGTGGAGGCGACGATCACCAGCCCGGTACGCCCAGGCCGGTTCGCCGCCGCGGAGGAATCATGATCATGCGACACGACAGAAGTCCTTCACTGTTTAAAGCGGGTAGACGGTCACGGCGGCGCCGGGTGTGAGCGCGGCGCGCGCCGGGATGCGGATGAGGCAGTCGGCGGTCGCGGCCTGCGACAGCAGGTGAGACGAGGTCCCGCCGGTCGGCGTGGCCACGAGCGTGCCGTCGCGCCGGCTGCTCAGGTGACCGCGCAGCAGCTGATCGCGCTCATCGCTCAAGCCTTCGCGGGCCTCGGCGAGCTGAGCGGTCACAGGCTGAGGGGCCTGGCCGAGAAGCGGGGCGATGAACATGCGGAAGCTCACCAACGTCGAGACCGGGTTTCCGGGCAGGCTGATGACGGGGGTGGCGGCGAACGTCGATAAGCCTTGGGGCCCGCCCGGCTGCTGGTCGACGTGCCCGAACCAGCCGTCGCTAAGCACTTGGCGCACCACCTCGAACTTGCCGGCCGAGATCCCGCCCGAGGTCACCACGGCGGTGGGGCGGTGCTTATCGACGGCCGCCTGCAACCCCTCCCGCAAAGCCTCGGGGTCATCGTTGGTGCGCACGAAGCCCGCGACGTCGATGCCGTGGCGCTGACACAGCGCGGCGAGCATGGGGGCATTGGAATCGGGGATCGAGGCCGCCCCTACAGAGCCGACCTCCGCACCGCCGGTGACGATCAGCACGGAAGCGCGGCGATACACCTCGACGGCCGGGATCGACTGGCTGACCAGCGTCGCGATCCCCGCCGGAGTGAGCCGTGTGTCCCGGGCGAGGAGCAACTGCCCGCGCGCGATATCCGAGCCGCGCGGGCGCACGAACTGCTGCGGGGTGATCTCAGGCAAGCGGATGCTCGCGCCGGGATCGACGAACTCAGCCGGCGAGCAATGCTCCACCGCCACGACGGCTGCCGTGCCCCCGGCAGCTTCGCGCCGGTCATGACGGGCACGGCCTGATCGTTAAGGCCGTGCGGGTAGAGCTCGTCCGGGTCCGTGCCGGCGGGGATCGTCTCGCCGACGGTGATCTCCTCGGCGCTGCGGCCGGCGGGTAGGGCGTAGCCGTCCATCTGCGAGTTATCGAAGGGCGGCAGGTCGCTGGCGGCCATGATGTCGGAGGCGAGCGTGCGGCCGGCCAGCTCAGGGGCCACCGACAGGGTCTCGACGCCCACATCCGGCAGCATGTCACGGGTGGCCGCGAGATGATCCTCAATTGAGCGCACGAAAAATCCTTCCACACTGGGTTGGTTTGAAACCATGATAGCGTCGCGTTAAACGACCCTTTTCCTCCCGACAAGGAGCGTCATGGAGATCCACTACTTCGCCGCGGCGCGCGCCGCCACCGGCGTCGGCCTGGAGCAGATCGAGGCGCCGGGAAGGCAAACCACGCTCGGCCAGGTTCTCGACAACCGCGCCGCCTGCCACACCGGCACCACCGATTCCGGGCTCAGCCTCAAAGACATTCTCCCGCGGTGCACGTTTCTTCTCGACGGCCGCAGCGCCCCACCCGAGACCTTCGTCGGCGACGCCGAGCGTATCGACGTCCTGCCCCCGTTCGCCGGCGGCTAGTTTAGGCGCGCCTTTAGGTGCCTTTAGGCGCGGCGCAGCCCCTCGGTGAGGGTGGACAGCGCCCAACGTACGAGCGCGAGCACGATCGCGCCGAACAGCGCCGGCCAGAAGCCGTCGATGTAGAGCCCCAGCCCGATCTGCTGGGAGATCCACGCCACGGCGGCGAAGACGGCGGCGTTGATGACCAGCGCGAACAGGCCGAGGGTCAGGCACGTCAGCGGCAGCCCGAGCACCCGCAGAAGCGTCCCGAGCACCGAGTTGACCAGGATGAACACCGCCGCGACGGCCACGAACGTCCACTCCCTAGAGATGTTCGGCCCGCCGGTGATCTCCACGCCCGGCACGAGTGCCGCCACCGCCCACAGGGCGAGGGCGACGATGATGACATCGAGAATGAGTAGGAAAACACTGCGCATAACTAGAGCTGCGCCTCCTTCCAGGCGTTGATGAGGATCTCGGCTTCTGCGCGGTCGGTCACGGTGATGCGCACCCCCTCGTCGAAGGCGCGCACGAGCACCCCCTCGGCGGCAAGGGCGGTGGCAATGGCCTGCGAGTCCACGTCGGGGAGCCAGACGAAGTTGCCTTGGGTCTCGGCGGTCCCCAGCTTATCGACGACCAGCTCCCGCGCCCGCACGGTTTCCTCCACGCGGGCGGCAAGCTCGTCTGGGTGGGACAGGCTTTCCAGCGCCGCCGCCTGGGCCAGCGAGGAGACGCCGAAGGGGATCGCCACCTTGTTGAGGGCGTCGATGATGGGCTCAGGGCCAAAGGCGTAGCCGACGCGCAGGCCCGCCAGCCCGTAGGCCTTGGAAAACGTGCGCAGGGCGACGACGTTGCGATACCGAGCGGTTACGTCGCGGCCGTCGACCGCCTCCGGGTCGCGGTTGTATTCGTAGTAGGCCTCATCGAGGGCGACGAGGACGTTTTCAGGCACCCGGGTCATGAAGGCGTCGAACTGCGCGGTGGTGGTCACCCGGCCCGAGGGATTATTCGGCGAGCAGACAAAAATCAGGCGCGTCTTGTCGGTGATCGCGGCGGCCAGGGCGTCGAAATCGTGATGCCCGGTGCTAGTTAGCGGGATGGCGACGGGCCGTGCGCCGACCACCTGCGCGAAGATCGGGTAGGCCTCGAAGCTGCGCCAGGGGAATAGGACCTCCTCGCCCGGGGAGGTGGTGATCTGGACGAGCTGCTGGCACAGCGCCGAGGACCCCGTGCCCACCGCCACCTGTGTCGCGGGGACGTCGAGGTGGGCGGCGAGGCCGTCGCGAAGCGCCGTGGCGCCCATGTCCGGGTAGCGGTTGGTGGTGGCCAGGGCGTCGGCGAGCGCCTTCTGCACCGCTGTGAGCGGCGGTTGGGTGGTCTCGTTGGAGGAGAGTTTGAGGGTGTCGTCGACACGCGCGCCGGGCACGTACGACGGGATGTCGTTGAGGTCGGGGCGGATCATGCCAGCAATCCTACGGCCCGGTTTGGTCTGGCGGGCGCGGCCCCGCTACGATGACTGGAGATATCGAGACACTGACCGTCTTGATCAGGAGATGTGCCAGAGCGGCCGATTGGGGCTCCCTGCTAAGGAGTTGACCTTTCACGAGGTCCGGAGGTTCGAATCCTCTCATCTCCGCAGAGTGCGACACCGCTGGCTGTGTAACCGGCGGTGTCGTTTTTAACTTGGGCTTTAACTTCGCTTAAAGGCATCGCAACGCGGCCTGGTTAGGTTCTGGGGCCATGCGCACCTTCCGTATCACCGCATCCAGCGCCACGGCAGTTGCCCTGGCCACCACCACTATCTTCGTTCCCACCGCTATCGCCCAGACCGCCCCCGCCGCCGGTGGGGTGGAAATCATCGACAGCGCCGACGGCGAGGTCGACGACGTGCTCACCGGCTACGTCTTCGAAGACACCAACGGCAACTCCACCTAGGATGACGACGAGCCCGGCATCCCCGGCGTCGCCGTTTCCAACGGCGCAGACATCGTGACCACGGACGACGAGGGCCGTTACGAGATCCCCGTCGACGACAACACCACCGTCTTCATCACCCAGCCCTCCGGTTACCAGGTGCCCGTCGACGAGCACAACGTCGCTCAGTTCTACTACAACCACGTGCCCGAGGGCTCGCCTGAGCTGCGCTACGGCGGCCTCGAGGCCACCGGCCCGACCCCGGAGGCCGTGAACTTCCCGCTGACCGTCTCGGAGCAGGCCGCCGCGCCGGAGCAGAACTGCATCATCGGCGGCGACGTGCAGACCTACGACCAGGACGAGGTCGGCTACGCCGCCAACGGCGCGTTCCGCGACCTTGCCGAGCGCGATGACTACACCGAGTGCGGCGCGCTGTTCATCGGCGACGTCGTCGGCGACGACCTCTCCCTCTACCCGGAGATCCGCGAACTGACCGCCGGGATCAACGGCCCGGCCCGCTTTTTGCCCGGCAACCACGACCTCGACTTCGACGCCGAGAGCGACGAGCACAAGTTCGCCACCTACCGCCAGCAGTTCGGACCCGAATACTACTCCTACGACGTGGGCAACGCCCACATCATCTCCTTAGAGTCGGTCGAATACCCCGTCAGCGACGGCGAGTACAACGGCGCCATCGACGACGAGCAGATGGAGTGGCTGCGCCAGGACATCGCCAACACCCCGGAAGATAAGCTGATCGTCCTCGCCTCCCACATCCCGCTGGTCGGTTTCGCCGATTACTCCTCGACCCAGCACCAGATCGACCAGTTCACCGAGATCGCCGAGCTGGTCGAGGGGCGCGAGACCATCGCCGTCAGCGGCCACGCCCACGCGGTGGCCAACCTGCGCGAGGGCGACAGCCTCAGCGGTTGGAAGGAAGTCCACGGTATCGACGGCCTGCCGTTTACCAACGTCGTCGCCGGCGGCATCTCCGGCGACTGGTACAGCGGAAAAATGGGTGACGACGGCTACCCGCTCTCCTACGGACGCGACGGCTCCAAGCCCGGCGTGCTCACCCTCGAGATCAACGACAACCAGGTCAGCGAGTACTTCACCGTCGTCGGCGGCGACCAGTCCGACCAGATGAACATCGGCCTGAACACCCCGGCTTACCGCGAGTGGTTCGACAAGCACGTCGAATACGAAGACTCCAACGCCGAAAACACCGGGCCCGTCGAACCCTTCGCACACCCGAACGCGGTGCCCGTCGAGGACCTCGCCGAGACCTACCTGACCACCAACTTCTGGATGGGCTCCACCGGTTCCGAGGTCACCGTCTCGTTCGACGGTGGCGAAGCAGTGCCCGCCGAGCGCACCCAGCCGATGCAGGGCGAAGAGCAGTACGCAGGTGCCGAGTACTCCGACCCCGTCGCCGTCCAGGAACAGCTGGTCCACGGCGGCAGCATCGCCGACCGCGCCGCCCACATCTGGTGCATCCCGCTGCCGGAGGGCCTCGAGGAAGGAACCCACACCGCCGAGGTCACCGCGACCGACGTCCACGGGCGCAGCTTCACCGAGACCTATGAGTTCACGGTGGGGGCCGAGTCTTCGGATTCTGTGGAGAGCTTCTTGCCGGGGTCTTCTGGGTCTTCTAGTTCTTCCGGTTCTTCTGGTTCTTCCGGGAGCTCGCTGCTGGGGAGCTCTTTCAGCTCCTAGAGCTCGCTTGTGGGCTTGAGGGTAGATCTGTTTTTGGATCTGTTCGGCCCGCGATGTAGAGTTTTCAGCGTTACAGGCTTTCACCTGTGACGCTGCTCAGCGCCCGTAGCTCAACGGATAGAGCATCTGACTACGGATCAGAAGGTTGGGGGTTCGAATCCCTCCGGGCGCACGCTCTGTATTAACTCCCCTGCCGTGGCGGTAGGGGAGTTTTTGCGTTGAGGTTCTGTTGGGGTTCTGGGACTGGGGTCGATCCGGCTCCGGTAGGTGACGCGCGAGACTGGTGGGGCGAATGCGTCTGGTGGGGTGGCCGATCGGCGGCGGTGCGCCTTCCTCTGGTGGATCTCTCGTGGTGCCAGGCACGTAGCGCTATGCGGCGCTATCGCTGGTCGAAAGGGACCACCCCTAAAGGAGACCTGCTTTCGACCGCGCGGGACTCGTTTCTATAAGGGTGATTTCGACCAGCGATACCGCGGCATGACTCCGCAGGCGGACTGCCGGCGACTGGCCGCAAGACGGACAGCCCTCAACCACCGCCGTCGGCGACGTTGAGGTGGCCGTGGCCCCGGTGCACGTGAGCGTCGTCAAGCCTTCCGATGCTGCCGATACCGTCGATGCGGAGGTGATCTCTGTGCTGTATGTGCCTGGCGGGTACTCTCTGACCGCGCAGACCGCCCGCGGCACCACCCTCCGGGCGTATTGGAGTGGACTGCGCCTGGAAGTGGGGGAGCGGGTTGGGCTGAAGATCAGCAAGCCGTGGATCTATTCCTAGTTGAGCAGGTGGGAAAATCCTCAATGCTCACGTGCGCACATGTCTGAACGGGCAGGGTCCGGGGGTAGCTAATTTACCCCCCGCTGAGAGGTAATACCTAAGCAAAAAAGTGGTGATAACCAGCATGATTGCGCAGGTCAAAAAGCCTTTGACGATGTAACGCAGCTACTTTATTTGCCAAAAACTTCTTCATGTCACGTCTGCCGTTCTACGATGAACTACGGCATAGTTGGTGCGGGTGGAAGGAAAGGGTCATACCTATGAGTTCACCGGTGAATACCGAAATTGATTACAAAGAGTCTGACTCGGGTGAGGAGCTTGACCGAGGGACGTGGCGTCGTCAGGCGGCGGGCATCATTATCGGCTTGGTGCTTGCTGCGATCGTCTTTTTGATATTCCCCGCGGACGCCGTAGACACCGTCGAGCAGTCCATCGGCGCGGATCCGGAGGCCGACTACAACCACCAGGCGCTGCGCGTCGTCGCGGCGGTGACCGTGCTCATGGCCACGTGGTGGATGACCGAGGCCATCCCGCTGGCGGCCACGGCGCTGATCCCGATCGCCGTGTTCCCGATCGCGCAGGTCTCCGAGTTCTCGGACGTCGGGTCGCCGTATGCGTCGTCGACGATCTTCCTCTTCCTCGGCGGCTTCCTGCTGGCGCTGGGCCTGCAGCGCTGGAACATTCACCGAAGGCTCGCGCTGGCGGTGGTGGCGCTGGTCGGTACGAAGCCGAAACAGCTGATCCTAGGCTTCATGCTCGCCACCGGCTTTTTGTCGATGTGGGTGTCGAACACGGCCACGGCCGTCGTTATGCTGCCGATCGGTATTTCCGTGCTCACCCTGACCGCCGATAGCGTCGGCGGCTGGCGCAACCAGAAGAAGTTCGCCACCGCGCTCATGCTGGCGATCGCGTACTCGGCGTCGATTGGTTCGCTGGGCACCCTGATCGGTACCCCGCCGAACGCCCTGATGGCCGGCTACCTGGAGGGCGCGCACGGCATCACCATCGGCTTCGGCGAATGGATGATGGTCGGCGTGCCGGTCGCCGTGGTCTTCATGATCATCGCCTGGCTCGTGCTCATCACCATCTTCGCCCCGGAGATGAAGGAGATCCCGGGCGGCAAGGAGCTGATCCGCAACGAGCGTAAGAAGCTGGGCCCGTGGGAATTCCCGCAGGTCGCGGTCTCGGTGATCTTTGTCGCCGCCGCCCTAGCGTGGGTCTTTGTGCCGCTGGCCCTGGATCACTTCGAGATCGAGATCATCTACGAAGATGCCATCATCGGCGTGATCGCCGGCGTGCTCATGTTCATCCTGCCGGCGTCGTTCAAGACGGGCGAGCGCGTTCTCGACTGGAAGACCGCCAACGAACTGCCGTGGGACGTCCTGCTCCTGTTCGGCGGTGGCCTCTCGCTGTCGGCCGCCTTCTCCGACTCCGGGTTGTCCCTGTGGATCGGTGAGATGGCTCGCGGCCTCGGCGCTCTGCCGACGATCCTGCTGGTTATGGCCATCGCCGCCCTCATCCTGGTGCTGACGGAGTTCACCTCGAACACCGCCACGGCCGCGACCTTCCTGCCGATCATGGGTGGTGTGGCCGTCGGCATCGGCTTGACCGACGGTGGCGAGCAGAACGTCCTGCTGCTGGTCATCCCGGTCGCGCTCGCCGCCACCTGTGCGTTCATGATGCCGGTGGCCACCCCGCCGAACGCCATCGCGTACGGCTCCGGCTACGTGCGCATCGGCGACATGATCAAGGGCGGCGTGTTCCTCAACATCATCGCGGTCTTCCTCATTACCGCGGCGGTGTACTTCATCGCGATCCCGGTGTTCGGAATCTCGCTCTAGTTCCAGGTAGCCTCGGTATTCGTGGCTGACGATACCGTGGTGATCGACGATCTCGAGCGCATCCTCCTCACCGAGGGGCAGCTCGAACCCCAGCGCGCCGAAGAACTCCAGGCGCTGCTGGGGAAATTGTCGTTGAAAAACACCATCAGCCTGCTCGAACGCCTAGGCCCCAACCGGGCCGCGCTCGTGCTGCGCCTGCTGCCGCGGGCGCGCTCCTACGACGCCTTCGACGCCCTTGACTCCGCCCACCAGGCCGAGCTTGTCGACGCCCTCGGCGATGCCCCTATCACCGAATTCTTCGGCTCCCTCGACCCGGATGACCGGGTGGCGCTTCTCGACGAGCTGCCAGCCGAAATCGCCCAAAGACTCATGCAAACGCTGGCCCAGGGCCAACGTGACGTCACCGGCGTTGTCCTCGGCTATCCGAAGCGCTCCATCGGGCGCCGCATGTCGCCGCAGGTGCCGATGGTCGGGCTCCACGACACCGTCGCCACCGCCTTAGACAGGCTGCGCGAGCAGGCCGCGGATGCGGAGTCGATCTATACGGTGCCCGTCGTCACCAGTGACCGCAAGCTCGTCGGCGTGACCAGCCTGCGCACACTGTTTACGGCAGACCCGGACGAGCGCGTCGAAGAGCTGATGAGCGAGCCCGAATACGCGCACGCCGCCGATAACGATGAAGAGACCGCCCGCTGGTTCCTCCCGCTCGACTACCTGGCGCTGCCGATTGTCGACGACTCCGACCGCCTCGTCGGCATGCTCACCGTCGACGACGCCTTCGACATCGTCGAGGAGGCCGACAACGAAGACGCCGCCCGCGGTGGCGGTGCCGAGCCGCTGCAACAGCCTTATCTGACCACGGCCGTCGTGAAGCTGGTGCGCTCCCGTATCGTCTGGCTGGGCGTGCTCGCGGTGTCTGCGCTGCTGACGGTGCAGGTCCTGGATGCGTTCGAGGAGGCGCTGCAGGCGGCCGTCGTGCTCAGCCTGTTCATCCCGCTGCTCACCGGCACCGGCGGCAACACCGGCAACCAGGCGGCGACGACGGTCACGCGTGCGCTGGCGCTGGGCGACGTGCGCAAGAAAGACGTATTCAAAGTGCTCTGGCGCGAGCTGCGCGTCGGCGCCTTGCTGGGGCTGCTGCTCGGCGTCGCCTTCGGATTGCTGCTGGGGGCGATCTACGGGGCGTCGATAGGCTTAGTGCTGGGGCTGACGCTGACGGCGGTGTGTACGCTCGCGGCGTCGGTCGGCGGGATCATGCCGCTGCTGGCGAAAGCAATCGGCGCGGACCCGGCTGTGTTTTCGAACCCGTTCATCACGACGTTCGTCGACGCCACTGGCCTCATCCTCTACTTCCTCATCGCCCGAGCGGTGCTGGGGATTTAAGCAGGTTTTCGCTCGGCGTGTAGTTAAACCTATGTTTACCTGCCGTTTTGGTGGTGGGCTTTCGTGGGTGTAAGGTCGATCCTCGTTGCAGAGAGCAGCATGCGCCCGTAGCTCAACGGATAGAGCATCTGACTACGGATCAGAAGGTTGGGGGTTCGAATCCCTCCGGGCGCACCATCTGCACTAACTCCCTCACCGTGGCGGTGGGGGAGTTTTTGCGTCGCGGGGGTTTACCTCCCCGCGTGGCTTCGCTCGGCCTCGCTTGGGTTTGTACCGCCATACTGCGCTTACGCTGGTCGAAAGCACCCTCTCGGAAAGGAGTCCTGCGAAGTCGAAAGGAGGCCTGTTTGTGGGGTCCTTTCGTGTGGGTGAATTCGACCAGCGCAAGAGCACTATGAACGCACGGTCGGATGAATGCGCGATTCCACCAGCTGGTCACCCCACCAGTCTCATCAGCCCCTCCCGTGAGCTCCCCGCAGTCCGCTAGACCCTGAATCGGCGAGCTTCAAGCTGGATTTCGACAGGATACTCTCTTATGCATCGGCAGCCTGCCTGCCGGTTTCCGTGGTTCATCTCAGCACTCTCCAATCCCTGCCAGCTAGCGTGAAGTAAGGCGAAAGAAGGGAATGACCCCATGAGCACTAACCGCCAGCATGTCCCACTGACTGCGTGGGTCTCGGTTTTGCTTCGTTCTTGGCTATCGCCTTCCCTTATCGTTTCCCTTCATCCTCCCGGACGGAACGGTGCCGTACTACACAATCACTATCCCCTTGGGGATTGTGACGGGGATCTTTGCAGCCCGCGCTCGTAATGGTTAGCTCATAACCCTTGCTGTTATTGCGGGTCTCTCATCACTACTCGCGATGTGGGGAGTGTGGGCCATCTTGATGGTTATTTAGGTTGTGACAGGCGGGCGATACCCCGGACCCGAGTGGCTATAGGGCAAACAATGCACACAGAAAGCGGCCCCCAATCGCGGGAGCCGCTTTCATAATATCGGGAGAAACAAGGCTTGTGCGGGGATGAAGTCGTATCTAAGATGACGTTTCAGGCTACAAAATGCCAGGTCGGCTAGTGTCAGCCCCGCGCTAGCGGGGATGAGCCGTAGTCGTCGACATCAGGAATGCCAAGGATCGCGGCAGCCCCGCGCGAGCGGGGATGAGCCGGGCTTTTTCATTTAGGTCAAGCGGCTGCTTGCCCTTCACCTAGCCCAGCCACCCCAAACTCAGACCTCCAGAAACCTACATCTTCGACTCGATATAGGTGACGTGGGTCTCCACGTACTCCATGATGCCGTGCTTGCCATCGGCACCGCCGATGCCGGAGTTGCGACGGCCCGCGTGGAAGCCCTGCATCGCCTCGAAGTTCTCGCGGTTGATGTAGGTCTCGCCGTAGAGCAGTTCGCGCGCCGCCTTGTGGGCGTGGTGGATGTTCTCGGTGTAGATCGACGAGGTCAGGCCGTAGTCGGAGCCGTTGGCGAACTCGATCGCCTCGTCCAGGTCCTTCACCGTCACAATCGGCAGGACGGGGCCGAAGATCTCCTCGCGGGTGATCGGGGCGCCCTTCTCCACGCCGTCGAGAATCGTGGGCTGGAAGAAGAAGCCGTCGCCCTTGTCCGTGGCGGGCTCACCGCCGCAGACGACGGTGGCGCCCGCCGAGACGGCATCCTGCACCATCTTCCCGCAGGTCTCGACGCCCGCCTTGTTGATCAGCGGGCCCATATCCAGCTCGTCAGTCTCGGAGGTGTCGCCGTAGCGGGTCGCCTCGAACTTCTCCTTCAGCTTCTCGACGAGCTCATCGTGCACCGCCTCTTCCACCAGCACGACCTCGGCGCAGTTGCAGACCTGGCCGGTGTTGATCACGCGGGAGTTCCAGATGGCGGTGGCGGCGAGGTCAAGGTCGGCGTCGGCAAGCACGATGGCCGGCGCCTTGCCGCCGAGCTCCAGGTTGACGCGGGTGAGGTTCTCCGCCGCTGCGGCCATGATCTTCTTGCCGGTGCCCACGGAGCCGGTCATGGAGATCATGTCGACGTCCTTGTGCGTCGTCATGGCGTTGCCGATGACCGAGCCCTTGCCTCCGACCATGTTGAAGACGCCGGCGGGCAGGCCGGTGCCGTCGACAAGCTTGGCGAACTCGAAAGCGTTGATGGGCGTTTCTTCAGACGGCTTGACGACGATCGTGTTGCCCGTCACCAGCGCCGGCGCCATCTTGCGGGCGATCAGGAAGAAGGGGAAGTTCCACGGCAGGATGCCGCCGACCACGCCGAGCGGCTGGTAGGTGAGGAAGATCGACTCGTTGGGGCGATCCGAGGGGATGACCTCGCCCTCGATGCGGCGGGCGAAGCCGGCCATGTAGTCGAGGTAATCGGCGGTGAAGTTGACCTCCACCCCCGCGAGTTCGCGGGTCTTGCCCTGCTCGCGCACGAGGTAATCGGCGAAGCGATCGACGTGCTTGCGCAGCTCCGCGGCGAGCTTCACCAGGTAGGAGGCGCGCTCGACGGCGGGCAGCTTCGCCCACTCGACCTGGGCGGCCTTGGCGGCGGCGACGGCTTCGTCGACGGCGGAGGCGTCGGACTCCGGCGCCCGGGTGATCACCTCACCCGTGGAGGGGTTCAGCACGTCGTGGTAGTCGGAGGGATCCACGAACTGGCCGTTGATGTAGTTCTGATAGTCAGACACAGTGATGCTTCTTAAATTGGGGGTCGGTTAAGCTCTGGCTCTATCTACCAGGCTAGCTACTTCCTGCCGCTGCGAGGCGGTCAATTCGATGAAGGGTTCGCCTGTGCCTTGTCGCCCAAAAGTCCTCGCTACGGCTGAATCCCTAGGAGCCGTTGATCTGCTGGGTGTAGGCGCCGCGCCCGTCGTTGTAGGAGACGGTGATCTTGGTCAGCTGCTCGGCGGCCCGCTCGCCCTCGAGGGCGGAGGCGGCTTCGTTGCCGATCTGCTCGGCGGTCTCGACGGCGTCGCCGTCGTTCGGGTCGAGGTTGGTGTCGATCAGCAGGGTGCTTACATTGACGTCCGTGCCCATCACGTGGCCAGCCCAGCCTTCTTCGGCGTCGGCCCAGTCGGAGGTGCCGGCGGCGTCGAGAAGCGCTTGGTCGACGTCGGCCTCGATCTCTTGGTCGTCGGAGCCGCCGTAGGCCTGGTTGTCGACCTGGCTGCCGACCGCGCCCTGGTCCTGCTGCGCGACGGCGCCCGGGGTGTTGTCGTCGCCGACGTTGTCGCTGGTGCAGGCGGCGAGGGCGAGGGCACTCAGGGTGATAGCGGCCAGGGCGGTCTTGCGCATGGGATCTCCTCCGGTCACGGTGTTGGGTACTCGTAATTTTAACTAATCCCCCACTCTAGGGATAGCGTGGGGCAGGCGGGAGAGCGTGCCCCCGATCGAGCCCTACGTCACACCGCGTCGTATGCCTAGAAGATCTCGATGCGTCCGCCGATGTCCTCGGTCTGCGACAGCTGGCGCACCCAGTTCGGCCCGCCCGGGTGCAGGCGCAGGACGGGGCGCGAGGAAATCTTCACCGGCGAGACGGAGTCCTTGCTCGCCCCCGAGCGGGCCTCCAGGCGGATGCGGGTGCGGTGGCCGGCCTCGATGAGCTCCTTGATCTGCGGGGTCTCGGAGGCCAGGTCGTCGCGGGCCTTGGCGAGCTCCGCGATGAACTCGTCGAGCGCCCCGACCAGCGCCGTGGCGTTCGACTCGCACATCGCCCGCTGCAGATCCGGGGCGGTGGTGGCGACGCGGGTGGCGGACTTGAAGGAACCCGCCGCCAGCGACTGGGCGAGCACCCCGCCGTTGTCCCCAACCACCGAGAGCGCCGCGGCGAGCACGTGCGGAAGGTGGGAGACGCGGGCGACGGCGGCGTCGTGGTTGGTCACCAGCGCCGGCACTGCCTCGGCCTTGAGCTTTTCCACCATCCGCGTCACCGTCTTGAACAGCTCGATCCAGGAGGAATCGATCTCCTCGCCGGCGGCCTCGCACTCGGCGGCGTAGTCATAGGTAATCACCCACGCGGCGCGCTTGAACATCCCGGTCTCTGAGGCCTTCCAGCCGGAGTGCTGCGTGCCGGCCATGGGGTGGCCGCCGACGTAGCGGGTCTTGAGCCCGCGCGCGTCGATCTCTTCGTAGACGGCGGTCTTCACTGAGACCACGTCGGTGATCCCGCAGTTCGGGGCGTATTCGACGACCGCGTCGAGTACCTCGCCGACCGCGTGCATGGGCACGGCCAGCACGATGAGCGCGTGGTCCTCGTTGGCGCGGATGAGGGTCTTGTCGAGGCGATCGGAGGCGTCGAAGCCCTCTTTGATCGCCGTGCGGGCACCTGAAGTGGAACGGTTATAGCCGTAGACAGTCTCGCCGCGGGCCGCGAGGTCGCGCATGAGCGAACCGCCGATCAGGCCGAGTCCGATGATGCAGTAGGCAGGGGAAGAGTCGTTCGCAGTCACAGTGACAATTATGCCTGATGGCGACTAATCTGACTGAGCATGCAGCCCATGAGCTTCGCGGTGACCGTCACTGCCGGCGACGGCCGGTGGAACGTGCGCTCCTTCCGCGATGATTTCGATACCCCGTCCGCGGCCATCGGCGCCCTGAGGCGGCTGCGGTCCGAGACCGCCGCGTTCGCTTTGATCTGCGTCGAAGACGAGTACTTCGTGATCGCGCGCCTCGCGCCGGGTACCGAGCGGGTCTTCATCTCCGATATCACCATGGCGGTGGATGACGACTACGCCACCGGCTGGGCCGCGCACGCGGGCCTGGAGATCCCGGCGATCGATCCGGACGAGCTCGACGAGATCGACGGCTGGGCCGACGGCGACTTCGAGCTACTCGCCGATCTCGGCATCACCGCCGAAACGCTCACCGTGCTGGCCGACGACCCCGAGACCTGGCCCCACGACGCGCTCATGGCCATCGCCGACGATCTAGGCTTCGCCGACGAGTTCGCCGAGGCCGCCGGCTACTAACCGGCTCCTTGTTCCCATGGCTCTGCCCACCCCGCAACCGCAGCGCCGCGCCGAGTCCCGCATGCGCCGCGCACTCGCGGTCGCGCGCGAGACCCCGCCCGGCGATGTGCCCGTCGGCGCCGTGCTTTTCGACGCCGCCGGCCACGAGCTCGCCGCCGCCACCAACCGCCGCGAGGCCGACCAAGACCCCACCGCGCACGCCGAGGTCCTCGCGATCCGGCAGGCGGTCCGGCGCCACGGTGACGGCTGGCGGCTGTCGGGGTGCGAGCTCGTCGTCACGCTGGAGCCCTGCGTGATGTGCGCGGGCGCCGCGGCGGGTGCCCGCGTGGCTTCCGTGGTTTATGGGGCCTATGAGCCGAAGACGGGGGCGTGCGGTTCGCTTATCGACGCCCTGCGCCTGCCCGCGGCCGTCCACGTCCCGGAACTGAGCGGCGGGGTGCTGGAGAAAGAGTGTGCCGAATTACTTGAAGATTTCTTCAATGAGCTGCGAAAATGAATTCCAGGTTACGAATGCGTATCTATTGTTTGGGAGGCTAGCCATAAGCCGGCCATCGGCGATAGCGTAGGGGAAGTCAGGCATTCGCTTGGCGAAGCGAAAACCGCAATTCCGATCAGACTAGGCAGGGATGAACATGTCGAAGGACATCAACGAGAAGGCAGAAGAGCTCGGCGGCAAGGCCAAGGAGGCCTTCGGCGAGGCCACCAACGATGAGTCCGTGAAGGACGAGGGCAAGGCCGACCAGGTCAAGTCCGACGTTAAGGAGAAGTTCTCCGACGCTGGCGACGCTGTCAAGGACGGCATCAACAAGATCGCCGGCAAGTTCCAGGACAAGTAGAGCTGGTGATTTGGTCGCGCCCGCACGCGTCCGTTAGAGTCTTTCGACGGTGGCGTGTCCGAGCGGCCGAAGGTGTTCGCCTCGAAAGCGAATGTGGGTAAAACCACCGAGGGTTCGAATCCCTCCGCCACCGCCAGAGCTTTTGGCGCCGTCTCCACAGAACATGCGGAGGCGGCGTTTTTCGCTCTCTAGAGACTCCACACCTACAATGAGTCAGACCCGAAGACACATTTTTCTATCGCGTTTATGACGCGTGAGAGGCGTTTGCATAAGTGGCTGAATTCCTGTTTCGCCTGGGCAAATGGTCGTTCCTGAATAAGTGGAAGGTCATCGCCGCCTGGCTGGTCATCTTCGCGGGGATGACCGTGGCGGCCCTGACCCTGATGAAGCCATTTACCTCGGAGTTCGAGATTTCTGGCACGCCGGCGATTGAGGCCGTCGAGAAGCTTGACGAGGAGTTCCCCGGCGCCGGCCAGAGCGTGAACGCCGCTACCGTGAACGTCGTCTTCCAGGCCCCAGAGGGCGAAACCCTCGACGAGCCGCAGAACAGCGCGGCGATGGATGAGACGCTCGCCTATATCGAGGACAACCTCGACGATAGGCAGGGCACCGAGCGTTTCGGCAACCCGCTTAAGGTCTCGGAGGAGCTCCAGCGCACGGTCTTCGACCTCGAGACCGAGATGGGCCTGCCGGAGCCGACCGCGCGGGCGGACGCCGAGAACCTCGCGATGGTCTCCGACGACCGCACCATCGCGTACACCACTTTCACCTTCGACGCCGAGTCGGCGCAGGCCGTCACCGAGGACCAGCGCCAGGTGGTCCGCGACGCCATCGAGGTCGGCGAGGACGCCGGCGTGCGCGTCGAGGCCGGGGGCCCGGGCTTCGGCGAGGCGATCGTCATCAACACCACCAGTGAGATCATCGGCCTGGCGGTGGCGTTCATCGTCTTGATCATCACCTTCGGCTCGCTGATCTCCGCGATCAAGCCGGTGGTCACCGCCGTGGTCGGCGTGGGCATCGGCGTGCTCACCATCTTGACCTCGACGCACTGGCTCACGCTCAACGACATCACCCCGGTGCTCGCCGTGATGATCGGCCTGGCCGTCGGCATCGACTACTCGCTGTTCATCCTCTCGCGCTACCGCGCCGAGTACCAGAGGCTCGGCGGGCCGGACGCCGCGGGGCTCGCCGCTGGCACGGCCGGGTCCTCGGTGGTCTTTGCTGGCATGACCGTCTTCGTCGCGCTGGCTGCCCTGGTGATCGCGAACATCGAGTTCCTCACCTGGATGGGTCTTTCGGCCGCGCTGACCGTCGCCATCGCCGTGGTCATCGGACTTACCCTCACCCCTGCGCTTCTGGGCCTGACCCGCTCCAAGGCCTTCGGCGGCAAGATCCCCGGGCTGGCCGGCAACCCCGGCTGGGGCAAGAAGGAAGAACCGCCGCGCAGCTCCTGGCGTTCGCTGGAAGGCGAGACCCTTGGCACCAAGTGGGTGAAGTTGATCCAGCGCGTCCCGGGCCTGGTCATCGCGGTCGTCGTGCTCGGCTTGGGCGCGATGAGCCTGCCGGTCAGCCAGCTCGAGATGGCGCTGCCTTCGGATGCCACCTCCGGCAAGGAGACCACCCAGCGCCAGTCGGCCGAGCTCATGGCCGAAGGCTTCGGCGAGGGCGTCAACGCGCCTTTCCTCATGATCGTCGACGCCGACAACGTCAACCCCGACGCCGCCCCGCTGGTGCCGATCAAAAACGCCATCCAGGACGCGGGCGAGGACGTCAACGAGCGCGAGGCCGCCGGCCTGGCGTCCTACCTGTACACCGTCAGCCAGGCGAACTCGCTGGTCGACGTCAAACACGCCCAGCTCGTCACCGTCAACGACGACAACTCCTCCGCCCAGGTGCTGGTTACCCCGGAGACCGGCCCGGCCGATCAGCGCACCGCGGAGACCGCCAGCGCCCTGCGCAGCATCGGCACCGAGATCCAGGACGCCACCGGTGTCTCCATCGGGCTGACGGGGCTGACCGCGGTGCAGATGGACATCACCGAACGCCTCGGCGAGGCCATGCCGCTGTATCTCAGTGTGGTCGTCGGCCTGGCGATCATCCTGCTGCTGCTTGTGTTCCGCTCGATCATGGTGCCGGTGGTCGCCAGCCTCGGCTTCCTGCTCTCCGTCGGCGCCTCCTTCGGCCTGACCATCCTGGTGTGGCAGGAGGGGCTGTGGGGGCTCGTCGACACCCCGGCGCCGCTGATCTCTTTCATGCCGATCTTCCTGATCGGCGTGACCTTCGGCCTGGCGATGGACTACCAGATCTTCCTCGGCACCCGCATGCGCGAGCACTACGTCAAAACCGGCGGCAGCAACGAGCTCTACAACAAATACAACGGTGTGGAGGAATCCGTCGTCGTGGGCTTCTCCCGCGGCGTACGCGTGGTCACCGCCGCCGCGGTCATCATGATCGCCGTGTTCGTGGCCTTCATCAACCAGCCGCTGCCGTTCATCCAGATCTTCGGCTTCGCCCTCGGCTTGAGCGTCTTCTTCGACGCGTTCTTCATCCGCATGGGCCTGGTGCCCGCCGCGATGTTCATCCTGGGACGGGCCACCTGGTGGATGCCGAAGTGGATGGATAAGATCCTGCCGAACATCGACATCGAAGGCACCAAGCTCGAGGAGCGCTTCGAAGGCGTCGATCGCACCAAGGACAACAAGGAATCCCTCGACGCATGAAAGACTTAACCTTCGAGGTGGGCGCGCTTCTCGACGGCGCTCACGGCCGCACCGGGCGCATCCACACCCCGCACGGTCCCATCGACACCCCGGCGTTTATCCCCGTGGCCACGAAGGCGACGGTGAAAACCCTGACCCCGGAACAGATCCGCGCCACCGGGGCGCAGGCGATCTTATCGAACGCCTACCATCTCTACCTGCAGCCCGGCGCCGAGATCGTCGACGAGGCCGGGGGAGTGGCCGCCTTCGAAAACTGGCACGGGCCCACCTACACCGACTCCGGCGGCTTCCAGGTCATGAGCCTGGGCGCGGGATATAAGAAGGTCCTCGCCATGGACACGGCGGGGCTGACCCGCAACGATATCCGGGCCGCCGAAAAGGAGCGCCTGGCGATCGTCGACGACGACGGCGTGAACTTCAAGTCGCATCTCGACGGCTCGCGCCACCGCTTCACCCCCGAGGTGAGCATGCAGATCCAGCACGCGCTCGGCGCGGACCTCATCTTCGCCTTCGACGAGCTCACCACGCTCGTCGAGCCCCGCGCCTACCAGGAGACCTCCGTCGAGCGCACTCGCCGGTGGGCCGAGCGCTGCCTGACAGAGCACGACCGCCTGACCCGCTTGCGCGCCGACAAACCCCGGCAGTCGCTGTGGGGCGTGGTCCAAGGCGCGCAGTACGAGGACCTGCGCCGCGTGGCCGCCCGCGGGCTCGAGGAGCTGTCCCGACGCGCCGAGGACGAGGGCCGGCGCGGCTTCGGCGGCTACGGCATCGGCGGAGCGATCGAGAAGGAGAATCTGGGCACGATCGTCGGGTGGGTGTGCGAGGAGTTGCCCGTCGATAAGCCCCGCCACCTGCTGGGGATCTCCGAACCGGATGACCTCTTCGCCGCCGTCGAGGCCGGCGCCGACACCTTCGACTGTGTGGCGCCCACCCGCCTGGCGCGCCGCGGCGGGGTGTACACCCTCGACGGGCGGATGAACCTCACGGCCGCGCGCTTCAAGCGGGACTTCCGGGGCGTCGATGAGGAATTCGGCGGCTATGTCAGCGAGAACTACTCGCGGGCGTATCTGCACCACCTGCTCAAGGCGAAGGAGTTCCTCGCCGGCACCCTGTGCACCATCCACAACCTGGAGTTCATGATCCGGCTGGTCGACGACATCCGCGCCCACCTCAACGCCGGCACCTACCGCGAGTTCCGCGACGCGTTCATGGCCCGCTACTACGCCCACGGCGGCCGGGCGCAGGCTGGTGTCTAGGAGTTTTAGTAGTTTTCGTGGCGCTTGACCGCGCCGACGACGGCGTAGGTGATCGGCAGCAGTAGCGCCTCGAGGGCGGTCTTCCAGGCGAAACCGACGAGGACGTAGTTGATGAAGTCGCCGGCCGTGGCCACGCCGATGACCGGGGCGGCGATCGCGCAGAACAGTAGGGTGTCGCCGAACTGGCCGATCACGGTCGAGCCCAAAAGGCGCGCCCACAGCGACTTTTCGCCCGTGCGCTTCTTAATCTGCACCAGGGCCCACGCGTTGAGCAGCTGGCCGACGGCATAACCCGCCAGGGAGGCGAGGATGATCTGCGGGACCAACCCGAGCACGGAGGCAAACGCCTCCTGGTTGTCGTAGAAGTCCGCCTCCGGCAGCCAGATGGCGATGTAGAAGCACACCGCGGCTAGGATCGTGATGCCGAAGCTGGTGAAGATCGCCAGCCGGGCGTTGCGGAAGCCATAGACCTCGCTGATCACGTCACCGACGACGTAGCCCAGCGGGAAGAGGAAGAACGCGGCGTCGAGCACGAAGGGGCCGATCTGGACGCCCTTGGTCGCCGTGATGTTGGAGATCAAAAACACGGCGGCGGACACGGCCACGAGCACGGGGAAGATGGTGGTCCCGGTGCGGACGTGGCGGGGTGCTTCTGCTGTCATAGTCACAGCGTTCATCCTAGGCTTAAGGGATATGAATGCTAAAGCTGGTCGCTACGCCCCCTCGCCGAGCGGGGACTTGCATTTCGGCAACCTGCGCACCGCGGTCCTCGCGTGGCTGTTCGCCCGGCTGAGCGGCCGCAGGTTCTACTTAAGGGTAGAGGATATCGACAGCCAGCGTTCTTCGCGGACGTCCGCCGAGCGCCAGATCGAGGACTTGCAGGCCCTAGGCATCGACTTCGACGGCGAAGTTATCTACCAGTCCGAGCGCCTCGGCCGCTACGAGGAGGTCTTGGGTGAGCTGGAAGAGCGCGGCCTGATCTACGAGTGCTATTGCACCCGCCGGGATATCCAGGTCGCCGCCTCGGCGGCGCATGCGCGCCCCGGGATCTACCCGGGCACGTGCCGTGACTTAAACCCCGCCGAGCGCGAGCGCAAGCGCGCCGAGACCGCCGCCGCGGGACGCGTGCCCTCGCTGCGCCTGCGCACAGACACCGCTTCTTTCACCGTGCACGACTACTTCGCCGGCGAGTACGCGAGCGACGTCGACGACTTCATCATCCGCCGCGGCGGCAACATCGGCCAGGCCGGCGATTTCGCCTATAACTTCGTGGTGGTCATCGACGACGGCGACTGCGGCATCGACCAGATCACGCGTGGCGACGACCTGCTCGACTCCTCCGGCCGCCAGGCCTACCTCGCGGATCTGCTGGGCTTCCAGGTCCCCAGTTACGTCCACGTCCCGCTGGTTTTAGGCCCGGAAGGCAAGCGCCTGGCCAAGCGCGACGGCGCGGTGACCTTGCGGGAGATGAGTGCGCAACCCGGTGGGCGCGGAGGCGTCGTCAAGCGGCTCTGCGCCTCGCTGGGCTACCCGGAGACGGCGACGCTGCAGGAGCTTCTTGAGGTCTTCGATCCCACCGAGATGCCCCGCGAGCCGGTGGTCTTCGATGATGCTTTCGATCAGGAGCCGCGCTAGGCGTACAAAGGAATACATGAAGAAAACGTTTTTCTCTCCGGGCAATCCCGCGATCTGGGTGCAGTCCGCGCTCATTGGGGTGCGCGCGCTCGCAGTCGGGGTGGCGCTGCTGGCGATCGGCAAGATTCTCGGCGCGGCGTTTAGCGACGCCACCCTGCCCACCGGCTGGGTCATCGCGGGTATCGCCGGGATCATCATGGCGGCGCTGGCGGCCTATGCGGCGGTGCGGGCCTCGGGGAAGAGCCAGTGTGTGGAGTCCGCGCGCATCCGCGACGGGCTGATGCGCCACGCCTTCGGGCTCGGGCCGGCGCGTTTTCGCGGCCGGGAGACCGGCGCGATGGTCGCGATGTTCACCGACTCGGTGGAGGCCGTGACCAAGTACCGCCAGGGATATCTGGGCCAGCTCGTCGGCTCGCTGCTGACCCCGCTGATCACCCTGGGGCTCATCGCGGTGTTCGTCGACTGGCTGACGGCGTTGATCCTGCTCATCGCCATCCCGTTTGTGCCGCTCGTGGTGGGTGGGTTCCAGAGGTTCTTCTCCTCCGATGCGAGTGCTTCTCGACGGATGCGTGGAAAGCTCTCAGCCCAATTCCTCGAAGCCGTCCAGGGCTTGTCGACGCTCGTCGGCATCGGTGCCGCCCAGAAAGTCGGAGACCAACTCGAAGGCGTGGGCGAGGATAACCGCCAGGCGCTCATGAAGGTGCTGGCCCGCAACCAGCTGCTGCTGTTCGTGATGGAATCCGGCTTCTCGCTGTTTCTCATTTCGGTGGCCATCACCATGAGCTGGCTGCGCCTGGATGCCGGCGTCATCGGCGTCGGCGAGGCACTCGCGGTGGTGCTTCTGACCTCGCAGCTGACCACGCCGATCAACTCCGTCGGCGGGTTCTTCTACATCGGCATGGTCGGCCGCGGCGGGCAGAAGGCTATGAGTGCTTTTCTTCAGAGAAGCGCCGGGGCTGGGGATTCGGCGGATCAGGCTCGTGCTGATGCTGATGCTGATGCTGATGCTGATTCCGGGGCCGTGGTCACCTTCGATGACGTGCACTTCGCCTATGGCGATAACCCGGTCCTTAGGGGCGTCGATCTTAACGTCCAAGGGGCGACGTCGTTGCTGGGGGCGTCGGGAAGCGGCAAGACCACTCTGCTGTCCATCGCCGCCGGGGACCTCGTACCCGACCAGGGCTGCGTCAGCGTCAACGGAGTAGCGCTCACCCCGGCGAGCCAGGATCTGGTGCGCGCGCAATCCGCGGTGGTGCAGCAACACACCTGGCTCTTCCACGCCAGCTTGGCAGATAACCTGCGACTGGCCCGCCATGACGCCACGGACGAGGAGCTGTGGGCCGCCCTCGAGCAGGTCGATCTGCGCGAGTGGGCAGAAAGCCTGCCCGAAAAACTCGCTACCCCGGTCGGGGAACGCGGCATGAGTGTCTCGGGCGGTCAGGCGCAGCGCATCTCGATTGCGCGGGCGATCGTCGCCGGGCGCGACCTCATCATCATGGACGAGCCGACCTCGCAGGTGGACCTGGAATCCGAAGCAGTGATTGAACAATCAGTGGAGAAGCTCGCAGAACACGCCACCGTGCTGATGGCCACCCACCGCACGTCCATGGCCAAGGGGCGCGTACTCAGCGTTATCGAGGGGAAGGTGAGTGAGTAAAAATGCAGCGCGTAACGAGCTGGCTCATCGATGTGACCCGCCCAGTGCTCAGCCCGCTGGTCGGCTCGGTGATCTTTAGGCATCTGTACTTCGCAGCGCACCTGGCGCTGGTGGGCATCGGAGCGTGGGCTGTGGCCAGCCTCGTGGCCGGCGAGAGCCTGCCGGTGGTGTGGCTCATCCTTGCCTTGGTGGGCTTGACCCTGGCCAAAGGCCTGTTCAACTACCTGGAGCATTTCCTCGGTCACCTGGTGGCGTTCAAGGCCCTAGAGATCCTGCGCGTCGAGCTGTATCGACGCCTCGTTCCTCAGGCCACCGAGATGAAGGCCACCTCCGGCGACGTGCTCAACCGGGCGACGAAGGACATCGACCGCATCGAGGTCTTCTTCGCCCACACCCTGCCGCCGGCGATCACCGCGGCGACCATCCCGCTGGTGACCGTGCTGGCCAGCCTGCCTTTCGTCGGCTTCCAGCCGGTGCTGGTCGCGGCCGTGGGGCTGGTGCTTAGCGTGGGCGTCGTGCCCGTATTGGGCGCCCGGACGAGCATGCGCGTCGCCCGGAAGAGCGCCGCCCAGCGCGGGGAGCTTACCCAGCACGTCACCGATTCCCTGCAGGGCATGAGCGAGGTCACCGGCTACGGGCATGTCACGCGCCGGCTGCAGGGGCAGCACGCTATCGACGCCCGCCTGCAGGCCACCGAGGCGCCGCGTTCGCGCTGGTCGGGCGCCCGCGAGGTCGGCGCCGTGCTGGTGGATGCCGGCACCGTGCTGGCGGTGGCGCTCGTCGGCGCCGCCGTGGGCGTGGAGCCGGTGGCCTTGGCCGTGTTTGCGGTGTTGGTGTGGGCGCTGTTCAGCGTCACTGAGGGCGTGCGCGGTTTCGCGGCGGTTCTCGACGACTCGATGGCCGCCGCCGAGCGCGTCTACGAGCTCACCCATGCCCGCCCGGCGGTGAGCGAACCGGAGTCCCCGGTGGCTGTGCCTTCCGGCCCGCTCGGCGTCGAGTTCCACGGCGTGACCCACTCCTATTCCGCGGGCAGCACGTCTGTGCAGGACGTCACGGTGCGCATCGCGCCTGGTAGCCATACGTGTTTCATCGGCACGTCGGGCTCGGGTAAGTCGACGGCGCTGTCGTTGATCGCCCGCCACCACGACCCCACTGCGGGCCACGTGAGCCTCGGTGGGGTGGACCTGCGTGAGCTGAAGCTTTCCGACGTCCGCTCCGCCGTCCTCTTCGTCGAACAACAAGCCACCCTGTTCAACGGCACGGTGCGCTCCAACCTCGCGCTGGCAGCACCGAAGGCAGGTGACGACGAGATGCACCACGCCTTAGAAGTCGTGAGCCTGGATCGCGAACTCGCCGAGCGCGACGGGCTCGACACCGAGGTCGGCGAGGGCGCTCAGTTGCTCTCGGGCGGCCAGCGCCAGCGCCTCGCTTTGGCGCGCGCGGTGCTGTTGCGCCCGCGCGTGTTGCTTCTCGACGAGTACACCTCCCACCTCGACGACGCCACCGCTAGCCAAGTGCGCCACAACGTGCGCGCGGAATTCCCGGGCATCACTCTCATCGAGTCCACCCACACCCCCGCCGGCATCGCTGACGCCGACCAGGTCATCGTCCTCGATAACGGCATCGTCCGGGCCGCCGGCACACCCGACGAGGTGGCCGACTCCGGGCCGCTGTCCCGTCTCATGGCCCGCGCGGCGGAGCTGCCGGACTAGGGGCTCAGCGTAGGTTCCAGGTCTTCTCGCGGGCCCAGGACCGATTGTTGAGTGGGCGCTAACTGGTGAAACTACCCCCTCGGAAGAAAAATACTTTGTTAGGCCTAGCGAAGCAGGAATTATGACCTACGATTCCTATCGCCCAAGTATTCCCTTAGGGAAGCATTAGTATTCACTGCATATTAAGGGTGGTCATCGATGAAGGCTGGCAGGATAGTCGCAGCTACTGTGAGTGCAGTGCTCGCGGTGTGCACTGTGGTGGTCACCGCTTCTGCAGACGTGTTTCACGGTCACTGGATCGGCGGGAAGATTGAGGGGGCCTACCACCGCCTCGGCGGGTGGAACACGTTCGGTGATGCGATTACCGCTGAGGGCATAGCCGCCTGGAATGGCCGGTACCAGGTCTTTCAGCGTGATGCGTCAATCTGCTGGCATCCCAACGCTGATAACGGCACTGCCCATCAGGTTGGTGGGTGTATTCAATCGTGGGGCGTACAGCCGGCGTTGGGATAGGTCCAACGCTTCCGGACTATTTATAGGGAGAGTTGATTTTGGAAAACTATGCCGACTTTTTCGAGGACCCTGGTGAGCCTGCCGATGATGTGCGGATCGCGGACATTGAACGAGCGATCGGTCGGCGTTTGCCTGAGGATTATCGGGCGCTGATCCAAGAAACCGGAGGCGGTAGTCTCAAGCTGTCCAGGTGCGTGATGCCTGGGCTTCCGGGAGCGGCAGAAGGCTTGAGCACTGACAATATTTTCGGCAATGGGAAAATTGCCACCGGTGCCAATGTTGATTTGGCTGAGTTTGGGGTCTTCTTGATGGAGGAGTGGGAGATTCCTGAAGAAGTCCTTTTGTTTGCTGATACCGAAGACGGTATGCACAACTGTTTCGTGATCAACTATGACTTGGCGGAGTTTCCACGAGGGGCGATTCTTCACTTGGATACTGATCCGGGTGGGAAGTTGACCAAGGTTGCTGACTCGGTGGCTGATTTCCTCAACGCCCTTGAACCTTATAACGACGAAGGGGATCAAGATTACAATCCCAGTGCAGGCCAAGAAGGTGTGGGTATCAAAGGCGTATGGCACGGGGTTCTTTCTGAGACGCTTACCCGTGCTATTGCGGAAGAGGGTGTCAGGAAATTTGTGTGTGAGGCTCTGATCCAGAAGGAGTTTCACCGATAATGACAACGGTGACAACGAAGAAAAACCATGACCAGGACAAGGTCAACGAGATCAGCGAGAAGCTGATGGAAAATCCTGAGCTCGCCAAGCTGATTGGCGAGTTGTCGACGTCCACCGATAACGCCAGCGACCTGGTCAAAGCCCTGTTGCAGGCATCGATTAACGCTGGTTTTGCAGGCGGAAATGGATGCCCATTTGGGCTACGGTCATTCCGACCGGACGATGAAGGCCCAGGTTGAACCAACACAGGGTAGTAACCACCGCAACGGGTCGTAGACCAAGACCGTCAATTCTGGGCACGGCGCGTTGGAAGGGATCGTGCCCAGGGATCGTTCCGGCACGTTTACTGCCCAGATGGTGCCCAAGGGCTCACGCCGGCTGACAGAGCTCGATGACATGATCATCTCGCTGTACGCCGGTGGGATGACAGTGCGTGATATTCAGCACCATCTTGGCTCCACCCTGGGGGTGGATATGAGCCCGGATACGATCAGCACGATTACCGATGCAGTCTTAGACGAGGTGATGATCTGGCAGAACCGTCAACTCGACGAGTTCTACCCAGTAATCTTTTTTGATGCGCTACGCGTGAAGATCCGCGATGGCCACCGTGTAGTCAACAAGGCGTGCTACATGGCGGTGGGCATCGACATAGACGGTATCAAGCACATCCTGGGCTTGTGGATTGCTGATAATGAAGGTGCCGCCTTTTGGGCATCTGTGTGCGCAGATCTGGCCAACCGTGGCGTCCAGGATGTCTTCATCGTCTGCTGTGATGGTCTTAAAGGTCTACCGGAAGCTTGTGGAGGCAACCTGGCCACATTCGATGGTACAAACCTGCATCGTGCACCTGATCCGGGCGGCGAATAGGTGGGTGTCCTATCAGGACCGAAAACCCGTCTCCAGTGCGCTACGTGCGATCTAGACGGCCGTAAACGAAGATACCGCCCGTGCCAGCTTAGATGCGTTCGAAACCTCTGAGCTTGGCCAGAAGTACCCGCAGTCGGTGAATATCTGGCGTGATGCGTGGGAACGGTTCGTGGGGTTTCTGCAGTTCCCGCCAGCGGCGCGCAAGGTGATATACACCACGAATTCAATCGAGTCACTCAATGCTGAGCTGCGTAAAGCTACCCGAAACCGGGGCCAGTTCCCGAACGATACAGCAGCACTGAAGACGCTTTGGTTGATGATGTGCACCATCGAAGACTAACGCGTTGCCAAACGCGCGAAGCAAGCCAAGCGTGCCGTTGAGTGCAACGGGTATGTTCAAGGAGCGAAGGCCAATGGCTGGAAACAAGCCATCAACCAACTAGCTGTGGCATACCCAGACCGATTCGCGGACTACCTGTAAACCACCCCCGCACACAAACTATCGGACGCTCTCTTGCGGAAACCCCGACTCCTGATATGGGGTATCTCCTACGTAAAGCAACGGCTCCCATAACAAACTCATTCGGCCCTAATATCCTTCAAGACTTTGAGAAAGGCAAGCGTTTTCTCGATGTGCTTTATTGGGCAGCTCAGCATGTTAATCCTCACTCGGATGTGGATTCGTTTACGAACTACACCGAAAAAATGCGGGTACCAACATTCAGCGTTTGTTGCGCGGTTCTTTTCGTGCGGAAGGGCAACGATATGGGTTCGTATGGTTCGTCGGCGTGATCGAGTCGTGGTGGGACGACCGTGTGGAAAAGGGTTTCCTTGTGGAGACTCCGGTCAAGTCCGCGGGAGTGGTGTATCTGTCCTTCCTGAATCATTGGAATCTAGTGGAGGGGGTGTCGGGGACCGGCGCGGGCTGGGTTGCTGTGCATTAGGCCGCTCCCTCGGTCGTGACGGTGTTGCTCGCGTCGACGGTGTTGGCGACGATAAGCTTTCGGGTTTGTTCCAGGCTTGCCAGTGACATGTAGCGCTTTTGTTGAATCCAATCATCATGCTGCTCGGCGAGCACTGCCCCGACGAGTCGTACTACCGCGGCCCGATTGGGGAAGATGCCGACAACGTCAGTACGCCGGCGGATTTCCCGGTTGAGTCGTTCCGTCGGGTTATTCGACCACACCTTCGTCCACACAGCTTTCGGCGTGTTCGTGAACGCTAAGATCTCATCCAACGACTCTTCCACGTATCCGGCTACTTCTGGGAAACGCTGGTGACAGAACTCTACTACTTCCCGGGCTTGGTCCCACGTGGACCTGGCGTCGGCTTGCTGAAAAATGGAATGAAACATCCCCGACAACGTCGTCCACCCGCGCTTGGAAACTTTCGAGGAAAGGTTCTTGGCAAAATGCGTTCGGCACCGCTGCCAACCGGCAGTAGGAAGAACTTGGCCGACAGCGGCCTGGATACCCAGGTGGGCATCACTAGTGACGAGGTAGACTTCACCAAGTCCGCGGGCTTTTAAGTCCTGGAAGAACCCGGTCCAAGATTCCACGGACTCTGATGTTGCTACTTGCATGCCCAAAAGCTCCCGGTAGCCGTCGTTATTGACACCGGTGGCAATAAGCACGCTGGTCGTGACTACCCGTCCGCCTTCACGAACTTTCATGGTCACCGCATCACAGGACAGGTAGTAGTACGGGCCCTGATCAAGCGGGCGGGTTCGAAACTCCTCGACCATGATGTCGAGTTCTTTGGCCATGTCAGAGACCTGGGACTTCGACAGGTTGGTGATCCCCAGTGTTGCGACCAGGTCGTTCATCCTGCGGGTGGAGACACCCTTTAAGTAGCAGGTGGCGATCACTGTGGTCAGGGCCCGTTCGGTTCTGCTGCGTCGTTCCACAAGCCAATCAGGAAAGAAGCTCCCGGTGCGTAGTTTTGGGATAGCGACGTCAATGGAGCCGACACGGGTGTCGAGTTGGCGGTGACGGTAGCCATTGCGGGTGTTGGTGCGCTGCGGAGAAACAGTGGCGTAGTCAGCACCGCAGACGCTGTCGGCCTGAGCCGAGAGGATTTGGTTGATGAAGTCCGAGAGCATTTGGCGCATCAAATCTGGGGACGCTTGAGTCAGTAGCTCTTCGAGATACGCGGTCGGATCGATATGATGAGGGTCAGCGGCCATCGCAGGGTACTTCCTTTCGAGGATAGGTAGAAGTTGATTCGAAAGGTACCCGCGATGGTCGCCTTCATGCACACCGGCACAAGACTTACCGCGGGCTACAGATACACCACGCTAACGGACGCAACCGAGACTCCGGAGGGGTTTGTTTTTGATGAGGCTTATATTGCTCGTGTCCTTGAGGAGGAACCGGTCACTGAATTATAGGTCCTATCTTTCCCTTACGGGCCTCCCTTTACATCCATGGCTTCCGCTTACTTCCCCTAGCAAGAGAAAAACGCCTGGCAGCGAACTGCCAGGCGTTTCACCTTTGGCGGAGGATGTGGGATTTGAACCCACGAGGGGCGTGAACCCCGCACGCGTTCCAGGCGTGTGACATAGGCCGCTAGTCGAATCCTCCGTGCAAAGACTTTAGCCGATAGTAGGAATGAGCCAAAATCGCCTGGTGAGGCGAGTTTTCTTCCCGTTTAGAGGCGACACAGCGATGCTGACGGAAATATGGTTTGGTTTCGGGCGGTAGGTGTGGGTTAGAGTAGTCCCAGGATCCCACGCGGCGTCCATCTCGTGAACTCCCCCAGGGCAGGAATGCAGCAAGGGTCAACGGGCTCTGGCGGGTGCGTGGGGTCCCCTTTGTTTTCGCTGGGCGATCAAAGCCGCGCGGGAAGGCGGTACCATGGTGGGCGTACTAGCGCAGGGGGAGTAGCGATGAGACGCCCGCCTGTGCTCCGCCCCATCCGGTAGGAGGCTAGCCCAGTAATGTCGCTTCTCGATCTCGACCACGACCAGCGCAAGGAACTCGCAGAACGGGTTCGTCAGGACTACGAGGAGCTGAAGTCGAAGGACCTCCAGCTCAACCTGACCCGCGGTAAGCCGTCGTCGGAGCAGCTGGACATCTCCCAGCGCCTGCTCGAGCTGCCCGGCACCGAGGATTTTAAGGATGCCGACGGCACCGATGTCCGCAATTACGGCAACCTCAAAGGCATCCGCGACATCCGGGAGATCTGGTCGGAGCTGCTTGGCGTGCGTTATGACGAGCTCATCGCCGGTGATGCCTCGAGCCTGAACATGATGTTCGACCTGGTGATGTACGCCCACACGTTCGGCACCCAGGATTCCGAGCGGCCGTGGAACCAGGAGGAGAAGGTTCGCTGGATTTGCCCGGTGCCTGGCTACGATCGTCACTTCACCATCACGGAGAAGCTCGGATATGAGATGCTGTCCGTCCCGTGGCTGGACGAGGGCCCTGATATGGACGCCGTCCGTGAGGCCGTGAAGGACCCGCAGGTCAAAGGCATGTGGCTGGTGCCGACGTTCGCGAACCCCTCCGGCCACACCGTCAGCCAGGACGTTGCCCGCCAGCTCGCGGAGATGGAGACCGCTGCCCCGGATTTCCGCATCGTGTGGGATAACGCGTATGCGGTGCACACCTTGACGGAGGAGTTCCCGGAGGTGATTGACATCGTCACCTTGGCCCGCGAAGCCGGCAACCCCAACCGCTTCTGGCACATGACGTCGACGTCGAAGATCACCTTCGCCGGCTCGGGCGTGGCTTTCCTCAACACCTCCACCGAGAACATCGACTGGTACGCCAGCTACGCCGGCGCCCGCGGCATTGGGCCGAACAAGATCAACCAGCTGGCACACGCGCGTTTCTTCGGTGACGCGGATGGCGTCCGCCAGGTCATGCGCAAGCACGCGTCGCTGTTGGCGCCGAAGTTCAACCGGGTCCTCGAGATCCTCGAGGCCGAGCTCGGCGAGTATGACGTTGCCCGCTGGACCACCCCGAGTGGCGGTTACTTCATCTCCTTGGACGTCATCGACGGCACTGCGGCACGCGTCGTGGAGCTGGCGAAGGGCGCCGGCATCGCGCTGACTGAGGCGGGCTCGTCCTTCCCGCTGCATAAGGACCCCAACGACCGCAACATCCGCCTGGCGCCGACCCTGCCGCCCGTCGCGGAACTCGAGGAAGCCGTCCGGGGTGTGGCCACCTGTGTGCTGCTTGCGGCCGTCGAGAAGCTGGGAGCCTAATTGGACCTCCCGGAGACCGCGTATTGGCTCGAGGAGCTTTGTGGCTGCCCGCTGAACTTCCGGAAGGTTCAGCAGTGGCGGGTGGGATCGAGCGCGCGTGACGACGGCACCGCCCTCGCCGCCACCGCCAACTTCGCGGACCACGACACCGGGCTGGCCCTGCAGGACGATCCTGCGGTCGCGGTGCGCTGCGAGCTGATAGCGCACTCGCCGCTAGGGGAGGCGGAGGCGGCTGCGGTGGTCGTCAGCGCGGCGGACATGATCTCCGGGATGCGGGGTGTGATCGCGCCGCAGCCGACGGTGATGCTGCCGAATCTCGTGGAGAACACGGCGATCGCCACCGCGCATGAGGGCGCTACCGTCGCCCATGGCCTGCTCATGCCCCCGCGGATGTGGGGTGAAAACACCCCGCATGTTCGCGAAGAAGCGCGCATGACGCTCCTGCTCGAGGTGCTGCTGCTCACCGATGAGGAGCATTCCATCGGGCATAAGCAGGGGATGGATGTGCTGTTGCGGCGGCTGCGTCGTCGGGGTGTGGATTTCGACGACTGGTTTCGCGGGTAGGGTTGGCTGCGTGGCTCTTTACCGGACTTACCGCCCCGCGTCTTTCGCCGAGGTCGTCGGCCAGGAGCAGGTCACCACGCCGCTTTCCCGGGCCCTCGACTCCGGCCATATCAACCATGCCTATCTTTTCTCGGGACCGAGGGGCTGCGGTAAGACGTCGTCGGCACGCATCCTCGCGCGTTCGCTGAACTGCGTCGAAGGCCCGACCTCCACGCCGTGTGGGCAGTGCGAGTCCTGCCGGGCGCTCGCGCCGGGCGGTCCCGGCAACCTCGACGTCATGGAGCTGGACGCCGCCAGCCACAATGGCGTCGAAGACATGCGTGAGCTGCGTGAACGCGCCATCTACGCACCGGCGGAGTCGCGTTATCGCGTGTTTATTATCGACGAGGCGCACATGATCACCCCCGCCGGCTCGAATGCGCTGCTGAAGATCGTCGAGGAGCCGCCGGAGCACCTCATCTTCATCTTCGCCACGACGGAGCCGGAGAAGGTCATCGGCACCATCCGCTCGCGCACGCATCACTACCCGTTCCGCCTGCTCGCGCCGCCGGATATGCGCTCGCTCATCGAGCGCATCGTCGCCCAAGAGGGCGTGCGCATCGAGCCCTCGGTCTACCCGCTGGTCATCCAGGCCGGCGGCGGTTCCCCGCGCGATACGCTGTCGATCCTCGACCAGCTGCTCGCCGGCGCCGGCGCCGACGGTCTGACCTACCAAGAGGCGCTACCGCTGCTCGGAGTGACGGATCTCGGGCTTCTCGACGACGCCGTCACCGCCCTCGCCGAAGGTGACGCCGCGTCGCTGTTCTCGGTGGTCGGCAAGGTGGTCGACTCCGGCCACGAGCCCCGGCGCTTTGCCGAGGACCTGCTCGATCGGCTGCGCGACCTCATGATCCTGCAGACCGTGCCCACCGCCTTCGACCAAGGGCTTGTCGACACCCCCGCCGACCGCGCCGAGGTCCTAAGCGATCTGGCGGGTCGCTTCGCCGGCGACCGGCTCGCCCGCCTGGCCGAGACCGTCAACTCCGCGCTGAAAGACATGCGCGGGGCGACCTCGCAGCGCCTCATGCTGGAGATCGCGTGCGCGCACATGCTCGTCGACTCCCAGCCGGCGCCCGCGCCCGCGGCGAGCGATCGGGATGCGGCGGCGGCCGCGGCCGTTGCGGCAGCCACTGCGCGCAGTGCGAAGAAGGATGCGCGGCGCGAAGAAGAGGCGCCGCGTGAGCAGAAGCGGGAGGAGGCTCCGGCGCCGGCACCGTCTGCTGCGCCTGCGGCGCCGCCCGAGACTACGCGGCAGGAGGCTCCGCGTGAGCCGGAGCCGGCAGAGTCGCCGGAGCCGGCAGAGTCGCCGGAGGATTTGGCCGAGAGTATCCGCGGATCGTGGCAGAAAGTGCGCAAGGCCGTCGGCAAGCGCAACCGCGTGGCCGAGATCATGCTCACCGAGGCGCGTGTGCTCGGGATGAAGGACAACACGCTGGTGCTCGGCCACAACACCGGGGCGCTGGCCCAGCGCATCAACGCGCCGGCGAACAACGCCGACATCGTGGCGGTGCTCAAGGAGCAGACCGAGCGCGAGATCGAGGTCACCTGTGTGGTGGGCACCGACCCGGCCGCCGCGGGTTTCGACGCCGCCCCGAAGAAAGAGAAACCGACGTGGAATCCGTCGGCGCGATCGTCGCAACGCGAATCCAACCACCAGGCCACCGGAAACTCCACGCGGGGAAGTAACGAGGATTCCGATCCTGCGCCGGCCCCCGCGCCCAAAAACGCTCCGCCGCAGGACTGGAGGGCGATGGCTGCGGCCGCTGCTCGCCAGGCTGCTGAGCGGGAAAAACAGCACGAGCAGAACACCTTCTCCAACGGTGTTCCCCTGCCGCCGGAGCCTAGCGACGGGCCCATGCCCGAGCCCGAGATGCCGCCGGAGCCTGCTGAGACTGCTGCGTCTGCTGCGTCGGGAGAATCGCAGGAAGACGAAGAGAAGTGGATGGCCGATGAGGCGCGGGTGCCGGGGGAGCAGGATCGTCGAGACGCGACCGAAGTGGCGATCGAGCTGCTCGAAGAACACCTCGGCGCGCGCCGCCTCTAAAACGCGGTGACACGCGAGCTTGTAGACTGGCGCGGGCAAAGAACCCAACAGACGAAAGGCACAAACATGACCGAGCCGCAGGGTGGACAGCAGCCCGACATGAACGAGCTCATCGCCCGCGCCACCGAGGTGCAGTCTCAGCTGCAGAAGGCCCAGGAAGAGATTCTGCAGACCGAGGTCACCGGTACCGCCGGCAACGGCCTCGTCACCATCACCATGACCGGTGGGGCAGAGGTCAAGGGCATCACGATCGACCCGAAGGTCGTCGATCCCGATGACGTCGAGACCCTGCAGGACCTCGTGCTCGGCGCCTTCCAGGACGGCCACGCCAAGGCCGGCAAGATGGCCGAGGAGAAGATCGGCCCGTTCGCCCAGGGTGGCGGCGCGCCGGGCGGTGACCTCGGCTCGCTGTTCGGCTAAACGTTTCCTTGGGCCCTTTCTGTGGGCCCGCGTTTCGACTCCCGTTGGCGCTTTCGTGGCGCTGACGGGGGCTTTTGTGGTTTCGGCGCTGGTTTTTGGGCTTATGGGGCATCTGACGTGGGTCCGCCTTGTTGCCGCACAAACCCTTGAAGGAAGATGCTTGTAGGGCGCGTCCTTCAAGGTTCGCCCTTCAAGCATTTGTGTTCGGAGCGCTACAGAAGGGCCAGGAACCAACCGCGACCCCCACTGAGTCCCCCTCATCCGCATAGAGCGCTAGCGCTGGTCGAATTCACCCTCATAGAAAGGACTACTGTTTTCACTATGTTCTTGTGAGGTTTGATCCCCGGCCCCAACCCACCCGGGTTTACAGGCCAGGGGAACAACCCTCCTAGTGCCCCCTAGTGGTAGCACTAGGTAGGACAGTCAGCCTGACCCAACTGATTTCTAGCGTCACCACCTGTCGTGACTGCTTTTTGGTCGACCTGTCGACTGACTGTCTCACAGCGTGACAAAGCGGACATCATGTCCTCATAGGAGTTTGAATCCTTGTTCCCAATAGTGAACTGACTGATGCCCGCTTTGTAACGCACCTTGAAAACAGAAAAACAAGGAGCGTCACCGCCGAGGGTGTCAGGAAATTTGTGTGTGAGGCTCTGATCCAGAAGGAGTTTCACCGATAATGACAACGGTGACAACGAAGAAAAACCATGACCAGGACAAGGTCAACGAGATCAGCGAGAAGCTGATGGAAAATCCTGAGCTCGCCAAGCTGATTGGCGAGTTGTCGACGTCCACCGATAACGCCAGCGACCTGGTCAAAGCCCTGTTGCAGGCATCGATTAACGCTGGTTTTGCAGGCGGAAATGGATGCCCATTTGGGCTACGGTCATTCCGACCGGACGATGAAGGCCCAGGTTGAACCAACACAGGGTAGTAACCACCGCAACGGGTCGTAGACCAAGACCGTCAATTCTGGGCACGGCGCGTTGGAAGGGATCGTGCCCAGGGATCGTTCCGGCACGTTTACTGCCCAGATGGTGCCCAAGGGCTCACGCCGGCTGACAGAGCTCGATGACATGATCATCTCGCTGTACGCCGGTGGGATGACAGTGCGTGATATTCAGCACCATCTTGGCTCCACCCTGGGGGTGGATATGAGCCCGGATACGATCAGCACGATTACCGATGCAGTCTTAGACGAGGTGATGATCTGGCAGAACCGTCAACTCGACGAGTTCTACCCAGTAATCTTTTTTGATGCGCTACGCGTGAAGATCCGCGATGGCCACCGTGTAGTCAACAAGGCGTGCTACATGGCGGTGGGCATCGACATAGACGGTATCAAGCACATCCTGGGCTTGTGGATTGCTGATAATGAAGGTGCCGCCTTTTGGGCATCTGTGTGCGCAGATCTGGCCAACCGTGGCGTCCAGGATGTCTTCATCGTCTGCTGTGATGGTCTTAAAGGTCTACCGGAAGCTTGTGGAGGCAACCTGGCCACATTCGATGGTACAAACCTGCATCGTGCACCTGATCCGGGCGGCGAATAGGTGGGTGTCCTATCAGGACCGAAAACCCGTCTCCAGTGCGCTACGTGCGATCTAGACGGCCGTAAACGAAGATACCGCCCGTGCCAGCTTAGATGCGTTCGAAACCTCTGAGCTTGGCCAGAAGTACCCGCAGTCGGTGAATATCTGGCGTGATGCGTGGGAACGGTTCGTGGGGTTTCTGCAGTTCCCGCCAGCGGCGCGCAAGGTGATATACACCACGAATTCAATCGAGTCACTCAATGCTGAGCTGCGTAAAGCTACCCGAAACCGGGGCCAGTTCCCGAACGATACAGCAGCACTGAAGACGCTTTGGTTGATGATGTGCACCATCGAAGACTAACGCGTTGCCAAACGCGCGAAGCAAGCCAAGCGTGCCGTTGAGTGCAACGGGTATGTTCAAGGAGCGAAGGCCAATGGCTGGAAACAAGCCATCAACCAACTAGCTGTGGCATACCCAGACCGATTCGCGGACTACCTGTAAACCACCCCC
The DNA here is from genome assembly GCF_003065405.1 of Corynebacterium yudongzhengii. Taxonomy (NCBI): domain Bacteria; kingdom Bacillati; phylum Actinomycetota; class Actinomycetes; order Mycobacteriales; family Corynebacteriaceae; genus Corynebacterium; species Corynebacterium yudongzhengii. The sequence continues at coordinate 167,181 of NZ_CP026947.1, forward strand.
CGCACACAAACTATCGGACGCTCTCTCACCGCCATCATGCCTGAGACCATCACAACGGCACAACCAGTCGCCATCGGCATCGATACACACAAAGACACCCACCACGTTGCCGTGATAACCACCATGGGCGAACCCGTCGAAGACTTCACCATCCCTGCAACCGCCGCAGGCTATACCAAAGCCATTGCTGCTATCGGCATCTACGACAGTGTTGAAGCTGTCGGCATTGAATGCACCGGCACCTACGGGGCAAACATCACCAAAGCCTTCCTTGAGGCTGGCTACCTTGTCTATGAGGTCAACCGGCCTAACCGGTTTGCCCGGCGCCGCCAAGGCAAAACCGACCAATTCGATGCCTACCACGCCGCAGAAGCCGTACTAAGCCATAGGACCACCGCGATTGCGAAAGCCCGCAACGGATTCGTCGAAGCTCTACGCCCCTTGCACGCGTTTCGTCGCCTGGCTGTGAAAAACCGCAGCGCTGAGCTGAACCACCTGCAAGCCCTGTTGGTTTCTGCCCCGGAAAACATCAAGGCCGCCTACCAGCCGCTGAGTGCTGCTCAAAGGCTTAAAGCGCTCGTGGATGCTGATCCTTCAAGCTTTACCGACACTATCGAGCAGGAAGCGATGTATGTCTTAAAGCTCGCTGCTGAGCGGATTCAGCGTGCTCATGCGGAAATTAAGGATCTAGAAAAGCGTATTACCAACTTGTTGCGCCAGTACACCCCGCAACTATTGGATATCTATGGTGCCGGGCCGGATACGATTGCGCAGTTGTTGCTGACTGTGGGGGATAATCCGGAGCGTTTTTACTCTGAGGCTGGGTTTGCGGCGTTAACAGGGGTGTGTCCGATTCCGGCATCATCAGGTCGAACGAACCGGCATCGGTTAAACCGGGGTGGTGATAGGCAAGCCAACCGAGCGTTACACACGACCACGCTTGTGCGTATGAGGCATGATCAACGCACCAAGGACTATGTGGCGAGAAGGACTGCGGAAGGTAAAACCACAAAGGAGATCCAACGTTGTCTGAAACGGGCTATCGCTCGTGAGATGTTTCGTGAGATTCGGGATGCGCTCAATCAGCTCAATAACCACCCCCAACTTGCGGAATCTCTATAGGAGTGTCGACCGCGCGGGACTCCTTTCGGTACCCCTCCTTTCGACGAGGCGAGCACCCACGACCCCAGGAGACCCCAGGAGACCCACCCGCGGGCCTCGCAAACCCGGCTCACCGAAGCGTCTAGACTCGGAAAGGTTGACCGAGCACAGTGCCGGAGCGAAACGGAAGGGGAGTGGCGATGTTCGAGGGCCCGCTGCAGGATCTCATCGACGAGTTCGGCCGCCTGCCTGGCATCGGGCCGAAAAGCGCCCAGCGCATCGCGTTCCACCTCATGCGCGTCGAGCCGGATGACATCGACCGGCTCCGCGACGCGTTGGCCGCCGTCCGGGACGGGGTGACCTTCTGTCGTATCTGCGCGAACATCTCGCGGGAGTCGGTGTGCCGGATCTGCGCGGATTCTGGTCGGGACGCATCGGTGATCTGCGTCGTCGAGGAGGCCAAGGACATTCAGGTCATCGAGCGCACGGGTGAGTACAACGGTCGTTATCACGTCCTCGGCGGGGCCCTGGACCCGCTGTCGAACGTCGGGCCGAAGGACCTGACGTTCGCTCAGCTGCTGCAGCGCATCGGCGGGGTGCTCAAAGACAAAGAGCTCGCGGACTCGACCCCGGAGCACCCGCTGTACGCCGACGCCCCCGAGATCAACGAGGTCATCATCGCCACCGACCCGAACACGGAGGGCGAGGCGACCGCCTCGTACCTGGGAAGGCTGCTGCGGGACTTCCCGGATCTCACCGTGACGCGGCTGGCCTCCGGGATCCCGCTGGGCGGCGATCTCGAGTTCGTCGACGAGCTCACGCTCTCCCGGGCGCTCAGCGGCCGTCGCGCGCTCTAACGCGTTCTAACGAACCCCTTAACAGCTACTTCTTCGCGGCGTCGAGGCGCTCGATGCGCAGACGGTCGATGGCGGCGATTTCGAGGGGCTCGAGCTCGTCGAGACGCTGGCCGGTTGCCTTGGCCAGCAGTAGATCCGCCAGCTGCGGGTTGCGGGCGAGCACGGGCCCGTGCATGTAGGTGGCGATCACGTTGCCCTGCACCGCGCCTTCGGCGCTGCGCTGGCGTTGGACGTCGGGAAGGTCTTCGGCGGTGGAGCGATCAGAGTTGCCGACGCCGTGGGTGATCCGTCCCAGCGGTTCCGCCTCCGAGCCGAGGATCGTGCCGCCGAGGTGATTTTCGAAGCCGGTCAGCGGCTCGGTGAGCTCGGCGGTGATGCCGGCGCGCGTCGGCTGCGTGGCCACCTCCCCGATGGCGCGTTGCTGCATGGGGGTGGTGGAGGCGTCGAGAAGCCCGACGCCGTCGACGTACTTGCCGGAGGCTCGGAAGGACTCACCGAGCACCTGCAGGCCGGCGCAGATCGCCAGGATCGGGGCGCCGGCGTCGGCCGCGCGGCTCAAACCGCCGTCGGCGATGAGGTGCTCCGCGGCGAGGATCTGGGCGGTGTCCTCGCCGCCGCCCATGGTGTAGACGTCGAGGGAGTCAGGCACCGGCTCGCCGAGGCGGATGGTCACGATCTCCGCGTCGATGTCGCGCATGCGGGCGCGCTGCCTTAAGACGAGGGCGTTGCCGTCGTCGCCATAAGTGCCCAAAACGTCCGGCAGAACCAGCCCGATCTCGAACTCAGCCACGGTAGTCCTCCTCCTTGGTCAGCGCCCGCTTGAGATCGTGCAGGGCGGTGTAGTTAGCCAACACCTCCACGCGCCCCGGCGGGCAGGCGCGGATCGCGGCGATGGTATCCGGGATGTGCTCGTGGGTGATCCCGGCGTAGACGAGACGCACCGCCAGGTCGGTGGCGCGCTCGCCGGCGGCCTTGACCTCGAGCTCGCCGAAGTCTTCGAAGCGCACGTCCCACAGCCAGGAGAGGTCCTCGCCGTCGCCCTGCTTCGCGTTGACGGCGATGACGAGGCCGTCGGCGCTGCGATCGACCATCGTCAGCGCCTCCTGCCAGCCGGCCGGATTCTTGGCGAGAAGCAGGTGCACCTTATGCTCGCCGAGCTCCACGGTGGTGTATCGGCCGGCGACGTTGTCGATGCCCTCGGCGGCGGCCAGCGCCTGGTCGAAGGGCACGTCGAAGGCCTCGACGGCCGCGGCGATGGCCTGGGTGGCGTTACCGCGATTGGCCCTGCCCGGCAGCTTCAGGCTCAACTCGGCCTGGCCGTTCGGGTGGGTGATGCCATCGTCGGTGACGATCCAGTCGGGGGTGGGGCGGCGGAACTGGCGGCCGTCGGCAAGAGGTTTGACCGCGTACCAGTCGTCGTCTGTGCGCACGACGTGCCCGCCGGTGCGCGGGCAGGTCACGGAGTCGCCGAGCCAGCCGGCGCCGGCGGAGACCCACACGACGTTCGGGGCGTCGTAGGCCACCGAGGTCATGAGTACGTCGTCACAGTTGGCGACGACCAGCATCTCCGGATGCGCCTCCACCGTCGAGCGCAGCGCCCGCTCGATCGAGTTGATCTCGCCGACGCGATCCAGCTGATCGCGGGTGAGGTTGAGCAGCACCAGCGCCTGCGGCTGCAGCTTGTCGGCCACGGCGGGCACGTGCAGCTCGTCGACCTCCAAGATGATCGCGTCCTTGTCACGGCCGGCCAAGAGAGCGGAGATGATGCCGGCGTCCATGTTGTCGCCGCCCTCATTCGTGGCGACGGACTGCGTCTTCGCCACCGCGGCCGCCAGCATCCTCGTGGTGGTCGACTTGCCGTTCGTGCCGGTGACCAGCGCCGTCGGGCGGCCACCGCCGAGATCCGCCATGATCGTCGGATCGATAGCGTTGGCGATCAGGCCGCCGATCATGCCGCCGGCGCCGCGGCCGGTGGCGCGGGAGGCCTTGGTGGCGAGAGTCGCGGCGGTCGTCGCCACCGACGACCGCAGACGGCGGATCGGCCCGGGCAATCTCAGATTCATGGGATATAGATTAATACGCCCGCCGGGCAATGCGGGCGCGCGCAACTCATTGAGCGCGCAGCGACTCCGCCAGCTGCAAAAACTCCTCGTCGCTGACCAAGGCGATCCCCTTGCGGTGGGCGTGCATCGCCTTTCCGCGCAGGTCAGTACGCTCATTGCTCACCACGAGAGAGGTCTCGCGGGTGAGCTTTTCCGAATACGCCAGCTCCGCGGCCATGCACGCCGCGATGATCTCGTTGGGATCGATCGCCACCTCTGGGGCGACCACGACCTCCATGCCCTTCTGCGGGCCTTGAGCCGCATCGTAGCGTCCCGGGTTCTCATGCGGGCGCGGCGCATTCGCCGCCTCAACCCGCACCGTGGAGCGCTGCAGCCCCACCTTGTCCGCCTGCAGCTCCTGCGGATCCCGGCTCGCGATCCCGCCGCGCTTACGCTGGGCGAAATACAACTCGATGAGCGCCTCAGTCTGTTGACGCGCGAACTCGGCCTCCGCCTGCTGCGCGCGCTGCACCGACGCCTCAGGCGCGGGCGTATCCAGCCCATAGCGCGCGGCCACGGCGAGCAGTCGCGTATCGACGAGCGACACCCCCTGCCGCCGCGCCGTCGCCAGCGTGTCGACGATCCGGTCCGGACGGGGTACATGCCCCACCCGGCGGCGCCGTCGCGAGCGTCCCCGGCCGCGCGAGCGGTTCGCCCGCGCCGCCGCTGTCATCGCGCGCCGCGCCTCAGCCACGATGAAACCCCACGTCTCGGGGCCGCGGTGAGTGATGAGGGTGCGGCCGTCGATAAGCGCATCCAACTTCTTGAGCACCCGATTGAAGGGTTGGCCCTGCGCGACTTCGGCGTGGGTGAGTCCGTGCATGTGGCGGGGGCCCGGGTCCGTGCCGGGATCGAACACGAAGTGATGGTCCTCGCCGCGGTTGCCTTCGGAGTCGAAGGTCACCGCGTCGAGGGTGATCAGGCGGCTGGTCGCCGGGTGGATGCCGCTGGCGTGGGTGACGACCGCGACGAAAGGGTAGGAATCCATCTACATGCCCTGCGGCTTGTAGCCGACGAGCGCGCGGTTGACCGCCGAGGTCACCGCCTTGAAGGACGCGAAGGTGGTCGAACCGGCGATACCGACGCCCCACACCTTGGCGCCGTCGACGTCGGCGTAGATATAGCAGGCGGCTTCGGCGTCATCGCCTGCGGTGCGCGCACGCTGGGCGTAGTCGACGACATCGAGGTTAATCCCCAGCGACTCCAAAGCGTTGGCGTACGCGGCGATCGGGCCGTTGCCCTCGCCGGTGATCTCGTGCTCCTGATCGCGGAAGGTGACCTTCGCCGAGACCCGGACGTTATCGCCCTCGGTCTCCGCGTTATCGACGTGCACCGACAGCTGGTCCAGGTAATCGTCGCGGTCCAGGTACTCTGCGGCGAAAAGATCCCACATGTTCTTCGAGTTGACCTCGCCGCCCTCGGAGTCGGTGACCGCCTGCACGATGGACGAGAACTCCGGCTGCATCGAGCGCGGCATGTTGATGCCGTGATCGGTCTTCATGATGTAGGCAACACCGCCCTTGCCGGACTGGGAGTTCACGCGGATGACGGCCTCGTAGTTGCGGCCGACGTCCTTCGGGTCGATCGGCAGGTACGGCACCTCCCAGGTGGTCTCGCGCAGCTCCTCCCAGGAGACCTGCGTGTTGTCCGCGCCCTCGCGGACGCGGCCGGCCATGGCGTCGAGGCCCTTGTTGATCGCATCCTGGTGCGAACCCGAAAACGCGGTGAACACCAGGTCGCCGCCATAAGGATGACGCTCCGGCACGCGCAGCTGGTTGCAGTACTCGACGGTGGTGCGGATCTTGTTGATGTCCGAGAAGTCGATCTGCGGATCCACGCCCTGGGTCAGCAGGTTCAGGCCCAGCGTCACCAAATCCACGTTGCCGGTGCGCTCGCCGTTGCCGAACAGGCAGCCCTCGATGCGGTCCGCGCCGGCCATGTAGCCCAGCTCGGCGGCGGCGACGCCCTCACCGCGGTCGTTGTGGGGGTGCAGGGACAGGATCACCGACTCCCGCTTGGCCAGGTTGCGGTGCATCCACTCGATCGAATCCGCGTAGACGTTCGGGGTGATCATCTCGACCGTCGCCGGCAGGTTCAGGATCATGGGGTTGTCCGGGGTGGCCTCCATGATGTCAACGACCGCGTCACAGACCTCCAGCGCGAAGTCCAGCTCGGTGCCCGTAAACGACTCCGGCGAATACTCCCAGCGCCAGTTGGTCTCCGGGTAGTCGGCGGCGATGTCCTTGATGAGGTGCGCCGCGTCGGTGGCCAGCTTCTTGATGCCGGGCCGGTCCTTGCGGAAGACCACATCCCGCTGCAGCTTCGAGGTCGAGTTGTAGAAGTGCACGATGACGTTCGGCGCGCCCTGGCAGGCCTCGAACGTGCGGCGGATCAGGTGCTCACGCGCCTGCACCAGCACCTGGATGGTGACGTCGTCCGGGATCATGTCCTTCTCGATGATCTCGCGGACGAAATCGAAATCCGTCTGCGAGGCCGACGGGAAACCGACCTCGATCTCCTTGTAGCCCATCTGCACCAGCAGCTCGAACATGCGGCGCTTGCGCTCGGGGCTCATCGGGTCGATCAGTGCCTGGTTGCCGTCACGCAGGTCGACCGCGCACCACTGCGGCGCGCGGGTGATCTTCTTATCCGGCCACGTACGATCCGGCAGGGTGATGTCCTCGACCTCCTCGGCGAAGGTCAGGTAACGATCGTGCGGCATCCGGGAATTCCGCTGCCGGTTCCAGGCCGGCTGGTCAGCCGGGATGTCCCCGTCCGGGGTGCGGATTTCGTTGGGTGCGGAGATGAAAGCGTCGTTCGGGCTCATGATTCAACCAGTCCTTTGGGGTGTGTGCGGCTTAGCGTGTGAGGCGTGCCATCGGTTTATTCTTCCACGGCCGGCGACGACAAACTCCGCGACGGGGTGCCGGCCGTGTGTGATCCGATCAGGCCCCGCCGCGGCTAAGAAGGAGGCCGCTAAAAGGCAGCTGGTAAGAGCGCATACCCGGCAGCATAGTGAAGACGGTCACGATTGTCGACTTCGGTGGGGTGCGTGGGGGTTGTCGATAGTGCGCGCCAGCATTCGAAGCATTCGCCGCAGCACAAACCCTCACACCCGTTTCCGCGTCAGCATGAACGTCGCGGCGATCATGCCCACCAAGGCGAGCCCCATGGCGGCCCATCCGAGCGCAGTCGATACCTGGAACTGCTCGCGCAGCACGGCGTAGCCCAAGCTGAAGGCAACGATCGGCTCGGAGACTGTCATGGCGGGCAGGCTGTGACGCAGCGCGCCGGCGTTGAAGGAGTACTGCTGCACGGTGGTTCCCAGTGTGGCCCCGAGGATGAGGCCGTAGGTCTCCCAGTTCGCGATCACACCCCAGGCCCCTTGGGTGAGGGCGATGTCGACGAATGCCTTCGATAGCACCGCCACGTATCCGAACAACGCGCCGGTGACCACACCCAGCGCCAGGGCCCGCGAGGGCCCGCGCAAAAACTCCGCGAGCACCCATATGCCGCCCAAGACGAGGGCGCCGAGGCCGAAGGCCCACACCCAGCGCTCCCATGGTGGTTGGGTGTCGCCGGCGGCGGGGCGGCCGAGGAGAACGAGGACGGTGACGGACGCCGTCAAGACCAGTGCCCAGAAGGTTTCATGGGCTCGCATGCGCCTCCCGTCGTACCACGTTGCCAGCGGAAGGGTGAACATGAGCGACAGCACCAGAATGGGTTGCACGACCAGCAAGGTGCCGAAGCCGAGTGCCACGATCTGGAACCCGTACCCGAGCAGCGCGGTGCCGGTGCCGGCCCACCAGAGGGGCTGGCGGATGGCGTTGATCACCGGCGAGCTCTTGAAGGAGCCGTCGAGTGTTGCATCAGCCGCGATTCGGTGGCGCACGACGGTTCCCCAGGCGATGGTCAGGGCGGATGCCAGCGCGAAGACCACCGCGAGAAGATTGCTGTGCACGGCTTCAGAGGGTACTCGCAAAGTGTGGGGGAGGTGGTAGGGGCACAGGCGGGCGCGGTGGGGGAGGGAGTGGCTAAAGTAGTTGCCTGAGTCTAAAAATTCGATTCCCTTGACCCCGAGACCGAAAGGTGGCCGCCACGTGGCACTGGTCGTCCAGAAATACGGAGGCTCCTCGCTCGAGTCCGCGGAGCGTATCCGCGCGGTCGCGGAGAGGATTGTCGCCACTAAGAAGGCGGGCAATGAGGTCGTCGTCGTGTGCTCCGCTATGGGGGATACGACCGATGAGCTCTTGGACCTCGCCGAGCAGGTGAACCCTGTCCCGCCGGCGCGTGAGATGGACATGCTCTTAACCGCCGGCGAGCGTATCTCGAATGCTTTGGTGGCCATGGCGATTTCTTCCTTCGGCGCCGAAGCTCAGTCCTTTACCGGCTCGCAGGCCGGCGTGCTCACCACTGAGCGTCACGGCAACGCCCGCATCGTCGATGTCACCCCGGGGCGTGTGCGCGAGGCGCTGGATAACGACAAGATCTGCATCGTCGCCGGTTTCCAGGGCGTGAATAAGGATTCCCGCGACGTCACCACCTTGGGCCGCGGTGGCTCGGACACCACGGCCGTCGCCCTAGCGGCGGCGCTGGATGCGGATGTCTGCGAGATCTACTCGGATGTCGACGGCGTCTACACCGCCGACCCCCGCATCGTCCCGGACGCGCAGAAGCTGGAGAAGCTGTGCTTCGAGGAGATGCTCGAGCTCGCGGCGTGTGGCTCGAAGATTCTGGTGCTCCGCAGCGTGGAGTACGCTCGCGCGTTCAACGTCCCGATGCGCGTCCGCTCGTCTTATAGCAACGACCCCGGCACCCTCGTTGCCGGCTCTTTGGAGGATATTCCCGTGGAAGAAGCAGTCCTGACCGGAGTCTCTACCGACAATTCCGAAGCCAAGATCACCATCCTGGGTGTCCAGGACACCCCCGGCGAGGCCGCCAAGGTGTTCCGCGCGCTGGCCGATGCCGAGATCAACATCGACATGGTGCTGCAGAACATCTCCTCGGTCGAGGACAACACCACCGACATCACCTTCACGTGCCCGCGTAACGACGGGCCCCGCGCCCTCGAGCTGCTCAGCAAGCTGCAGGACGAGGGTCGCTGGGCGGACGTTCTGTATGACGACCAGATCGGCAAGGTCTCCCTGGTCGGCGCCGGCATGAAGTCGCACCCGGGGGTGACCGCGGAGTTCTCCGAGGCGCTGCGCGATCAGAACATCAACATCGAGATGTTCACCACCTCCGAGATCCGCATCACCGCCGTCGTCCGCGAGCATGACCTGGCGAACGCCGCCCGCGCGCTGCACGACAAGTTCCGGTTGGGTGGCGACGAAGTCGCTACCGTCTACGCCGGCACCGGTCGCTAGACCGCAAAGAAAGGAGCCCTTTTTCCCATGACCACCATCGCTGTTGTCGGTGCCACCGGCCAGGTCGGCCGCGTGATGCGTACCCTGCTCGAGGAGCGGAAGTTCCCGGCCGAGAAGGCCCGCTTCTTCTCCTCGCCGCGCTCCGCCGGCACGGAGCTGGAGTTCAACGGTGAGCCCGTCGTCGTCGAGGACCTCACGCAGCAGACCGAGGAGTCGCTGCAGGGCATCGACATCGCGCTGTTTTCTGCCGGCGGCGGGACCTCGCGCGAGTGGGCGCCGGTGCTTGCGGCCGCGGGGGCGACGGTCGTCGATAATTCTTCGGCTTGGCGCAAGGACCCGGAGGTGCCGCTGATCGTCTCGGAGGTCAACCCGGAGACGTCGAAGGATCTTCCCAAGGGGATCATCGCGAACCCGAACTGCACCACCATGGCGGCCATGCCGGTGATGGATGTGCTCAACCGGGCGGCCGGCTTGAACACGCTGCATGTCGCCTCCTACCAGGCGGTCTCGGGTTCTGGCCTGGCCGGCGTGGAGACGTTGGCGAAGCAGGTCGCGGAGATCGGCGATCGCAACGTGGAGCTGACCAACGACGGCTCTGTGCTCGACCCGGAGGACCTGGGGCCCTACCCGGCGCCGATCGCGTTCAACGCGGTGCCGCTGGCGGGCAACCTCGTCGACGATGGCAGCGGCGAGACCGACGAGGAGCAGAAGCTGCGCAACGAGTCGCGCAAGATCCTGGGCTTGCCGGACCTCGAGGTCGCGGGCACCTGCGTGCGCATCCCCGTCTTCACCGGGCACATGATGGTCATCCACGCCCGCTTCGACCGCGCGATCACCGCCGCCGAGGCCGAAGAGGCGCTCAACGAGGCGCCGGGGGTCAAGGTCGTCGACATGCCGTCGCCACTGAACGCCGCGGGTATCGACGACTCGCTCGTCGGCCGCATCCGCCAGGATCAGACCGTGGCCGATAACAAGGGCCTGGTGCTGGTCGTCGCCGGCGATAACCTGCGCAAGGGAGCGGCGCTCAACACCATCCAGATCGCTGAGCTGCTGGTCTAGTACTTAAAGACAGCAGAGCACAAAGGCCCCCGAGGTGAAAACCTCCGGGGCCTTATCTCATGCGCCTGGGATACTGACTACTTGTCCTTGTCGTCGGTATCGAGGGCGGCGGACGAGCCGGACTCGTCGTCCTTGTCCTCGTAGGGCACGGGGTCGGTGTGGGTGACGTAGGCGACGGTGTTCGGCAGGTCGTCGCGGTCGTAGTCGGGCAGGCTCTCGTCTTCTTCGAGCTTGTGGTGGACTTCGTCTTCGATGTTCTCGGTGAAGTCCTTGTCCTCGATGTTCGACGAGGCGGTGAGCTTCGCCAGCTCGCGTTCGTTGCGCTTGGAGAAGCGCAGGCGCGGGTCGTACTTGCGCTCGGTGAGGGCGAAGGCGCGGGCGCGGCGGCGTCCCTCGGAGCGCAGCTTCTGCCCGCCGCGCAGCCAGGCGACGGAGAGCACGATGATCATGAAGACGCCCATGTAGCCGAGCAGCGGGTACAGGTAGGCGACGAGGGATTCGAAGCCGACGAAGGACAGCACGAAGCCGATGAGGCAGGCGGCGATGAACACGGGGCGGTACAGGTGCCGACGCTTACGCGTCAGCCGCTTACCCAGTGCGTAGAACATGCCGATCGCGGTGTTGAAGATCATGCCGAAGACCACGATCGCCATGGCGTAGCCGAGCCAGGGGTGGATGTTGGTGATCAGGGTGAGTACGGGGAGGGCGTCGTCGGCAACTAATTCCACCTCGAGGAACAGGGCGAGCACCAGAAGCAGCAGCATGCCGAGGAAGAAGGCGCCGCCGAGCACGCCGCCGAAGCCGGCGGCCTTCGTGTCCATCATGTTGCCGCCGATGACGATGGTCATGGAGACTGCGGTCATGACGCAGAGGCCGATGTAGTTCAGTGCGGAGATCCACCAGTTGGGCAGGGTGGTGTCCACGTTGGCGGTCACGTTGTTGAGGTGGGCGATGTCCCAGTCCGCGGTGACCAGCGTCCAGATGGTCACGAAAGCAATGAACAGGATGACGAAAGGCGTGATCGCGCCGATGACGGCGGTGACCTTGTTGACGTCGAGCATGCCCGTGATCAGGACCAACACGAGCATGATCAGCGCGCCGACCCAGACCGGGATACCGAACTGCTGCTCCAGGTTTGAGCCGCCGCCGGCGAACATGACGAAGCCGATGGAAAACAGCGTGATGATCGTGGCGATGTCCAGAATCCAGGCGACCGCTTTATTCGAGATCGACGAGAGCACGCTTAAGTGCTCGCGGGCCTGGTAGTAGGAGCCGAGCTGGAGCAGGGCGATGCCTGAGATGGTCATGAGGATGGCGGCGACAGCCACACCCGCCAGGCCCCAGTAACCGAAAGCGACGAAGTACTGCAGAGCCTCCTGGCCGGAGGCGAAGCCCGCACCGACGATAATGCCGGTGAAGGCCAAAGCTATGGATAAAGCGCGTTTCCACATAACGGGGAATCTCCCGGAATCCAGTATTCAATAGAGGAACAGATACAACCCATTTATTATAACGTTGGATCACTCTTGTTCCTGGTGTTGGATGAGATCCCTGCGTGCACGGGCGACGCGCGAGCGGATCGTGCCGATGCGCACCCCGGCGATGCGGGCGGCTTCTTCGTAGGAATAGCCCAGTACCTGCGTTAATACGAGTGCTTCTCGACGATCGGCGGGCAGGGCGTCGAGAAGCGCACGAGCGTCGATCATCTCACTCCACTCGCCGGGGTCGGCGCCGCGGGCGGGGTGCTCGGCGGCGGCATCCTCGTACTCGGTGGCGGATTTGCGCGGGCGGGCGCGCTCGTGGCGGATGTTGTCGATCCAGGTGCGGCGGGCGAGCGACATGAGCCAGGTGCGTGCCGACGAGCGCGCCGCGAAAGACGACAGCGAACTGATGACCTTGAGGTAGGTCTCTTGCGTGAGGTCGTCGGCGATCTCGGGTCCGCCGAGGTGGGCGAGCAGGCGCCAGACGTCGTCTTGGGTGGCGCGGATGAACTCATTCAATGCGTTGCGATCGCCGCGACCAGCGCGGAGGGCGAGTTCAGTGACTCGTTCATCCTCGCGCGCTGAGTGGTACGACACCTGCTAGACGTTAGCAGGTCAGCGCTTTAAAACGGGCATGCTCGGCCCGGGGGATCAGGGGGTGCGCGCTCGCGTTCATGAGAAAACTCTGATGCATGCGGCTACCGTGGGAGATGTCACCGTGGTTTTCTTGCGCGGTGCGAGACAGTTCAACTACCATCGTTAGACAGCACCGATCAATCGTGATCGATTAATAGGAAGGCAGTGACACATGTCTAACGTCGACGACGTACTGAACCGGGGACTGCAGTCTCCGTCCACCGACCACACCCAGCGCCACAACGGTGCCGAGGTGGCCTCTGAGAACCACTCCATTACCCAGGGCCGCCAGGGCGCGGTCATCCTCGATGACATCCACCTCATCGAGAAGCTGGCCCACTTCAACCGCGAAATGGTGCCGGACCGCATCCCGCACGCCAAGGGCCACGGCGCCTTCGGTGAGCTGCACGTCACCGAGGATGTCTCGCAGTACACCAAGGCCCAGCTCTTCCAGCCGGGCACCGTCACCCCGATGGCCGGCCGCTTCTCGACGGTCGCCGGCGAGTCCGGCTCCCCGGACACCTGGCGCGACGTCCACGGCTTCGCCCTGCGCTTCTACACCGAAGAGGGCAACTACGACATCGTGGGCAACAACACCCCGGTCTTCTTCGTGCGCGATCCCATGAAGTTCCCGGACTTCATCCACTCGCAGAAGCGCCACCCGCAGACCGGCCTGCGCGACGCCGACATGCAGTGGGATTTCTGGACCCGCACCCCGGAGTCCGCACACCAGGTCACCTACCTGATGGGCGGCCGCGGCACCCCGAAGACCACCCGCCACCAGAACGGCTACGGCTCCCACACCTTCCAGTGGATCAACAAGGACAACGAGGCCTTCTGGGTGAAGTACCACTTCATCTCCCAGCAGGGCGTGGAGAACTTCACCGACGCCGAGGCCGAGCAGAAGGCCGGCGAAAACGCCGACTACCACCGCGAGGACCTGTTCAACGCCATCGAGAACGGCGACTACCCGCGCTGGGACGTCTACGTCCAGGTCATGCCGGTCGACGAAGCGGAGAACTACCGCTACAACCCGTTCGACCTGACCAAGACCTGGTCCAAGAAGGACTACCCGCGCATCAAGGTCGGCTACTTCGAGCTCAACCGCAACCCGATCAACTACTTCGCCCAGATCGAGCAGCTGGCCCTGGACCCGGGCAACCTGGTACCGGGCATCGGATTCTCGCCGGACAAGATGCTGCAGGGTCGCGTCTTCGCCTACGCCGACCAGCAGCGCTACCGCATCGGGCCGAACTACCGTCAGCTGCCGGTCAACCGTCCGCTCAACGACATCCACAACTACTCGCAGCACGGCCAGATGAACTACGAGTTCCAGGCTGCGGACCGCCCGCCGTACACCCCGAACAAGACCCGCTGGGGTGCCGGCTACCTGGATGACGGCGAGACCTCGAACCACGGAGACTACTTCTCCGAGGAGAACGTCTACGGTGAGCCCACCGACGCCATGCGTGGCGCCGACCACCACGGTGGCGACAAGCTCTACCGCGGGGCCTACGTCCAGCACGAGGAAGACGGCGACTTCGTCCAGCCGGGCATCCTCTACCGCGAGGTCATGGACGACGAGGAGAAGGAAGCCCTCGCCAACAACATCGCCGGCGCCATGGCTGGCGTCTCCCCGGAGACCGAGGAGCGCTGCTACTGGTACTGGAGCCAGGTCGACGAGTACCTGGGCAACCGCGTCAAGGAGATCTTCACCTCCTCGAAGTAAGCGGTGATGTTTAAGCGCCCGCTGCGGACCGTTGGTTCGTGGCGGGCGCTTTTGCGTGTGGGGTGGTTGGGTTGGTTGTTGCGGTCCTGCGGTCCTGCGGGGAAGTCGAAAGGAGGCGGTCGAAAGGGCTGCTGGTTTGGACTTCGTTTCGACCGCGTGGGACTCGTTTCGGTGGGGATGATTTCGACCAGCGTAAGCGCAACATGGGGGTCCGGAGGGGCTGGCGCTTATGGTGGTCTGCCGGTCGCCCCATCTGTCCCATCGGTCACTCCTGTGGGGTCCCGCAGTCCGTCACGTCTACCCGGCCATGTAGCGCTATCGCTGGTCGAAAGGAGCCACTCCTAAAGGGCTACTCGTTTCGACCTCGCGAGACTCCTTTCTATGAGGGTCCTTTCGACCAGCGAAAGCGCAACATGAAGCAACCACCAGCGCACCCGCCCCAACACCCCAAAAACCCCAAAAACCCGCAGAACCCAGAAAACCCAGAAACCCCTACTGCTCGCCAGCGTTATCCACGACAGTCACGCCGTAGATCGAGCGCCCCAGGTAGTAGGAGCCGACGGATGCGACGACCCACACGCCGGCGATGGCGATCACGGCCCGCAGGGTGTCGTTGAGGTCGAAGCCGACGTGCGCCCAGTCCCACACCAGCTTGGCGATCACCAGCGCCGGCACCGCCACGCACACCAGCGGGCCCATGAGGTTCGTGCGTGTCAACGCGTCGGGCGCACGCCACTGCGCAACGACGGTGGATAGCGTCATGAACGCGGCGAGCACCACGAGGGCGGCGACAATGATTTCGATAATGGTCATGGTTTTACCTCCTACCTCGGGAGATGACGCGCGACATGGACAGCGTCGGCATGACGCCGCCGACAAGTGCCGCGAGGATCGCGATCTCGTAGCTGATGAACGTTTCGTTGGTCACTGACCAGGTGAGATACAGCGCGATCATCGCGTAGAACACGAGGTCCGCGAGGACGGCTCGGCTGAGCAGGTCGGAGGTTTTGAGGATCATCACCACGCCGGCCAGAAGGCTGAGAGCCATCACGGCCATGCTGATCGTCAGTATCCATTCGAAAGGACTCATCGCGCCTTACCTTTCTTGTCCGCGCCCGGAGCTGGGCTGGTGTAGTCGAAGAACTCCGGTGCCAGCTCGCGGGCCGAGCCCTGCCCGGGAACGCCGTGGTCGATGTCGGCGACCCGGGGGCAGAGGCGTTCTTCCATGTCGGCGAGCGAGCGAGTGATGGCCGCCGGGTCATCGCCGAAGGCGTCCTGGACGAGCAGGATGCGGGGCCCGCCGGGCTGATCGGGTTCGCGCAGGCCCAGCGAGAGCGTCGACGGGGTGGCGGTGATCGAGGTACTGAACCAGAAGATTTCCCAGTCGCTCGTCACGCGCAGCGGGTAGCGCACCACCAGCGGGCTGAAGCCGATGCCGGGGGAGAACGCGCGGAACGCGACCTGGAATCCGGCGACGATGATCTCCTTGATCAGCCAGGGAATATACGTCACGACGTGCATGATCAGCGGTTACCTCCGGTGGGGTTTTCGGGGTCGACGACGCCGACGGCATCGTCACCGAGGACAGCCGCGGTGTAGGCCTCGACGTTGAGGAGTTGGTCGGTGGCGGTGTGCACGGCGTCGATAAGCGGCCCCGCCGCCACGAACATCCCCGCCGAGATCACCATCAGTGCCGCCGAGGGCGCCAGAAGCCGCTTGCGTATGCGCAGGCCCGCCGGCACGCCGCGCATCGGGCGACCCCAGAAGACCTTGCGCCAGACGCGCAGCATCGCCAGCAGGGCACCGAACGAGGCGACGATGATCGCGGTGATGACCACCACCGAGCGCATATCGCCGGGTTCGGCGGCCGCGATCACTAGGAGCACCTTGCCCCACAGGCCCGAAAACGGCGGGAAGCCAACCACGGAGTACGCGCCGGCGGCGAAGATGGCGGCGGTCCACGGGTGTCGATGCGCCAAACCCGTCAGCCGCGCCAAACGCCCAGTGCCGTAGGTCTCTTCGATGGCACCGGCGTTGAGGATGAGCGCGCCGATCGTGATCATGTGGTGCAGCGTGTAGACGATGCCGGCGCTGAGCGCGGCGTGCGGGTTGTCCGGGGCGAAGGCGAACATCACGAGGATGAACGGCATGCCCGTGACCATCTGGTAGGCGAGGACGCGGCGGATGGTGTGTTCGGCAAGCCCGGCGAACGCGCCCAGGATCATGGAGACCACCATGAGGATGGTGATCAGCCAGGTGAACCGGTCGTCGAGGTCGAAGATGACCACGAAGATGCGGAAGAGCATGTAGACCGCGACCTTCGTGTGCAGACCGGAGAACAGCCCCATCACCGCCGCGGAGGACAGCGGGTAGGTGCGCGGCAGCCAGGTGTGCACCGGGAAGATGCCGGCCTTCGTGATGATCGCGATGACCACCAGCCCCAGCGCCACCAGCGCCGGGCCGCCCGCCGCGCCGACCCCGGCGAGCGCCGCGATGTTCACCGCGCCGGTGACCCCGTAGACGAAGCCGACGCCGACGAGCAAGAGCGTCGAGGCCGCGAGGTTCGTCAGAATGAACACGCGCGCGCCGCGCAGGCGGTTGCGCCCGCCGGTCATGGCCACCAGCCCATAAGAGGGTAGGAGCATGACCTCGATCATGACGAAGAAGTTGAACAGGTCAGCGGTCAGCAGCGCGCCGTTGACACCCGTGACGAGGATCAGGGTCAACGAGGCGTAGAAGCGGGAGTTGGTCTCCCCGGTGGCGGTGGCGAACCAGTTGGCGGTGGCGGCGACGATCATCGTCGTGACGATCATCAGCGCCGAGAACTGATCCGCCGCGTAAGTGATGCCGACCCCGGCCGGGTACAAACCGATCGTGTGGGCGATAGTGCCGTTCATGGCGGTGTAGGCGAACAGCCAGCCACCAGCGACGATCCCGACGACCGGCACCGCGATGTGCAGGATGTCGCGCAGGATTTTCCACGGGCTGATGACGGCGACCGCTGCCAGAATCAGCGGCGTGGCGACGAACAGCGGCAGCGTAACCTCGGCGTTCACGAGTTATGCGCCTCCTTCTGGTGCGCGGCGTCCTGGTGCACGGCGTCGCGCCCCAGGGTGGAGAACGGGTCGCCGGCATGGGTGTCCTGGCGGCGGGGGCCTTCGGCGCCTTCGGCGTCATCGGTGTCGTCGTTACGCCCGAGCGCCGCGGTGGCCAGAAGGATCGTGGTGGTGGCCATCGCGATGACGATGGCGGTGAGCACGAACGCCTGGGGCAGCGGATCGGCGGCGGCGCTCAAGTTGCGCTCGCCGGCGAAGGCCTCCCCACGCCAGGCGCCGACGCCGGCGGCGAGCAGCATCAGGTTCGCGGCGTGCGAGAGCAACGTCATGCCGAAGATGATGCGGACCATGCCGCGCTGGAACATCAGGTAGACGGCGCCGGTGATGAGCACGCCGATGGTGAGGGCGATGATCATGGCTTAAGCGTCCTCCTTTCCATGCAGGCCCAGCTCACTGGCTGGGGTAGAGCCGCTTGCCGACGCCGCCTTCGCCCGCCCGCGCGCGAGCACGGAGCGCGGGGCGTCGGCGGGGTTGATGGGCTCGGGGTAGTCCTCGTCGGTTTCGGTGGTGCCCACCAGGCCCGGCACGAGCGATTTCTCGCCGTCGCCGCGGACGTAGTTGAGGTCCTCGAGGTAGCTGACGCCGGGGCGCAAGTAGCCGCCGAGGGCGTTGATGGCCATGGTGAGCATGCCGAGCACGGTGAGGTAGATGCCGCCGTCGAAAATCAGCGACGTGGTCAAATGCTCGCCGAGGATCTCGCCGTGCAGGGCGTAGAGGAAGCCGCCCTCGATCAGCCCGAGGAATCCGGAGGCGATCGCGACGATGATGCCGATGCCGGTCAGCCACAGCGGGACGGTGCGGCCGACGACGGGGCGGTCGGAACCCTTGGACATATAGGACAGGCCGAAGGCCGTGGCCAACACCAGCGCGGCGACGAAGCCGCCGCCCGGGGCCGTGTGCCCGCGGAAGAAGATGAGCACGGAGAGCACCATGAGCACCGGGATCACCAGGACGGTGACCTTGCGCAGCGGCAGCGAGTTGAGCTGAGACTGGCCGAAAGGTGCCGGGTGCAGGCCGCGGCTGAAGGGGTAGCGTGGCATCGTCGAGACGAGCGCGGCGAGCACCACCGCACCCATGCCGAGCACGGAGAGCTCGCCCAAGGTATCGAAGCCACGGAATTCCACGATGATGACCGCGACGATGTTGCTGCCGCCGGTGACATCGGGCGCGTTGTCGAGATACCACATGGCCAGCTCGGAGCGGTCGCGCCGGCCGAGCAGGGCGACGGTACCGGCGAACGCCGTGAGCCCCGCGGCGACGGCGAGGATGCCGGCGACGAGTTTGCGGCGGGGTGCGACCGTCGGGAAGTGGATCGGCTGGTGGCGGATGACCAGCATGATGACGATGACCGTCAGCGCCTCCACCAGGAACTGGGTGAGCGCCACGTCCGGGGCGCCGAGCAGCAGCATCTGCAGGCTCATGCCCACGCCGACGGTGCCGATGAGCACCGCGCCCGTAAGCCGCGAGCGCGAGAACGCCAGGCCGGCGACGGAGGCGGCGATAAGAAGGAGAGGCACGAGATCGAGGGGGTGCTCGAGGCCTTCAGCACGCGGGGCGGGGGTTACGCCGTCGATGCCGGAGGTGGCGAAGGTGGTCACCGTGCCGAGGGCGATGATCAGCACCACGATCCACAGCACGTGCCGCGAAGGGTTGAGCGTATCGGCCATGCCGGCCAGCCAGCGCCCGCAGCGGCTGAAGAAGCGGTTGAGGCCGTGGAGGACGTCGTTGCCGGTCGCCGGCAGCAGGTCACGGGATTCGGCCGCGGCGAAGATCCGGCGGCGGGCAAACAGGGCTAAGGTGCCGACGACCAGCACCGCCACCGTAATCAGCAAAGGCGTGGTGATGCCATGCCACAAAGCCAGGTGGACGTGGTGGTCGGTCGGTGCGGCGATGTCGTTGACCGCGGCGCTAAACGGGGTGTCGAGCACCGGGGCGGCGAAGGCCAGCGGGATCGACATCACACCCGGTAGGGCAGCGGGCAGCCAGAGGCTGACCGGGGCCTCGTGGACGTTGGGCAGCGGGCGCGGGCCGTCGAAAAACGTGCCGAACACGATCTTCGCGGAGTACAAAAACGTCAACAGCGCGGCCACGCCCGCCACCGCGAGCAGCACGGCGGTGCCGACCGAACCCAGCGGGGCATCCGTGAAGGCGGTGAGCATCGACTCCTTCGACAGGAAGCCGAACAGCGGGGGCACGGCGGCCATCGACAGCGCGGCGATGACGGTGGCCACGAACGTGCACGGCATCTTGCGCCACAGCGGGCCCAGGCGGCGGATGTCGCGGCTGCCGGCCTCGTGGTCGACGACGCCGATGAGCATGAACAGGCTCGACTTGAACAGCGCGTGCGCCAGCGTGTGCACGAGCGCGGCGGTCAGCGCCACCGGCGTGCCAATGCCGATCGTGGCGACGATCCACCCGAGGTGAGAGACCGTCGAATACGCGGTCAAATGCTTCAGGTCGGTCTTCTGGATGGCGAACAGGGCAGAGACAAAGGCCGTGCCCATGCCGACGATCACCAGCAGGAGGTTCCAGGCGGTGACGTCGGCAAAGATCGTCGAAAAGCGCAGCAGCACGTAGACGCCCGCCTTGACGACGGCCGCCGCATGCAGAAACGCCGAGACCGGCGTGGCCGCGGCCATCGCCTCCGGCAGCCAGAAGTGGAACGGAAACTGGGCGGACTTCGTGAACGCCGAGACCGCGACGAGCACCGCCACCAAGGCCGTGAGCTGCGGGTTGTTCTCCCACGCCGGGGAGGCGAGGATCTCGTTGAGATCGGTCGAACCCGCGGTCACCGCGGCGATGGCTAGCGCCGCCAGCAGCGTGAGCCCACCGAAGAACGTGAGGATCAACGTGCGCTGGGCGCCGGCCTCGCCGCTCGAGCCCGAGCGCGCGATGAGCATGAACGACGCCAGCGAGACCAGCTCCCACGCGACGAACAACACCAGCACATCGCCCGCGAACACCAAAAGCAGAATCGAGGCGGTAAACGCGGTCATGAGCGTATAGAAGCTCGTATTCGACCGGCCCTTCGGCAGGTACGCGGCGGAATAGACGAAGACCACCGCGCCGATGACCAGCGCGAGCAGGCCAAACAGGGCGGAGAGGGTGTCGGCGTGCAGGGATAACGCGACATCGGCACCCGGGCCCAAGACGTCCTTCGCCCAGACAAGGCGGTATGTCAACGGCTCGCCGGAGATGATTTCCGGCAGGGCACGGGCCAAAATGACCGCGGCGATGGCGAGCAGGCCGGCTAGCGGCCAGCCCGCGGCGCGGTCGAAAACGCGGACCCCCACTGGGGCGAGCGCGACCGCCAACGCTGCGATGACAACGACGGCTGCAAGCTCCATCGGCACCTCAACTATCCACTTATTACGTGTGTATTGCGTGTGTATTTATGTGTTTCAGTATGGCGTTGTACTACGACCATGAGGCTACACCTGGTGGCTTACGTGCAGTTATTCGCGTCACGTACCGGGCGCTGGGGCAGTTTTTGGTGGCAAGAAAAAGGCCCGGCCGCCGGAGTGTTTTCCGGTGGCCGGGTGCGTGGTCGGGATAACAGGATTTGAACCTGCGACCTCCTCGTCCCGAACGAGGCGCGCTACCAAGCTGCGCCATATCCCGTGGAACTACGATGACCGGCCTTCTTTGTGTGGGCCCGTCTTCGCGGTACCTGGAATACCTTAACGTACCCTCCCGCAGGCGACAAAATCCCTGCGTGGGGTGGATGGTGTGGGTGCCTATCCTTTCGGGGTGCTGTGTTGCGCTTGTGCTGGTCGCGGATGTGTTGGTTGCGGATGTGTGGGCTCAGTCCGGGTCGAGGTTGGTTTTGTGGAACCTGCATGGCACTCGAACGGAAATGCTTGAAGGAAGAACCTTGAAGGGTTTGGAGTCAGGCCGTTTTCTTGCGCAAAACCTTGAAGGGTGCGCCCCTCAAGCATCTTCCTTTAAGGGTTTGTGTAGCGGTGACGTGGGCGCGCGCCGGAAAGGGGGGCCTGTAGAACGTCGGGCACCTTGGTATACATGAGGCGGTACCGCGTTCGCACGCCTGGTCGAAAGGAGTTGGTTCGAAAGGAGTCCCGCGCGGTCGAAACGAGTAGTCCTTTAGGGGTGGCTGCTTTCGACCAGCGATAGCGCTGTATGGCGGCGGTAGGCGCGCCGACGGCGGGAGCCTTAAGGAAGAGGCTGCTGGGGCGGATGGGGCGACCGCCCGGCAATGCTAGTCGCCTGCCCCTTCGAAACCTCATGGTGCGATTGTGCTGGTCGAAATCATCCCTATAGAAAGGGGTCCCGCGCGGTCGAAACGAGTAGTCCTTTAGGGGTGGCTGCTTTCGACCAGCGATAGCGCTGTATGGCGGCGGTAGGCGCGCCGACAGTGGGAGCCTTAAGGAAGAGGCTGCTGGGGCGGATGGGGCGACCGCCCGGCAATGCTGGCCGCCTGCCCTTCGAAGCCTCATGTTGCGATTGTGCTGGTCGAAATCATCCCTATAGAAAGGGGTCCCGCGCGGTCGAAACGAGTAGTCCTTTAGGGGTGGCTGCTTTCGACCAGCGATAGCGCGGCATGCCAACTCGCGCCCCAACGCAACCCCGCGCCAGGCCTACTTCCGTTCGGTCAGCCGCAGCAGCGTTGCCGAGGGGCGGCAGAAGAAACGGAAGGGCGCGTACTTCGAGGTGCCCAGGCCGTTGGAGATGTGCAGTGCCATGCCGTCGAAGTCGTGCAGTCCCTGCGCGCGGGCGCGATCGATGCCGGAGTTGGTGACCAGCGCTTTTGAGCCCGGCAGGCAGAACTGACCGCCGTGGGTGTGGCCGGCCAGGGCGAGGTCGTAGCCGTCGTCGGCGAAGCGGCGCAGCACCCGCGGGTACGGGGCATGCAGCAGGGCGAGGGCGAGATCGGAGTCTTCGTTTGGCGGGCCGGCGATGGTCTCGTAGTCGTCGAGGTCGTGGTGTGGGTCGTCGACACCTGCTACCGCCAGGCGCAGCGGGCCGGCCTTGAACTCGGGGCGGGTGTGCGTGGCGTCGTGCCAGCCGCGCTCGATGAACACCGCACGCATGTCCTTCCACGGCAACTCGACATAGGACGGGGTGCGCTTCTTCTTCGTCAGGTAGGTCAGCGGGTTGACCATGCGCGGCGCCCAATAGTCATTGGTGCCGAAGACGAACAGCCCCGGCCGGTTGAGCAGGGGATCGAGGGCGGCGATGGTATCGGGCACCGCGCGGGCATCCGACAGGTTATCGCCGGTGTTGACCACCAGATCCGGCTGCAGAGAATCCAGGGCGGAGACCCACGCGATCTTGTCCTCCTGGCCCGGAATCATGTGCAGATCCGAGATATGCAGGAGCCGGAACTCGCCTCTGCCGCGCAGAGAACCCGCGGGCAGAAGCGGTATGGTCAGCTGCTTCAACTCGAAGTTATGCAGTTCCCGGTTGCCC
This sequence comes from Corynebacterium yudongzhengii, assembly GCF_003065405.1. Lineage (NCBI taxonomy): Bacteria > Bacillati > Actinomycetota > Actinomycetes > Mycobacteriales > Corynebacteriaceae > Corynebacterium > Corynebacterium yudongzhengii. Next base: position 190,055 of record NZ_CP026947.1, read on the forward strand.
CAGTAGAGGAACCCGGCCCCGGCTGCGAGACCAGCGGCGCCGGCGGCGGCAAGCCCGGCCGCCCACCGCCGGGAGGTGGAGTCGTGATCGGAGTTGGAAAAATTCACTGCTCCAGCTTAACGGTGAGCGCATCAATGATCAGAGAAATGATCAGAGAGATGATGCTTACAGGCCGAACTGGTTGCGAAGATCGTTGCCCAAAGACTCGAGTTCCTCGCGTAGGCGGTCCAGCTCCTCCGTCGAGGGACCCTGTGGGGGCTCCGGCGCCGAGGGCGGGGTGTCGTCGCCTGCGGAATCGCCGCCGGCCGGCTGGTCGGAGGCGTTGTCGGAGGCCCCGCCGCCGCTCGGGGACTGGCCGTTGGAGAGGATCAGGGTGACGGCCTGTTCGCCGTCGATACGCTCGACGGCCACGACGGTGCCAGCCGGCAGGTCGCTGTTGATCCGCTGGACTGAAGAGATCTCGAAGCCTTCGTCCTCGAGGGCGGCGCGGGCTGCCGATTCGTCCGATCCAGCGAGGTCGGCGAAGAGCTCTTCGGCAGCCCCTTCCCTAAAATTTCCGGCGGGCCCACCTGCGACGCCGGCGCCGATGGCCTGCGGAATCCTCTGGTGCAGCGTGAAGTACGTCTGCGCGGGCTCCTGGCCGCCGTAGAGGTTGCCGGCGCCACACTGGCGGACCGGGGAGGTGCACAGCGGGGAGGTGCCGGTGCCGTCGTTGAAGATGTACGGCGCGGCGGCGATCGCGTTGTTGAAGCCCAAGAAGGCCGAGGACTGGTTGGACTCGGTGGTACCGGTCTTGGCGGCGGCGACGTCGCCGAAGCCGGTCGCCTGGGCCGCGTTGCGGGCGGTGCCCTCGGTGACGTCGGAGACCATGGCCTGCGACAGGGCATTCGCCAGCTCCGGCTCGACGACCTGCTCGCACTCCGGGCGCTCTAAGTGCAGCTCCTCGCCGTCGCGCGTCTCGACGGTCGCGATCGGGTTCGGCTCACACCAGCGACCCTGCGAGCTCAGCGTGGCACCCACGTTGGACAGCTCCAGAGCGTTCACGGCCGTCGGGCCCAGGGTGTAGGAACCGAGGTTGGCTTTCTTGAAGTAGTCGGCGATGGAGTAGTCCTCGTTGTAGGATTGCGGCGCCTCATAAGAGCGCAGGCCCAGCTTGACGGACATGTCGACGACGGCGGGGACGCCGACTTCGTCGATAAGCATGACGAACGTGGTGTTCGGCGAATAGGCCAGCGCCTCCTCTAGGGTCATCTGGTCCTGGTAGGTGCCGGCGTTTTCCACGCAGTAGGTGTTCGCCGGGCAGTTGGCGGCGCCGCCGGCACCTAAACCTTGAGCCTCGTAGCGCTCCGGCACGGGGAGCACGTCGTTGAGGCCGCGGCCGGCCTCCATCGCCGCGGCGGCGGTGAAGATCTTGAACACCGAGCCGGCGCCGTTGCCAACCAGCGAGGTCGGCTGCGGCAGGTAGGTCTCGCCGGCCTCCAGATCGAGGCCGTAGTTACGCGAGGAGGTCATCGCCCGGATCGGGCGCGAATCGGTGCCTGGCTCGACGACGTTGAGGACCTCGGCCACGCCCGGCTGGGCGGGATCGACCATCGAGGTCACGGTGTCGTGGGCGGCGTCCTGGGCGGTCGGGTCCAGGGTGGTGGTGATCGTGAGCTCGTCGTTGAGGATCTGCTCCTCGCTGATGCCCTTGGCCTCGAGGTAGTTGATCACGTAGTCGCAGAAGAAGCCGCGGTCGCCGGCGGCGATGCAGCCGTTGCCCAGCAGCGCCGGAGATTCGAGCACGCCGAGCGGCTCGGCGGCCCAGGCGTCGGCATCTTCCTGGGAAATCGCACCGTATTCCACCATCGCCTGCAGCACCGTGTTGCGGCGCTCGATCACCGCGTCGGTGTTGGTGTACGGGTTCAAGTACTCCGAGGACTGCACCATGCCGGCGAGCATCGCGGCTTGCGGGACGCTGAGATCCGAGGCCGGAATACCGAAGTAGGTCCGGGCGGCAGCCTCGACGCCGTAGGCGTGGTTACCGAAGGGCACGACGTTGAGGTAGCGGGTGAGCACCTCGTCCTTGGTCAATTCCTTATCGAGCTGCGCGGCCATCCGCATCTCCCGCAGCTTGCGGGGAATCGACTGCTCCGTGGCCGCCGCCTGGGCCTCCGTGCTGTCCGCGGCGACGTGCAGGAGGTAGTTCTTCACATACTGCTGATTAATGGTCGACGCGCCCTCCTCGACGCCGCCGGCCATCAAGTTCGTGACCATCGCGCGGGCGAAGCCCTGGAAGTCGACGCCCTCGTGCTCGTAGAAGCGCCGGTCCTCGATCGCGACGATCGCATCCTTCATCGCCTGCGAGATCTGATCGCCGCTGACCGGGTGCCGACGCTGATCATAAACGTGCGCGATCAGCGTGCCCGTGCGGTCGTTGATGGTGGTCACACCAGGCAGTTCCTCCGCCGTCATGTCGGCGAGGTTGGACTGCATGGTCTCGTTGGTGCGCTGGACGGCCGCCCCTGAAATGCCCGCTACGGGGGCCAGGGCCAGGGCGATGAGCAGGCCTGCGACCACGGTGGCGATCAGAATCCTGAGGAGGGAGGAGCTGCGAACGTTCATCCCCGTTACCTTACGGTGTGTACATGGGAAGGGGAACCACTCGGTACCCCCGAGATGTGTGACGTATTCGACGGTCTGCAAAATCTGTGAAAAACTACACCGCACAACCGCTCAGGTGATGCGACTAGAAAGGATCGTCATGACCGCGAGGGTCACACCGGAATACCAGCAGGACAGTCGGGTTCCCGAAGACTACCTGCGCTCGCAGTGGGTTACCCGCGCCCACTGCCGCGGAGGGGACCCGGACGTGTTGTTCGTCCGCGGCGCCGAACAGCGTGGCGTGGCCGCCACGGTATGTCGCCGCTGCCCGGTGAAGACCCAGTGTCTGGCCGACGCCCTCGACAACCGCGTCGAGTTTGGCGTCTGGGGCGGGCTCACCGAACGCCAGCGCCGCGCGCTGCTGCGCGCCAACCCTGAAGTCAGGTCCTGGACGCACTTCCTCGCTCACGGCGGCAGCGTCGAAGCGTTGGCGAAATAATCGCTAGAGTGGCCCCATGACGACTTGGGAGTATGCGACCGTACCGCTATTAAGCCACGCGACCACCCAGATCCTCAACACTTGGGGTGAAGATGGCTGGGAGCTGGTCACCGTCACCCCGGGGCCGAACCCGGAGAACTCGATCGCCTTTATGAAGCGGGAGGTTAGTGAATAATGACTGCAACGGAGAATCTGCAGAAGCTCGGCATCGAACTGCCGAAGGTGGTGGCCCCGCTGGCCGCCTACCAGCCGACCACGCGCGTGGGAAACCAGGTGTGGACCTCCGGCCAGCTGCCAATTATCGACGGCTCGCTCGCCGCCACTGGCAAGGTCGGCGCGGAGGTCGCCGAGGACAAGGCTCAGGAGCTCGCCCGCGCCGCCGCGCTCAACGCCCTGGCCGCGATCGACGCTGAGGTGGGCATCGACAACGTCGCCCGCGTGCTCAAGGTCGTCGTTTACGTCGCCTCCGACCCGCAGTTCTACAACCAGCCGGAGGTTGCCAACGGCGCGTCGAACCTGATGGGCGACGTATTCGGCGATAACGGCACCCACGTGCGTTCGGCCGTCGGCACCGCCGTGCTGCCGAAGGATGCGCCGGTGGAGGTTGAGGTCGTCGCCGAGGTCAACGACTAAAGCCTGCTTGTAGTTGGAGGGAATCCACAGGTTAGCGGTAGGCTGGGAGGCATGGAGCACCCCGCTTACAATCAGCTGCGCCCGGTGACGGAGTCCGCGGCCGTCGTTCTTTGTGGTAACCCCAGCTACGCTGCCCTGGAGGGCACCAATTCCTGGATCATCCGCGTCCCCGAAGACGAAATCTCGGTGGTCATCGACCCAGGGCCCGAGGACGAGGGGCACCTCAACATCCTCGCTGCCCAGGGCGAGAAGGTGGCGCTGGTGCTGCTCACCCACCGCCACCACGACCACGCGGATAGTGCCCTGCGCTTCCGCCAGCTCACTGGCGCCCCGGTGCGCGCCTTCGACGAGCGTTACTGCGAGGGCGGGGAGCCGCTTCGCGACGGTGAAATCATCACCTTCGACGAACTCACCCCCCAAATCGAGGTCGTGCACACCCCGGGACACACCCAGGACTCGGCCTCCTTTTTCATTCACTCCGGCGAGCTCGGGGAAGACTCCCTCGAAGGCATCGTTACCGGAGACACCATCGCCGGCCGGCACACGACCATGATCTCCGAGACCGACGGCGACCTGGGGAAGTACCTGGTTTCGCTGGAGATGCTCGAAAAGCGCGGCAAAGACGTCACCCTGCTGCCCGGCCACGGCGCGGAGCTACCCGATGTCTCCGCCATGGCCCGGAAGTACATCGACCGCCGCCACTACCGCCTCGACCAGATCCGCGAGCAGTGGGAGAAGCACGGGCGTGAAGTCACCGTCGACAAGCTTGTCGACGAGATGTACCAGGACGTCGACCCCGTCCTGCGCGGCGCCGCCGAGCAGTCGACCCGGGTGGCGCTGCGCTACCTAGAGGCGGAAGGCGCCTAGGCCGACGGCGTGGCGGTGGGGCGGGCATCGAAAAGCTCGGGCCCGATTTCCTGCATCCGTCGGCGGAAGTCCCAGGCGTAGCCCGGCCACAGGGCGGTGAGCTCGTTGGTGCGCTCGTCGATGTACCATGCGCCGCAGCCGCCGTCGCTGGTCCACACAGTGTTGTCGCTGAGCTCGCTGATGCGCTGGCGCCACTTATCGGCGGCGTCATCGTTGATCTCGAGGCGCTCGACCTTTTCGCGCAGGGCCCAATCGATGAGGCTGGCAACGCTTTCGACCTGCGATTCGATGATATAGATCAGCGAGTTATGCCCCAGACCGGTGTTGCGGGCGTTGACGGCGACCAGGTTCGGGAAGCCCCGCTCGAACATCGTCCAGCCGGGTGTTTCGCCCTCACCCCAGTGCTCGGAGAGGCTGCGACCGTCCTCGCCGAAGACCACGCGGGCGTACTTCGGCTCCGAAACATCAAAACCGGTGCACAGGATGATGACATCCGCCTCTACCTCGTTTCCGGCCGCGGAGATTAACGTGGCGCCTTCGACCCGCTCGAGGGCGGAGTCCTCAAGCTCCACGTTGTCGCGGTTGAACGCGCGGTAGAAGTCCTCGGCGAGCAGGATACGCTTGCAGCCAGGCTCGTAATCAGGGGTGAGCTGGGCGCGGATCTCGGGATCGTCGACAAGCTCATCGCGCAGATCATTCGCCATCTTCAGCGCCATCGCGCGTGCCGACGGAGTCATCCGCATCAGCGGATACATCTGCTCGTTTTCCCAGAACAGGTTGGCGCGCTCTAGGGCGAGTGCCTCCGTGCTGCGCGCGAAGGTGCGCTTTTGGGCGGCGGAATACTCGGTGTCGTGGCGGGGCACCAGATACGCCGGGGTGCGCTGGAAGACCGTGACCTTCTCGGCGACCTTCGCCACCTCGGGCGTGACCTGTATCGCGGAGGCGCCCGTGCCGATCACCGCCACGCGCTTGCCTTCGACAGAGACCGAGTGGTCCCAGGCGGCGGAGTGGAGGACCTCGCCGGGGAAATCCTCGATCCCGGGGATCTCCGGCAGCTTCGGATCCACCAGGTGACCAGAAGCCATGATCAAATACGTGCAGACGTAGTCGCCCTGGTCTGTCTTCACGTGCCATTGGTTGGTGTCCGCGTCCCAGCGCGCGCCGGTTACGTTAGTGGAGGGGCGGTAGTGCTGGTTGAGCTCTTCTTCTTCGGCGACCGTTTCCAGGTAGTCCTGGATCTCCGCGCCCGGGGCAAAACGACGAGACCAGTTCGGGTTTTGCCGAAAGGAAAACGAGTACAGGTGGCTGGGCACATCACACGCCACGCCGGGATACGTGTTATCCCACCAACAGCCGCCGAACTGTGGGTTGCGGTCCAGAATCAGAAAATCGCGGATGCCGCGGCGGCGCAGGTGAACGCCTAAACCGAGACCGGAGAATCCACCTCCGACGACGATCACGCTGGCTTCGCGGGAAGTCGGCTCCGGGGCGGGGCCCCGGGCCTTTTGGTCGGGGAACTCGCTAACGTCTTTGAGCAAGGGGCTGGCCATGGGGTGTTTCCTTTCCTTTAGCTGTTGTTTTAGCTGTTGGTGGCGGGGATTTCGGTGCCGGCGGGGACGGCCTCGGGGTCGTCGAAAAAGATCTCTGCGGCGTGGATGAGCTCAGCAGGCCGCTCGAGCACGACCATGTGCCCGGACTGGAACTCCGTGTAGCGAGAGTTCTCGATGAGCCCGAAAAGCTCCTGCGAGTGATGGCGCGGCACCATGAGGTCGTCTCTGCCTGCCACGATCAAGGTGGGGGCGGTAATGGAGCCGGCTTCTTCAGTGGTATCGATCCGGGCGTTGAGCTCCATCTGCTGGCGCACGAACTCGTTGATCTCGATGGCCTGGAAGCAGGCTCAATGACCTCCGGGTCCTGCCGACGCACGAAGCCCGGCGAGAACGCGCATAGCGCCATGAACTCCTTCAGCGCCGCGGAGTCTTCCTGATAGAGAGTCCGCCAAAGGCCATTGCGGAGTTTCTGGTGGTTATCGGTGCTTGCCCAGCCGCAGACCAAGATCAGTGCTCCCACGCGTTCGGGGTAGCGGGCCGCGAGGGCCTGGGCGACGACAGCACCGAGCGAAAAGCCTATGACGTCGACCTTTTCCTCACCGACAGTGGCGTCGAGAACGGCGAGCTGCTGATCGACGAGCTCATCGAGCTCAAGCGAATCAGCGCCGGGGAAGGCCCAGTCGCTGGCGATGACGCGGGTGTTCGTCGCCAACATCGGGAAGATCTGCCCGTAGTGGCCTTGGGCCGTGCCCGAGGTCCCGTGAATCAGAAGCACGGGACGACGGCCTTCCTGGGCAGCTCCCCGGTCGAAGTACGTAATCTGCTGGTCTTTGTAGTTGAGTCTCTGGGCCTCGAACGGTTCTGCGCCTGCCATGGATGCGGATCCTCCCTCTGTGTCACTGTTGCTCGGTTGGGTACATGCTAACAGTTTCAATGTTATCCGCATCACGTTTCGTGAAATTTATTTAAACATTGTTGACTTTTATTGCGGTTGGGTTTGAGGTTTGGGGTTTTGGGGTGTCCGCGGGGGATTTGGGTAACTGCCGACGTTAAGTCTCGTTTCGGCCCGGAATTCGTGGGATCGTCGGTAGTTAGTTGAATTTTGGGCCTGTTTCGGCCGGATCCACCCTGTTTTTTAAGTAACTACCGACGATAAGCCTCATTTCGGCCCGGAATCCGCCGGATCGTCGGTAGTTAGTTAAATCCTGGGCCCGTTTCGGCCTCAAACCCCCAAGGTATTTAAGTAACTACCGACGATAACCCGATTTTCGGTCCCGCAACCCCCAAGATCGTCGGTAGTTACTTAAATCCAGCTCCCAAGAACTAACCCCAACCACCCCAAAACAACACCGCGGCGCCAGCCCCCAGATCATTCCAGGGCCAGCGCCGCGGCTCCGTTCAAACGGCAAGCGTCAAACAGCAAGCGTCAAATCGGCAAAACCAACCGATCAGCCACCCACCTACCGGGCGCGTTTGGCCAGGTGCTCGGTGTCGACGATGACCACCGACTTGCCTTCCAGGCGGATCCAGCCGCGGTGAGCGAAGGTGGCGAGTGCCTTGTTGACGGTCTCGCGCGAGGCGCCGACGAGCTGGGCGATCTCTTCCTGGGTGAGGTCGTGGTTGACGCGCAGCGCGCCGCCTTCCTGCGTGCCGAAGCGGTTGGCCAGGCGCAGCAGGGTCTTGGCGACGCGGCCGGGCACGTCGGTGAAGATGAGATCGGCGAGTGCGTCGTTGGTGCGGCGCAGGCGGCGGGCTAAGACGCGCAGGAGCTGCTGGGAGATCGACGGGTGGTTCGAGATCCAGCGGCTGAGCAGCTCCGAGTTCATGGTGGCGGCCTGCACTTCAGTCACGCAGATCGCGGAGGAGGTGCGCGGGCCCGGGTCGAAGATGGACAGTTCGCCGAACATGTCGGACGGGCCCATGACGCTGAGCAGGTTCTCGCGGCCGTCGGTGGCGTGGCGGGCGAGCTTCACCTTGCCGGAGGTGATGATGTAGAGGCGGTCGCCCGGTTCACCTTCGTCGAAAATCGTGGTTCCGCGGGGGAATCGGACAGATTCCAGGTCCTTGATGAGGCTGTTGACCGCTGCAGGGTCGACACCCTGGAAGATGCCCGCGCGGGCGAGAATCTCTTGCACGCTTTCCATGATTAACTCCTAAATGTGGACCGTGTGATACGGGTCGACGTCGACGGCGGCCCAGGCGGGGCGAGCGCGACGGTTTTAATAATAGGTGAGATTCCTCTCCGTCGTGGATTTTGTCACTCAATTCCTGGGGCGAGGTTCTTGTCACACTAATGGTGACAATCTTAACAAAGGTACCACCATCCGCGCATGTCGAGCGGGGAAATCAGGGGAGTTCGTCGGGCTCCTCAGACTTCGCAGCGGTGTGAGCGGTGTCCTTCGCTTCCGTATGGTCGCTGCGGCGATGCAGGGCGGTGGACTCGAGGGTCTCCATCCAGATCGTGAACAGAGCCAGCGCCAGCGGGGCGACGAGAACGAGAAGGACGATCATGCGGCCAATTCTAGCGGGTGCGAAAGCTACAATCGTTGGCATGGCCACTCAACCCTCTTCGCCTGGATCTCTGACCCCGATGCGCCGCCCCCGCGTGGGCACCCACCGGGCGGCGAAGGGCAAGGAGACCTCACTGGGGACGACGCGCCGGGCCCGGCGCATCAACCGCACCCTCGCGGTGGCGTACCCGGACGCGCACGCCGAGCTCGACTTTCACAACGCCCTCGAGCTGCTCATCGCCACGGTGCTGTCCGCGCAGACCACGGATCAAAGGGTCAACCAGGTCACGCCGAGGTTGTTTTCTAAGTATCCGACGCCGGAGGACTACGCCCACGCTAACCGCGCGGAGATGGAGGAGATCCTGCGGCCCGTCGGCTTCTACCGGGCGAAAGCGGGACACCTCATCGGCATCGGGGAGGCGCTCGTGGAGCGCTTCGACTCCGAGGTGCCGGTAGGTATCGACGATCTCGTCAGCCTCCCGGGCGTGGGCCGCAAGACCGCGCATGTGGTCCGCGGGAACGTTTTCGGCAAGCCTGGGTTGACCGTCGATACGCACTTTCAGCGCCTGGTGCGCCGCTGGGGGCTGATCGCCCCGGAGATCGCGAAGGATCCGGTGAAGATCGAAAAGGCGATTGGTGAGCGCATCGAGAAGAAGGAATGGACGATGTTTTCGCATCGCACCATCTGGCACGGCCGCCGCGTCTGCCACGCCCGCCGCCCGGCCTGCGGCGCCTGCTTCCTCGCCGCCGACTGCCCCGCCTATGGCCAGGACGGCCCAACGGAACCGGAGGCCGCCGCGAAGCTCATTACCAGCGACGACCGCGCGCACCTCCTCGCGATGGCGGGGTGGAGCGAGTGAGCCGCAGTGCCGTGGTGATCTCCGTGATCGTGGGGATCGTCGTGACCATCGCCGTCGCCGTAGGCGCGGTTATGCTCATCGGCGACACCGAGGGTGCCGACGACGAGGCCGCCGCCACCGACGAGGCCACCCAAGCCGTGCCGGGTGGGGGCGTCGTCAAGCGGCCGCAGTGCCCGTCGACCGGCGTCGGTGGTATTGAGCTCGACTGCCTCGGCGCCGAGACCGGCCCTGAGCCGAACGATGAGGGGGTGAGCGTCGTCAACATCTGGGCGTGGTGGTGTGCGCCGTGTCGCGAGGAGTTGCCGCACATCGAGGCCTTCGCGGAGCAAAACCCGGAGTACACGGTCGTCGGCGTGCATGCCGATCAGGCCGCCGGCAGGGGAGCGGCGCTGCTCAACGAGCTCGACGTCGATCTGCCCAGCTACCAGGACGATGACAACACCTTCGCCGGCGCGCTGGGCCTGCCCGGGGTCATCCCCATCACCGTGGTCTTCGTCGACGGAGAGCAGATCGACTACTTCCCGACGCCTTTCGCTAGCGTCGAAGAGATAGAACGTGCCGTCGACAACGCTCTTGCCGAGGTGTGACACCCCATGGATAACGCCGCCCCCGCCCCCGACGCGCCCGGGTATAACACCACCTTGCGGCCGGCTCGCTCGCCGCGGTGGATGCGTCCGCTGATCCAGAGCATGACCCCGGGCACGCGCCGGGTGCGCGGGGTGCTCGGCAATGATCCCCGCGCCCCGCAGCGGGCGGTGCGCACGCAGGCGGCGGTGCTCGTGCTCATCAGCGGCGCCCGCGAGGCCGAAGAGCTGCCGGAAGACGCCGGCGTCGTGCTCACCCACCGTTCGCCGAGGATGCGTTCGCACGCAGGGCAGATGGCGTTCCCAGGCGGCAAGGTAGACCCGCAGGACGACGGCGTCGTCGACTGCGCGTTGCGCGAAGCCTGGGAGGAAGTCGGCTTGGATCGGCGCAGTGTTACCCCGCTGGCGCGCATGGGCTCGCTGCATGTGCGCTCGAATAGGAACCCCGTGCACCCAGTGATCGCCTACTGGGACGAGCCCGCCGAGCTGTATCCCACCTCGCCGGAGGAAACCGACGACGTCTTCGTCGCCCCGGTGCGCGAGCTTGTCGATCCCTCCTGTCGCATCACCGTGGCCTGGAAGAACTACCGCGGCCCGGCGTTTCGGGTGCGTGACTACCTCGTGTGGGGCTTTACCGCCGGGGTGCTCGACGCCGTCTTGGAGGTCGCCGGCTGGGCCCGCGAGTGGGATCAAGAGCGCACCGTGGACCTCTACGAGGAACTCGGGGCCTCGCGGAATCAGGAATCTGGGCGCTGAAGGGTAAGCTTTTGCGCACTAGTTCTTCCGAAAACCGTTAGGAACCTTTCCGTGACAGCCGCACTCGTCGTCGATGTCTTGCTCGTCATCGTCGGACTCATCGCTTTGGTCAGCGGCTGGCGGCAAGGCGCGGTCGGCTCGGTGCTTTCGGCGATCGGTATCGTCGCGGGCCTGATCATCGGCGTGGCGCTGGCCCCGCTGGTCGGCGGGCTGGTGGAGTCTTCGGCGCTGCGTTTCCTGTTGGCCCTGGCGGTGATCGTGCTGATCGTGAGCCTCGGCAACTTGGTGGGCGGGATGCTCGGCGCGGGCATCCGCAATCAGATGCGGCGCTCGTCGGCACACCTGCTGGATTCGGCGGTCGGTGCGCTCTTCCAGTTCGTCGCGGTGCTCGTGGTGGTGTGGATGGTCTCCGTGCCACTGGCCGCGGGTTTAGGCCCGCCGGCCAGCGACGGGGTGCGCAACTCCAAGGTCCTGCGCACCATCGACTCGCTGACCCCGGACTCTTTGGCGCAGCTGCCGGCCCGGCTGGCCGCGGTTCTCGACGACTCTGGCCTGCCTCCGCTGGTCTCCCCGTTTTTGGATACCCGCGAAGACGTCGAAGCCCCCAGCCAGAACGTCGCCGGCCCGCAGCTCGTCGAGGCCTTACGCCCCTCGATCATCCACGTCATGGGCGCCGCCGAGATCTGCGACCGCAGGCTCATGGGCTCCGGCTTCGTCACCGCACCGGACTATGTGATAACTAACGCCCACGTCGTCGCCGGCACCCAGTCCGTGCGCCTCGATACGGTGTTGGGGGTGAAGGAGGCGGACGTCGTCTACTTCAACCCGAACGTGGACATCGCGGTGCTGCACAGCCCCGGGCTGGGGCTCGAGCCGCTGGTGTGGGCACAGCAGCCGGCGAGCACCGGCGATGACGCCTTAGTCCTCGGGCACCCGGGCTCCGGGCCTTTCGAGGCCGCCCCCGCCCGCATCGCCGATCGGATCACCATCTCCGGCTCGGACATCTACGCCAACGGGCGCGTGGAGCGCGAGGCCTATGCCGTGCGCGGCTCCATCCGCGAGGGCAACTCCGGCGGCCCGCTGGTCAACCGGAACGGCGAGGTGCTCGGCGTGGTCTTCGGCGCCAGCCGCGAAAACAGCAGCACCGGATTCGCGGTGACCGCCCGCGAGGTGCAGCGCCAGGTCGGAGAGGTGACGCAGCATACGCAGCCCGTCGATACGCAAGCGTGCGTGGGTGCCTAAGCCTTCCCCAGGAAACTAGCCACCGCCTCGACGAACGCCTCCGGGGCCTCGATGTGCGGCAGGTTCTTCGCCCCCGGCAGCGAGGTCGCGGTCAGCATCGTGCCGGGCGCGACACGCTCGCGCGTGCGATCGATCAGCCGCGCCCACAGCGACTGCGGGGCGTGGAGAATAAGCGTCGGCGCGCAGACCTTCACCTTCTGATGCTTCAGCGACAGCGGTGCCATGAGCACGCGGGCGGTGTGCACGATGGCCGTTGGCACGCGGTCGATCCGGCCGGCCTTCGCGCGCAGTGTTTGCATCTCTTGAAAGGCCTCGGTGCGGTGGAAGCGCGCGGAGGTGTTCAGGGCGCCGAAATGGCGGATCTCGCGCTCAATGAGCCCGAAAGCGCGGGTGAGCGCCGTCGCCGGGAGGTGGAACAAGAGGTGGCGCTGCAGCATCCACAAGAAATCCCAGGGCCGGGCGGCGACGGCACGGCGCAAATCCACGGGGTGCGCGCTCGAGATCGACACCAGGTGATCGACGCGCGCCGGGTGCGTGGTCGCCAGGATCCAGGCGAGCGTGCCGCCGGTATCCGCGCCGATGACGCTGGCCTTCTCGTAGCCGAGCGCCGGGATCAGGCCCGCGAGGTCGCTGACGAGGCTGCGGGCGGAAAAGCCCGACTGGTAGGGAGGTTTATCGGAAAGCCCGTAGCCGCGCGGATCGACCGCGGCGACCCGAAAACCTCGCGCGGCGAGCGGGGCGATGACCTGCGCGTAGTCATACCAGCCGCCGAAGGCGTCGGGGAGGAGCAGCACCAGCGGAGCGCCGGGGGCGCCGGCGATGGCCACGTGGAGGCGTAGGCCACGGGCGTGGACGTAGGCGTGGTCGAAGGGGCCGTCGAGCTCGACGACATCCGGCCGGGGGCGGCTTCGCGCCAAGGTGGGCTCCCTCCCGTCGATAAGCATGTGAAAACCCCGCTGCCGAGGTCTTCTTTCGCGGCGGGCGGGGTCTCTCTCTGAGATGGAGGCGGGGCCTTAGCGGCTCGGGTTCGGCACGGGGCCGGTGGCGGCGGTGGAGCCGTCCTGGGCGCGCGCCTGGAAATCCAGGCTGCCCGAGGTGTAGAGGCCCTTGCCGGAGCCGCTGCGGGCCTTCCGGTTGGACTCGTTCGGGATGATCTCCTTGTTCTTCGCGAATTGTTCCTGCGTGCGCTTCGGCGCCTGCATCTTCTTGAAGCGCTGGAAGCCGACCAGGCCGAGGATGGCGGCGAGGACGATCATCACCAGGAAAACGATGAGGAAGGCAGCCCAGCGGTGCAGCCAGACCGACAGCAGCTCAGCGAGGAAGAAGAAAAAGAAGAACGAGCTGTACAGGGCGATGACACCGGCGGCGACGAACAGGGCGCTGCCGATCGCGGCCTTCTTGGCCTCGCCCACGATCTCGGTCTTGGCGAGCTCAATCTCACCGCGCACGAGGCTGGACATCTGGGAGGTGGCATTGGAGACGAGATCGCCGATGGACGTCTCGCCGGGTTTGGTGGAGTCGACGTCGGAAAGCGGGATCGAGTTCACTTCACCGGAGTAACGCTCCGAGCCGTCCGTGAAGAGTCCGTTCTTGTTCCCGGGGGTGCTCACGTGTATTACCTGCCTCGCATCGAATAAAAGTGTCGTGGGTAAGTCTAGGCCGTGGGTAGATTCACCGCCATACCGGTTACATCTAACAGTCCACCACTGTAACGCCAATTTCCCTTTAATGTTGACAGAAACGCATAACCGCGCCGGGGAAAGGCCCCGATAGTCTAGAGGCCATGAAAAGCACAGGCCCGAAAGACCCGCTGGCCGCCCTGCGCGATCGGGGTGCGATCGACGAGCTGGCGCGGAAGGCGCGCGAGCGCATCAACGCGGTGCATCGCCGCCCGCCGGTTCTGCGCAAAGGCGAGATCATCCGGGGCGAATCGGCGCTGCGCGGGGCCCGGTTGTCGGTGCTTATCGACGGCCACGCCGAACGCCACGCCGTCGCCGATACAGAAGCGGTGGCTGCGGATACGCCGCTAGGACACGCGGTCTCGGTGTACTCGCTGCTGGCCTCGCCGGTTATCGATGCGACGGTGGCGACCTTCCTGCGCGCCCCTGCCCAGGCGCTCGCCCGCCTGGATGTGCTGGCGGGAGGAGAGGGGGTGCCGTTAAGCGCAGAGGGTGCGCGGCGTATCCAGACGCTCAAGGCGGTGATCACCTCACCGGCTGCCGACCCGGTGCTGCTGCCGGCGATCGTGCACGGGGAGATCGCCGCGCATGCGATTTTTGGGGAGCGCAGCGGCGTGGTGGCGCGGGCGGCGAGCCGGATTGCGGCGGTGGCCTCGGGTCTCGACGCCGCCGGCCTCGCCGTCCCGGAGATCCGCCACCACCGGCACGTTCGGGAATATCGGGAGGCGGTGGCCGGATTCGGGCGTGCCGACGGCGTCGTTGCTGCCGTCGAGGTCTTCTTGCGGGGCTGGGTCGATGGGGCGGAGGAGGGCGCGTCGATCGTCACCGCCGCCTAGGAGGCGTTGGGGCGGTTGCGCTGGGCGAACCAGATGCCGCCGGCGGTGACGGCCGCGAGGCCGGCGAGTACTCCGGCGCCGATGGAGATCTCGCGGGCGTTCGGCAGCTGCAGCAGCGGCACCGGGTCGCGGAAGGAGCGGATCTCCCAGCCGTTTTCCAGCGCGGTCTTCTTCATCTGCCGGTCCGGGTTCACCGCCACCGGGTTGCCCACGAGCTCCAGCATGGGGATATCGGTGGCGGAATCGGAGTAGGCGAAGCTTGCCGACATGTCATATCCGCGCTCCTGGGCCAGCTTCTTCATCGCCTCGGCCTTCGCCCCGCCTTTGAGGTAGGTCAGGATCTCGCCGGTGAACTTCCCGTCGACCACCTCGAGTTCGGTGGCGACGATGTCGTGCACCCCGAGCTCCTCGCCGATTAAGGAGACCAGCTGGGAGGCGGAGGCCGAGATGATGATGACGTCCCGGCCCGCGGCGCGGTGATAGCGGATGAGCTCGCGGGCCTCGGCGTAGATGGTGGGGGTGACCACGGTGTGCAGCGCCTCGCGGGCGATGCGCACGACCTCGTCGACCTCCCAGCCGGTGACCAGTTCGGCCATCTGGTCGCGGGTGCTATCCATCTGCTCGCTGGACAGGCCAGACATCATGAAGCTCGCCTTCGCCAGCGAGATCTGTAGCGCCTCGGAGTGGCTGATGAGCCCGTTGTGCATGAACTGCTTGCCAAAGGCGAACGCCGAGTTAGTGGCGATAATGGTTTTATCCAGGTCAAAAAACGCCGCCTGCCGCGTCTGCGGGGCAGGTAAGGCGTGGTGCGAAGACCTGGAAGAATCGCTCATGATGGCTCAATTCTAAGTGCTGCGGAGGCCGTTTCCCACCCTAAGGCGATACGCCTTGAGTGTGACGGATGTGACCAAAGAGTACCAGTGGGACTATCGCTTGGCAGGGCTTGAACGTTACGTGGCATGAGGGGTTGGCATGGGAAAGTCTTTGGTGTAACATCAGACGCGCAAGGTCCCTTACGAGGTTGACCTGCCCCGGCTCGCCCCCCGAGGCCGGGTAGACGGCCCGCGCACCCCCCGAAGCGCGGGCCGTCACTCTTTTCTGGGTTGGTAGCAAGCATTTCTGAGCGGCAGCGAGGCGCGGCGGTCTCCTGGGGTTCCAACTATCCACAGGAAACTGTTGACGCGTCCGCCAATTTCGGGGTTATCCACAGCTTCTCGACGCCGCCGCCCACCACGCGCCGCAATCCGCGATTCTTAGGCCATGACCGCCCACATGATGAATCGCGACAAGGACCGCGCCCGCGACGGCGATGCCTTCATCCTCGTCGCCGTCACCGATCCCGTCCTGCACCCAGAGGCCGTCCACGTCGCCGCCGCCACCACTCGCCCGGTCATTGACCTGGGCGAAGCAGATGACAGCGGCATGCGCCGCCATGCCCACCGCGCCGCCGCAGTGCTCGTGGATGCGACGACGGCAGATGCGCTCGTCGGCACGCGGCTTCCCGGCAAGGTGTTCTTTCTGCACACCGAAAGCTCCGACATCCCCTGGCCGAAGGCGCTCGCCTGCCACGCGGAACAAGCGTTCATCCTGCCTGCCCAGGCCCCGGACATCCTCGAGGCGCTCGCCGATCTGCCCGTCGCCACCACAGCCGCGACGCGTGGAGGAGGCAGTGCGATAAGCGTCGCGTTTACCGGCAGCTGCGGGGGAGCGGGCACCTCCACCACGGCGGCGCTCACTGCCCGGCAGGCCGCCCGGCGCGGACATACGGTCACGCTTATCGACGCCGACCCGCACTCCGGCGGACTCGACCTCCTTTTAGGCATCGAAGATGTGCCCGGCGCCCGCTGGCCGGATCTCATGCTCACTGACACCGGAGGCATCGATGCGGATGACCTGCGCTCGGCGCTGCCACACACGTCCGACGGCATCGGGGTGCTCTCCGCGGCGCGCAGCACGGTCGATGACCCTTTCGTTCTCGAAGACAAGCAGGTCACCCGCATCGTCGACGTCTTAAGCACCGGTGGGCTGACGCTTCTGGACCTGCCGCGCAGCCACGCGGGAAACCTGGGCGATCTCACCGTGGTGATTGTGCCCGCCGAGATCCGCCCGGCCGCCGCGGGACGAGCGCTGGTGCAGCGCCTGCGTGCTCGTCAAGCGGAGCACGTCATCTTGACCCGCCACCGAGGCTGGTCCGGCCTGGAAGACGAGGAATTAGCGCGGGTGCTCGGCCACCGCCCGAGCGCTGCGCTGCCCCATATCGCCTCGCTGGCGCGGCGGGCAGAAACCGAAGGGCTGCCCACCAAGGTGCCGGCCGGTCTGCGGGCGGCGACCGAGGCCGTCCTCGAGCACGCGGGGGTGGGATAAATGAGCGAGATCATGGACAAGATCCGCCAGCGGGTTATCGACGATCCCACGCTGCTGGACGCCGACGCCGCCACCCTCGCGCGCGTTGTGCGCGAAGAGGCCGGGGTCATCACGGACCTCGACGTGCTCGACACCCTGCGCAGGCTGCGCGACGACACCACCGGCGCCGGCCCTCTCGAAGCCCTCCTCCAGATCGACGGGGTAACCGACATCTGCGTCAACGGGCCCGAGCAGGTGTTTATCGACCGTGGCCACGGACTCGAACACGCCAGTCTCACCTTCAGCGGCGACGAGGAAGTCCGCCGCCTCGCCTCCCGGCTGGCAGGCGCGTGCGGCCGGCGTCTCGACGACGCCAGCCCCTTCGTCGACGGCCGCATCAACCGCCCCGACGGCACCAGCATCCGCCTGCACGCAGCGCTCAGCCCGCCGGCCCGCACGCACACGCTGATTTCCCTGCGCGTGCTGCGCCAGGCGCGCACCAGCCTCGACGATCTGGTCGAGGCTGAGACTCTGCCGCACGACATCGCTTCCTTCCTGCGTGAGATGATCGCCGCCCGATTGTCTTTCCTCGTCGTCGGCGGCACCGGCACCGGCAAGACGACGCTGCTTGCAGCGTTGCTATCCGAGGTCCCCGCTAGCGAACGCCTCGTGGTCATCGAGGACACCGCGGAACTCGATCCCCGCCACCCACACGTCGTGGGCCTGACCACCCGCGCCGCGAACACCGAGGGTGCTGGCACCATCACCATGTCCGATCTCTTGGTCCAGGCGCTGCGCATGCGCCCGGATCGGTTGATCGTCGGAGAGATCCGCGGCGCCGAGGTCGTCGACCTCCTCGCCGCGCTCAACACCGGCCACGACGGCGGCGCCGGCACCCTGCACGCCAATATCGCCGGCGAGATACCCGCCCGCATGGAGGCCCTCGCCGCTCTCGGCGGCCTCGATCGGGTTGCTTTGCACTCGCAGCTCGCCGCCGCGGTCGACTGCGCATTAGTCATGCGCCGTGGCCCCGACGGGCGCCGGCGCCTCGACGAGATCGCCGCGCTCGGAGGCAACCCCGTGACCGCCACCACCGTGTGGTCGCACGGGCACCCCCTCAGCGAGAGTGCGCGCCGGCTGGTGGAAAGGAGCACGCCATGACTATGACCTGGTCTCTTCTGAGCCTGGCCGCAGCCTGCTGGATCTATGGGGCCCACCCCGCCGGGAGGATCGCGCCGAACGATACCGACGATGCTGATATGCACGCAGAGAAGTCCGTGCGCATCACGCGGCTTTTGCCCGTGATCGGCGTTGCCTCCTTGATCGGTTTTCTCCTCTTAGGCGAGATCAGCACGATCATCAGCGTGGTCATCGCCACCGCCACCGCCGGGTATCTGCTCGACAACCTGCGGCGCTCACGCCGCGACAAGGAGATCGACAACGCCACGCAGACAGTGCTGGGACACGACGTCGCCGACATTCGCGCCGGGGCTCTCATCGGGCCTGCGTTCGCCCGCGCGGCCGGGGAACTGCCCGCGTCTGCCCCGGCGGAGGTCACCGACGCGCTGGCCGCAGTGGTCACGCACACCCGCCGCGGCGGCACCGGCTACGATGTCCTCGACAGACAAGCAGCCCTTCGCCCTCTGGCGCGGCTGTGGAAACTCAGCGACACCCATGGCATCCCCGTCGCGACGCTGCTCGAACAGGCCAAAGACCGCCTCCAGCGCCGCCAGGCCCACCGCAGCTCCACCGCCGCCAGCCTCCAGGGCCCGCAGGCGACCGCCGGCATCCTGGCGTGCCTGCCGGTCGTCGGAATCTTGATGGGCATGAGCATGGGCGCCGATCCCCTCGGCCTGCTGCTCGGGGGAGGCCTGGGTGGCATCCTGCTGGTCAGCGGCACCACGCTCATCGCTGGCGGGGTGCTGATCTCCCGCTGGATCATCGAAAGGGCCAGCGCATGATCGCCCCGCTTGTGTTAGTGCTGCTCGCCGGAGCACTCGCAGTCACCGGCGTTTCCCCGGATTACCGCCTGCGCCCCGGCGAGGGCAGCGTGAAGACCCCGCGCGCCGGCCCGGAAGAACCCGACGAGCTCGAATTCGCCGATGACGTCGAACTCTTCGCGCTCTGCCTCCAGGCAGGACTCCCGATCGACGAGGCCACCCGCGCCGTCGCCGACGTCGCCGGGGTCACCACCACCGGCCACTGGGGCCGCATCGGCCCGATCCTCGCCGTCGGGGTCCCGCCAGCACGAGCGTTTTCCGAACTCGACACCGTCTCCGGCTTCGACGAGCTCGCCCGCCTCATCCGCCGCTCCGCCGACTCCGGCGCCGCCATCGCCGGCGGCTGCCGGGAACTCGCCGCCCAGCTGCGTTCCGGGGCCACCGACCGGGCCGTCGCCCGCGCCGAACGCGCCGGAGTGCTCATCTCTTTGCCCCTGACCGGTTGCTTCCTACCGGCCTTCATCGTCCTCGGCCTCGTGCCGGTGGTCATCAGCCTCGGAAGCGACCTTCTACCCACCTAAACCACACTCACCCACGAGGAGAATCTCATGCATCTGCTCACCCGTATCCAGGTTCTCACCAGCAACGACCGCGGAATGTCCACCATCGAATACGCCATGGGCTCCCTGGCGGCAGCAGCGCTCGCCGCCGTGCTCTACCTCGTCATCAACGGCGACGGCGTGGTCGACGCCATGGAATCCATCATCACCGACGCCCTGTCCAACACCCCGAGCTAACCCACCCCACGAGAAGAAAGGAGGTTTATTGATGCGCATCGACGATCGCGGCAGCGTCTCGATCGAGGCTGCCCTCGCGCTATCGAGCCTGGTCATCGTGGCTGCCGCGATCATCGGCGCGCTGGCCACCATGGGTGCCCACCTCGCCGCCATCCACGCGGCCTCAGCCGGCGCCCGGGCCTATGCCATCGGCACCGACTACGCACCCGCCCGCGGCCACATCGAGGTCACCACCGGCACCGATACCGTCACCGTCACGGCCACCGTACCCGCGGTCTTCGGGGACATGACCGCCACCGCCGTCGCACCCCTAGAAGGCCACTGATGCCACGAGTGCTTATCGACGAGAAAGGCAACGCTACCGTCGCCACCGCCGGAATCATCTCCGCCCTGTGCGCACTGCTGCTCGCGCTCGGAGGGGCCGCCAAACTACTCGTCGACGAGCGCCAAGCCCAGCTCGCCGCCGATATGGCCGCCGTCGCCGGGGCCTATGCCCACGTCACCGGCGAAAACGCCTGCGCAGTGGCCGAGGACTTCGCGAGGCATAACCATGCGCAGCTATCGGCCTGCGAGATCGTCGAGGAGGTGGGAGACGTCCTCGTGACCGCCACAGTCGGGATGCGCGAGGCGCAGGCCCGCGCCGGGCCGCTGTGAGATCCGTGGCCGCGGCCACAAACCTTCCGGTATTTTGCTGCACGCGTACGTGTGGAAAATCACTGTCTAAGATTCCTATGCTTATTGCCACGATCCCCGCCGAGGTCGTGTTCTGGGTGTGTCTCATACTCGGTTGCGTGGTCCGTTACCTGCTGAAAGCGCCCCGGGTAGGCCTGGCGCTGCTGGCGGCCACCCCGCTGATCGATCTGGTCTTGCTCGTCTTCTTCTACATGACACTCCACGAAAACGGGCAGGCGCAGTTCATGCACGGCTTCGCCGCGTTCTACATCTCGTTCTCCGTGGTCTTCGGCTGGGACATCATCCGCACCATCGACCGCTGGTTCGCCCGGCGCACCGGGCGTGAGGTCCCACCGCCCGCGGAGACCGACTCGAAGGTGCAGCTGCGTAAGTGCATCCTGGCCAGCGGCATCACCGCGGTGCTCTTGGCCATCGGCATCGCGGTGGCCGGCGGGGAAGGGGCGTTCTGGTTGATCTACTGGCTTATCGCCGTGCTGTTCACCCCGCTGATGTGGTGGGGAATCGAAAAGTACCGTGAGCGCAAGAAGAACTGATCAGGTCTCTTTCCCGGAGGTCATCGAGACTAAAGCCCCCAAGAGCTTCAGCGCGGCCTGCTTATCCAGCGGGTTGTTGCCGTTGCCGCACTTCGGTGACTGCACGCACCCCGGGCATCCGGACTCGCAGGAACACGAGCGCACCGTCTCCCACGTGGCCTCGATCCACTCGGGGAAGCGGCGGAAGCCCTCTTCGGCGAAGCCGGCGCCGCCGGGGTGGCCGTCGTAGACGAACACCGTCGGCAGGTTGGTATCCGCGTGCAGCGCGGTGGAGACCCCACCGATGTCCCAGCGATCGCAGGTCGCGATCAGCGGCAGCAGCCCGATCGCGGCGTGTTCCGCAGCGTGCAGCGCGCCGGGCAGCTCGCCGGCGCTAATGCCGGCGGCCTGAACGACGAGGGGATCGAGGGTGTAGGCCACCGCCCGGGTACGCAGGGTCTGCGCCGGCAGGTCGAGGGGCACGTGCTCGCCCACGCTGCCGTCCGGGAAGCGCACGATATAGCCGACCACCTGCTCAGTGACCTCCACCTCGCAGTCAGCGACCCACAAACCCGGCGTGTAGTTGATGAGCTTGTCAGCGCTCGGCTCCTCGACGAGGTGGATGTCGGTCACCGATCGTGCGCTCGTGGTGTACTCCGGTGCCTCTGGGATGGCGAGGGCGAGGTAGTCGTCGAGAAGCAACTCCTCAATGACATAGCTCTGCCCTTGGTGGAGGTAGACCGCGCCGGTGTGCACCTGGCTGGCGGCGCGCGCCGCCTCCACCGTGCCGAGCAGGCGCCCGTCGGTGGAATCGACGATCATGACCTCCTCGCCGCTGCCGCCGCGCAGCGCCACCTGCTGGTGGGCGGTTTCGGGGGTGGGCAGGTCGTCGTCAAGCGCCGGCCGGGGTGCGGCGAACCAGCCCCGGGAGCGGCGGCGCAGCAGGCCTTGCGCGGTGAGCTCTTCGACGACGCGGTGCGCCGACAACGCCTCGACGTCGCGCTTAGTCAGCGGCGCCTCCACGGCCGCGCAGTAGACGTGCGCGGGCAGGATGTAGGGGTTTTCGGGGTTGAACACGCTCTGCTCCACCGGCGAGCCCAGCAGGGCCTCGGGGTGGTGGATGAGATACATGTCCATGGGGTCATCCCGCGCGGCGAGCACCACGAGCGACGCCTGCCCGCGCCGACCGGCCCGGCCGGCCTGCTGTCGGAAACTGGCCACGGTGCCGGGAAAGCCGGCGGTGATCACCGCGTCGAGGCCGCCGACGTCGATGCCCAGCTCCAAGGCGTTGGTGGTGGCGACGCCGAGGAGGCGGCCGTCGTCCAGCATCTGCTCCAGCTGACGACGATCCTCCGCCAGATACCCCGCCCGATACGCCGCGATGCGCGGGCTGAAGTCGCTGCGCCCCATCGAGCCGAGCTCCTCCTGGGTGCGCAGGGCGACGATCTCCGCGCCGCGCCGGGAACGCACGAAGGTCAACGTGCGCGCGCCCGCGGCGACGGTGACGGCCATCAGCCCGGCGGCCTCGGTGGTGGCGGCGCGCCGCACCGGGGCGCCGTTTTCGCCCTCGGCGCCGGGGATGAAGCCCGGTTCCCACAAGGCGACGGTGCGGGTGCCGGTGGGGGCGCCGTCGTCGGTAATGGCTTCGACCTCAAGGCCGGTCAGCCGCCGGGCATGGGCTGCCGGGTCGGCGGAGGTGGCCGAGGCGAGGATGACGGTCGGGCGCGCCCCGTAGCGCGCGGCGATGCGTAGCAGCCGACGGATCACGAGCGCCACATTCGCTCCGAACACCCCGCGGTAGGTGTGGCATTCGTCGATGACGATAAAGCGCAGGTGGCGCAGCAGCCGCGCCCAGTGCGCATGCGCGCCGAGGAGGGAGACGTGCAGCATGTCCGGGTTGGTGAAGATGTAGCGCGAAGACTCCCGGATGCCGCGGCGGGACTCGGTGGGGGTATCGCCGTCATAGGGCGCTGGGTGGGCCGAGGCCAGCTCCGCGATACCGCGCAGGAGCTCTTCGGTGGCGAGCAGCTGATCCGAGCCCAACGCCTTCGTCGGGGTGAGATAGATCGCGGTGGCGGTGGGATCCTTTGCCAGCGTTGTGAGCACCGGCAGCTGATAGCCCAGCGACTTGCCCGACGACGTGCCCGTGGCCACCACCACGTGGCGACCCTCGTACGCGGCCTCGGCGCACGCGGCCTGGTGAGAATAGAGGCGGGTGATGCCGGAATCGGCAAGCTTATCGACGAACCACCCCGGCACCCACTGTGGGAACTCACGATAGGTGGCCGGGCGGGCGGGGATGGTCTCACAGTGTGTGAGTGTGGCTTCGGGGAAGCGTTGGCCGGCGGCGTCGAGAAGCTCGGTGGCGAACTGGGCGCCCGGCGAAACCCAAGACACGTACTTCACCCCCAGGGGTAGTCCGAACGGTAGTTTTCCAGCGATTTTAGTCACTGAGCGAGCCAAAACCGCGCTTCCGTGAGACACTGGCAACGGTCGTGGATTTTCAGTGCGCAGTTCTACAAGGTGCTCGCAAAAGAAAGATACGCGGGCACCAGGTTTCCTCGAAACGGAGGGGGCTTGGTGGTTCGACTCCCGACCCGCCTCGCACAGCGTGAGGCGACCAGTCCCAAACCATTCGAGAACAGATAGGTAGACATACCATGGCAAAAGGTACCGTGAAGTGGTTCAACGCCGAAAAGGGCTTCGGCTTCATCGCCCCCGAAGACGGCTCCGCTGACGTCTTCGTCCACTACTCCGAGATCCAGGGCTCCGGCTTCCGCACCCTCGAAGAAGACCAGCAGGTCGAATTCGAAATCGGCGAAGGCACCAAGGGCCCGCAGGCGCAGCAGGTGCGCGCGCTCTAAACACTGTGTGTGGTGGTGGCGCCGCAGGTCGAGGACAGCGTTCTCGGTCTGCGGCGTTTGGTGTTTGTGGTTGGTTCTGGGGGTTTGTTGGGGTTCTGGGTGTTCTACGTGTATAACGCGGTAGCGCTGGTCGAAAGCAGGGCTATCGAAAGGAGTGTTCCTTTCGACCGCGCGGGACTCGTTTAGGGGTGACTCCTTTCGGCCAGGCGTGCGGGAACGTGTAAAAACGTGCGAAAGCGATACCGCTGCATGGCTGATGGGGTGTCTGTCTCCGGGGAACGTTGCTGAGTGGTCCAAAGCGAGGCCGGGGTGAGCGTGTTGACATGAAGCGCTATCGCTGGTCGAAAGCAGGGCTATAGAAAGGAGTGCTCCTTTCGACCGCGCGGGACTCGTTTAGGGGCGACCCCTTTCGACCAGGCGAACGAAAGCGAACGAAAGCGATGCCGCTGCATGGCCCCAACCGGCCCCTAACTCTCCACAACCGCAACTGCAACCACACAACCCCTAAGCCGAGGAGGTCGCGCGCCGCTCGGCACGCCACTCGATGACGCTGTTTTGTATCTTCTGGATCACGACGCCGATGAGCGTGCCGGCCACCACGCCGAAGAGGACACCAATGAGCGGTGCGCCCTCGAAGAGCAGGCCGCCGAAGTAGCTGACACTGACGATGGCTCCGGCCCAGATCGCCACGCCGATGGTGTCGTAGATGAAGAACAGCAGCCAGTTGTAGCGCACGGACCCGAGCAGCAGGGTGAGCGTGAAGCGGGCATAGGGCACGAAGCGGGCGATGATGATCGTCGCCCCGCCGTAGTGCTTCATCATTCGGCGCACCCAGCCGATGGCCTTGCCCGGCTTCGATTTGGGGTTTAAGTTGGCCACCTTGTTCTGGAACTTGCGGCCTACGATGTAGCAGGTGTTGTCTCCCGCCATGCCCCCGATTAGGGCTGCAAAGAAGACATGCCACGGGTTGATCTGGCCCGTCGCTCCCGCCCAGGACGCACCCACGCTGAGGACGGGTTCGGAGGGGATGACGGGGATGGTGGCGTCGAGAAACGCCATGATGGTGACCAGTGGAAGGAAGATGGGCAGCGTGACAATGGCTTCGATCCACTGGGTGATCTGGTCAGCCACGTCTGATGGTCCTTTCCTGGCTCGGGTGTAGGAGACCTATTAAATACTGTGTATCGTCGCGAAGTGATTAGTGCCTGCGCTAAAGTCTGGCGTTAACGAAAATGCGTGAATGTGAATGATCATAAGTGATCAGTAGGAAGGAAGCGGCCCTACCGTGACGGATGATACCGGCGACCAGGGTAAGACCCTGGTCATCGTCGAGTCGGCGACGAAGGCGAAGAAGATCCAGAAGTATCTGGGTGATAACTACATCGTCGAGGCCTCGGTCGGCCACATCCGTGATCTGCCCCGCGGAGCCGCGGACGTGCCCGCGAAGTACAAGAAGGAACCGTGGGCGCGCTTAGGCGTCGACACCGAGCATGAGTTCAAGCCGCTGTATGTCGTCAGCCAGGACAAAAAGAAGAAGGTCACGGAGCTTAAGCGCCTGCTCAAAGAGGTCGATCAGCTGTATCTCGCCACTGACCCTGACCGCGAGGGCGAAGCTATCGCCTGGCATCTGCTCGAGGTGCTGAAGCCGAAGGTGCCGGTACGTCGCATGGTGTTCAACGAGATCACCGAGTCCGCCATTCGTGAAGCCGCCCAGCAGACCCGCGACATCGACCAGGATTTGGTGGATGCGCAGGAGACTCGCCGCATCCTCGATCGCCTCTACGGCTACGAGGTCTCCCCGGTGTTGTGGAAGAAGGTCATGCCGCGGCTGTCGGCCGGGCGCGTGCAGTCGGTGGCCACGCGAGTGATCGTCGAGCGCGAGCGCGAGCGCATGGCGTTCGTCTCTGCCGACTACTGGGATCTCACCGCTGAGCTCGACACCGGCAACGAGCAGGCGGATCAGGACAATCCGCGCACCTTCGAGGCGCGCCTGACGGGTGTCGACGGGCAGCGGGTCGCCCAGGGCCGTGACTTCAACGATGACGGTCAGCTGAAGAATACGAAGGATGAGCTGACGGTCGTCGATAAGCAGCTTGCCGAATCCTTGGCCGCCGGGCTGAAGGGGGCGACAATGACTGTCGCCTCCGTCGAGGAGAAGCCGTACTCGCGTAAACCCCAGGCGCCGTTTATGACCTCGACGCTGCAGCAGGAGGCCGGCCGGCGGTTGCACTTCACCTCCGAGCGCACGATGCGTATCGCGCAGCGGCTGTATGAAAACGGCCACATCACGTATATGCGTACCGACTCGACCTCGCTCTCCGACGAGGGCATGCGCGCCGCCCGGGCACAGGCGAAGGAGCTCTACGGCGATCAGTACGTGGCGGATAAGCCGCGTCGCTACGACCGCAAGGTGAAAAACTCCCAGGAAGCCCACGAGGCGGTCCGCCCGGCCGGCTCGAACTTCCCGACGCCCGGTCAGCTCAGCAGCCAGCTCGACGCCGAGGAGTTCAAGCTCTACGAACTCATCTGGGCGCGCACCGTCGCCTCCCAGATGGCGGACGCCAAGGGCACGTCGATGAAGGTGACCATCACCGGCACCTCCCAGGGTGCCGACGGCGCACGCGCCACCGAATTCTCCGCCACCGGGCGCACCATCACCTTCCCCGGCTTCCTGCGCGCACTGAGCTCGAACACCGACAAGTCCGAGTCCTCGCACCTGCCCCGGCTGGCCGAAAACGACCAGCTCGCGGCCTTAAAGATCACCGCCGACGGGCACTCCACCAACCCGCCGGCGCGCTACACCGAGGCCTCCCTGGTCAAGAAGATGGAAGACCTAGGCATTGGCCGTCCGTCGACGTACGCGTCGATCATCAAGACCATCCAGGACCGCGGGTATGTCTACCCGCGCGGCAACGCGCTCGTGCCCAGCTGGGTGGCGTTTGCCGTGATCGGGCTTTTGGAAGACAGCTTTACCTCGCTCGTCGACTACGAGTTCACCTCCTCTATGGAAGACCAGCTCGACGCCATCGCCGCCGGCTCCGAGGACCGCACCGACTGGCTCACCGGCTTCTACTACGGCGACGCGGACGCCAGCGATGAGATGAGCGAGGCGATCGCGAAGCTGGGCGGGTTGAAGTCGCTTATCGACGTCAACCTCGAGTCCATCGACGCCCGGAAGGTCAACTCCCTGGTCATGTTCCAGGACGAAAAGGGCCGCGACGTGGTCGTGCGCGTCGGGCGCTACGGGCCGTACATCGAGCGGGTGGTGGGCACCAACGCCGACGGAGAGCCGGAGTACCAGCGCGCCAACCTCCCGGAGGCCACCACCCCGGACGAGCTGACCCTCGAGGTCGCCGAGAAACTCTTCGCCACCCCGCAGGGCGGCCGCGAGCTGGGTGAGAACCCGGCGAACGGGCGCATGATCGTCGCCAAGGAAGGCCGCTTCGGGCCGTATGTCACCGAGCAAGTGCGTGACGACGAGCGCGAAAAAGCCGAAGCCGAAGCCGAGCAGATCGTCGCCGAGGAGCGCGCCGCCGAGGACGCCCAGCGCGCCGAGGAAGGCAAGCGCAAGAAGAACTGGGACACCAAGACCGCCGCGAAGCAGAAGGACAAGCGGATCAACGAGTACGTCACCGACAAGCTCAAGCCCGCCACCGCCTCACTGTTTCAGTCCATGGAGACCGGCACGGTGACTCTCGACGAGGCGTTGCAGCTGCTCAGCCTGCCGCGCGAAGTCGGCGAAGACCCCTCCGACGGCGAAATGATCACCGCCCAGAACGGCCGCTACGGCCCTTATCTGAAGAAGGGCAAGGACTCGCGCTCGCTGTCGAGCGAGGAGCAGATCTTCACGATCACCCTCGACGAAGCCCGCCGCATCTACGCCGAGCCGAAGCGCCGCGGACGCAGCGCAGCCAAGCCGCCGCTGAAACTGCTGGGCGATAACGACGTCTCCGGCAAGCCCATGAGCGTCAAAGACGGCCGCTTCGGCCCGTATGTCACCGACGGCGAAACCAACGCCTCGCTGCGCCGCGGCGATACTCCGGATACCATCACGGACCAGCGGGCCAACGAGCTGCTGTCCGAGCGCCGAGCGAAGCAGGCCGCCGACGGCGGCAAGCCTGCGAAGAAGACGTCTAAGAAGTCCTCTAAGAAGTCTTCTAAGAAAACTTCTAAGAAAACAGCGAAGAAGCCGGCGCGGACCACGAAGAACGTGGTCAAGGCCGGATCCCGAAGGAGGAAGTAGCCCATGCCGAAGGAACTCGGAACCGATACGCTCGATGCCTTCGTCGACCGCACCCACGACGGGCTCGAGGCCCTGCTCGCCGCGCTGAAGAAGTCCACGAGCGAGCCGGAGCGCGGCGCGTTTCTCATCGCCCACGACGTCGCCTTCGCCGCGCGCGTCTTCGGCTGGCAGCGCCTGCTCGCCGTGGCGGAGCCGACGGCTTTGCCCCTGCTCAGCGGTGCGATTCTCCGCAGCCACCGCCCGATGGTGCAGAAGACCGCCGTCACCGGCGGGGTCATCGCCGGGATGATTTCACAGCTCCAGCGCAGCGCCCACCCGGATCGCGCCGGTGCGCCCGCGATTCTGGCCGCGATCGCTCAGTACGGCGCCTACGGCTACGCCATCAAAGACGCCTTCCGCGCCCGCGTGCGGCCAGCCGGCCTGGGGACGCGGCTGGGCATCGTGGCGGCCGGCGTCGGCCTGGCGGCGTGGAAGAACCCCAAGGTCGCGCTGGCGAGCGGGCTCGGCGGGGTGGCGGCGGCCATCACGACGGAGTTTGCCGACGATCCCCGCATCCGCCAAGGCAACACCCCCGCCAAGGGCGTCGGCCACGGCGCGAACCTCCTGTTCGCCTCGGAAGCGGCGACGCTGCTGCGCGCCACGGTGAGCCGGGGCAGCCGCGGCTTCGGCGCCCGCACGCTCGGCGCGGTGGCTTTTAGCCTTAACGCGCTGGGGCAGATGCTGGTGGTTGACGGTATCGCGCGTTCGCGCTACTGACGTCTCGGTGGGCCTAGCGTCGCGGGGTGGTTTGGGAAAACCAGCAGTCTTGCTCGTATGCGGCGCTAGCGCTGGTCGAAATCAGCCTTATAGAAAGGGCTCCTCCTTTCGACCTCGTGGGACTCCTTTCGGAGCGACTCCTTTCGACCGGGCGTTATCGCACTATGAGGGCTGGCGCTGCGGATGGCGCGGAGGGCGGATGGGTTAAACGAGGCGGATGGGGTGAGCCGACCGCGAGATTTTCTAGCGGTGGCCGCCGGGTACGCATGCCGCGCTAACGCTGGTCGAATTCACCCTTATAGAAAGGAGTCCTGCTTTCGACCTCGTGGGACTCCTTTCGGAGCGACTCCTTTCGGTGAAGCGCAAACGCTCCATGCTCTTCTAGGGCGGTTACGGCACCCCAGCGCCACCCCAGCGCCCGCAAACCAGCAAACCAGCAAACCGGCAAACCCCACCTACCCCTCACGCACGATCAGCCATCGTGGAGCGCACGGGGCGTGCCAGCTGCGTCATCTTGTTGCGTCCGCGCAGCTCGACGGACTTCAGGGTGGTCCAGCGTCGCTGCTCGGCCTCGTTGGCGCTGCGGAGGGTGGCGGCGTTGGTCAGCACGCGACCCGGGGTGTCCTTGGCCATCTCGGTCAGGCGTGCCGCGAGGTTCACGGCGTCGCCGATCACGGTGTATTCGAAGCGGTCGTGGCCGCCGATGTTGCCGGCGACGACGTGGCCCGCCGCCACCCCGATGCCGGCCTGCAGGCGGAGTTCACGCAGTTCGGAGCGCATCTCGCGGGCGGCGGTCAGGGCCCAGCTGGTGGCGTCGTTGACGTTGAGCGGGGCGCCGAAGACGGCGAGCGCGGCGTCGCCCTGGAACTTGTTGATCACGCCCTTGTTGCGGTGGACCACGTCGACGACGACGTCGAAAAACTTGTTCAGCTCCGTGACCACTTCCTCCGGCGAGTGGTTGACGGCGAAGCCGGTGGAGCCGATGACGTCGATAAATAGCACCGCGACCTTGCGGTCCTCGCCGCCGAGCTGCGGGCGCTCCTCGAGCGCGCGTTCGGCGACTTCGGAGCCGACGTACTGGCCGAAGATGTCGCGCACGCGCTGGCGTTCCTTCAGCCCGCGCATCATCTCGTTGAAGCCGGCCTGCAGGACGCCGATTTCGGAGCCGTCGTAGATGTCCACGCGGACGTCGTGATCGCCGCGCCGCACCCGGGTGACGGCGTCTTGGAGTTCGTGGATGGGGTCGGTGACGCTGGCCGTCGATAAGCTGGTGCCGATGTAGCCGGTGATCAGGGCGGTGATGGAGAGCGCGAAGACCGCCCAGTCGAGGTCCGCGGCGCGGTCGGTGAAGAAGCCCGCGCGCTGCCCGGCGATGAGCAACAAGATGCCGACGACCGGCGCCGCCGTCGTCATGATCCACGTAATGCGCAGGCGGTGGGTGATCGGCGGCTCGAGGGTGGCGTCTTCGAAGCGCTGCGCCAGGGCGGCGGCCGCGACGGGGCGGACCATGCGCTCGGCCTGCAGGTAGGTCAGCAGCACGATGACGGCGGCGGCGAGGATCAGCGCGATGCCGACGACCAGCGCCGTCTGCCCGGAGGTTGCGGCGATGACCCCGACCGCGATGGCGATGCCGATGCCCCACACCACCGCGCACACGATCGCCTGGTAGATGGGGATGCGCATGACTAGGTAGCGCACCATGTTGGGGTCGTGTCTATCTGGGTCGCGCTGCCAGTCGAGCACCGGCCTAAAGAGCAGGAGGGTGGCGCCGACGGCCACGATGATCGCGAAGCCGACGTACAGAACCCCGAGGGTGGTCAGCGTCAGCCAGCCGAGTTCGAGCTCTTGTAGCTCCGGAAGCGGCAGCAGGTAGCGGATGAACAGCATGATGCCCACGGCACCAATCAGGTTCGAGCTGAGGACCAGGGCAGCATAAAGGGGCCACGAGGTCCCCCACAGCCACTTTAGGGCTCTCAGAATCCGGTCCATGACCAACAACTCTATCGCGACTTCTGACACCCGTGGGCCGCCGGCGCTAGGGTAGGGCGGGTGAACGGAATGAGTGTGGCGCAGCGGCTCGGCGAGCAGCCGGGAGTTCGTGACGCGATCCTGGCGGCCGCGGCCACCGCCCGCGGGAGGCAAGGCGCGGACCCTTATGCCATGACCCACTCCTGGGTTTTTACCGGCCCGCCCGGCTCGGGGCGCTCGGTGGCGGCGCTCGCCTTCGCCCAGGCGCTCGTGTGCACCGACGGCGCCGAGCTCGGCTGCGGGCGCTGCGAGCCGTGCCGGGCGGTGATGAACGACGCCCACACCGACGTCGCACACGTCGTGCCCGAAGGCAACGTCATCAGCATCGACTACGTGCGCGACACGATCATCCCCACCGCCCATTCCTTGCCGACGGTCGCCTCCTGGCGCGTCGTCATCATCGAAGACGCGGACCGCCTCCGCGACGACGCCGCCAACACCCTGCTCAAAACCATCGAAGAACCCCCGGAGCGCACCGTCATCATCCTGTGCGCCCCCTCGCTGGCCCCGGAAGACTTCATCCCGACGCTGCGCTCGCGCTGCCGCCACTTATACATCCCCTCGCCGTCGACGGAGCAGATCGTTCGACTGCTTGTCGACGAAGGCGCCTCCGAACACGACGCCCGCCTCGCAGCCACCAGCTCGTTGCATCACATTGGGCGTGCCCGCCGCCTGGTGAAGACCCCGATCATGCAGAACCGCCGGGCGCAGGCGATCAACCTCGCGGAGCTGATCTTCTCCGGCGACGAGGCGTTCAAGGCCGTCAACTCCCTGATCAACACCACGAAGAAAGAAAACGACGAGATCTACGACGAGATCGACGAGCAAGAACTGAAGAAGCTCGAAGACTCCCTCGGCATGGGCGCGAAAGGCAAGGGCGCGCAGAAAGCCACCCGCGGCAGCGCCGGGGCGATCAAGGAGCTGAAGCAGGAGCAGAAGCGCCGCCGCACCCGCGCCCAGATCGACGTCCTCGACCTCGCCCTCATGGATCTCGCCGGCATCTACCGCGACGGCATGATGATCTCTGCGGACGCCGAGCTCGAGCTCACCCACCCCGATTTCCGACCCCTCTCCGAAGAACTCGCCCGCCGCGGCGACATGGCCGCCTTCGTCGAGGCTCAAGACGCCATCCGCCAGGCCCGCGAAAGACTGTTGGGATTCGTCTCTCCGCAGCTGGCTCTCGACGGGATGCTCGGCCGGATCCGCAAGGCCTTTCATGCCCGCTGAGCTGGGTGTTTCCGAGAGGTGTTGACCGTAGGCTAAAGTGAAGCCTCGGTGTAGGGGAGATCTATTCCCGAAGCCATGCCGCCTTAGCTCAGTCGGTAGAGCATCTCACTCGTAATGAGAAGGTCGCGAGTTCGATTCTCGCAGGCGGCTCCACTCGAAATAGTCGCCCGGCCGGTGTTTACGGTGGGGCGGCTGTTTTCGTTGGGTTTGATTGGGGTGCTTTGCGGATGCGGTGCGGGTGCGTTGGTGGGCGTCTGCGCATGGTGCGCTAGCGCAGGTCGAAATCAGGTCTATAGAAAGGGCTCTCGCGCGGTCGAAACCAGTACTCCTTTAGGGGTGGCTGTTTTCGACCAGGCGGAACGTGTGGGCACCCGAAGCGGGTTTGATGACCTTCAGGCGAGGGTGCTGGGGAAGATGTGGCTGATGGGGCGGCCGGGTGTCTGCACTGCGCTTCCCATGCGCCAATCGTGCATGGTGCGCTAGCGCTGGTCGAAATCATCCCGACAGAAACGAGCCTCGCGCGGTCGAAACCAGCACTCCTTTAGGGGTGGCTGTTTTCGACCAGGCGGAGTGCTAGGGCGTGTCTGACAATTGAGGGAAGCGTAGCATGACCGGGGTGCTCGAACGGGAAGCTACTGTTCGCCAGCAATTTTCTAGTGGGCGGGAACTTATTAACGCTGTGAAAGCTCGCCGGGAGCACGCGCAAGCGTTTGCGGCGTTAGCTGTCGATGTGGATCAAGAGCTCAGTGACGGCCTTGAGGCTTTCGATCCGGAGTTGGTCGAGGGGGTGCGGGTGCTGTGGGTCTGTCCGGGTCGGGCGGCGCGTGATGAGACTGCGTTTCGTCATGCTTTAAAGACTGGGCATCGGTTACGAGCAGGAGGCCAGCGCATGACCGATGCCGCGCTTATTGATGCCTATGAGCATGCTTATCGTATTGCTCAGCGCTACGGCGCAGATGGTCGCGATGATGAGATGCCGCCGATGCGTGATCGTTTGACTATGGCCAGGCGTGTGCGCGGATATGTCACTCAATCCAAAAACGGTCATACAGGTGTCTCTGCGTCCGCTGCACGCGTTACAACACAAGAACGTAAGGCTTTAGCCACAATGGGCCGCAGAGGCGGGCAGAAGGCCGCACAACGCTGGAAAACAGACCCACACGGCGGAGTACGCACAAGGACGCTGAGAAACCCTAGAAAAGACGCATCGTAAGAAAAAGGCTCAAGGCCGATCTACGAAGTCCCGCATTAGCCAGATGGTGAACGACCAGTATGTCCAGACGGGAACGGTGCCTACGTGGGCTGAAATCGGGACAGAGGTAGGAGTTTCACGTGCCACGGTAGCTAGACATATTGCGGCGCTAAAGAAGAGTGGTGATTACCCAGATGTCTAAGGGGTCTCATACCATAAGCAATATACGGTTCCCCTGCGCGGTAGCGCGGAGGAAGACTAGATCAACCACCTTGGTAGGCCTCTACGGCTTATGTCGTGAGCATCGGTGAGATTGTTTAGAAGCGGTGGGTGCCCAGGTTGAGGGTCGCAGCTTTGGCTTATTGGGCTTTTGAGCGTTTAGAGACCGTTCCAAAGGCCTGTGACACGTTGCGAAGACGGCTGTTCGAACTGCCGCTCGGGACAGCCGTCTTCGCGCGTATCCGTGACCGCGATAGAAGCAGTGCACTGGGACTATCGGTAATCCACGTGGTGTTGGACTCGACTGCCGGGTGCACTATTCAGATTCGTGTGTACCGTTAACGCAAGGCATCGCTGGATGCTTGCGCGAAGCTGTCAGCGCTGCCCTTGATTCGCATGGAGGACCCTTGAGCTATCTCTCCTGGGGGAGTTGGGCCTGCTGGAGCATCTTGGCGAGCGTATTCGGGCAGAGCTGGCTCTGAGATATAGCGCGGTTCACCGAGTGCTTTAACGTATTCGACGAGGGCGTTTAGAGCTGTGCTGATATCGTCTTTATCCACTCGGGCGGTGATGCCGTTCTTGCATACATCTTGGGGGAGACGATTAATATCGGCCGGCCCGGGGTTGCTCAGGGCGTCTTCAACGAGAGCGTGGGCAGCCGGGTCGGCAAGCAGTCCCAGATGCCCGGGGAGGTTTTTAGGGCAGACATCCTGTGCGGCAATGTGGGCAGCGCCGCGTACATGAGTCGCCTCTGCGGCTGGCTGAATGCCATAGTCGGAGCGACTGTAGATCGAGGTGATGTCAATATTGTCAGGCAATGGTTTCGCGTGTAGCGCGGTGATGAATTGACTCTTCGGGTGCATCTGCCAGGCGATGACCGGACATGCCTCCAGCTGTCGGCACGCCGGCTCGACCAAAGTTGTGCCGTGCAAAGCGCCTGCTAGGGAAATAAAGTCATCAACTTTCGCTGCGGCTTCATCGTCATACCGGAGCCCCCACATCGTCGCAGCTGGCCCAGCACTATGGCCGATGACTGACACGGGCCGATTCAATCTCTGGTGTGCTAGCTTGACAGCCTCTGCGACGTATTGACCGGCCACTGTGAGATCTCCTCGGCCGCTGTGAGGCTGTTCGATGTAGCAGACATCGTAGCCTTGGTCTGTGAGGGTTTCTTCAAAATTCCAACCGTAGGTTGCTTCCCCATAAAAACCTACGCCATGAACTAGCAGAACGGTCTTTTCTGCGTCTGTAGGCGGAACAGGCGATGTGCAATGAAAGCTATCTTCCAGCTGTTTGTCGTCGACAGCACCGCCGAAGGGTTCATCTACTGGTGTGGCAGTAGCCTCGAGCGGGTCGGAGGAAAGGTTAGTCGACCAGTCGTTGATGGCCTGAGAAGTCGAAGTAGAGACCTCTTGAGCGACAGCTGTATGGCCAGCGCACATCATACCAACCGCGGCGAGAGCCGCTGCTATGCGAAAACGAGGCATATTAATCCCTCCTGTTTATAGTCTTGCCTGTGGAAACAGGTGATAGCGGTGAGCTATCTGTAAAGAAGAGTAAAAGCAGGATGGATGAACTGTAAAGGAACTTTCGTATCCACTTTTATACCCACGTGACTTGGATGCTTCTTTGCCGGTTCGGCTTTTGTTGGATGCTTAGATGGGCTCTGAGCGCGCCTGATCGTGGTTAATGTGGCGGCTGTGCGACCAAGGTCGCAAGTGAGGTCTCTATGAGGCGTAGCTGGATTCGCTCAGTAGTTATGGAGCCAGAGGTTCAGATCACAGTATTTTTCGTATACGATATTTGTATGGGCGAATACGTGATGCACGGAAAACTGAAGCGTCCTGGGTTTAGTTCCGCTTCTTTTACGGCCCTGTGTTGATGGGCTCGGTGAGATAGTACTCGGTTTCTATTTTCTGTGGGGTGGCGTAGTCCAATGCTTCGTGAAGTCGCTTAGTGTTCCACCAATGCACCCACCGCAAGGTGGCCAGTTCGACTTCTCCGACCGACGTCCACGGGCCCTGGGCATGAATCAGTTCAGCCTTGTAGAGACCGTTGACTGTTTCGGCTAGTGCATTGTCGTAAGAATCGCCGACTGTTCCCACACTCGGGCGGATTCCTGACTCAGCTAGCGCAGTGGAATACTTCAGTGACACATACTGGCTGCCCCGATCGCTGTGGTGAATTAGCTGGTTTCAGTAATGCCCCTTAAGGTGGTGTAACTCGGTGGCCGAGATCGTCTGCAGATTCGTGTTGTGCACGGATGTAGAGCGGCCACCGTGTGATCCTTCGAGTCAACCTCTTACCGAATCCTCGAATGGAGTCATCACGATGACCGCACCTCATATTGTCGACCCTGCCGGCCTTCTTGGCCAAGCCCTCGCCGAGGCGTCGCCGGATCTGATGCGCGAGCTGCTGCAGACCATGATCAACGCCTTGCTGTCCGCCGATGCCGACGCCGTCTGCGGGGCGGAGTGGAACGCCCGCTCTGCCGAGCGCACCAACTACCGAAACGGCTACCGCCACCGCCCGCTCGATACGCGGGTTGGCACCGTCGACGTGGCGGTGCCCAAGCTGCGGTCGGGGTCCTACTTTCCCGAGTGGCTGCTCGAGCGCCGCAAGCGTGCTGAGTCCGCGCTGATCACCGTCGTGGCGGATTGCTATCTGGCCGGAGTGTCCACCCGCCGCATGGACAAGCTGGTCAAGACCCTGGGCATTGACTCACTGTCGAAGTCGCAGGTCTCCCGCATGGCCGCCGACCTGGATGAGCAGGTCGCCGCGTTCCGGCACCGGCGCCTGGATGAGGCAGGGCCGTTGACTTTCGTCACCGCCGATGCGTTGACGATCAAGGTTCGGGAAAACAAGCAGGTCGTCAAGGCCTCGGTGCTGCTGGCCACCGGGGTCAACGGCGACGGGCACCGCGAGGTGCTGGGCATGCAAGTGGCGACCAGTGAGACCAAGGCCTCGTGGAACACCTTCTTCGCCGACCTGGTCGCCCGCGGCCTGGGCGGCATGCGGCTGGTGACCTCTGATGCGCACGCCGGCCTCGTGGATGCGATCTCGGCGAATCTGCCCGGAGCCGCCTGGCAGCGCTGCCGCACCCACTACGCGGCGAACCTCATGGCGGTGTGCCCGAAGTCCATGTGGCCGGCCGTGAAGGCCATGCTGCACAGCGTCTATGACCAGCCCACCGCAGACGCCGTCAACGCCCAGTTCGACCGACTATTGGACTACACCGAGCACCGGCTGCCCGAGGTCGCCGACCACCTCGGTGACGCTCGAGAGGACCTGCTCGCCTTCACCACGTTCCCCGACGACGTGTGGCGGAAGATCTGGTCCAACAACCCCACCGAGCGGCTCAACCGCGAGATCCGCCGCCGCACCGACGTTGTAGGGATCTTCTCCAACCGGGATGCCATCGTCCGCCTCATCGGCGCCGTCCTGGCCGAGCAGACCGACGAATGGGCCGAAGGACGTCGCTGCCTCGGCCTCGAAGTCCTGAGCCGATGCCGACTCGCCCTGACCACCGACACCAGCTCGCAGACGGAGGTGAACACCGACCCACTGATGCAACTACCCGCCTGAGCACCAACGAAGGATCAAAAACCAGTTACACCACTACCAGGGGCTTGACCTCAAGGGCTGGAGTTCTCGCGGGGGGCGTGGTATTGTGAAGGTAATCGTTCAGCCCGCTTCGACCACTAGGTTGGAGACGGGCTGGATTTCTATCTAGGAAACAGTCCCCCATGAAGAAGATCAAGAATCCCACCACGGTTGATGAGCAGATTGCACTCCTGCGCACCCGCGGGATGGAGGTCACGAGCCGCTAGCACGGCAGTGGCTGTCTAGCGTTTCCTACTACCGATTGTCCGGGTACTGGTACTCCTACCGGGTGCTTCCGGAGCCTGAAGATCCCAAAGAACCACAACGCGCTGATAACTTCGTGCCGGGCACAACGTTTGAGGAAGTAGTGGCGCTCTACGAGTTCGACCGCAAAATGCGCACACTTATCTACGATGGGATTGAGCGCATTGAGGTTGCGCTTCGCGCGAGGATCGGCGAATTACTCATCGCGAAAGGTGCCTTGTCCTACAAGGATCGCAGCTATTTCCGTGAGAACTTCCAGCATCAAGATTGGCTAGAAACTGCAGAAAAGCGGGTGGACCGAGCGCGCAAGCGCAGTCAAGCTGTTGCCCACTACGCTGCCAACTACGACGACTACCCATTCTGGGTTCTTGCTGATGTTCTTGATTTCTCCGACATTTCGATTCTCTTTGACGGCCTCCTACTTGAGGATCAGCGAAACATCTCACACAGTTTCGGTTTTCATATCGACCCTGATCAGCTGAATTCTCGACAGAAGAAGAGCTACTACAACCAAGATCCCCTCGCTCGTTGGTGCGAACAACTCACCGTGCTACGAAACACTTGTGCGCACCACGGTCGACTCTGGAACCGTTACTTCACCCCAGCATCCACAAACGCTTTCCGCACGATCCAAGAGTTGTCTTGTCTACCTAAAGGGCAAAGCGAACGACTCTTCGGGGCTCTCACCATCATCGCATTCATGCTACGAAGCGTCTCTCCTGGCTCGACCTGGGTGAATAAGGTTCGTAAGTTGATCGAGGAAGAGTATCACCCACTGGCATTGCGGCAAATCGATGAGATGGGATTTCCCGATGACTGGAGGAACCTACCTGTCTGGACTCTCCACTAGACAAAAGTGTGGCCGTCATCCCAGCTCAGAGGCAAAACAACGGCCACGGCTACTCATTATCAGGCTTTGAAATGTCTTGGGTTTTCTTCCGCTTCTTGTACTGGGTCAGCTGGCTGGCCAGGGTCTGAGTACAGTCGGTGATAAGTCCTCGCGGGCGCAGGCTTGACTAGCTAGTAGACGCGAGCCGATCAGCACTTGTTGGTGCCCACCCAATACTTTTCGACGGAAGCTTGCATCTTTTGACGGAGGCCCATTCTTTTTGACGGTTCCCCCGATCAGCCTCACTGACAAGGGCCAAACGCCACAGTTTCCGAGGGTGTCAGGAAATTTGTGTGTGAGGCTCTGATCCAGAAGGAGTTTCACCGATAATGACAACGGTGACAACGAAGAAAAACCATGACCAGGACAAGGTCAACGAGATCAGCGAGAAGCTGATGGAAAATCCTGAGCTCGCCAAGCTGATTGGCGAGTTGTCGACGTCCACCGATAACGCCAGCGACCTGGTCAAAGCCCTGTTGCAGGCATCGATTAACGCTGGTTTTGCAGGCGGAAATGGATGCCCATTTGGGCTACGGTCATTCCGACCGGACGATGAAGGCCCAGGTTGAACCAACACAGGGTAGTAACCACCGCAACGGGTCGTAGACCAAGACCGTCAATTCTGGGCACGGCGCGTTGGAAGGGATCGTGCCCAGGGATCGTTCCGGCACGTTTACTGCCCAGATGGTGCCCAAGGGCTCACGCCGGCTGACAGAGCTCGATGACATGATCATCTCGCTGTACGCCGGTGGGATGACAGTGCGTGATATTCAGCACCATCTTGGCTCCACCCTGGGGGTGGATATGAGCCCGGATACGATCAGCACGATTACCGATGCAGTCTTAGACGAGGTGATGATCTGGCAGAACCGTCAACTCGACGAGTTCTACCCAGTAATCTTTTTTGATGCGCTACGCGTGAAGATCCGCGATGGCCACCGTGTAGTCAACAAGGCGTGCTACATGGCGGTGGGCATCGACATAGACGGTATCAAGCACATCCTGGGCTTGTGGATTGCTGATAATGAAGGTGCCGCCTTTTGGGCATCTGTGTGCGCAGATCTGGCCAACCGTGGCGTCCAGGATGTCTTCATCGTCTGCTGTGATGGTCTTAAAGGTCTACCGGAAGCTTGTGGAGGCAACCTGGCCACATTCGATGGTACAAACCTGCATCGTGCACCTGATCCGGGCGGCGAATAGGTGGGTGTCCTATCAGGACCGAAAACCCGTCTCCAGTGCGCTACGTGCGATCTAGACGGCCGTAAACGAAGATACCGCCCGTGCCAGCTTAGATGCGTTCGAAACCTCTGAGCTTGGCCAGAAGTACCCGCAGTCGGTGAATATCTGGCGTGATGCGTGGGAACGGTTCGTGGGGTTTCTGCAGTTCCCGCCAGCGGCGCGCAAGGTGATATACACCACGAATTCAATCGAGTCACTCAATGCTGAGCTGCGTAAAGCTACCCGAAACCGGGGCCAGTTCCCGAACGATACAGCAGCACTGAAGACGCTTTGGTTGATGATGTGCACCATCGAAGACTAACGCGTTGCCAAACGCGCGAAGCAAGCCAAGCGTGCCGTTGAGTGCAACGGGTATGTTCAAGGAGCGAAGGCCAATGGCTGGAAACAAGCCATCAACCAACTAGCTGTGGCATACCCAGACCGATTCGCGGACTACCTGTAAACCACCCCCCGCACACAAACTATCGGACGCTCTCAGGTGCGGAGGCTAATGGGCAGAGTTATTCCATCACGATCCACAACGGGCTTACCGGTAGATACTCGTTCAACGTCGACTAGCTGTTAGGCGTTAACGCACCATAAGCGCCCGGCGAGCGTCCGCATGCAGCGCTATAGCCAGCAAGCCACAACAGTCCCAACAGCCGCACCTCCCTTCACACACCCCACGCAACAAGCCCGAACCCCCAAACACCCCCGGAATCCACCCGCACGCAACGTAAGATTCCGGGTATGACACCCCAGACGACCACCGCCTACACCCATTCATCGCATAGCAGCCAGAGCAGCCAGAGCAACCGTACCCACCTTTGGCCGTTGATTGTCGTCGTGATCGCGGGCCTCGCGATCCGCACGGTCGTGGCTGCGCAGGGGTGGTTCTACTGGGACGACCTCATCCTTTTGGGCACGGCCCGCGAGACGCCGCTCGGCGAGCTGTTGTTCACCGAGCACGACGGGCACCTAATGCCCGGGTCCTGGCTGGTGATCTGGCTGTTTGCGCAGCTCACCGAAGGTTTTAACTGGCCGGCGGGGGTGGCGGCCCTGGGGTTCGGCAACTTGCTGGCGGTCGGAGCGGTCGCGTATGCGGCGTGGCGCATCCGCCCGTCGAGCGCCTGGTGGGTCACCGGGATCTACGCGCTGACGCCGCTGACGCTGCCGGTGACCACGTGGGCGGCGGCCGCGGTCAACTCGCTGCCGCTGCACGCGATGATGGCGGTGTGGTTGGTGCATGCGTGGTTGTACGTGCGGCGTCGGCACCCGGGGGATCTGGCGATTGTGCTCTTGGCGGTCTTCGCCGCCTGCCTGTTCAGCGAGCGCGCGCTTCTTGCCGCCCCGGCCTCGCTGCTGTTGGTCGCGGCGTGGGCGTGGGCGCTGCAGCGGGGGATGCTGCCCGTGGCGAAGCTCAGCGCGCCGCTGATCGGCCCGGCAGTCGTGTGGGCGGTGGTGTATGCGCTGGTGGTGGGCAATCCTTCGTCGGAAAGCCGGGGGGACTTCGGCGCGCTGGTCCATGCCGGCTACCTGGATGCGTTCTTGCCGACGCTTATCGGCGGCCCCTGGGACTGGGGCCGGTGGCACCCGGGCCCGCCGTTTACTGATCCGCCGCTGGCCGCCGTGGTGCTCGGGGTGCTCGCAGCGGTGCTGGTGCTCCTGTTCGCTCTGACCTCCCGGGCCCTGCCAGCGGTGATCGTGGTCGGAGCCTACCCGCTGCTGCCGATAATGGCGCTCGCGCTGGCTCGTGGCGGCGACGCCACCGCGGCGGAGATCACCCAGACGCTGCGTCACTTCGCGGAGGTCGCGGTCTTCGTCGTACTCACCGTGGCGGTGCTGGTGCGCGGGCGCCTGCGCATCCCGGGCGCGGTGGTGCTGGTGGTCTTGGCGGTGAGCAGCTTGGTCAGCACGCTTACCTACGCGCGCAGCTGGGCGGATCAGCCGGCGGGCGATTACTTCACCACGCTGCAGGCGCAGCTCGACGAGCGCGCCGAGCCCATCTTCGACCAGGCTGTGCCCCTCGAGGTGCTGCTGCCCATCGCGCACCCCTATCACCGGCTGGGCGCGCTGCTGTCGGAGGAGGATATCGGCGCGGTCACTCGCGAGCCGGCGCTTGTCGACGCCCAAGGCAACCTCATCGCCGCAGAGCTCTACCCGGTGCGTGCCACGGAGCAGGAGCCGGGCTGCGTGTCGGCGGGAAAGACCCGCACGATCGCGCTCGACGGGCCCTTGATGGCCCGCGATTGGGTGATCAGGCTCAACGTTTTGACCGGTGAGGATGGTGACTTCGAGATATCCATCGTCGACGGCGATCCGGTGCGGGTGGCCGCCCGTGATGGGCTGGAGCAGCTGCACATCTCGGCTGCCGGTGGCGGTGAGGAGATCACCGTCGCAAGCTTCGATACCGAGCTGTGCCTGGGCCGTAGCGAGGTCGGGCTGCTCGCGCCCAGCCGTTAGTTCGGCAGGAAACGCGGCACGACCTTGCCGACGGCGTTGCGCGGCAGCTCGTCGACGAAGTGGACATCGCGGGGGATCGAGTGCTCCACGAGGCGGTCGCGCACCCAGTCGCGCACGGAGTTCTCGGTGAGGGCGCGGCCGTCGTCGGAATCCTCCCGCACGATCCAGACGGCGATGCGGGCGAAGGAATGGTCGTCGTCGACACCCTGGGCTGTGAGGTCCCGGATGCCGGGCATGGGCTCGAGGACCTCCTCGACGCTGCGCGGGTAGACGTTTTCGCCTCCGACGATGATCATGTCGTCGACACGCCCGAGCACGTGCAGGCGGCCTTCTTCATCCAGGTAGCCGGAATCGCCCATCTGGATGAGGTCGCCGACGCGCACGATCGGGATGTTCGGGTTGGTGTAGCCGGTCAGGGAGGTGGAGTTGCGCAGGAAGATCCGGCCGACCTCGCCGTTGGGCACTTCGTTGCCGTCGTCGTCGAGGATCTTCAGCCGGGTGCCGGCGGAGACCTCGCCGGCGATCGTGGGATCGGCGGCGATCTCCTCGGCGGTGGCGCCGGCGGCCAGGGTGAGCTCGGTGGAGCCGTAGATGTTGCACAGGATCTTGCCGAAGCGCTTGTGTACCTCTTCCACCAGCGCCGGGGTCAGTGCATGGCCGGAGGAGGCCAGGTACTTCAGCGACGAGGTGTCGTAGTCTTTCTGGTTCTCCAGCTGCAGCATCTGCTTGAAGAAGATGGGGGAGGAAAACAGGCCGTCGCAGCGGTACTTCTCGATCTGCTGGAAGCACTTCTCCGGGTCGAAGACGCGCTGAGTGACCACCGTGTTGCGGGCGGCGAAGACGACGTTAGTCATCGCCCAGCCCCAGGTGTGGAACATGGAGGCGGTCATCTGCACGCGCTGGTCGGCGTGGATCGGGATGGCGCGCACGATGCCCTGGAGGACCACCGGCAGCTTCGGCTCCGGGCGCACCACGCCCTTGGGGATGCCGGTGGTGCCCGAGCTCATGAGTACGATGTCGCCGTGGTCGGGAAACACCGGCAGGCGGATCTCTTGGACGGCCTCCGGGTGGCGCACGATCTTCTCGATGGTCAGCTCATCCGGGTGCGCCTCGCTGGTGTGGGCGATGATCGGCAGGGTGCCGGGGCGATCGGGGATGCGCTCGGCGAACTCGTCGTCGATGAACAAGACGTTGATGTCGTTTTCCTCGATCGAGCCGAGCAGCTGGTCTGCCGAGGAACCCACGTTGAGCAGGTACATCGTGGCACCCGCGTAGCCCTTGGCGGCCATGGGCAAAAGCATGCCGCGGCCGTTGCGGGCCATGATGCCGATGCGCAGCTTGTCCAGCCCGAGGGAGAGCAGGTACTTCGCCAGGGTCTGTGCCTGCTGTTGGAACTGGCGGTAGGTGAGGGTGCCGTCGTCGTCGATAAGCGCGAGACGATCCGGGACGGAGGAGGCGCCGGTCTCTACCTCGCGGGCGAGGGTGAAGCGGTAGCGCGCCAGGTTCGGCAGGAGTGCGGCGGTGTCGCGGAGGCGGGCTTTGGTGTCGATGATGCCAGTGCGAAACAGCGACGGGACGAACGAAGTGAGAGAGCGGGCCTCGAACGCCGCGGACTGCAGGGGGTTCAGGGTGGTCATTGGGTAGAGCTACTCCTTGGTCGGTCGGACGGACGCAACGGTTGAACTCAGCACAGATCCACGCTGTGGTTTAAGTTAACGCTGGCTAGGAATGGCCGATGAGTTAGTGTAGGTCGTTGTGGTTTTGGTTTTGAAAGCCAAGCTGTACACTGACTACTGTGGTTCGTGTGCCTAAAGGATTGCATGTTATTTATATCTCCGGCGAGTTCCCGGTTGTTACTAAGGAGATTTTAATGTTGCTCACAATCACCGCCCGGCGCCTCGTTGCCGTGGTTGCCGCGCTAGTCGCCGGCATTGCCCTCATGCTCGGCCCCGCTGCCACGAATTCGCAGGCGCAGGAGCGCAATGCCGTCATCTTCGGTGACTCGGTCATCGCGAACCCGACCGTGCCGGAATACCTCGCCGGCGGCATCGGCAACGGCCAGCTCGGCTCCTCGGGTAACCCGCACCGCGGCTGCCCCCAGGGCCAGTTCACCTGGGGCCGCGCCGCCACGGCGAAGCTGGGACTCGCGGTGCGCGACTACTCCTGCTCCGGCGCCGTATCGATCTCTGCGGGCCCGCAGGTCTCCGCCCAGGTGGATCGCGCCCTGTCCACTGGCGGGCTGAACCCCGGCACCCAGCGGGTGATCATCTCCACCGGCTTCAATGACACCTACAACAACCGCCACCTGAATGACGCGCAGCTTAATGCCACGTTCGTCGGCGCCATGGCCCCGCAGATCCAGCGCATCCGCAACGCCGCGCCGAACGCCCGGATCCAGATCGTGGGCTACCCGGCGCTGACACAGGGCGATTTCGTCTGTCTCTTCCATGTCGGCCCGGAAATCTCGGACACCACCTTCTTCCCGGACGCGAACCGCTGGCAGTGGCAGGCGCAGAACATGCAGCGCGCCCTGGCGAGCGCCACCGGCGTCGAGTTTCTTGACTTGAAGCCGTCGACCGCCCACAATCACATGTGTGCTCCGGATCACCAGCGCATGTGGGCCGGCATTGTCGACTTCTACGCTGGGCCCGGCAATCTGCCGCTGCATGTCAACCATCGCGGCCACGAACACGTCGCGAACGTGATCGCTGCTAGCTAACACGCCGGCGCCTTTCAGGCCCCGATCCCCACGAGTTCTTAAGGGGATCGGGGCCTTTGTTATGCCTGGATATGTCCGAAAAGCGTGAAAATCCCCTTATTTATCGCCTAATCCACCCCGCATTGATATCACCTGTCCGTCAGTCGAACCTTGTTTTCATTAACGGGCCCTTGTTGGAATTCGTTGGTACGGTGGGCGCGTAAGCGCGTTGCAAGCGTGTTCGGAGTTCGGGAAACCACGCTCGGACGCGTTTCCGGGGGAGAAGCACACGCAACCCGGAAAAGATCGCAACGGAAGTCCGATATCGTTTTAAGG
Source organism: Corynebacterium yudongzhengii (assembly GCF_003065405.1). Lineage (NCBI taxonomy): Bacteria > Bacillati > Actinomycetota > Actinomycetes > Mycobacteriales > Corynebacteriaceae > Corynebacterium > Corynebacterium yudongzhengii. The sequence continues at coordinate 234,939 of NZ_CP026947.1, forward strand.
AGCCGAATGTCCACCACTGTGAAGGGAATCATCGCCCGCGAGAAGGGTGCCGAGGTCGAACTGACCGACATCGTCATCCCGGAGCCGGGCCCGAACGACGTCATCGTCAAGGTCAAGTCCTGCGGTGTCTGCCACACCGACCTGGGTTACCGCAACGGTGACATCGAGGATGCCTTCCCCTTCCTGCTGGGCCACGAGTCCGCTGCGGTCGTCGAGACCGTCGGTGAGGACGTCACCCACGTCAAAGAAGGCGACTACGTCATCCTCAACTGGCGCGCCGTCTGTGGCGAGTGCCGCGCCTGCAAGAAGGGTGAGCCGAAGTACTGCTTCAACACCTTCAACGCCTCCAAGTCCATGACCCTGACCGACGGCACCGAGCTCACCCCGGCGCTGGGTATCGGCTCCTTCGCCGAGAAGACCCTCGTCCACGAGCGTCAGTGCACCAAGGTCAACCCGGAGGCAGACCCGGCTGCCGTCGGTCTGCTCGGCTGCGGCATCATGGCCGGCCTGGGGGCTGCCGTGAACACCGGTGAGATCTCCTACGGCGAGTCCGTCGCCGTCTTCGGCCTGGGGGGTGTCGGCATGGCTGCCGTCGCTGGCGCGAAGCTGGCTGGTGCCGGCAAGATCATCGCCGTCGACATCGACGAGCGCAAGACCGAGTGGGCCAAGGGCCTGGGTGCCACCCACACCATCAACTCGAAGGACATGAGCGTGGAAGAGGTCGCCGAGGCCGTCCGCGAACTCACCGATGGTTTCGGTACCGACGTCGCCATCGACGCCGTCGGCATCATGCCGACCTTCCAGCAGGCCTTCTACTCCCGCGACCACGCGGGCCGCATGGTCATGGTCGGCGTGCCGAACCTCACCGACAAGATCGACCTGCCCGCCATCGACTTCTACAGCCGCGGCGGCTCCCTGCGTCCCGCCTGGTACGGCGACTGCCTGCCGGAGCGCGACTTCCCGGCCTACACTCAGCTTTTCGAGAACGGCCAGCTGCCGCTTGATAAGTTTGTCACTGAGCGCATCCCGCTCGACGCCGTTGAGGATGCGTTCGAGACCATGAAGAAGGGTAACGTTCTGCGATCGGTGGTGGTTCTTTAATGACTGACCAGCTGCGTATTGATCACGTCGAGACCAACGGCACCTTCGCCCTCGATGGCGGAGAGTGGAACGTCGATAACAACATCTGGCTCGTCGGCGACGATAAGGATGTCTACATTATCGACGCTGCCCACGACGCGAATCCGATCATCGAGGCTGTCGGTGACCGCAACGTGCGCGGCATCATCTGCACCCACGGTCACAACGATCACGTGACCGTCGCACCGGAGCTTTCCGCAAAGCTGTCCGCGCCGATTTACCTGCACGGCGGCGATAAGATGTTGTGGGACATGACGCACCCGGACACGGGCTTCATCGAGATGCAGAACATGCAGACCTTCCGGATCGCGGGTACGGACATGAAGGTGCTCAACACCCCGGGTCACTCGCCTGGTTCGTGCTGCCTGTACCTGCCGGAGGCCAACGAGCTCTTCGCCGGCGACACCCTGTTCCAGGGCGGTCCGGGCGCGACGGGCCGGTCGTTCTCCTCGTTCGACACGATCATCGACTCGATCGAGACCTCGATTCTGACCCTGCCCGCCGAGACCCAGGTACGCACCGGCCACGGCCCCCACACCACGGTGGGCGACGAGGCCCCGTACCTCGAGGAGTGGAAGCGTCGCGGGTACTAAAAGGACCCGCTCTTCCACCTACCTCAGGCCGCGCGCGAGGACTAGTGCCTCGACATCGCGGCCTCTTCTTGTAAGATCCTCCGGGGTGAATATTGATCGCCTGGCAGGATCTGCATGAACTTGACCAGGGCCTCGGGGCGGTTTAGCGTTGTACTACGAGTGCTAATCTTTTGGGCATGCGCACAATAGTCACTGGCGGTGCCGGCTTCATCGGATCCCACCTCGTCGACCTCTTGGTCTCTGAAGGCCACGAGGTGGTGGTCGTCGATAATCTCTCCCGCGGCACGATGGACAACCTCGCCCACGCCGTAGAGAGCGGGCGCGTCGAGTTTGTCCAGGCCGATCTGCGTAAGGCGGATCTGGATACGCTCGTCGCCAAGGCCCGCCCGGAGGTGATCTTCCACCTTGCGGCGCAGATCGACGTGCGCGCCTCCGTCGAGGACCCGGTCGCCGATGCGGAGATGAACATCCTCTCCACGATCCGCCTGGCCGAAGCCGCCCTTAAAGCAGACGTGCGCAAGATCGTGTTCACCTCCTCGGGCGGAGCGATCTACGGCGCCGAGGCCCCGCTGCCGGTCCCCTCTGACCGGGTTCCGGATCCCTGCTCGCCCTATGCAGCCAGCAAGTACGCCGGCGAGGTGTATCTCAACATGTTCCGCAACCTCTACGGGCTGGAGTGCTCGCACATCGCCCCGGCGAATGTCTACGGCCCGCGCCAGGACGCGCACGGGGAGGCCGGTGTCGTCGCCATCTTCGCCCAGCGCCTGCTCGCGGGCGAGCCCACGAAGGTCTTCGGCGACGGGTCGAATACCCGCGACTACGTCTATGTCGGCGACGTCGTGCGCGCTTTTTACCTGACCTCCGGCCCGGTCGGCGGGGGCCTGCGCTTCAACATCGGCACCTCGGTGGAGACCACCGACCGGCAGCTGCACACCCTGGTCGCCGAGGCGGCCGGCGCTCCCGATAACCCGGACTACGCACCTGCGCGTCTCGGGGACGTGCCGCGCTCGGCGCTCTCGCACGACCGCGCCACCGAGGTGCTCGGCTGGCGCCCCGAGATCACGCTCGAAGAGGGCATCCGCCGCACCGTGGAGTTCTACTGCGGCTGATCGTCCGGGGCCACCGGCGACTGCAGCGCGACCGCGCGCGCCAGGCGGGCGTAGCGCAGCTCCTGTTCGCGGAAGCGGATCCACGTGGATAAGGTGGTGAACATGAACGCCACCACCAGGGCGTAGAGCATGAGGTCCGTGCCGCGGTCGACGCCGATGGCGTTGGCGATCACCGTGAGGTCATCCGGGCGCAGCACCGCCCAGACGGTGGCGATGAGAAAGACGACGAAGCCGATCTTCACGAATGCCTTCGCCTGCGCCTTGCGCCGGTGGGTGAGGAAGTAGATCGCCAGCGCCACGGCGGCGATCAAAAGGATGAGTTGGATCACGGCAATCTCTTCGATACCAATCCGTCGGCCAGGATGTTCACGCCGTTGATCAGCGACTGGCCCTTGCTCATGGAGTATTCGGTGTACAGGATCTCGACGGGCTCCTCGGCCACCCGCCAGCCGTTCTCGACGATCGCACTGACGATCTCGGAGGCGTGCGACATCCCGTTCATCCGGATGTTCATGCCGTCGGCCACCTTCTTGTTGAACGCCCGCAGCCCGTTGTGGGTGTCCGTCAGCCCGAGCTTACGGGAGCTCGCCGACAGCTTCGCGATGATCGGCAAGATGATGCGCTTAAGCAGGGGCACCTTCGTGCGGCGTCGCTCCTTATCGCCGAAGCGGGTGCCGACGATAATGTCCACCTCTTCGTGGCGCAGCCGCTCGACCATCCGGACGACATCGTCCACCTGGTGCTGGCCGTCGGCATCGAAGGTGACGAAAAACCGGGCGCCCGGGCGCGAGCGGGCGAACTCGATACCGGTCTGCAGCGCGGCGCCTTGCCCCAGGTTGGCCGGGTGATCGACGAGCCAGGCACCGCCGGCGTGGATCGCCTCGGCGGAGTTATCCCGCGAGCCATCGTTGACCGCGATGATGTTCGGGAAGGTCTCGCGCGCGTGTTCAATGACCGACTGGATGACCGGCCCCTCGTTAAAGCAGGGGATGATCAGCCAGGTGTCCTCGAACCCGGTAGAAGTCTCCATAGCAATTAAAGATCCTAGCGTTTAGCGATGAAACAACCGAGAATATACACGGCGCAGAAGTGGCGCCGGCAATAGCCGGTAAGCCGAGCGCACGAGCATGTTGAGCACCGCGCGCGGCTGCGAGATCAGACCGTAGTGGACCAGGTTGCGTTGCATCTGGGCATCGGCGGCGAACATCTCCTTGCCGGTGCGGCGGCCGAACTGCTCGTCGGAGACCCGGAAATACGTCAGCGGCTCCGGGAGGTTCACAAAGCGATACCCGCCGGTCGCCAGGCGCGCCCACAGGTCGTAGTCCTCCATGAAGTGCACGTCCCGGTAGCCGCCGGCGGCGCGGACCGCGTCGGTACGCATCATCACCGACGGGTGGTTCACCGGCGTGTTGATCCGCAGATACTTCAGGATCTCCTCGTGGCTTTCGGGCATCCGGCGCACGTTATCCCCGTCGCCGGGGTGTTTTTGGAACTCGGCTACGGCGGTACCGCAGACGTCGAGATCCGGGTCCCTGGCAAACGCCTCCAGCTGGGTGGCGAAGCGCTCGGGATAGGCGATGTCGTCGGCATCTAGGCGGGCGATGAAGTCACTGCTGATCGTCTCCAGGCCCGCCTGGCACGCCGGGCCCAAGCCCTGGTTGGTCTCTAACTCGACGGTGCGTGCGCTCGGCTCGGAGGCACAGAAGCCGTCGATGACCTGGCGCAGCCGATCGGGGATCGGCCCGTCGATGACGATGACGATCTCGTCGGCCGGGCGCGTCTGTGCGATCAACGAGCTCAACGCCGCCGAGAGCTGAACGGGGTCGTTGCCGTGATAGGAGGAGATCAACACGCTGAGGGTGGGCATCATCGGGACCTTCTAGTGGATGGCGTCGGTGAGGTAGCGGCCGTAGCCGGATTTCTGCAGCGGCTCGGCGAGCCGGGTGAGCTGGGCGGCGTCGATGAAGCCCTGCTCAAAGGCGGCGACTTCGGGAGAGCCGATGACCTGGCCGGTGCGCTTCTGCAGGACCTCGATATAAGAGCTGGCCTCCGACATGGAATCGAAGGTGCCCGTATCGAGCCAGACGTCGCCGCGCATCATGCGCTGCACGGTCAGCTGGCCGGCCTGGAGGTAGGCGTCGTTGACGGCGGTGATCTCCAACTCGCCGCGGGCAGAGGGGGTGACCTGCTCTGCGATGTCGACGACGTGGTTGTCGTAGAAGTACAAGCCCACCACCGCGTGGTTGGACTTCGGGTGCGCGGGCTTTTCCTCGATGGAGAGGGCACGGCCGTCGTCGGAAAACTCGACGACGCCATAGCGCTGCGGGTCGGAGACCTCGTAGGCGAACACGATGCCGCCGCGTGGGTCCTGGCAGTGCGCGAGCGCGGTGGTAAAGCCGTGGCCGTCGAAGACGTTATCGCCCAAGACCAAGGCGACGGAGTCGGCACCGATGAAGTCCTTGCCGATGAGAAAAGCCTGCGCCAAGCCCTCGGGGCGTGGCTGGGTGGCGTAGTCGATCATGAGGCCGAGCTGGGAGCCGTCGCCAAGCAACCGGCGGAAGGCCGCGGAGTCTTCCGGGGTGGTGATCACGAGGATCTCCCGGATGCCCGCCCGGATGAGGGTGGTCAGCGGGTAGTAGATCATCGGCTTGTCGTAGATCGGCATGAGCTGCTTGGAGATCCCCCGGGTCAGCGGGAAAAGCCGCGTGCCGGAACCGCCGGCGAGGATGATGCCCTTCATGCCAGATACACCGCCAAGTTCGCACGCCAGTTGCCGGGGCGAAAACCGGTGGCCTCGATCTTGCTGGTGTCCAACACGGTGCGCTGTGGGCGCTCGGCGTGCGCGCGCTCGCCGTAGTAGGCGGCCGTGGTGGTGGGGTGCACGTCGGAAGGATCCTTGCCGAGCGCGATGAACGCCGCCATGGCGATCTCGTCGCGCCCCACCGCATCGCCGCCGCCGGTGAGGTGATAGATTCCGTAGTCTGAACGAGTGTCCAACAAGTGTACGATACCCTTGGCAAGCTCCTCAGCGCTGGTGATGCGCCCGACCTGGTCGTGGACCACCTGGGGCTGAACATCCCGGCGCGCGAGATCCGCCATCGTATCGACGAAGTTTCCGCCCTCACCGTAGACCCACTGGGTGCGCACCACGTAGTGCTTCGGGGCTCCCGCCGCGGCCGCCTCCCCGGCGGCCTTCGAGGCGCCGTAGAACGACAGGGGAGCCGGCTGGTCGTCTTCGCTATAGCAGTCCTGCGTGCCGTCGAAGACGTAGTCGGTGGAGGCGTGCACCAGCGTCAGGTCGTACTCCTGGGCGATCTGCGCGAGCCTGCCCGGGGCCGTGGCGTTGACTGCCCAGGCGGCGGCGCGGTCATTCTCGGCGCCGTCGACATCGTTGTAGGCGGCGGCGTTGATGATCGCCGCGTACTGCGCCCAGTCGCGCTCCGGCGGGGCGGTGATATCGAACTCGGCGCGCGAGCAGAACTCGCCGCGTTTACCCAGCACCTTCCGCAAGGCGCGGCCGAGCTGGCCGTCGGCACCCGTGACCAGGATCTTGCGCGCCGGGATCGCGGGCGCCTCCAGCGGGGCCTCGCGGTCCTTGTCAGAGAGGTTGCGCGGCTCGAGCGGCCAGTCGATTCGCCGATACGAGATGTTGGTGTAGCGCGCCTCGGGCGACCAGTGGGCGTTGACGAGGTAGAGATACGTCGTGTTGTCCTCGAGCGCCTGGAAGCCGTTGGCCACCCCGCGCGGGATGAAGACGGCCGTGTCCGGGGTGATCTCCACCGTCTGGGTCTGGCCGTGGCTCGGCGAGTCTTCGCGCAGGTCGTACCAGGCGCCGAAGACCCGGCCGGTGGCGACGGAGACGAGCTTGTCCCAGGGCTCGGCGTGTAGTCCCCGAGTGGTGCCGGCCTCGGCGTTGAATGACACGTTCTGCTGCACCGGCTGAAAACCCGGCAGCCAGCTGCGGCGCCAGTTCTCCTTGAACCAGCCCCGCTGATCCTCGTGCACGCTCAGATCGATGATTTTAAGTCCCTCGATCACAGCTACTGGCCCCTTTCTCGGTAATGGTCTTCGGTGCGCTTCTTCGCCGGCAGCCACCAACTCTCATTGTCCCTATACCACGCGATGGTCTGTTGCAGGCCTTGACGCATGCCAGTGTGATTGTCGGTGTAGCGCGGCCGCCAGCCGAGCTCTTCGCGCAGTTTCGTCGAATTCATCGCGTAGCGCTGGTCGTGGCCGGGCCGGTCGGCGACGTGCTCGTAGCCCTCTGCGCCCATGAGCTCGCAGATTAACTCGATGACCTGCTTGTTCGATACGTGATCATTATCCGCGCCGATGTTGTAGGTCTCGCCGAGGCGCCCCTTGGCGAGGATCGTCAGCACCGCCTCGTTGTGGTCGTCGACGTGAATCCAGTCGCGCACCTGCTCGCCGGTGCCGTAGAGCTTCGGGGTGCGCCCGGTGAGGATGTTGGTGATTTGCCGCGGGATGAACTTCTCGACGTGCTGGTAAGGCCCATAATTATTCGAGCAGTTCGAGATCGTCGCCCGCAGCCCGAAAGAACGCACCCACGCGCGCACCAGGTGATCGGAGCCGGCCTTCGTCGCCGAGTACGGGCTCGACGGCCGGTACGCGGTGGTCTCGGTGAAGCGTTGTGGATCGTCGAGCGCGAGATCGCCGTAGACCTCGTCGGTGGAGATGTGGTGGAAGCGCACGTCGTGCTGTCGCGCCGCCTCCAGCAGCGTGAACGTGCCGGTGACATTGGTATCGACGAAGGGGCGCGGATCATCCAGCGAGTTGTCGTTGTGGCTTTCGGCGGCGAAGTGGACCACGGCATCCACGGTGCGGGTGAGCTTATCGACGAGCGCCTCATCGCACACATCGCCCTCGTGAAATTCGACGTCAACGCCGGCGAGGTTTTTCCGGTTGCCCGCGTAGGTGAGTTTATCCAGCACCACGACCTCGAGGCCGCGGGAGACGGCCAGGCGGGCGAAGTTGGCGCCGATGAAGCCGGCGCCGCCGGTCACGAGCAGTCTGGTCATGGCTGCAACTATACGTCGCTCGGCAGCGTGCTGAGGTGGACGACGGCGCCGGCGACCGGCCCGATCATCAACGCGGTGGCGACCCCGATCTCCAGCGGCAGCGGCACAAGGAGCACCCCGAAGGCGACGAGCGTGGCGATGACCCACCCGAGCACATACAGCCGGTGACGCTCGCCGGCCAGGGTGGCCGCGCCGGTGATCATGAGCGATCCCGTGCACGCCGAGGCGAACGTCAGAGCCGCCAGCATCGGCCCGGAGACCCAGAAGCCCTCGCCGAGGATGACCACCATGAGCCACGGCCCGATCAGCCAGGCCGCCACGGCGCCGAGAAGCCCCACGGCGAGCACGAGTCCGATCGGCATGAGCAGCGCGGAGCGGGTGCGCTGATCGACGAAGCGGACAATCAGCGCCGACTGGAAGCGCTGCACCGGCACCAGAATCGGGGCGCGGGTAAAAGTCACCGCCGCGATCACGCCACTCAGGCTAGCCCCCGTGAGCGAGGCGGCATCATCCGAGGTGATCTTCATCAGTACCGGGAAACCGGTGATGAGCGCGGCCGAGGAGCCGGAGGCGGCCATCGCCCAGCCCAGCCGGCGGGCGAACACGCCGGGGGAGACATCGACGGCGGCGCGCAGGTGCTGCGGCCGCAACACGATGAGCCAGCTCAGCGCGCCGATGACCGTGATGACGAAGAAGCCGGTCAGCCCCCAGCCCGCCGCCCACGCGATGAGTGCGAGGACGAGGCGGATGCCGGAGTCGATCGCCACCATCGTGGCATAGCGCGGCCAGGCCTTCAGGCCGGAGAGCACGCCCGAGAGCACCGTTTGGAAGGTATAGGACAGAAGGCCGATGGCCATGAGGACGGCGGGGGAGCGGCCGTCGTCGATAAGCAACGGCACCCACAACGGGGCCGTAAGAAGCGCGAGAACGGCGACCGTGATGCCGATGACCGCGCCGAAGCGCCACGGGCGGGTGGCCGCAGGGCGCGTGGCGTCGGTGCGCTGGTGCGACTTGGCGGAGATGCCGCGGGTGGTTTCGTGCATGAGGCCGTCGAGAAGCCCCGTCAGCGCGAAGAACAGGCCCCAATAGGCCATGAACTGGTCGTAGAGCTCCTCGCCGAGGCTGCGGCCGGCGACGATGATGACGCCGAAACCGGAGAGGGCGGCGAAGAGCGTCGCCAGCGACAGGGCTCTCACAGGGGGTACTCCGGAAGCTCGAGGTTGTCGAGCCACGCGTGCAAGACCTCGTCGACCTCGGCCTGCGGGTGCAGCTTGTAGAGCTCGCGGCGCAGGTCCACCGGCTCGACGATGCCGTGGGTGCCGCTGGCGATGTAGTTGCGGATGGCCTCGAAGAAGGCGGCATCCCCCAAGAGCACGCGCAGGGCATGGACGGTCAGCGCGCCGCGCTTGTAGACGCGATCGTCGAACATATCCTCCGGGCCCGGGTCGCCCAGCAGGAGGTCTGCGGGCTTCTTCGCTAGCTCATCGTAGTGATGCCGCGTCGACTCCTCGATCGCGCGACCGCGGTGCTCAAACCACAGCCACTCCGCGTAGCAGGCGAAACCCTCGTTGAGCCAGATGTCATTCCACTGCGCCAAACCCAGCGAGTTGCCAAACCACTGGTGCGAGAGCTCATGGGCGATCAAGCGCTCCCAGCGGCCGGCAGTACGCATGTGGTTGGCGCCGAAAATGGATAAGCCCTGGGCCTCAAGCGGGATCTCCAGCTCATCCTCCGTGACGACGACCGTGTAACGCGCAAACGGGTACTCGCCGAAGAGCTTTTCGTAGAGATTGAGCATCTCGTCCTGATCGGCGAGCTCGCGCCGGGCGTCCGCGACGAGCTCGGCCGGCACCCAGGCGTCGCAGCGGCCCCCGAGATCGAGGTGCTGGAACTCGCCGACCTGCACGGTTGCGAGGTAGGTCGCCATCGGGTGGCGCGTGCGATAATGCCACCGCGTCGTCGACGACTGCCGTTTCTTCTCGACGAGATCGCCATTGCACACCACCGTGTACGGATGATCGGCCGTGATAGCGATGTCATAGGTGGCCTTCTCGTCCGGGGTGTCATCGCACGGGAACCAACTCGGCGCGCCATTCGGCTGAGAGGCGACCAGCGAGCCGTTCTCCAGCTCCTCCCAGCCGATCTCACCCCACGCGGTGCGCCGCGGACGCGGGGTCCCCGCATAGCGGATGACCAGCGTGAACGCAGAGTCCACGGGGACGGTCTCGGCGAAGTTGACGCGGAGCTTGTCGTTCGACTGCCGGAAACGCGCCACCGTGATCTCGCGCGCCTTTGAATCAGCGACCGTGATGCGCCTGACCGTCATGTTCGGCATGAGGTCCAGCGTGAGCTGATCCAGGTCCTTCCACGTCACCAGCTGCAGGTTCGCCGTGCCCTCCAAGCGGTTCGGCTCGACCCGGTAATTCAGCTCCAGATCGTAATGGCGGATGTGAAAGCCCAGGTTGAAATCGACACCCGTGTAGGAATCGCGGGTGCCGGGGATCGGGGTAGAGCGCAGGCGAGTAGTCATATCCCGGCTAATGCTACTCGGGTGTGGGGCGGGTGCTGGTCTGGTGGGGTTTTGGTGTAGGGCGTTTTGGGCGGTTTTGCGGCGGTTTTGCGTGTTGCGCTATCGCTGGTCGAAAGGAGTCCTATCGAAAGGAGCCCTGATTTCGACCGCGCGGGACTCGTTTCTGGGCGACTCCTTTCGACCAGCGTTAGTGCAACATGAGGGTTTGGCCGGGAACGCAGGGGAGGGGCCTGACGTTTGGTCACAGCAGCACCATTCGCCCCTCTGGTACACTCGCGTGGTCTGCCAATGTCTCTACGGGTATAAAGCGGGCATAAAGCGATATCGCTGGTCGAAATGAGTAGCATCTAAAGGAGTGCTGATTTCGACCTCGCGGGACTCCTTTAGGGCTGACTCCTTTCGGCCGGGCGCGCAAACGTGATAACGTCCCATGGCCCCTAGGTTGCGTGGCGTTCTGTAGGTCTGCTTCTCGGCGCGGTTTGCCGTTGCTGCTATTCAAACCCTTGAAGGAAGATGCTTGTAGGGCGCGTCCTTCAAGGTTTTGTGCGAGAAAATGGCCTGATTGTGCGTCCTGCAAGGTTCTTCCTTCAGGCATTTGCGTTCGAATTCCCCGCAGACCCCACGGAACCGGCCGCGACTCGGACTAAGCCTCCGCATCCTTATGGTGCGCTATCGCTGGGCGGAAGCGCCCCAAACGAACCCAGCCCTAAACCAACCCAACCACCAGAACCTAACCCCCAACTTTTTCGCTGAGCCAGGTGAAGATGAGCGACTCCATATGCGCGACCTGCTCGTTGTTCGAGGCTCCGGCGTGTCCGCCGACGATGTTTTCGTAGTAGTCGACGTCGTGTCCGGCTTTCGCCAGCGCGTGGGCGAAGAGGCGGGCGTGGGCGGGGTGGACGCGGTCGTCGCGGGTGGAGGTCGTGACCAGGGCGGGCGGATACGTCACCTCGGAGGCGTCGGCGACGTTGTGGAGCGGCGACCAGGATTCGATGGCCTTGCGTTCGACGGGGTCGTCGGGATCGCCGTACTCCGCCATCCACGAAGCCCCGGCCGAGAGCGTGTGGTAGCGCAGCATGTCCGTCAGCGGGACTTGGACAACGGCCGCGCCGAAGGCGTCCGGGTAGCGATTCAGCGCGCCCGCGGTGAGCAGGCCTCCGTTCGAACCGCCGCGGATACCGATTTGGGTGGGCGTCGTGTAGCCGCGCGTGACCACATCCCGCAGCACAGCCTCATGATCCTCCCACACCTTGTGGCGCTGCACGCCGGTGACCTGGGAGTGCCATTCGGGGCCGAACTCGCCGCCGCCGCGCAGGTTCGGGGTGACCACGAACCCGCCGCGCTGCAACCACGCCAGGCCTTGCACCGGGGAGTAGCCGGGGGTTAGGGAGATCTCGAAGCCGCCGTAGCCACCCACGAGCGTCGGGCGCTTGCCGCGCGTGAAATCGCCGGTGATGAAGTAGGGGATGCGGGTGCCGTCGGCGCTGATCGCGAAGTGTTGGCGGGTCTCGATGCCCGCCGCCCGGAAACGCGGGGGAGTCGTGACGATCTCCTCGGCCTCGAAGGACTCGGAGAGATCCGCCCGAAACAGCGTGGCGGGCAGGGTGAACGAGGAGCCGTTGATCCAGATCTCGTCGCCGTCGTGCGAGCTGGTGGCCACCACGCGGGCGGTCATCTTCTCTGGCAGTCGCAAAGGTGTCGACGGCGCCGCCATCTGCGCCAAAGGCCGCACCAACAGCTGGGTGGCCACGTTGTCCAGCACGGTCATGACCAGGAAGTTCTCGGTGAGCGCGAGGGATTCCAAAGAGGTCGACGGCGAGGGGGTGAAGATCGTGCGGAAAGAACGGGCGCCGGCGAGGAAGTCCTCGAGGTCGATCACGCCCAAGCCGCCGGCGGGGACGTCGGCGAATGCGGTGCGCGGGAGGATGAACAGCCAGTCACGGCTGATTAAGACCTCGCAGTCTTCGGGCAGTTCGAGGGTCTGCAGGCCGCTAGGCGTCGTGACGGTGGTGCGCGAGGAATAGAAATCCAGCGCCCGGCCGATGACGACGCGGCCGGTGTGGGTATCGCACCACCCGCCGACAGCGACATCGTCGAGGGAGCCGGAGGCGAGGATCTCGGCGTCGAGAAGCTTTTGTCCCCGGTGCCAACGCCGCACCTGCGCCGGGTAGCCCGAGGATGTCAGCGAGCCTTCGCCGGTGTCGGTGCCCACGAGGAGGGTGTCGCGGTCGATCCAGGAGACGTCGTGTTTGGCCTCGGGGAGTTCGAAGCCCTCGACGAAGCTTTCGGTGGGGATGTCGAACTCGCGGATGACCGTGGCGTCCGCGCCGCCGCGCGAGAGGCGGATGAGGGCGCGGTCATAGTCGGGGACGAGCATGTGCACGCCCTTCCAGACCCAATCCTCGTCCTCTTCGGCGGCGAGGACGTCGAGGTCGATGATGGTGTCCCAGTCGGTCTCGGGGGCACGGAAGCTCTCTAGACTGGTGCGCCGCCACAGCCCGCGGGGGTTGGTTTCGTCGCGCCAGAAGTTATAAAGGTGCTCGCCGCGGCGGACGACGTAGGCGATGCGGTCGTCGGCGTCGAGGATGCGGCGAATCTTCGCCTGCAACGAGGTGCGGGGATGGGCACGGTCGGTCTGCTCCGACCACTCAGCGGCCCAGCTCAGGGCAGTGGGGGAGTCGATCGGCTCGAGGTCTACCGGGTCGATGTCGAGGCGGTCCATGCCTCCACGGTACATACGAAAAACCGCCCCGCGGCCAGAGCCGGAACGGGGCGGTGATGCGGCAGGCGTGGGCCGAAAGAGAATTAGCCGAAGAACGCCTGCTCGAAGACCGGCCAGGACTCGTGGACGTCGGCGCGCCAGTTCGGCCAGGAGTGGGTGCCGGTGTTGCGGAAGTTGTATACAGCGTCGATGCCGTGCTGGTCGAGCTTGGCCTTCAGGTTGTGGGTCGAGTGGTTCGTCGCACCTTCGATAACGCCACCCTCGACCTGGAGGACCGCCGCGTTAGCGCTGGCCGCGATTTCGGGGGCACCGTTGCGAATGTAGTAGCCAGGCAGGTCGGTCTCAGCGGCCAGGCCGGAGCCGTTAGAGACGTAGACCGCGGTGCTGTGCAGATTATGCGCGTTGCCGACGACGTCGTTGTACGCCGCGCGCGGGCCACCGATGGGGCCAAGCATCTGGTCTACGGTAGCGCCACCACGATCCAGAGTCAGGCTGTGAACGGCGTGGTCGATCGGGCTCGTGGTCTGGTAGTGGCCAGAGAAACCAGCGACAGCGCCATACATGTCCGGGTTGTGGGCAGCGTACAGCAGCGCCGGGAGTGCAGACATGGAGAAGCCGATGATGCCGCGCTGCTCACCCGCGTTGAGGGTGGACTCGAGCGGGCCAGGCAGCTCCTTGGTCAGGAAGGTCTCCCACATCTGCGGGCCCTTGAGGTAGGAGCCGTTGGGCTCGGAAACCCAGTCCAGGTAGTAGGAGAATGCGCCAGCCATCGGGATGACTACGTTGACGCCCTTGCCCTTGTAAAAGTCGATGGTGCCGAGATTGTCATCGGTGGTCGGGTTGAGGGTCAACCAGTCGTTGTTCTGCTCAGCACCGCCGGCGCCGTTGAGCATGTAGATGATCGGGGCGCCCTCGACGCGCTCGCCGGCCTCGTTGGTAGCCGGGATGACCGCCAGCGGGATCTCGCGGTCCATGGCCGGGGAGTAAGCGGAGTACGCCTCGACGTCCGGGCTCTCGGTGGCGATCTTCCACCACTTACGGTCCTTGACGTCCGGGGAGGGTTCAGTCAGTTCAGTGACGGTGGCTGCCGCAGTAGCGGTGGCAGTATTGGCCCCTTGGGCGAGGACGGTCGGGGTAGCGGTAAGGGCCAAGGCGACTGCCGCGGTCGGGGCGGCAAGAGAGCGCAGTAACTTCTTCACGGCTATTCGATCCTTAGTGCGTGGGAGACTACGTACTCGACAGAGCACAGGGTTTACACAAAGCGTAATCGCAAGCTTCTTTCAGGTGTTACATGCACGTGACACGTAACCTGCAAAGAACCTTAACGCCGCCTGCGGTGGTGGGCAAGTGGTATGTATGCCATAATTTCGGCCAACAAGGTATGCACCACGCGTACCGTCTGTCACGGGGCTTCCAGCCCACTAACAACTCCACCACAGAAAAGAGGGCTCAATGACCATCTTCGAGACGATTCAGCTGCAGATCAACGATTTCCTCGGTAGCCTCATCCACCTCGGTTCTTCGGGTTCTTCCCAGCTGGGTTTGGCCCTGGGCCTGTTCTAACAGCCTGTTTCACGCCGCCACGCTTGAGGGCGGAGGGTCCTAGGCGTCGATAAGCGTCGACGTGTAGGACCCTTTTACGTATTCTTAGTGCTATGGCTAATGAACATTATGACGTAGTAGTTCTCGGCGCCGGTCCCGGTGGTTATGTCGCCGCCATCCGGGCCGCGCAGCTGGGGAAGTCGGTCGCTGTTATCGAGAAGCAGTACTGGGGCGGTGTCTGCCTGAATGTGGGCTGCATCCCTTCCAAGGCGCTGCTGCGCAACGCCGAGCTGGCCTACACCTTCAACAACGAGGCCAAGACTTTCGGCATCTCCGGCGATGTCGAGTTCGACTTCGGGGCCGCCCACAAGCGCTCCCGCAAGGTCTCGGAGAAGATCGTCGGTGGCGTGCACTACCTGATGAAGAAGAACAAGATCACCGAGATCAACGGTCTGGGCTCCTTCACCGATGACAAGACCATCGAAATCACCGACGGTGAGGACAAGGGCAAGACCGTCACCTTCGATGACTGCATCATCGCTACCGGCTCCGTTGTCAACACCCTGCCGGGCGTGGAGCTGTCCGAGAAAGTCGTCTCCTACGAGGAGCAGATCCTCGACGCCGACCTGCCGGAGAGCATGGTCATCATCGGCGCCGGCGCGATCGGCATGGAGTTCGCCTACGTGCTGGCCAACTACGGCGTGGACGTCACCGTCATCGAGTATATGGACCGCGCGCTGCCGAACGAGGACGCCGAGGTCTCCAAGGTCATCCAGAAGGCCTACAAGAAGCTGGGCGTGAAGCTGCTCACCGGCCACGCCACCACCGAGGTCCGCGACAACGGCGATTCCGTCGAGGTCGACTACCAGAAGAAGGGCAGCGACAAGACCGAGACGATCACCGTCGACCGTGTGCTGGTCTCTGTCGGCTTCCGCCCGCGCGTCGAGGGATTCGGCCTCGAAAACACCGGCGTCGAGCTCACCGAGCGCGGGGCCATCGACATCGACGAGTACATGCGCACCAACGTCGATCACATCTACGCCATCGGCGACGTCACCGCGAAGCTGCAGCTCGCGCATGTGGCCGAGGCACAAGGCGTCGTCGCCGCCGAGGTGATCGCCGGCGCCGAGACCCAGCCGCTGGGTGATTACCAGATGATGCCGCGCGCCACCTTCTGCAACCCGAACGTCGCCTCCTTCGGCTACACCGAGGAGCAGGCGAAGGAGAAGTGGCCGGACAAGGAGATCAAGGTCGCGTCCTTCCCGTTCTCCGCGAACGGCAAGGCAGTCGGCGCCAACGAGACCCTGGGATTCGTGAAGATCGTCGCCGATGCCGAGTTCGGCGAACTGCTCGGTGCCCACATGGTCGGCTCGCACGTCGCTGACCTCACCCCGCAGCTGACCCTGGCGCAGCGCTACGACCTCACCGCCGCCGAGATCGCCCGCAACGTCCACATCCACCCGACGATCTCCGAGGCGATGAAGGAGGCGGCCCACGGCATCGAGGGCCACATGATCAACCTCTAGTAATTAGAGTGACCGCATGTAAGCTTGGGGCCTCATGGCTCCAAGCTCTTCTTTTCCGAGTGATGTCGCCGTCGGTATCGTCGCCGACCCCGGCATCCCCGCCCGCGACGCCCGTGCCGCCCTGCGCGACGCCGGCCTAAAGGTTCCCGTCGTCGAGGGCACCTACTTAGAGTTCGAGGCCTCCGGCAATAGTGACGGCGATCTCGACCAGGCGCGCGAGGATCTCGCCTCCTACGGGTGGGATCGCCTCATCTACGTCACGGACCAGCCCTTAACAGGTACGCAGGGCCCGGATTCTTTCCGCATGCGTGACGACGGCAGCCTCGCCGTGGTCACCGTCCCCGCGCTCGGCGTCCTCGGCCAGCGGCGCCGGCTGGGGCGTGTGCTCAGCGAGCTCGCCGCGCCGCGTCCGGCGCAGACTTCGGGTTCGGCGGGGGTGATGCGTTTATACCTCGGCCTGGTGCGGGCGAACCAGCCGGGCCGGCTGCTCGGGGCGCTCGGCAGCGTGTTCGCCGCGGTGGGCGCGACCGGCGGTTTCGGCATCTTCTACGGGTCGATCTGGATGCTCGCCCAGGCGGTGAGCCTGCCCCGGCTCGCCGGGATCAGCCTCGTCGCGGTCGGCGTGCTCACCGTATCGCTGGTCTTGTCGAACGGGCTGTGGCAGAAACCCGCCCGACGCTCGCCGCGGTGGCTGGGCAGGCTCGATAACGCGGTGACCTCGACGACGGTCGGCCTGACCGTGCTCGTCGTCTTCGCCTTAGGCATCGTCGCGCTGACGCTGCTCGCCGCCGTCATCGTGCCACCGGATTATTTGAGCGAACAGCTCGACGGGGCGGCGGTGGGCGTCGGCACCTATGTGCGCATCGGGTGGTTCTCCACGGCGCTCGGCGTGCTGGCCGGTGCGATCGCCTCCAACTTCGACCGCTCGCCGAAGATCCGCTCGTCGACGTATAACCCCCGAGAGGTCGCGCGCCGCGAGGTCAGTAGGGCGCAATCGACGAGCGATGAGGATTGATCTCTAGCTCCGTGTTGATCGCCGGGAACGCCCGCTGCGGGCAGTTGCTGCGCGGGCAGGTGCGACAACCCGCGCCGATGGGGGTGGCGTTCGCGGACTTCGACAGATCCAGCCCCCGGGAGTAGATGGTGCGATCGGCGTGGCGCACCTCGCAGCCCAAACCGATGGAAAAGAGCTTGTCGGTATCCGTGAAGCGGCCGTGATGATGGCGCACGGTGCGGGCGACCCACAGGTAGTCGCGCCCGTCGGGCATCTGGGTGTGCTGGCGCACGATCGTGCCCGGCCGCGCGAAGGTCTCGTAGACCACCCACAGTGGGCAGGTACCGCCGGAGTTAGTGAAGTGCACGCCCGTGGCGGACTGGCGCTTCGACATATTGCCCGCGCGATCGACGCGCACGAAGGTGAAAGGCACCCCGCGCAGATTCGGCCGCTGCAGGGTGGACAGCCGCGAGGCGACCGTTTCGTAGCCGACGCCGAAGACGTTCATGAGGTGTTCGACGTCATAGCCGCAGCGCTCCGCTTCCCGGTGGATCAGGCGATAGGGCATGACCGTCGCGGCGGCGGCGTAGCTGGCGATGCCGCGCCGGGCGAGGTTGCGCGAGGCCGTGGAGCTAAAGGGTTCGGCGGCGATGAGTTCGTCGAAAAGCGGCTCCGCCTCGAGCTGCGCCAGCTCTGCCGCCATGCGGAAGGCGCGCTGTCCGGTGGTGAGGAAGCTGGCGAGGCGGAGTGTTCCGGAGGCTGCGTCGAGCTGGTGGAGGAGCCCCGGGGTTTCGGAGGTGTGCAGGTCAATGCCGTGTTTTTCGCGCAGGCGCTCGGCGAGTGCCTTTTCGGTCTCCGAGATATGGGAGGTGGCCACCCCCACGTCCGCGGCGAGGGACTCCGCCCAGTGATCGAGGGTGTCGAAGTAGTTCTGGCGGGTGTAGAAGAAGTCGCGGACCTCGTCGTGTGGCATCGATAAGGCCTGCTGGCCGGGGGCAACGCGGCGGGTGTCGGTGGCCAGCGAGAGCTTGTCGCGCACGGTGCGATAGCGGCGATGGATATCGACGAGCGTGCGTGCGATGTCCGGGTGGTTGTAGACCATCTCGGAGAGCTCGTGGAGGTCTAAACCGGTGGCCGTGGAGTTGGTGACCAGCTCGCGGTCCTGGATGACGTCCTGGATCTCGGCGAGCAGGCGAGAGTCATCGTCCTGCGAGAAGAACGTGGCGTCCACGCCGAAGGTATCCGTGATGCGCATGAGCACTGGGACGGTGAGCGGGCGGACATCGTGTTCGATCTGGTTGACGTAGCTGGCGGATAGGCCGAGAGACTCGGCGAGCGCCGCCTGGCTGAGGTCCCGTTCGCGCCGCAGCTGGCGCAGGCGCGATCCGACATAGGTCTTGGCCATGCCGAAAGAATACCGTGAGGCGGCTCACCTTCTTAAGGTAAAAAGCGAGGTCGATTTTGTGAAGGTCTTCGCAGCAGTGTGGCGTAGGTGTGTGAATCCGTTATCCGCCGAAAGTATGACACCTAACGGGGTGGCCTGTATTGGGCGGAAAACCAGGCGTGGTGAAGGTCACACTTGCGAAGGTAGTGGAGTGTACGCCTGTGAATTTCACGTGTAGGGCCCACGAAGACGGTGTGAATGCTGGACAATATAGGACACCCTAACCTCGCGGTGACGAGTTTGCACGCACCGTTGGCAGAGCTTAAAGCGCCGCAGAAGACGGGTCTCGCTGGTCTGGTCCCCGGTGGGGCTTTAAAGTGATTACGACACTGGAGGTGCCATGACTGTGAATAATGTGGACCGTGAGGCAATCCGTCACGGCAAAATTACTGAACAGCCGCTACGTGAGCGGCCGGCCTACCCGACGTGGGCCATGAAGCTCGTAATGGCCATCACCGGCCTGATCTTCGCCATCTATGTGCTGATCCACATGGTCGGCAACCTGAAGATCTTTATGCCGGACCACAACGGCGTCCCGGCGATCGACGAATACGGCCGCTGGCTGCGGGAGGCGGGCGCCCCGCTGCTGCCGGAGGAGGGCCTCCTCTGGATCGCCCGTATCGTCCTGTTGGTCGCGGTGATCCTGCACATCCACGGTGCCATCACCCTGGCCAGCCGCTCGAAGCAGTCGCGCGGCAAGTTCTCCCGCTCCAACCTCATGGGCGGGCTGGACACCACCGCGACCCGCTCGATGCTGATCACCGGCGTCATCCTGCTGGCGTTCATCATCTTCCACGTCCTGGATCTCACCATGGGCGTCCAGCCGGCCGCCCCGAGCGAGTTCGTGCACGGCGAGATCCAGAACAACATGATCGCCACCTTCTCGCGCTGGCCGGTCACCATCTTCTACATCATCGCGATGCTGGCGCTGTTTTTGCACCTGTTCCACGGAATCAAGCTGGCCGCCTCGGACCTCGGCATCACCGGCCGCAAGTGGATGGGAGTTTTCGCCTTCCTCGCCGCGGTCGTGCCCGCTGTCGTCATGATCGGCAACATCGTAATGCCCCTGTCCATCGCCGTTGGCCTGGTCGGCTAGGAGAACGAAGCCATGAGTAACACTGAAAACACCGATCGCACCCACGATCGCGACAACTTCGTCAACCCGGAGTCGTCCGTCGCCGGCGTGAAGGTTGGCACCATCCTGGACAGCGCTGAGCCGAAGGGCGTGCCCAGCAAGGAGGCCTGGGAGCACCAGAAGGAGCACATGAACCTGGTCTCCCCGCTGAACCGCCGGAAGTTCACCATCCTGGTCGTCGGCACCGGCCTGTCCGGCGGCGCCGCGGCCGCCGCGCTTGGCGAGCTGGGCTATAACGTCAAGGTCTTCACCTACCACGACGCCCCGCGCCGTGCGCACTCCATCGCCGCCCAGGGTGGCGTGAACTCCGCCCGCGGCAAGAAGGTGGACAACGACTCCGCCTACCGCCATGTCAAGGACACCGTCAAGGGCGGCGACTACCGCAGCCGCGAGTCCGACTGCTGGCGCCTGGCCGTCGAGTCGGTCCGCGTCATCGACCACATGGCCGCCATCGGCGCGCCTTTTGCCCGCGAGTACGGCGGCACCCTCGCTACCCGCTCCTTCGGTGGCGTGCAGGTCTCGCGTACCTACTACACCCGCGGCCAGACGGGCCAGCAGCTACAGCTGTCGACGGCATCGGCGCTGACCCGCCAGATCCACCTCGGCAACGTGGAGATCTTCACCCACTCCGACCTGCAGGATCTCATCGTCACCGAGACCGACGGCAAGCGTCGCTGCCACGGCATCGTCATCCGCAACCTGATCACCGGCGAGCTCGAGCCGCACACCGGCCACGCCGTGGTCCTGGGCACCGGCGGGTACGGCAACGTCTACCACATGTCCACCCTGGCCAAGAACTCGAACGCCAGCGCCATGATGCGCGCCTACGAGCAGGGTGCCTACCTGGCGTCGCCGGCCTTCGTCCAGTTCCACCCGACGGGCCTGCCGGTCAACGCGACCTGGCAGTCGAAGACCATCCTGATGTCCGAGTCGCTGCGTAACGACGGCCGCATCTGGTCCCCGAAGGAAAAGGGCGACGACCGCGACCCGAACAGCATCCCGGAAGAAGAGCGCGACTACTTCCTGGAGCGCCGCTACCCGGCCTTCGGCAACCTGGTTCCGCGTGACGTCGCCTCCCGCGCGATCTCCCAGCAGATCAACGCCGGCTACGGCGTCGGCCCGCTGAAGAACTCCGCATACCTGGACTTCCGTGACGCCTTCGAGAACCTCGGCCGCGAGACCATCGATTCGCGCTACTCCAACCTCTTCAAGATGTACGAAGAGGCCATCGGCGAGGACCCACACGAGGGCCCGATGCGTATCGCCCCGACCGTCCACTTCACCATGGGCGGCCTGTGGACCGACTTCAACGAGATGACCTCCGTCGACGGCCTGTTCGCCGCCGGCGAGTGCTCCTGGACCTACCACGGCGCCAACCGCCTCGGTGCGAACTCGCTGCTGTCCGCGTCGGTCGACGGCTGGTTCACCCTGCCGTTTACCGTCCCGAACTTCCTGGCCAACCACCTCGGCGAGGACGCTTTGTCCCCCGAGTCCGCGGAGGCCGCCGCAGCCGTCGAGCGCGCCCAGAAGCGCATCGATCGCCTGTTTGACGTCCAGACGGACAACCCGCGCCCGGCCGAGGACTTCCACCGCGAGCTCGGTGAGATCCTCTACTGGGGTTGCGGCGTGTCCCGTAACGTCGACGATCTGACCACCTCGATCGACAAGATCCGTGCCCTGCGCGAGGACTTCTGGGCCAACGTCCACGTCACCGGTGAGCAGAACTACATGAACCAGGCTCTCGAGTACGCCGCCCGCGTCGCCGACTACATCGACCTCGCGGAGCTCATGTGCATCGACGCCCTCGACCGCGACGAGTCCTGTGGCGCCCACTACCGCGACGACCACCTCTCCGAGGACGGCGAGGCGGAGCGCGACGACGAGAACTGGTGCTTCGTCTCCGCCTGGGAGCCGGGCGGAAACGGCGAGTTCATCCGCCACGCAGAGCCGCTGTACTTCGAATCGATCCCGCTGCAGACAAGGAACTACAAGTAATGAATCTAACTGTAGAGATCTGGCGTCAGGCCGGACCGAATCAGGACGGCGCGTTCGAGACCGTCAAGGTCGACGACGCAGAGCCGCAGATGTCCATCCTCGAGCTGCTCGACCACATCAACTCTGGCCTGCTGCACCGCGGCGAAGAGCCCTTCGCCTTCGCCTCCGACTGCCGCGAGGGCATCTGTGGCACCTGTGGCCTCATGGTCAACGGCCGCCCGCATGGCCCCTCCCAGCACACCCCGGCCTGCCAGCAGCGCCTGGTGGAGTTCGCCGACGGTGACACCATCAAGCTGGAGCCGCTGCGCTCGGCTGCCTACCCGGTCATCAAGGACATGGTCGTCGACCGTTCCGCCCTCGACCGCGTGATGGAGCAGGGTGGCTACGTCTCCATGAACGCCGGCACCGCCCCGGATGCCGACGAGCTGCTCCAGGGCAGCAACACCGCCGAGTTCGCCCTCGACCACGCCGCCTGCATCGGCTGCGGCGCCTGCGTCGCGGCCTGCCCGAACGGTGCTGCCCACCTGTTCACCGGCGCGAAGCTCGTGCACCTGGCGAACATGCCGCTCGGCAAGGAGGAGCGCGGCAAGCGCGCCCGCGACATGGTCGACTCCCTGGAGAGCAACTTCGGCCACTGCTCGCTCTACGGCGAGTGCGCCGATGTCTGCCCGGCCGGCATCCCGCTGACCGCGGTCTCCGCGGTCACCCGCGAAAGGGCACGTGCCGCATTCCGCGGCAAGGACGACTAAACTGACTAAGTAGTCGTGTTCCGATCACTGATCACCTGCACAAGCGAAAGAGAGAAACGGTCATGAGCTCCCACGCCGCCGCCGTCGAGCACAACGAGAACCTGCACACCGAGGGTTACCCCACCTACCACACGGGTAACGCCGAGGATGCCTACATCGAAGGCTACGACCCGGTCTCCCTCAGTGCTCCGCACTCCTCGTTGCTGAAGACCTCGACGTGGTTGGGTATGGGCCTGGTTATGGCCTCCCTCGCCGGCTTCGGCACGCTGCTTTTCGGCCTCGCCCAGTTCTTCTGGGGCACCGGCACCGCCGATCACAGCCCGGTTACCCTCATGGTTATCGGCGGTGTCATCGGCGTGGTGCTGCTCGTTGTCGGCCTCGTCCTCGCTGCCGTCGTCGGCCGCAAGGATTACAAGGCTTATACCAAGCGCACCGGTCGCTATAACTAGCGCGCACGCTTGATGAGGGCTCGGGCCAGACGGTCCGGGCCCTTTTCTTCTGCCGGAGGCGGCTGTGGCCATAATGGAGACCATGTCTGAACCCTCGACGGTGCCGGGGCCGAGCCCGGAGGTGGAAAGGCAGCGTCGACAAGCGCTGCGCAGACACAAGGCTTTCGTCACCGCGCTGCTGGGCGTGGCCGCGGCCATCTTCTTGGCCTGCTCGTGGTGGCAGACCCAGCCCGGCGGCGCGCCCGCCTGGGTGGGCTATGTCCGCGCGGCCGCCGAGGCCGGCATGGTTGGCGGACTGGCCGACTGGTTCGCAGTGACCGCGCTTTTCCGCCACCCGCTGGGCATCCCCATCCCGCACACCGCCCTGATCCCGCGCAAGAAGGATCAGCTGGGCACCGCGCTCAGCGGATTCGTGGGGGAGAACTTCTTAAACCCGCAGCTCATCACCGAGAAAGTAGCCGGCGCACAGGTGCCGGAAAAGATCGGCGCCTGGCTCAGCCAAGAGGATAACGCCGCGATCGTCTCCCGGGAGGTCGGCCGTTTCACCGGGAAAGCGGTGCGCGCCATCGACCCGGCGGACGCCGAAGCGATCATCAACTCCCAGTTCATCGCGCGTCTCGCCGAACCCGAGTGGGGCCCACACGCCGGCCGCATGCTCCAGGGGCTTATCGACGACGGCAAAACCGAACCCGTCGTCGAGGCCATCATCACCTGGACCCGCGAAAGGGTCGGCGGCGCCGAGGACACCATCGTCTCGCTCATCGACGAACGCATGCCCCAGTGGGCGCCGCGCTTTGCCCGCGACCTCGTCGGCGAGCGCGTCTACCGCGAGGTCGTCGCCTTCCTCGAAGACATCGACAACGACCCCGACCATGAGGCCCGCCACGGCATCCGGCGCTTCATCGCGCAACTTGCCGACGACCTCCAGCACGACCCCACCATGATCGCCCGCGTCGAATCCATCAAGGACGACATCATGGGCTCCCGCGCGGTCCGAGGGGCGGGTGCCTCCATCTGGCAGGCCGTTTCGCAGGCGCTTATCGACGCCGCCGAGGACCCCGACTCCCTGTTGCGGGCCAAGGTGCGGGAGATGTGCGTGCACTGGGGCAAACGCATCCAGAGCGATCCGGAGCTGCGGGCCAGCCTGGATCGGCGGATTACCGGCGCGGTGCGCTTTTTGGCGGAGAACTACTCCGGGGAGGTCACCGCGATCATCTCGGAGACCGTGCACCGGTGGGATGCGCGCGAAGCCAGCGACAAGATCGAGCTCATGGTGGGTAAGGACCTGCAGTTCATCCGCTTAAACGGCACGATCGTGGGTGCACTGGCCGGTCTGGTTATTTACACTGTTAACCAGATACTTTTCGGCGCCTAAACCCGATGAAACCCGATCAAGGAGAGCACGCCACCATGCCCGAACAGCTCCCCGGAGACAACAGCAACCGTTCCTCCCTGCTCGATAGCCTCAAGAGCGCTGGCTCCGCCGTGGGCGAGGTGATCAGCGATTTTAGCGATCGTCTCCGCGAGGACCGCGCCGAGCGCACCGCGGAAAAGGGGCAGGATTCCTTGAGCGAGCGCCTCAAGCAGGCGGCCTCGCGCGCCCGCCAGGAACTCTCCTATGCCCAGGGCGGCTCCGACATCCGGGAGGCCTCGGGCCGTTTCGCGAAGGAGGCCGAGGAGATCTTCAAGGAGATGTACGGCTCCGTCTCCCGCGCCGCGGATGGCACCCGCGATTCGGAGGCCTATGACACGGTCCGCGGCCAGGTCTCGGAATCGGTGCAGTCGGTGCGCGGCTCGATCGACGATGCCGTCGCCAAGGCCCGCGAGCGTACGCAGAAGAAAGAAGGCGCTGGTGCGGCCGGTGCCGGTGCTGGTGCCGACGACGGCGCGGATGCCTCCAGCCGCCTCGACGACCTGCTGGGGCGTTTGCGCGGCGACGCCGATAAGAAGCAGACCGATTCTCTTGCAGAAGACACGCCCGATATCATTGACGGGGAAGTCGTCTCCGAGGACGATCAGACCAACGAGAGGAAATGAGAGGCATCACATGGCGGCTCAGTACCTAATCATGGCCTATGACTTTTTCGAGTGGGGCCTGTACATGCTGATCGCCCTGACGGGTCTGGTGGCAGCGGTGCTCGCCGGAACCACCCGCGACGATGCTTATGACGCCGCCGGTCGCCAGAGCAAATGGGTGTGGACGGGTATCCTCGCTGCCTCGACCCTGGCGGTGGCCCTGCGCTTCCCGTTTTTGTCCTGGGCCGGCATGGTCGCCATCGGTCTGTACTGGTTCGATGTCCGTCCGCAGATCAAGGACATCCTGTCGGGTAACTACGGCTGGTAGATGGACGACATCACCTGGCTCAACGCCCGCACCACCGTTCTCGCTCCCGCCGCTGGGGCAGATGAGGTGCGGGCTTTTCTCACGTCGGCATCCACCGCCGGAGCGCACACGGCCGTGGTCCATCCGACCCAGGAATTCCTTGTGCCGGACAACATGAGATCCGCGGTGGCGGTGGGGCACCCATCGGGTAAACACCACGGGTTGATCAAGGCCTCGGAGGCGCGCCTAGCTGTCGAGCACGGGGTGGAAGAGATCTGGTTGACCCCGGATCCCGATCTCCGCGATGCGAATGCTTACCTCGCGGAGATCGCCACCGTGCGCCAGGCCGTGCCGGAACCGGTCGTGCTCGTGGTGCGCGCCGTGGCACCGGAAGTATACGAGGCGGCGTATCTCGGTGGGGCGGAGCACGTCGTCACGCGGGAAGAGCCTGCCCGTGCCGCGGACATCGCGGCGGTCGCGGGTGTCGACGACGCCGTCGTCGCCCTCGAGGCCGGGGCGCAGCGCCTCGCTACGCGCGTGGCCGGGTGGGATCGCCTGAAATAAGGCGCCTGGGCTGGGCGGTAGGGATGCACTGCCGGAGCTACGGAGTGCGTGTCCGTGTAGTTGGTCGCAGAGGCCCGGCTACCTGGTAGTGCCCTTTGGCGCCGGTGATTACTGGTGCGGAGGCGTCGTAGTTTCGGTGTTTCTTGCGTCAGTAATACGGAGAAGACTCCTTCTCGGGCGCACGGAGACCACGGCGATACGCCTCTTTCCGCGGTGTGCAGCCCCGCGGATTCTCTCTCGCTGGAATGCGCCTGCCGGAGTGTTCCTCACACCTTGGCGATCAGCCCGAAAAGAATTGCTGGATTGCCGTCTTGGTCTACTGGCGGAGGTGAAGCAACGGAACTCAGCCACGGCGACTATGCCGCCGCATAGTGCGGACCGGGTTTTACACACGTGCGTAATCGGAAATCAATGGATCTCTGGAAACTCATAGGTACGCGGGACACACTGTCGCCTGATGCCGCGTGCCGAGCACTAGCGCCACCACCCTCGGGGTCTGCTGAGGGTTGGGGAGCCTGCGCCGCCGGGGCCTGGGACGTGGCGACCGAGGCCGGATGGCTGCTGCTACCAACTATCCGGAAACTACTCGGAAACCGTCGCCTAGAATCAGGCACCCTAGGTGCTGAGAGATTTCCTGGTCAGAGAGAAAACGCCGAGGGCAATGGTGATTCCACCGCCGCAGATCATGAAGGGGATGACGTTGGCAGGGGTTAAGAACAGGCCGGCAACGAAGGATGCGAACACGAAGGAATAGATACAAAACACGAACGCAGAAATGAGCGTCGTTCGCTTGTCCTCCGGGATGGCTTTCATAAGCAGCGAGGTCACGAAGACATTCTGCCCGCCGTTTCCGATGCCGAGAAGTACGCCGGCGGCCATCGTGAACACCAGGCTCCAGGGCTGGAACAGCGCGATGATCGCTATCCCGGTGAACACACCCGATAACCCTATTCCTCGTTGCGTCTTTTCACGTGTGATCGCTTGCATCACTATCGGGCCTATAACGAGGCCGACGCTCATCGACGCCCCGACCAGTCCATAGTCCGAGGCCGGTCGCTCTTGCATGGTGCGCAAATAAATGACGATGCCCACGTTGACCACGGAGCCGAAGAAGGCCACCCCCATCGGCGGCAGCAGCCTTATGGCCACACCGGGCAGCCTCAGCAGCTCCACAATCGACCGGAAGAACCTCCCCCCGGGCAGCGCCCGAGGCGCCTTCTTCCTCGCTCGGAGGATACGGGAGAGAGGGAACCTTCGTGAGCGTGAACAGGGCGCTTAAGAGGCAAAGCGCGATGCATCCCACATAGATATACAGAGACCCTAGGGAGTAGAGGAGTCCTCCCAGAGCCGGACCCGCGACGAAGCCGGCATTGCGGACCGTCGTGACCCACTTGTTGACTGAATCGTAGTCCTGCTTCTCAAAAGCCTCGGCCACGAAGAGCAGGACAACCACCCAAAGAGCCCCGCCGAGAAGCCCCAGGAGGCCTCCGACGAAAACGGCTAGGCCGGGCACCGGGTCCTGAGCAAGGTAGAGGCAGGGGAGGATGACCGCTGCCTCGCATGCGAGAATGCCGGCGAGTATCCTCGCTAAGCTTTTCCCTTCGATAAGGAAGTACCGCGATAAAGGGCTGGCAAGGAGGCTGCCCGCTGTTGTGGTCGCGAAAAGAAGAGAAGGCCACAGCCCACGTGTGCTGTCGATTTCGAGCATGAGAACCGTCGCGATCAGTTCATCTACGACGCTGGCGCAAAACAAAAGGACGAGGGCGAAAGCCCAGCGCGCCTTGGTTGGTGTTGCGCTTTGAGAAGGCAGCGGGGCGGTCATGGCGCATCGAGGGGTCGTACGTGCCACCAAGCGTCCCACGAAGCCGCCGGCACGCGGCCCCACTTCTCGCCCCAAGCAATATTTGACATGCCCTTCAAATCTTAAGCCTCCACCTCGCAGTAACAGTGATGGAGATCCCTCTATAGGTTGCGGATCAGTAATGCCCCTTAAGGTGGTGTAACTCGGTGGCCGAGATCGTCTGCAGATTCGTGTTGTGCACGGATGTAGAGCGGCCACCGTGTGATCCTTCGAGTCAACCTCTTACCGAATCCTCGAATGGAGTCATCACGATGACCGCACCTCATATTGTCGACCCTGCCGGCCTTCTTGGCCAAGCCCTCGCCGAGGCGTCGCCGGATCTGATGCGCGAGCTGCTGCAGACCATGATCAACGCCTTGCTGTCCGCCGATGCCGACGCCGTCTGCGGGGCGGAGTGGAACGCCCGCTCTGCCGAGCGCACCAACTACCGAAACGGCTACCGCCACCGCCCGCTCGATACGCGGGTTGGCACCGTCGACGTGGCGGTGCCCAAGCTGCGGTCGGGGTCCTACTTTCCCGAGTGGCTGCTCGAGCGCCGCAAGCGTGCTGAGTCCGCGCTGATCACCGTCGTGGCGGATTGCTATCTGGCCGGAGTGTCCACCCGCCGCATGGACAAGCTGGTCAAGACCCTGGGCATTGACTCACTGTCGAAGTCGCAGGTCTCCCGCATGGCCGCCGACCTGGATGAGCAGGTCGCCGCGTTCCGGCACCGGCGCCTGGATGAGGCAGGGCCGTTGACTTTCGTCACCGCCGATGCGTTGACGATCAAGGTTCGGGAAAACAAGCAGGTCGTCAAGGCCTCGGTGCTGCTGGCCACCGGGGTCAACGGCGACGGGCACCGCGAGGTGCTGGGCATGCAAGTGGCGACCAGTGAGACCAAGGCCTCGTGGAACACCTTCTTCGCCGACCTGGTCGCCCGCGGCCTGGGCGGCATGCGGCTGGTGACCTCTGATGCGCACGCCGGCCTCGTGGATGCGATCTCGGCGAATCTGCCCGGAGCCGCCTGGCAGCGCTGCCGCACCCACTACGCGGCGAACCTCATGGCGGTGTGCCCGAAGTCCATGTGGCCGGCCGTGAAGGCCATGCTGCACAGCGTCTATGACCAGCCCACCGCAGACGCCGTCAACGCCCAGTTCGACCGACTATTGGACTACACCGAGCACCGGCTGCCCGAGGTCGCCGACCACCTCGGTGACGCTCGAGAGGACCTGCTCGCCTTCACCACGTTCCCCGACGACGTGTGGCGGAAGATCTGGTCCAACAACCCCACCGAGCGGCTCAACCGCGAGATCCGCCGCCGCACCGACGTTGTAGGGATCTTCTCCAACCGGGATGCCATCGTCCGCCTCATCGGCGCCGTCCTGGCCGAGCAGACCGACGAATGGGCCGAAGGACGTCGCTGCCTCGGCCTCGAAGTCCTGAGCCGATGCCGACTCGCCCTGACCACCGACACCAGCTCGCAGACGGAGGTGAACACCGACCCACTGATGCAACTACCCGCCTGAGCACCAACGAAGGATCAAAAACCAGTTACACCACTACCAGGGGCTTGACCTGCGGATCAGTGATTCAAAGCCTGGGGAGACTCATAGCGGCCGCGAGAACCGGGCGACCTAAACCCGAGTCCGGCCCTGCACACGCCCAAAGCTACGCCGGTTGCTGGTTGGGGTCGCCGGAACCTAGGGCGTGTCTGACAATTGAGGGAAGCGTGGCATGGGACCCTGGCTCCCGTGTCGCGTTTTCACATGTTGAGTGATGCCCAGTGGGAGATGGTCGAAGAGCTTCTGCCCCGTCGCACGGGGAGAAAAGGCCGACCGTTCTCCGATCCCCGGCAGATGCTCGAGGCCATCCTCTACTGCCTTCGGGCAGGGATCGCGCGGTGTGACCTGCCCGCCTGCTTCGGGTCCTGGCAGACGGTCTACACCTGGCACAACCGGATGGCCAAGGACGGACACCTCGGACGTGATCCTTCAGCGACTTCCTACACAGGCCGATACGGAAGACCTGATCGACTGGTCGGTGTCGGTGGACTTTGACGATCACCCGGGCCCATCAGCACGTCACGAACATCACGCGGGTCACAGGGGGCTTTGTCGAATTACAACAACCTGCTGGCCGAGCCGCCTGATCACGCGGTCGGCCGATCACGGGGTGGTCTGTCTACCAAGGTCCACGCCCTGGTCGACGGCCATGGCATGCCCCTGACCATGATCGTTACTGCGGGCCACCGCGGTGACTGCCCGGTGCTGATCCCGTTGTTGAAACGCCTGCGGGTGCCCGGGACGGTGGGCCGACCGCGCACCCGGCCCGATGAACTGCGCGCGGATAGGGCGTATGCATCGAAGGCTGTGCACAGGTATCTGCGCGAGCACAAGATCACGGCGACGATCCCGGAGAAGAAGGACGTGATCGCCGTCCGGAAGCGGAAAGGCTCGATGGGTGGGCGTCTACCGACGTTCGATGCGCAGTCCTACAAGGGCTGCAACGTGGTGGAACGGTTTTCGGCAACCTCAAGCAGTGGCGGGGTGTGGCAACCCGGTACGACAAGCTCGCGGTTGTCTACCGGGTCGGCGTGATGGCTATCGCCGTCATGAGCTGGCTGAAGAAATTGTCAGACACGCCCTAGCTCCCCGGACTGCTCGGCCTGGCGGGCGAGCTCGCCGAGCGGGACGTTTTCGCCATCTAGGGTGATGCGCAGTGCGCCATCGAGGATCTGTATATCGGCGATGCGCACGTTCGCCTCCTCGTTGGTCTGGGCGTTCACGCCCTCGGCGAACGCCTCGGTGATCTGGTCGGTGGCCTGCTCGGGCAGGTCGAAGCCGAAGATCTGGGTACCGTCGGCGGCGAAGCTGACCTGGCCGTCCTGCTCTACCGGAGTCAGGCTGATGACGGCGGCGCCGTGGACGAACTCCAGGTCGATGGTGTTGTCGGCGCCGTTGGCGGTGACGTCGGTGACTGTGAGGTGATCGGCCAGCGGGCCGGCGTCCTCCGGCTGCTGCCGGACGAGCTGCTCGCGCATCACGGCGAGCAGGTAGTCCTCCGGCAGCTCGGTGGTGACGGTGACCCTATCGGACACCATCTCCTCGCTTAAGTCCATGCCCTGCATATGCAGGTCGGTGGCGGGCTGGCCGGAGACGGCCTGCTCGGTGATCTCGAGGGTAGAGGGGGTGCGCACGTTGACTTCGTTGAGCTGGCCGGCGAACAGCCCGAAGACCAGCGGGGCGGTGCCGAAGGAGACCTCGGGCTCCTCGGTGAGCTCCACCTGGTCTTGCTGGGACTGCTCCTCGATGGAGGAGGTGATCTGGTTGGACATGAACATCCGCAGGCCGACCTCGGCAAGGATGATCAACAAAACGACCAGCACCAAGATCGTGATCAATACCTTGGCGACGGTGGAACCGGTAGAGCGTTGCGACATGAGCCCTAGTCTTGCACACGAAGGCCCACAGCCGCGCGACGTGCTGTGGGCCAGGAGGTTTTAGAGGTTCTCGTTGATCCAGCGCTCGGTGAGGTTGCCCTCGTTCTGGAAGAGATCCGCGAGTGCTTCGCCGACCTTCGGTTCGATGGCCGGGCCCATGAACGGGATATCGACGCTGACCTCGTTGTCATAGGCCAGGGAGGTCAGCTCGTTGGAACCGGAGATCTCAGCTTCACCGGAGAAGTTCACCGGGGTGCCCTTCACGTCGGCGGTATAGGAGTACTTCTCCCCCTCAACGGTGACGACGCGCTTGACCTTCAGCGCCTGCGACACCATGGAGCGCACGGCCTCGGGCAGAAGGTCGAGCGGCAGAACTTCGTAGAGGGTGGCCTTGCCGGGCTCGAATTCGGCGACCTCACCCGGCTCGGGCGAGAGGTTTTCGGCGATGAACTTCCAGTAATCCTCGCTGGCGTAGGCCTTCTGCACCTTGTCGAGGGGCTGGTTGATAGTCACGGTGTTTTCGCTACGGGTTGCCATAACCATAAGACTACCGTGGGAGGCGTGACTGATTCATTTACGCCCCAGCTTCTCGACGGCCTCGATAACGTCACCGTCGACACCCACACCACCTTCGCGGACGTCACCAGCCTCCGCCTCGGCGGCCGGCCCCGCGCCTTCGTTCGCTGCTCTACACCGGAGGCGGTCGTGGAGGTCGTGCGGCGTCTCGACGACACCGCGACCAGCTGGCTCATCGTCGGCGGCGGGTCCAACCTGGTCGTCGCGGACGGGGAGCTGGATCTGGTGGCGGTGGCGGTGGAAAACAAGGAGGTTTCGCTTGGCGACGACGGCCTCGTCCGCGCCGGCGCCGGCGCCGTATGGGACGACGTGGTCGCCGCCGCGGTGGAGCGCGGGTTCGGCGGGATCGAGTGCCTGTCCGGCATCCCGGGCTCGGCCGGGGCGACGCCGGTACAGAACGTCGGGGCGTATGGCACCGAGATTTCCGACGTACTCACCCGCGTGCGCCTCTATGAGCGCGCCACCGGCGAGACCCGTTGGGTGCCCGCCAGCGAGCTCGAGCTCGCCTATCGCTACTCCAACCTCAAGTTCACCGGCCGTGCCGTCGTTCTAGAGATCGAGCTGCAGCTGACCACCGACGGGCTCTCAGCCCCGCTGCGCTTCGGCCAGCTCGCCGGCAAAACCGGCGAGCGTCGGGACGTCCGCGCCGTCCGCGAGGAAGTCTTGGGCCTGCGCCGCAAGAAGGGCATGGTGCTCGACCCCGCCGAGCACGACACCTGGTCGGCCGGCTCCTTCTTCACCAACCCCATCGTTTCCGCCGAGGTGGCCGATCGGGTGCGCGACAGCGTCCGCGCCGACCGCGGCGATGACGACGCCGACCGCATGCCCGCCTGGGAGGTCGCCGGCGGCATCAAGCTTTCCGCCGCCTGGCTCATAGAGCGCGCCGGATTCCCCCGCGGCTACCCAGGGAAGCGCTCCCCGGTGCGCCTGTCGACGAAACACACCCTCGCTCTGACCAACCGCGGCTCCGCCACCTCCGAGGAGCTCGCGAACCTCGCGCGCACGATCCGCAACGGCGTGGTCTCGGTCTTCGGCGTGGAACTCGTGCCCGAGCCCGTCTGGATCGGGATGGAGTTCTAGTCCTCCTGCTGAATGAGCACGATCGCGGCGCGTACGAAGTCGGCGAGGTCGGCGCTTTCGTCGTCGCGCCACCACTGCAGCGCTTCAGAGTAGGGGCGGATGACGCCGCGCTCGGCATCCGCCAGCACGATCTCCTCGTGCTCGCCTTCCACCAGCAGCACCCAGCGCAGCCCCGTGGCCCGGGCGATCTGTTCGCCCGCGGCGGTGCCGAGGAGGTGGACGACATCGTCGACACTTGCGGGATCCGCCGCCGCCCTTTTCTGCCATT
This sequence comes from Corynebacterium yudongzhengii, assembly GCF_003065405.1. NCBI lineage: Bacteria > Bacillati > Actinomycetota > Actinomycetes > Mycobacteriales > Corynebacteriaceae > Corynebacterium > Corynebacterium yudongzhengii. The sequence goes on from NZ_CP026947.1 coordinate 267,993, forward strand.
CGATACGCCCCGCCGCCGCGAACTGCGCAAACGCCTCCGGGGTGCGCAGTACCCCGAGTTTCTCCAGCAGCGGCACGAGCTCTGCGATGTGGCGTCGGTCTTCGGCGTCTAGCTCTTCGAGCAGCATCGCCTGGCCGTCGGAAGGCCGATCGAGACCGACGTCCGTGGCGGCCTGCCACCCGTCGTAATACCCGCCCACACCGGCGGCGAGATCGCTCAAAAGCTCCCGGGTGGCGGGGATGGTTTCGGCGTTGGTCGGTTGGTCGTCGCGACGCAAGGTCAGTGCCCAGCCGAGCGCATCGTCGCCATGCTGGCGTGGCGGCTCCGCCTGCTGCCAACCGTGCTGCGCGGCCGCGTTAGCCAAAGACTCGGCCGCCGACTGCGAAGGCAGAAAGAAGAAGTGGGCCTGCTCGCGCGGGCGGCTCAGATCGCTGCGGCGCGAGAGGATATCCAGCAGGCTGCGGTCGTCAGGATGCATACGTTCCAGGGTAGTGGGCCGCATGCTTATCGACGTCGCGGTGATGCTAACCGTTTACACAGGCGAGAGAGCTGAAATAAAACCTTGAAAAAATTCAGCTTTTCATAAGCTCGGCCGCACAGGAGAACAACAAGCTAAGGAGACGATCGATGGATAAGCACCTCAAAGATCACTCCTGGTTCTGGTCGCTGATCATCTCGGTCGCTGTCGCCGCGGCACGCGTGCCTTTCATGTCCCACGAGGGGCCCTTACCTGGGCACACGTGAGCGAGGCGGTGCTCATCGTCGCGGTAGCCACCGTGGTGGTGCGCGGGCTTTTCTACCTTATCGATAAGGCTGTTACCACCAGCCACTAATCGCTACCGCTTCGCTGTCGGCATCACTAAAATCCGGGGCATGACCACCAGCGTATCCCGCCGTGAGGGAAAGAAAATCGTCGTCGTCGGCTCGATTAACGCCGATCTGACCACCCGGGTGGCCCGGCACCCGCATCCGGGCGAGACGCTCATGGGCACCGGCGGCACGTTTTCCGCCGGCGGCAAGGGCGCCAACCAGGCGGTGGCGGCGGCGTTGCTCGGCGGCGATGTCGCGATGGTCGGCGCGGTGGGCGCCGATCCGCAGGCCGAGGCCGCGCTGACTCATCTGCGCCGCTCGGGGCTGGACATGCGCGCGGTGGCGACGACCACCGAGCCCACGGGCCTGGCCGTCATCACGGTCTCGGCGAGCGGGGAGAACACCATCGTCGTGCTGCCCGGGGCGAATGCCACCGTGACCGCCAGTTATGTCGACCAGCACGCCGAGCTCATCCGCGGCGCCGACATCGTGTTGCTCCAGGGCGAGATCCCGGCCAGTGGTTTCGACCGCGCGGTCGAGCTCGCCGCCGGGCGGGTGGTGGTGAACTTGGCGCCGGTGGTGCCCGTCGGCAAGCAACGCCTGCTTGAGGCCAACCCGCTTCTGGCCAACGAGCACGAGGCCGCGCTGGTCCTCGAGCAGCTCGAGCGGCCGCACGAAAGCGACGATCCCCACCAGCTGGCCCGCGAACTGCGGGAGGCTGGTTTCCAGACGGTCGTGCTCACCCTCGGCGCCGCCGGCGCCCTCGTCGCCGACGAGCAGGGGCTCACCGAGATTCCCACCCCGAAGGTGCAGCCCGTCGATACCACCGGCGCCGGCGACGCCTTCGCCGGTGCACTGGTCACCCGCCTGTCGGAGGGCGACGGGCTCGTCGACGCCGCCCGTTTCGCCGCCCGCGTCGGGGCAGCCGCGACGTTGGCCCGCGGCGCCCAGGACTCGTATCCGGCAGCCGGTGAGCAGCTGCCGGAGGTCGAGAACTCCTAGCTAGCGCAGGGGGTCGAAGGGCTTGATGATGTCGTCGACCTCGCCGGTGTCGATGAGCTTCGCCAGGTAGCGGCCCGTCGCCGGGCCCAAAACGATGCCCCACATGCCGTGGCCGCCGGCGACGTAGACGTCGCGCACCTTCGTCTCGCCGACGAGCGGCAGCCCGTCCGGGGTGACCGGGCGGGAGCCGACCCACTCGTCCTTGCGGTCGTTGAGGTCGATGCCGGTCATCAGGGTGCGGGCCTGCTCGAGCATGGAGTTGATGCGCTCGTTGTCGAAAGGCTCGTCCGGGTGGCGGAACTCCATCGTGCCGGCGATGCGCAGCCGCCCCTGGTACGGGGTCATGGCGAGGCGCTGGGTGGGCAGGTAGATGCAGTCGTTGGCGGGCTTCTCCGTCGGCACGGAGAACGAGTAGCCGCGGCCGGCTTGGACGACGGTGCGCACCCCGAGGTCGCGGGCGAGCTCCGGCAGCCAGGCGCCGCTGGCGATGACGACCTTGTCCGTGGTGATCTGCTCACCGGTACCGAGCTCCACGACCGGCTTGCCCGAGGAGGTCACCGAGGTCACGGACACCCCGGTGCGCACGGTGCCGCCGCGCTTCTCGACGGCTTCAGCCACCGCCTCCGTGAAAGGACCCGGCTCGATGAAGCGCTGTCCGCCCATGCGGTAGGCGGCGCCGACGGCGTCGGAAAGCTGGGCGCACGCCGCCTGCGGGTCGTCGAGCTTTTCCAGCGGGATCTCCTGGCCGTGCCGGCGGGCGCCCTCGACCTTGCTGAGGAAGCTGGAGGCCGCGGACTCGTTTTCGAAGCCGACGATGAAATCGCGGGCGTTGGTGGCGTTCTCGACGCCGCCGTCGACCATCTCGTCGAAAGCGTCCAGGGCGACCTGGTCGATGGGGGTCAGCCGTGCCATCGTGCGATCCCACGCACCGTTGTTGGCATGCGCCATGAACCGGGCGAGGAAGTTCCACAGCTTCGGATCCAGCCGCAGCGGCATGTGCAGCGCCGAGTGCCGAGAGAACAACTCCTTGGGGCCGATCGCCCACAGCCCCGCATTCGACAGCGGGATGGTCTTACCCGGGGCGAGCCACCCGGCGTTGCCCCACGAGGATCCAGCAGCGACGCCCGCGCGGTCAAACACGGTGACGTCATAATTCTTTTCCTGTAGATGCCAGGCGGTTGATAATCCGACCAGCCCGGCGCCCACAACGATTGCTTGTGGCATTGCGCGTTGTTTCCTTTCACACACACATGTTTCGTGCCTGACTGAATGGTAGATCTTTGAATGTGGGCGGAAACACAACCCGCTTTTCAGTCCCTATTTCGGGGTCAACTGAGTGCCTGCTGCAGCTCCGAGCGCAGCCGTTCTCCGTTCTGAAACACCAGCTCGGCGTGGAGAAGAAGCTGGTTGTCGGTCACACCTCCGAGATAGTTCATGGAGACATCTCCGATGACGTGGGTGTGGCCATGTTCGCACACGTGGGTGTAGGCGTGTGGCCACATCTGGTGGACGTTCCAGCGGTCGACTTCTTCTCGGATGCGCTTGTGGGAGGCGTAGTGGGGCAGGCCGTCGTAGATGTTGGCGCGGGCGATGAGGATCTCTTCGGTCGGTCCGTGGAGTAGCAGGCTGTAGCAGATGCCTTCGGTCTCGACGTGGATTCCGGTGGCGTCGGTTTTAAAGTCGTAGCCGAGCAGCTTGACGATGTTCTTGAGGCGTTTATGCGTCAGCGGCGGCAGGTGGACGTGGTAGGTGGGCGTAACCCAGTGGACGTAGCGGTCGGTGGCGGTGGTCATGGTGGACAATCCCCCGTAGGTGTCGGACTCGAATGACGTGGACACCTCGGAGGCTAAACCGGTTCTAACCCACCGCGCGCTCACCGAAACCAAAGCTGTGGATAACCCCGGATATCGTTGATGCTTCACCAACAAAACGGCATGAGCTGTGGATAAAACGCGGATAAACGCGAACACCCGCCCCCACCTTCGGGGGGGAGGAAGGCGGGGCGGGTGGCGTCGGCAAGCGAAACAGTCAGCGAGGGTTACTCGGCGCTGGGGTAGATGCCGTTATCGCCGAGGCGCACGTCCTCGTTGAGCAGGAGGTTGATCTCCGCGGCCTGGGCGTTCTTCTCCGGCAGGCGGCGGCCCTCGATCGGGGTGAACAGCTCCCGCGGGCCCAGCATGCCGGCCTGCAGGTGCGCGGCACCGGCCCGCAGGCGGGCGGTGGCGGCGTCCCGCCAGGCCTCGACGTCGCGCCCGGCGGCCGCGAGCGCGCCCTCGAAGACGCTCGGGTGAGCGTAGACGACCAGGGCGCCGACGTGGCCGAAGCCGAGCGAGGTCAGCGCACACGCCTTCACGGCACCCGCGCCGAGGTCGAGCGGCTCACGCAGCCAGACCAGGTTGGTGGCCTTGGGCTCGATGAGCGGATCCACGGTGTCGAGCGAGGCGTTCTGCGGCAGGCGGCCGGTGCGCAGGACGTCGATAAGTCCGCCGGTCTGGAACAGCGCGGCGCCCGCCTTCGAGTGACCCGTGAGCGTCTTCTGCGAGATGACGAACAGCGGCTGGTTCTCATCCCGGCCGATCGCCGGCCACAACAGGGAGTGCAGCTCGGACTCGTTCGGGTCGTTGGCGTTCGTCGAGGTGTCGTGCTTGGACAGCACGGACACGTCGTTCGGGCTCAGGCCCAGCGAACGCAGCGAGCGGGCGAGCTTCGAGTTCTCACCGCCGCGGCCGGCACCCAGGGCGCCGAGGCCCGGCGCCGGGATCGAGGTGTGCGCGCCGTCGGCGTACGAGGCCGCGTGGGCGAGCACCGCGTGCACCGGAAGACCCAAATCAGCGGCCACCGAACCGCGGGCCAAGAGCACCGAGCCGCCGCCTTCGGCCTCGAGGAAGCCGCCGCGGCGCCGGTCGTTGGCCCGGGAGATGAACCGGTCGTGGATGCCCTTGTCGGTCATCTTCTTGGTCTCGGCGGTGGCGTTCATGTCGCCGAAGCCGGTGAGCGATTCGACCTGGACGTCGTCGATGCCGCCGGCGATGACGAAGTCCGCCTTGCCCAGCTTGATCTTGTCCTGGGCCTCCTCGATGGAGACCGCCGCCGTGGCACACGCGCCGATCGGGTGGATCATCGAGCCATAGCCGCCGAGCAGCGACTGCATGGTGTGCGCGGCCACCACGTTCGGCAGGGCCTCCTGCAGGATGTCGCTCGGTCGCTCCTCGCCCAAGAAGCGGGAGACGAACACCTTGTGCAGGGACTCCATGCCGCCGATACCGGTGCCCTGGGTCATGGCCACATCCAGCGGGTGCAGCGCCTTGAGCAGGTCGGTCGGGGAGAAGCCGGCCGTAACGAACGCGTCGACGGCGGTGACCAGGTTCCATACGGCCATGCGGTCGAGCGAGTCGATCATGTGCTCCGGCACGCCCCACTTGGCCGGGTCGAAGTCATCCGGCATCTGGCCGGCGACGGTCCGCGACAGCGTCGCCTTGCGCGGCACGTGCGCCGTCGCGCCCTGCTTGCGGGTCACCAGGTACTCGCCGTCGTCCTCGGTGATCTCGGTGAACTCGGGATCGGCGGCGAGGATGTCCTCGGCCTCCGCCTGCGAGGAGGCGGTGAAGGTGATGTCACGGTCGAGGAAGACCTCGGTGAGGTCGATGGAGCCGTGATTGACAAGGTGGTACTTGTCGGTCAGCTCGCGGATGCCGGCACGGGCGACCACCTCATCGCGGAAGCGGTCGTAGATGTCCTCCTCGGCGACTTCGGTGCCGTCGGCGTCGTACCAGCCCGGGTGCGGGTCGTCGGACCAGGTGACCAGGCCGGTCATCCAGGCCAGCTCCAGCACGCCGGCGGCGGTGAGATCGACGCTGCCGTCGCGCTGGATGCCGTATTCCGCCTCGAAGCGGGTGCGCCCGGAGCCCCACGAGGAGACCTCGCCGAGGCCCACGATGACCACCATGTCCTCCAGCGGCTGGGTGACCTCGCACACCTCGGCGCCGGTCGGCTGGCTCGGGTGCGGGGTATTCGGCAGCGCCTTGATGGTCACCGGCGCCTCCGCCGCGTCCTCCGGGGTATGACCGGCGGCATCGGCCTGCGCCTTCTCGGCGAGCTCGGTAATGGAGATCGCCGACGAGCCCAGCCCGCCGGTGAGATCCGCCTCGATCGGGTGTTCGGCGGCCTTAGCGCGGTTGTCTTCAGAGGCCAGCTCCATGAGCTCGGAGGAGATCTCCTCCGGCGACCAGACGTGGATGCCGGCGGCCTCGGCGGCCGGGACTAGGGCGTCGTTGCCGCCCATCAGGTGCGTGCCGGCCACCCAGCCGATCTTCGCCTGCGCCAGGGTGACTCCCTCGGGCCAGCCGGCCTCGGAGTGCCACTTCGCGAGCACCGCATCCAGCGCGCTCTTGACCTCGGCGTAGGCGCCATCGCCGCCGAACATGCCGCGGTTGGGGCTGCCCGGCAGGATGACGTGGGTGCGCTTATCGACGTCCGCCTGCGCCAACTCCGACAGCCGCGCGATGGTGCGCTCCACGGACCACAGCAGCAGTCGGGTCTGGTTCTCGGCCGAAGGCCCGGCGTCCGCGAGGGATCCGGCCACCGCGGGCGCGGCGAACGGGAACGCCAGGGTCGGGGTGAGAGCCGGCTTGAGGATCTTCACCTCGTTGCCCACCGACTCCTTCTGCTCGGTGCCGATCCAGTCGATGAGCGCATCGATATCGCGGTAGCTCGACAGGTTCGCCGGCACCAGCCACAGCGCGGCATGGCCGGTGGCGTGCTCGGCGAAGAGCCGGCGGGCGAACTCCTTGCGCGCCTGGCTGATACGCGAGGCGGTCATGACGACGGTCGCGCCACCCTCGAGCAGGCGTGCGACCAGTGCGGTCGCGATGGAGCCGGGAGCCGCACCGGTGACCAAGGCGACGTCCTCGGCGTAGGTCGCCGGGGCGTCCTGGCGGGCGGCGGCGGCGATCTCGCGCATCAGGGAGGCATCACCGCCGTTGTCGGCCCACCACTCGGCCTGGGCGGCGACGGTCTCGCCGTCGCCGGTGAAGCGGTTAGCCGGCAGGTCCTTCTCGCCGAGGGCGACCCGGGCGAGGTCCTCGCGGGCGTAGGCCCAGCGGTCGTCGAAAAGCACCGCCTTGTTGGCATCGAAGCTCGGGGTCACCAGGTCGACCCAGCCGGTGCCGAGCTCGGCCTCGACGGTGTCGATGACGGTGGTATCCGTCGCCTCGAACTCCGGGGTGTCCGGGGAAAGCCCCAGCTCGTCGAGGATGGTGCGGGCGGCCTTGGCGAGCACGCCCTGATCGCCGGTGACGGACTCGGCATACGCGCTCAGCGCCGCGGAGTCGACGACCCAGCCTGCACCGGAGCCGCCGGTAGTACCGAGGGAGACGGTGACGCCGTGGCGGGCGGCGACGGCCTGGACGGCGGCGTCGATAAGCTCGTCGACCTCCGCCTTGCTGGTCGCGCTCGTCGGGATCGTGGCCAGCGAGCCGCCGCGCACGGAGTCCTCGTCGCGCGAGCCCAGCAGGATCTCGGCTTCGACGTGGCCGACCCAGCTGGCCGGCAGCGCCCAGGCGCCGGTGACGCGCTCGGAGACGTAGGCCGGCTTCTGGCCAGTGGCGCCGAGCAGCTGGCGCAACCGGGCGGTGACCGCCTCGCCGAGCACGGAGCCGAAGGGCGCATAACCCGGGGCGGCGGCGACGACGCGCTCGCGCAGGGTGGCCACGTCCGCATCGGCGGCGCCGTCGATGGCGGGCACGCCGATCTCGGCGGACATGTCCATCAGCAGCTGGTTGCGACGCGAAGACACCCCGTTGGTGAGCTCTTCGACGGTGTCGGTATCCGAGATCTGATCGAGGCGGATCTTGTTGGAGAAGGCGAACAGCGCCATGATCGCCTCGGCGGCGCTGAAGTTAAGCTCCGGGGCGTCGGCGGCTGCGGCCGGCGCGGCGGCCGGGGCAGTAGGCTCGGCGGGCGCCGGCTGCGCGGCGGGCGCGGCCTCCGGCTTGGCCTCTGCCTCTGGGGTGTCTTCCTCGACGACGGGTTCGTCGACGACGGGGGCCTCGGTGACATCGGCCAGCATGACGATGTCCTGGTCGCGCTCGACGTTGTAGACCGGCAGGTCCACCCCGGCGACCGCCATGGAGCGCTTGGCCAGGTTGGTCAGCGTCGGCGAGGACGCCAGGCCGACCTCGATGATCTGATCGACGCGGTCGAAAAGCAGCTTCTGGGTCTCGATCCACTGCACTGGCGAGGCGAACTGCCAGGACAACAGCTCGATGAGCAGCACGCGGGCGAGCTCGTTGTCATCAGCGAAGTCGGAGACCTTCTTGCCGGCGAGGCGTTCCGACGGCGCCACCGCCCGGATCGCGTCGAGGAAATCATCGGTGAGCTCGAAGGGTCGGGCCACCAGGTTCGGGATGTAGCGCCCGATCAGGGTGTCCAGGTCGAGCTCGGCCGGCAGCAGCTCGTCGAGCTTCGCGGCGAAGTCCGGCACCCCGGGGCGCAGGACGGAGGAGTGGAAGGGGACGTCGATACCCGGCACCGTGACGTAGGCGCGCTCGCGGATAGCGTTGGCCTTCTCCTTCAGCGCGGCCAGGCCGGCGCGGGTGCCGGCGATGGAGTACTGCTGGCCCTCGATGTTGTAGTTGACGATCTGCAGGAACTCACCGGTCTCCTCGGAGACCTGCGCGAGGTAGTTGTCGACCTCGTCGGCGGCCACGCCGATCATGTTCGGCCGCAGCGCGCCCATGCCGTAGTTGGAGCGGCCCTGCTCGTCACGCTCGACGAGCGAGCCCATCGCCGAACCGCGGGAGTAGACGATGTCGATGACCGCCTCGAGATCGAAGATGTTCGCCAGCGAGGCCAGGGCGGTGTACTCGCCGAGCGAGTGGCCGGCGTAGTAGGCGTTCGAGCCGATCGCGTCGGCCTCGCGCAGCCGCTCGGTCTGCGCGTAGGCGACCACCGCGAGCGCGACCTGCGTGAACTGCGTCAGGTGCAGCACGCCCTCTGGGTGGCGGAAGCGCTGGCCGCGCACGGTGATCTCGGTGGGGTTGTCGTCGATGATCTGCTGGATCGAAAAGCCCAGCGCGCGCCGGGTGTGCTCATCCGCGCGGCGCCACACAGCCCGGGCGGCGGCCGACGCGTCGCGATCACCGCGGCCCATGCCCTCGGACTGGATGCCCTGGCCCGGGTAGACGTACGCGGTGACCGGCTGTGCCATGAGCGCCTGGCCGACGGAGACGACCTCGCCGTCGATACGGCAGGTCACCTCGAAGGCGAGGTGGATGCCCTTGCGGCCGGCGCGCTCGACGGTGATCTCCACCTCGTCGTTGAGCTGCACCATGCCGTACATCGAATAAGTCCAGCCGACGACGCGCCCGTGGCGACCCGCCAGGTGCTGCGCGGTCGCCGAGAGCCACATGCCGTGGACCAGCGGGGCCTCCAGGTTGACCAGCTGGGCGGCGTTCGTGGAGGTGTGGATCGGGTTATAATCGCCCGAGACCAGCGCGAACGGGGTCATGTCGGCCGGGGCGTTCACCACGGCGCGATCGACGAAGGAACGCGGCGTCGGGGTGATCTTGCCCGCCGACTTACCGCCGCCGTACTCCGGCGCCGGGGTGGGCTGGTCGGTGCCCTGGGCGCGGCCGCGGATGGCGAAGCGCTGCATCTGCGTGGCCACCAGCTCCTCGCCGGAGTAGAGCTCGAGCTCTACGGTGACGATGCGCCCGGCCGCCGATTCCTCGATGGCGGTGCACCGGCTGGTCACGTCGATGGTGCGGCCATCGGCCAACTCCTCGAGCGGGACGCGCACGTCGACGACGTGGTTGAGGTGTACGGCGTTGAGCAGGCCCTCGATGACGGGGTAGCCGTCGTCGAGCTTTCCGGAACCCAGCGCCGTGTAGATCGCCGGCCAGCAGGGCCCGACGAGCACGTCCGGGGTGCCCGGGGCGACGCGCCCGAGCGCGGCGCCGGTGGTGTTGGTGTGCGCGGTGAGCAGCTCAGGTGTGAAGGTAAACGAGTAGCGGGCGATGCCGAAGGGGGCGTCGGCGGATTCGGAGCCGTCGATAATCTTCGGCATCTCGGTGATCTCATCGCCGGTCTCGCTCGTCGAGCCCACGCCGGCGAGGCCCTCGAGCAGGCTGAACACCGAATCCGGCAGGCGCTCGTCGCTGACGACCGGGGAGCCGCCGGTGGCGACGCCGTCCGGCAGATCCAGCGGCACGGTGACCTCGCGGACGTAGAACGGGCGCTGCTCTTCCGGCAGATCGTCCCAGTAGGAATCGGCGTTGATGCGGATGGAGTAGTTGCCCTCGTCGTCACGCACGAGGTCGTAGGCGTCGTCGTCCATCTCGTAGGCCGGGTTCGCCATGAGGTGGCCGTGCCAGACGATGGTCGGGGCGTTGCGGATGTAGTCCTCGGGCGTCTCGGCGTCGGCCAGGCGGGAGAAGAGCTCGACCGGTTTCTGGCCGGCGGCCTCGAGGACGGAGGTGGTGCCGGCCTCGAAGCGGGCGAGCAGCTCGGCGACGGGCTCGTTCTTCTTCGTGATGCCGGCCACCGCGACGGGGCCGGGGATGATGCGGACCTGGTCGGCGTCGTAACGCTCGTCCTGGGCCTGCCACAGGGTGTCCTTGCCGAACCACGTCTTGAGATCACCGTCGATCGCCGGGACCCACGGCATCGGCTTGACGTGCTTGTAGTGCAGCGAGATCCACCAGGCGGCATCGCGCGGGGAGACGGTGATCTCGTGGGCGTCCGGGTAGGCGCGAAGAAGCCTCTCGACGGCCGCCGGTGCCTCCTCCAGCTCATCGCTGGAGGGGAACAGCGTCTCGATCTCGCCGTGGTCCGCGTCGTTGAGGCGGGCTTCGATGCGGTGCAGAAGGTCGAAGAAGCGGTCGTCCCACGTCGGGTCGTGGAAGGGATAGGCCAGCTCGACGAAGCGGTGGAGCCACTCGGCATACGTCATGGTCTCGACGTCCCCGAAGTAAGGCTTCGAGGTGCGCGAGAGGTAGTCGATGATCTCTTCTCGACGCGGCCCGTACTCCTCCAGCTCCAGCGACGTGATGAAGCGCGACGCGGCGGCAAAGGAGTTATCGAGCTCGTGGATATCCGCCAGCAGGTGCGACTGCGACGAGGCCGCGCCCCCTGCGCCCGTGCCGCGCGAGACCCAGCCGTCATTGTCCTCCGGGGTGATGCCCTTCGTGTTGACGAGCAGGTCCTTGACGCTGTCGGTCGCCTTGGCCTCGCGAGTGGCCATGGCCACCGTGCCGACGAACACCGCATCCACCGGCATCGGCGCCAGGTCGTGCTGGGCCGACCAGGTGCCGGTGAGCAGCTCCGCAGCGCGGTCGGGGGAGTAGATACCTCCGCCCACCGCCAGCAGCACGTTCGGGTGCTCGCGGACCTCGGCGTAGGTGTCGATGAGCATGTCATCGAGATCCGTCCACGAGTGGTGCCCGCCCGCGTGGCCGTCCTCGACCTGCATGATGATCGGGAAATCCGGGTTCGCCTCCGCGATCTTCAGCGTCGCGCGGATCTGGGCGCTGGTGCCCGGCTTGAAGGCGATGAACGGGAAGCCGTCGTTGTGCAGCTGCTCGAGCAGCTCGGTGGCCTCGTCGACCTCCGGGATGCCGGCGGAGATGGTCACGCCGTTGAACGGGGCGCCGGCGGCGCGGGCCCGCGGGACGATGCGCGTCTGCCCGAACTGCAGGTTCCACAAAAACCGGTCGAAGAACATGGTGTTGAACTGGGCGGTCCGGCCCGGCTCGAGGAAGGACTCCATGGTCTCGCGGTGGCCGTTGAAGACTTCGTCGGAGTACATGCCGCCGCCGGCCAGCTCCGTCCAGTAGCCGGCGTTCGCGGCGGCGGCGACGATCTCACCGTCCGCCGTCGACGGCGTCATGCCGCCCAAGATGATCGGCGACAGGCCGGTGACCGCCGAAAAGCGCGTCTGGGTGCGGGTGGAGCCATCCGGCAGGGTGATCAGCCGCGGCGCGAAGTCGGTGTAGTCCGTGGCCGCGGGCAGCTCGGTGCCCGGGGTGGCAAGCGCGTCGCGGTCCGCGCCGGTGGCGGCGGAGACGGTCACGATGCCGGAGCCGGCCAGCAGGCGGGCGGTCATGCGGCGCAGCGCGTTATCGAGGACCAGCGCGTGGGTGACGTCTTCATCCCGCAGCCGCGTCGCGACCTCCAGGAAGTTGTGCTGGTCGACCAGGATATCCTCGGCGAGCTCGCGGGCGGTGGTGTGCTCGAAGCTCACGCCGCACTGCTCGGCCCAGCAGGCGGCCAGCTCTGCGGCCGCGGCGTTGGCCGAATGGTGGAAGGGGTAGGCGACGGGCAGCTCGTCGTAGATCGGCTCGAGCGGGCTGCCGCCACGCTCAGCGGCCTCGAGGGAGGCGTTGAACTGCTCGGCGGCGCTCGCGATCGCGGTGCGCGCGGCGGCGAGCGCCTGCGGGCTGCCGGCAAGGATGACGTGGCTCGGCCCATTGACGACGGCCACCTCCACGCCCTCAACGTCTGCGATGAACTCCTCGACCGTGACCCGGCGCAGCCCGCGGATGGAGACCATGTGCGGGCGGGCATCATTAGCGCCGTGCAGGTGGCTGGCCGCGGTGCCCAGCAGGATAGCGAAGGTCAGAGCCTGCTGCGGTTGCGTCGCGGCCGCGACACCGATCACGCCCTGGGAGTGGCCCTCCAGGTGCGTGGCCGAGATATCCAGGCCGAGATCACGCAGCTGCTCGACGGTAGCGATCTGGCCTAAGACGATACCCGGGATGCTCACGGCCGGGTGGGCGTCGATCTCTACGGGTTCGATGTGGTCGGCGGCGTTTTCACCGGTGAGTTCCTCCAGGCGGGCGAGGGCACCGGGCACCGTCGAGGCGATGGTGCGGGCGACAGGGCCAGTCTGGGTGCGGGCCTGGGCGAGGGCGTCGGACAGTCGCTGTCGGACGTGGTGGCCGGCGGAGGCATCCGCCAGCATCTGCTGCCACGGGGTGCCCTGTCCTCCGAAGATGAGGGCAGGCCGTGCCATTGACAGAAGCGGGGTCAGAGACATACGTCAGTCCTTACTTTCCGGGACGATACTAGGAGATTACGTAACCGTAACCTACGCGAGCGTAATATAGTTCTCTAGAGCCCGGAATGTGAGAAACTCAACTGGGGGTGTCGCGGTGGGGGTTTGGTTGCTGGGGTTTGGTTGTCTGGCTGTTGTGTAGCGGCATCGCTTTCGTATTCCTGGTCGAAAGGAGTCGGTCCGAAAGGGGTCTCGCGCGGTCGAAACGAGTAGTCCTTAGGGGTGCCTGCTTTCGACCAGCGGTAGCGCTGTATGCGGGAAAGGTTGGTCGGTTCTGTGTGGCGGGTGGGGACTGCGGAGGCCGGGTCACGAAGAACGCGGTAGCCTCGAATCTCATGCCGCGGTAGCGAGTTTGCACGCCTGGTCGAAAGGAGTCGGTCCGAAAGGAGTCTCGCGCGGTCGAAGCGAGTAGTCTTTTAGGGGTGCCTGCTTTCGACCAGCGGTAGCGCTGTATGCGGGAAAGGTTGGTCGGTTCTGTGTGGTGGGTGGGGACTGCGGAGGCCGGGTCACGAAGAGCGCAGTAGCCTCGAATCTCATGCCGCGGTAGCGAGTTTGCACGCCTGGTCGAAAGGAGTCGGTCCGAAAGGAGTCTCGCGCGGTCGAAACGAGTAGTCCTTTAGGGGTGCCTGCTTTCGACCAGCACTATCGCTGCATGCAAACAACCCCATTTCCGCCATTCCGCGGCAACCAAGAACGCCAAAAGGGCGCCGAAACCGGCGCCCCAGGAGCAAGTACATACTAGAAGTTCGTGGCCTCGCGGAGCACGCCACGGGTCTTGGCCCACTTGTCGTGGAGTCCCTGCGTGCGGTCGTTGGTAAAGAGCATCACGAAGATCGCGACGCCCACGCCGAACTGGATCAGGCCGCCGAGGAACGGGATGAGGCCCAGCAGCAGCCACACCGAGCGCAGCGCGGAGGTACCCAGAGAGATGGGCTGCATGTTCATGTCGACCACGCGGATGCCGAGCAGATGCTTACCCACGGTGGAGAAGCTGGTCGTGTGCAGGATCGTGAAGTACGCGTAGATCACGAACACCATGACGAAGCCGAGCGCCTGCGTCTGGGCGATGGTCTCATCCATGACCTGTTGCGGGGTCATGTCGGGTTCGACGTTGCTCATCACCCACGGGGTGGTCACGATGCTGGCCGCTAAACCTACCAGCATCGAGTCGATGAAGTAGGCGAAGAAGCGGCGCCACGGGCCGGCGGCGATCTCCCCACCCCCGTGCAGCGTCCCCGCTCCCGCGCCGTACTCGGAGTCGGAGCTGGGGTAGCCGCCGTAGCCGGCGTAATCGCTATAAGAAGGGGTGCCGCCGTACGGGGTCTCGTACGGGCTCTGACCGCGCGCCGGGGTATCACCAGCGCCAAAACCCTCGTTGAACGAGTTGTTCGGATCGTTCGGGTCGTTGTTGCCTTGCGGGCTATTCGGGGTGGTCATGAACTTCCGATAATCCTTTCCAATGCGTGTGATCTACGGCCAGTCTAGCGGGATCCGGCGTCCTGGTCTTTCTCGATCATCTCTTCCAGCTTCTCCTGGACTTCGCGGCGGTTGACCTTGCCCATCATGTTCTGGGGCAGCTCCTCGAAGTGGTAGAAGCGGCGCGGCACCTTGTAGCGGGTTAGGTGCTTGCGGGCGTGTTCCTTGAGGCCTTCGGGGTCGAGGACGGCGCCGTCGCGAAGCACGACGCAGGCCACCACGTCCTCGGAGCCGTCCTTGCGCTCCAGCCCGAGGACGGAGACCGCTTCGACGTCTCGGTGATCGCGCATCGCGGCCTCGACCTCGGCGGGGTAGACGTTGAAGCCGCCGGTGATGATGACTTCTTTGAGGCGGGCGACGAGTTTCACGAAGCCACCCTCGTCCATCACGCCGATGTCACCGGTGCGGAACCAGCCGTCGTGGAATGCCTTCTCGGTGGCTTCGGGGTTGTTGAGATAGCCGGAGAAGACCTGCGGGCCCTTGGCCAGGATTTCGCCTTCCTCGCCGTCGGGCATCGTCTCCTCGGGGTTTTCGGGGTTGGCGATGCGGATCTCGGTATCCGGGAAGGGCACGCCGATGTAGCCGGGGCGGCGCTTGTCGTTCATCGGGGTGCCGATGAGGATCGGCGCGGTCTCGGTGAGTCCGTAGCCCTCGACGAACATGCCGGAGGTGTGCTCCTCCCAGCGCGCGACCATCTCCGGCGGCATGGTCGCCGCGCCGCAGAAGGCGCTGAGCACGGACTTCAGCGAGGCCTTCTGGTCCTCGTCGACGGCCGCGAGGGTCTTCTCGAACAGCAGCGGCACGCCCGAGAACCAGGTCGGCTCGCGCTGCTTGAGGGCGTCGAGGATCAGCGGGGTCTTCGGCACGGGAACGATGACCATCTCGCCGCCGACGTAGAAGGACAGCGTCATCGCCATGGTCATGCCGTAGGCGTGGAAGAAGGGCAGGGCGGCCAAGAGGCGTTCCTCGCGCTTGCCGAGGCCTTCCACCCAGGCCACGCCCTGGTGGATGTTGGCAAAGAGGTTGCCGTGCGAGAGCACCGCACCCTTCGGGGCGCCGGTGGTGCCGGAGGTGTACAAGATGACGGCCGGGGTCTTTGGGGTGACGGACTTCTCCGAGGAGAGCTCCTCGCCGCTGCCGCCGATGGCGTCGCTGAGCAGGGCGTCGAAAGGCACGGTGTTCGGCGCTGGGGCGTGCAGCTGCTCGCGGGCCTCGCGGATCTTCGGGATCGGCAGCCTTAAGCCCCACTGTTTGACGCGCGGCATCGCGTCGATCAGGTTCACCGAGACGATGGTCTCGAGCTCGGTCTCGCCGCGCAGCTTCTCGAAGGTCGCGGCGGTCTTGTCCCACACAATCGCCACGCGCGCCTCGTGGTTCTGGAAGGGCTTGCGCAGCTCGTGGGCGGTGTAGAGCGGGTTGTGCTCCGCAACGGCCGCGCCGAGCTTGAGCACCGCGTAGAAGGCGATGACGTGCTGCGGGCAGTTCGGCATCGCGAGTGCGACCCGATCCCCCGGGCGCACGCCGAAGGCGCGCAGGCCCGCGGCGGCACGGCGCACCTGCTCGTCGAGCTCCGCATACGTCAGCGACTTGCCGAAGAACCACGTCGCGGGCTTGCCGGGGTTCTTCGCGAGGTTGTTGTCGTAGACGTCGAGAAGCGTCGTCGTACCGTAATCGAGCTCGGCGTCGGTCCACGACGAATAAGCATCTAACCAGGCCTTGGTCTCATAAGCGGGCATGTTGAGGCGGTCACCGTCCTTGAGTCATAGTGGTGGGTGAAGAATCTGAGAAAACTATGCCCCCACCCTAACGGCTAGCATGGACTTCATGAATCAGATGCGCGTCGCCATGATCTCGATGCACACCTCGCCGCTGGAGCAGCCGGGTATCGGCGATGCCGGCGGTCTTAACGTCTACGTGCTCAATACCGCCCGTGAGCTGGCCCGCGCCGGGCACCGGGTGGACGTTTACACCCGGGCGACCCGCCCGAGCCAGGGCACGGTCGTCGACGTCACCGAGGGCTTGCGCGTTATCAATATCACCGCCGGGCCCTATGAGGGACTCGAGAAAGCGGAGCTGCCCACCCAGCTGGTCGCGTTCGCCGGCGGGGTCGTCGAATACGCGCGCTGCCACGGCCTGCGCTACGACGTCATCCACTCCCACTACTGGCTCTCCGGCCAAGTCGGCTGGCTGCTGCGCGATCTCTGGGCCGTGCCTTTGGTGCACACCGCCCACACGCTCGCGGCGGTGAAGAACTCCTATCGCTCGGAGGATGACACCCCGGAGACCGAGGCGCGCCGCATCTGCGAGCAGCAGCTCGTCGATAATGCGAACCTGCTCGTGGTCAACACCCGCGACGAGACCGACCAGCTCGTCGAGCACTATGATGCCGATCCCACCCACATCGAGGTCGTGTCCCCAGGCGCCGACACCAAGCTCTACACCCCTGGTACCTCCCGCAACACCGAGCGCTCCCGCCGCGAGCTCGGCCTGCCGCTGCACAGCAAGGTCGTCGCCTTCGTCGGCCGCATGCAGGAGTTCAAAGGCCCGCAGGTCCTGATCCGCGCCGTCGCAAAGCTTTTCGAACGCGACCCCTCCCGCGATCTGCGCGTGGTGCTCTGCGGCGGCGCCTCCGGGGCGACCGCCGATCGCGCGTACTACCAGGACATGGTCCGCGAGCTCGGCCTGCACCGACGCGTGCGCTTTTTGGACCCGCGCCCGCCGGAGGAGCTCGTCGCGCTCTACCAGGCCGCCGACATCGTCGCCGTGCCCAGCTACAACGAGTCCTTCGGGCTGGTCGCCGTCGAGGCCCAGGCGACCGGCACCCCCGTCGTCGCCGCGCGCGTCGGCGGGCTGCCCGTCGCGGTCGCCGACGGCACCACCGGGGTGCTTGTCGACGGCCACGCCCCCGAAAACTGGGCCGATGCCCTAGCAAAGCTTCTCGACGACGACGAGACCCGCATCCAGATGGGCGAGGCGGCCGTCGGCCACGCGGAGGAGTTCAGCTGGGCCGCGTGTGCCCAGCGCCTCGAGGAGGGCTACCTCCAGGCCCGCCTGATGCCGCAGCAGGATTGCTCGGCGCGCCGGGCGATCGGCGATGGCCATCACTTTGACCACCACGGCGGCTAAATATTTGGCATGCTGGAGGTATGAGCAACGGAAAGCTGATCCTCGTTCGCCATGGCCAGAGCGAGTGGAACAAGTCTAACCAGTTCACCGGCTGGGTCGATGTCAACCTCACCGACAAGGGCCGCGAAGAAGGCGCCAACGCGGGCCGATTGATGTGGGAGAAGGACGCCCTGCCCGATATCGTCTACACCTCCTTGCTGCGCCGCGCGATTACCACCGCGAACATCGCGCTCGATGCGTGTGATCGCCACTGGATCCCGGTGGTGCGCAACTGGCGCCTCAACGAGCGCCACTACGGCAAGCTGCAGGGCCTGAACAAGGCGGAGATCCGCGAGGAGTTCGGCGAGGAGCAGTTCATGACGTGGCGCCGCTCGTACGACACCCCGCCGCCGGAGATCGACCCGGACAACGAGTACGCCCAGACCGACGACCCGCGCTACTTCAACCTGCCGCAGGTCCCGCGCACGGAGTGCCTGAAGGATGTCGTCGAGCGCTTCGTTCCGTATTTCACCGACAACATCCTGCCGCACGCGATGAAGGGTGAGAACGTCATGGTCGCCGCCCACGGCAACTCGCTGCGCGCGCTGGTGAAGTACCTGGACAAGATCTCGGAGGAGGACATCGCCGGTCTCAACATCCCGACCGGTATGCCGCTGGTCTACGAGATTACGGCGGAGGGCGACGTCGTCAACCCGGGTGGCACCTACCTGGATCCGGAGGCCGCCGAGGCCGGTGCCGCGGCCGTCGCCAACCAGGGTCAGAAGTAAACGCTAGGTAGTGTCCGCCACCTTCGCGTTCATTGCGGGAGCAGTACTGGCAACAGTGCTGCTCCCGTTAGGCATGCGCATCAAAGAACGCATCGACCGCATGCGCTCGACCGCCACGTTCGAAGACAACCAGGTCACCACCGTCAGCCAGGTGCTGCACCTGGTCACCCAGGGCTCGCCGACGGCGGTGACCGTCGTCGATCGCTCCGGCGGGGTGATCCTGTCGAACTCGCGGGCGCACGACATGGCCATCGTGCACGACCGCACCATCAACCCCGAGGTCTGGGAGGTCGCCCAGAAGGTCTTCGAGGATAAAGAATCCCGCGTGCTGGAGCTCTCCATGCCGCACCGGCGCACGGGCAACCGGGTCACCCACGTCAGCGCCCTGCTCAAGCCGCTGACGCTTGTCGACGACCGCTTCCTCATCATCTACGGCACCGACGAATCGGAAGCGGTGCGCATGGAAAACGCCCGCCGCGACTTCGTGGCGAACGTCTCCCACGAGCTCAAGACCCCCGTTGGGGGGATGAGCCTGCTCGCGGAGGCGCTGCTCGATTCGGTCGATGACGTCGAGCACGTCGAGTATTTCGGGCAGAAGCTGCTCGACGAATCCCAACGCATGGGCGACATGATCTCCGAGCTGATTTCGCT
Source organism: Corynebacterium yudongzhengii (assembly GCF_003065405.1). NCBI lineage: Bacteria > Bacillati > Actinomycetota > Actinomycetes > Mycobacteriales > Corynebacteriaceae > Corynebacterium > Corynebacterium yudongzhengii. The sequence continues at coordinate 286,878 of NZ_CP026947.1, forward strand.
GTCCAAGCTGCAGGGCGCCGAGGCGCTGCCGGAGATGGCGCCGGTGGCCGTCGACGATCTGGTCGACGAGGCCATCGCCCGCAACCAGCTCAACGCAGAGAGCGCCGGCATCGAGCTGACCGCCGGCAAACCCGGTGGCCTGCAGGTCATCGGCGATAAGACCCTGCTGGTGACGGCGCTGAGCAACCTGATCTCGAACGCCATTAACTACTCGCCGAACGCCCTGCCGGTGACCGTCTCGCAGAAGGTGGTCGACGACGTGGTGCACATCCGCGTCACCGACCGCGGCATCGGCATCGCCCCGGAGGACCAGAAGCGCGTCTTCGAGCGCTTCTACCGCGTCGACCGCGCGCGCTCGCGGGCGACGGGCGGTACCGGGCTTGGACTAGCCATAGTCAAACATGTGGTGGCGAACCATGGAGGTAACATCAAGTTGTGGTCCCGACCCGGCACCGGGTCGACGTTCACCATCGAGCTTCCGATCCATTGGCCCGAGAAGCCAGAGCGGAAAGCGGAAGTCGAGGAGGACGGCGACAGTGCTCTCCGGAAAGCTGTGAGCCGGGTGAAGACACGCAGAAAGGACAAAACGTCATGACCAACATTCTGATCGTCGAGGACGAGGAGTCGCTGGCCGACCCGTTGGCCTTTCTGCTCCGCAAAGAGGGCTTCGAGGTGGACACCGCCGTCGACGGTCCTAGCGCCCTGAGGGAGTTCGAGAAGGGGCGTACCGATCTGGTGCTTTTGGATCTCATGTTGCCGGGGATGTCGGGCACGGACGTCGCTAAGCAAATGCGCTCTACGTCGAACGTCCCGATCATCATGGTCACCGCGCGCGACTCGGAGATCGACAAGGTCGTCGGCCTCGAATTAGGTGCCGACGACTACGTGACCAAGCCTTACTCTTCGCGCGAATTGATCGCGCGGATCCGGGCGGTGCTGCGCCGCGGCGGCGCCGGGGTCGAGGAGGAGGCCGTCGACGTCGAGAACTCGCAGATCCTCGAAGGCGGGCGGGTGCGCATGGACGTCGGCAGGCATACCGTCACTGTCGACGGCGAGCCGGTGCCCATGCCGCTGAAGGAGTTCGACCTGCTCGAATACCTGCTGTCGAACGCTGGGCGCGTGCTCACGCGCGGTCAGCTCATCGACCGCATCTGGGGGCCCGACTACGTCGGCGACACCAAGACCCTCGACGTCCACGTCAAGCGCCTGCGCTCCAAGGTCGAGGAGGAGCCCTCACGCCCGCGGCATCTGGTCACCGTGCGCGGGCTCGGTTACAAGTTTGAGGCCTGATCGCTCGCCGGGTGCTTCAGCCGCGGGTATTCGGCGCGCTTGCGGCAATGCTCGGCGAGCACCTCGTAGGCGGCCTCGCCCATCATCGCGATCAGCCCGTCCTTCTGCGAGACCCACACCGGCTCGTCAGCGATGTGGCAACCCGGCGCCGAGGAGCACCACCAGTGGAAGTCCTCGCCGCCGTTGCCCCAGGCCCGCCGGTCGTATTCGGTGATGGTGGTCCGCAGGATCTCGACGTCGTCACTCCGGGTCTCCCACGCCTCGTGCCGACGCGTCGGCACCTGCCAGCACACCTCCGGCTTGACGACGGTAATGTCTCCCCCTTCCGCCAGCGCCCACTGATGGAGCGCGCAGCCGGTGCCACTCGGCCAGCCCGCCCGGTTGGCGAAGACGCAGCCGCCGTCGACCACCTTCGTCTTCAGCGCGGGTTCGGCCTCGCCCTCGTCCTTATCCAGCTCGTCCCACTCGAGCCAGGGCTCGGTGTCGGTGGCCATCGCGTCGGCCAAGAACTTGTCGGTGCCCTTCGGGCGCAGCTGCCAGTACTTCGCGGGCATCTCCGCGACGGCGTCGTAGAGCTGATCGCGATCCTCCTCGTCCGCGAGGAACGCCCCGTGGGTACAGCAGGCGATGGCCGGGTGCTCCGTGTCGATCCCGTGGCAGCTCTGGGTGCCGAACATGCACGTGTAATAAGACTCGATCCAGGTCAAGTCGATGCTGAAGACGTGCTCGGCATCCTCCGGGTCGGTGAACTCGAACCACTCCCTCGGGAAATCCGGGGCGAGCTCACGACCGGCGGCGATCGATTTCCCCGCCGGCGAGAAGGCGGGAAAGCCTAGATGGGTAGGTCCAGATTGCGGGTGATTCACACCAGACCAACCTAGACCGTCTACCCTAGAACATGTGCGATTAGGTGTATTAGACGTGGGCAGCAACACTGTTCACCTCGTGGCAGTCGATGCCCGCAACGGCGGGCACCCCACTCCCATGAGCGACTGGAAGACCAGCCTCCGGCTCGTCGAGATGCTCGACGACAAGGGAGCGATCCACGAGAAGGGTCAAAAACGTCTCATCAACGCGATCTCGGAGGCGGCGGAGCTCGTCGATAAGCTCGGCGCCCAAGAGATCATCCCGTTCGCCACCTCGGCTATCCGCTCGGCGACGAACTCCCAGGAGGTCCTCCAGGCCATCGAGAAGAAAACCGGAGTGCGCCTCGAGGTGCTCTCCGGCGAGGAGGAGGCCCGCCTGACGTTTTTGGCCGTGCGCCGCTGGTACGGGTGGTCCGCCGGACGCATCACCAACCTCGACATCGGGGGCGGCTCCCTGGAGCTGTCCACCGGCTCCGACGAAACCCCCGACATCGCCCTCTCCCTCGACCTGGGCGCCGGGCGGTTAACCCACCAGTGGTTCGACTCCGACCCGCCGGAGCGCAAACGCGTCAAGGCACTGCGCGACTACATCGACGCCGAGTTGGTCGAACCGGCCCGAAAGTTCAAGATGTACGGAGAGCCCGGGCTCGCGGTGGGAACGTCGAAAACCTTCCGCACCCTCGCCCGGCTGACCGGTTCCGCACCGAGCTCAGCCGGACCGTACGTCAAGCGCACGCTCACGGCCCCCGGGCTGCGGCAGCTGATCGCGTTCATCTCCCGGATGACGGCTGCCGACCGCGCGGAACTGGAGGGGATATCCTCGGATCGTTCCCACCAGATCGTCGCGGGCGCACTCGTGGCCGAGGCGAGCATGCGGGCACTGGGGATCGACAACATGGAGATCTGCCCCTGGGCCCTGCGGGAGGGCGTGATCCTGCGCCGCATCGACAAGGGACTGGACAATGAGAAGTAAGGACGGCACGAACCATGGCTGAGAACAAACAGCTGACAGTTGCGGAGCTTCTGGCTCGCGCCCGCCAAGAGAACCCGGACAGCGGGGACGAGGAGCAGCCCAAGCGCCGCCGTCGCCGCAGCCTCGAGGAAGGCGGAGTCTCCGTCGCAGAGCTCACCGGCTCCTTCAAGGCCGTCGACGCTGCCCCGCAGGAGGCGAAGCACTCGTCCGTTCCGATCGACGCGCCGGCCGAGGAGGCGGAGGCTGATTCTGGCTCGGAGTCGGCGGAGGTTTCGGAGGCTTCGGAGCCGAAGCAGGACTCTGAGAAAGCCGAAGAGCGCAAGGGCCTGTCGGATGAGGATACTGGTGTCATCAACAAGGTGGACGACACCGCCCCGGCTGAGAAGAAGGCGGAGAAGAAGCCTGAAAAGAAGCCTGCCCCGCAGCCCGCCGAGACCGGCGTGATGCCGCGGGTCGACCACGTCGACGAGCTCGAGGACGCGGAGCGTTCTTCGCAGGCGGCTGCGGGTGCCGGTGTGGCTGGCTCGACTAAGGCGTCTGCCGTCGACGAGCAGAAGACCCCGGATCGCACCCCGGCCGAGCGCCCTGCCGAGGACGTCGCCGCGGCCGACGATTCCGATGACTCCGACGACGACTCCGGCCTCAACATTGCCGCGGTGTTGGGCCTGGCGCTGCTGGGGATCGTCATCGGCGTGGCCATCTTCCTCGGATTCCAGCAGCTGTGGGCGAACGTGAGCAGCTGGCTCGTGGTGGTGTGCGCGCTGATCGTCACCGCGGTCATGGTCGGTGCCGTGAAGGTACTGCGCACCGCCAGCGATGGTTTGTCCATGACCCTGGCCGCGCTCGTCGGTCTCGTCATCACGTTGGGACCTGCCGCGCTCGTGCTCTAGCTCGTAGATCCCTTTTTCGAAGGCCCCACGATCACTCCGTCCGATCGTGGGGTCTTCGGTCGTTTCCGGGGTAGTTACTCAAATCTTGGGCCCGTGTCGGCCGGATTTATCCCGGAAATTTAAATAACTACCGACGATAACCCCAATTCCAGGCCCCCAAACCCCAAGATCGTCGGTAGTTACTCAAATCCAAACCCCACCGTCCCCACAACCCACCAACAACCCACCAACAACCCCACCCCACCCCAAGTGACAGAGATTATTTCCCGCCGTCGATCGCCACCCCGACCAGCACCGACGCACACAAAAACCAACCCAGTACCCATGCCCACCCTGCGACCCTGACCCCTTTTCTGGCACCATCGGGGGTCATGAGCACTATCGCAATTATCGGCGCTGGCAACATCGGCGAGGCTCTCATCTCGGGTCTCGTGGCTGCCGGCCATGATCCCAAGTCCGTTATCGCTACCAACCGCACGCCGTCGCGTTCGAAGTATCTCGAGAACGAGTACGGCATCCGCACCACTGATGACAACCATGCCGCGGTCAGCGGCGCGGATTATGTCTTCGTGTGTGTGAAGCCGCCGCAGGTGGTTTCGGTGCTGTCTGAGTTGGCGGATACGATCGATAAGAATGATTCCACGGTCGTGGCGTCCCTGGCCGCGGGCGTGAAGATCGCTGACATGGAAGAGGCGGTCTCGGCGGGCACTCCGGTCATCCGCATCATGGCGAACACCCCGATGATCGTCGGGGCGGGCATGAATGCGTGCACGCCGGGTCGCTACGTCAGCGACCAGCAGATGGATGAGGTCGCTGAGGTGTTGAGTGCGGTGGGTGACGTGGTCGTCGTCAAGGAGGATCAGATGGACGCCGTCGTCGCCGTCTCTGGCTCCGCACCGGCGTACTACTTCCTGTTCACGGAGGCGCTTATCGACGCCGGCGTCCAGGCCGGCCTCCCGCGCGATCTGGCACTGAAGCTGGCGAAGAGCACGGTCGCCGGCGCCGGCGCCCTGCTCAGCCAGCGTGACGACGAGCCCGCCACTCTGCGTGCCAACATTTCCTCGCCCGGCGGCTCCACGGTGGCGGCCCTGCGTGAGCTCGAGGAGTCGGGCATCCGCGGTGCCGTCTTCCGCGCTGTCGAGGCGTGCGCCCGCCGTTCGAACGAGCTGGGCGGCTAATCCACCCCGGCGGGGGTGTCGCATGCCTCCGGCCTCGCTGCCGTTCGCGCACGTGCGAGGCGTCATTTCAGACACTTTCAGACACTTTTGAAAACTTGAGTAGCACTAGTCACAGGATTCCCGGTAGGCTAGCTCAGGCACGTGCGTGTTCGTCCTGCGGGAGGGGAAGCCTGCAGCGCGTAACTTGCTGAAGGGTAGATAATTATGGCTAACGAAGAGATGGGAACGTTCCTGACCGTCGCAGAGGTCGCTGAGATCATGCGCGTCTCTAAGATGACAGTGTACCGCCTGGTGCACTCCGGTGAGCTGCCGGCGGTGCGCGTGGGCCGTTCCTTCCGTGTCCAGGAGAAGGCTGTTAACGAGTACCTCGATAACTCCTTCTACGACGTCGGGTAGCAACCGCTACGCCGTCAAGGTGGTGCTAGCGGCCCGCGGGTGTTTGGAGCGCCCGCGGGCCGCCGGTATGCTGGTACGCATTCGTGCCGGTCGCTTGGGTTCGCCTCTCGCGAGTGCACCGCTGGAGAACGCCGAGACCTAGGCCGGCAGGTTGGTACGTATCAAAGAAAGCAAAGTGAGGAAACCGATATGGGTTCTGTCATCAAGAAGCGCCGCAAGCGCATGTCCAAGAAGAAGCACCGCAAGATGCTGCGCCGCACCCGCGTTCAGCGCCGCAAGCTGGGCAAGTAAGCCCTCTCACAACCACGCCACCTCCCCTTGAGGAGGTGGCGTCTTGCGTATCAACGGCGCCTTCGCGCCCGCCGCAGTTTTAAACTCGCCAGCGAGATCCCCGCGGTCGCGAGCGCTGGTAGCCCGTAGGTGCGCACGGCGCGGCGCACGCTGCGGTAGTCGCGCACGATCCAGCCTCGCCGTAGGGCCTCCTTCTTCAGAGCCCGGTCCGGGTTGATCGCCACGGCGGTGCCCACCATGGACAGCATCGGGATGTCGTTGGAGGAATCCGAATACGCGGTGCACCGCGACAGGTCCAGCCCCTCCAGCGACGACAGCGCCGCCACGGCGTGCTTCTTGCCGGGGCCGTGCAGGATGTCGCCGACCAGCCGACCGGTGAAGACACCGTCGACCTGCTCGGGCACCGTGCCGAGCGCGCCGGTGAACCCGAGGCGCTCTGCCAGGATCTGGGCGAGTTGCACCGGCGTGGCGGTGACGAGCCAGACTTGCTGGCCGGCGTCGATATGCATCTGGGCGAGATCGCGCGTGCCGGAGTAGAGCTTGGCAATCATGCGCTTATCGACGATCTCGCGCCCCAACTCCGTCAACTCATCGACCCGCCGGCCCCGGATGAACTCGAGGGCCTGCTGGCGTCCGGCGGTGATGTCGTGGGAGCTTTCCGCGCCGATCAGCCGGAATTTGGCCTGCTTGTAGACCATGGGGGCGATGTCGCGCAGCCGGAAGAACTTCTGGCGGGTCAGGCCCATCGCGAGCTGGACCAGGGAAGAGCCTTGGATGAGGGTGTTGTCGACGTCGAAAAACGCGGCCGCGCCGGGATCGACCGGGATGTCCGGATCGGGGGTGGTCAGGCGGCTGGCGCCGGCGGCCTCGCGGGCGCCGTGGACGGAGTCGGCGCCGGCGACGTATTCGTCGATGTCGATGCCGAAGAGCTCGGCGACGGCGGCCTCCGCGGCGGCTTTACCGGCTTCTCGCTGCGGTTTCTCGCCGAGCGGGGGAGCGGCGTAGTCCTCGACGAAGCTGCGGATGTTGCCCCTCGAGGCGGTCCAGTGGGACAGGAAATCGCGCGCGTTCGACGGGAACTGCGGGGGCTGCGCGGGATCCGGGCTCACGGTCATCCTTGCTCTTTCGCGGGTTGTTTCTTGGCGTTCGGCGGGCAAAATGCCCCGCCGGGCCTTAGCGGCGGACTATGGTGAAACCATCGTAGTTCGCATGCGATCCGGCTGTCCTTTCACCTGCAGTCGGGGTGATCGAGGAGCCACAAGGAGGCAGACGTCCATGGCGGACACCACGCCGGAAACCAAGACCGTGCAGCTGATGGTGCGGGCCACCTGCGGCTCGTGTGAGCGGGTGCGTCGGCAGATCACGCCGGTGATCGCGCAGGCGGGGGCGCGGATGGAGGTTATTGACGTCGATAAGCCGCCCGCCGCCTACGCCGGGGAGAACCTCGCCGCCGAGTTCGGCGACCGCGTGCCGGTGGTGGTGATCGACGATGAGGAGTTCGCCTGCTGGGAGGTGGACAACGAAGAGTTGGCCGCTGAGCTCGCGATCTAAGCCATACCTAACTTATGAGAGTAGCGCTTTCGATAGCCCCGGTTGGGGAGTGGGCTGCTAGCGGGGGTATCCTTTTGATTGAATTTTTCGCCATCCATCCTGGAGGACGTTTGTGAGTGTTCTGGTCGTCGGCATGTCGCACCGGTCCGCGCCGGTCGCGCTCCTGGAGCGGCTGAGCATGGACGCTGCGGTGCAGGAGGACGCGTCATCGAGGCTGATCGCGCGGGAGTCGCTCTCGGAGGCGATGATCATCTCCACCTGCAACCGCATGGAGATCTACACCGTCACCAACTCCTTCCACGCCGGGGTGCGTGACATCGTCGAGGAGCTCACCGCGCTCTCCGGCATCGATTCGGAGACCCTGCGCAGCTACCTCTATGTCCGCTACGCCGACGCCGCCGCCGAGCACATGATGGTGGTGGCCTCGGGCCTGGATTCGATGGTGGTCGGCGAGCAGCAGATCATCGGCCAGGTGCGCGCCGCCTATCAGAACGCCTCGGAGCGCGGCACCGTCGGCCCCGGCTTGCATGCGGTCTCGCAGTCGGCGCTGCGCACCGGCAAGCGGGTGCATTCGGAAACGGGTATCGACGACGCCGGCGCCTCCATGGTCACCGTCGCCTTCGAACAGGCGCTGGGGCACTTGCAGCGCGAGGACCTCAGCGGGCGCACGGCCCTGGTCATCGGCGCCGGGGCGATGGCCTCGCTGGCGGCGACGCACATGGGGCGCCTAGGGGTGGAGAAGATTATCGTCGCCAACCGCACCGTCGAGCGCGCCCACCGCTTGGCCGCGCACTCCCGTGAGGCCGGCATCCCCGCCGAGGGCATCCCGCTGTCCGAGGCCGTCGGCCATCTCGGCGACGTCGACATTGCGGTCTCCGCCACCGGCGCCGAGGACTTCACCATCACCGTGGCCGATATTCCGGAAAAGCTCCGCGAGAAGCTCATGCTCGTCGATCTCTCGCTGCCACGCGATATCGAAGACGCCGCCGGAGAAATAGACGGCGTGCACCTGGTCAACATCGAATCGCTGCACAAGTCCGTGACCTCGCGCGATTCCAGCTCGACGGCCCACCTGCAGGCCCAGGACATCGTCTCCGAGGAGCTCGGGGCGTATTCCTCCGAGCAGCGCGTGCGCGACGTCGCCCCAGCGGTGACAGCCCTGCGCAAGGGGGCGGCCCGGATTGCGGATTCCGAGCTAGACCGCCTGCGCGGGCGCCTGCCCGAGGTCGATGACACCGAGTTCACGGAGATTACGCGGACGGTGAAGCGGGTCGTCGATAAGCTGCTGCATGAGCCCACCGTGCAAGCCAAGCGACTCGCCGCCGAGTCCGGCAGCCTCAGCTACGAGACCGCGCTGCAGCAGCTCTTCGGCCTCGATGCGGCGCCGGCGCGGGCGGTCGCGGTCGATGCCACCGAGCTGCCCGAGTCGGACCTGGCGGCGCAGTGCCCGGCGATCGCCACCCCAGAGGACGGAAAGGACACCGAATCTCAATGAGCCCGAATGCCCCGGATCGCATCCTGAAGGTCGGTACGCGTGGGTCGAAGCTCGCCACCACCCAGGCGGGCCACGTCCGCGACGCGCTGATTGAGGCCGGCTACCCCGCCGAGCTGAAGATCATCACCACCGCCGGAGACGTCAACATGGCCCCGGTCGAGCGCATCGGGGTCGGCGTGTTCACCCAGGCGCTGCGCGAGGCGATGGCCAGCGGCGAATGCGACCTGGCGGTGCACTCCTTTAAGGACCTGCCCACAGCCTTGGACGAGCGCTTCCACCTCGTCGTGCCCAGCCGCGAAGATAACCGCGAGGCGCTCATCGCCCGCGACGGGCTGACGCTTGAGACCCTGCCGGAGGGCGCCCGGGTGGGCACCTCCGCGCCGCGGCGTATCTCCCAGCTGCGCGCCCACCGCCCGGACCTGGATATTCGTCCGCTGCGCGGCAATATCGACACCCGCATGGGCAAGGTCACCGAGGGGGAACTCGACGCCGTCGTCCTCGCGTATGCGGGTCTGGTGCGCGCGGGTTATGCCGAGCGCGCCACCGAGGTCTTCGACAACTCCCGGATCTACCCGGCTCCGGCCCAGGGGGCGCTGGCCGTCGAGTCCCGCGCCGACGATGACTACGGGCGCGCGGCTATCGACACGCTTTATGATGCCGCCGACTCCGACTGCGCCCGCGCCGAGCGCTTCGTGCTCGCCCGCCTGGAGGCCGGCTGCACCGCGCCGGTGGCCGCGTACTCGCGCCAGATGGATGAGGGCATCCACCTGCACGCCGGCGTCTTTGCCGTCGACGGTTCCGCCCAGCTCACCGCCGAAGACACCGGCACGGACCCCGAAGCGCTGGGCACGGCCCTGGCCGAAAGATTGCTTGCCGACGGCGCCGCCGACGTCATGGAGCGCTAAGCACCATGGCCCGCCTCGAGATCTCCCCGGACCGGGTGCGCGTGCACCTGTCCTGGTGGGAGAAGCTGGCCGTACGCCGGTCGCATCTGACCATTCCCATGCGTGCGGTCGAGCGGGTCGACGTGGTTACCGACGCCGGCGCCGCGCTCGGCGACGGCCGCTATGAGAACTCCACCCGCATTCCCGGCGTGACCGCCGCCGGCGCCCTGACCACCGAAGACGCCGAAGGCCACCGCACCTTCGCGGTCTGCCACCGCCACCTTCCCGGGCTGGTGCTCACCTTGAACCGGGCGACCTTTGACCGCATCGTTTTATCCACCGGCCACGCCGACGCGTACGCCCGCCAGATCCAGGACCACCTGGCGGCGGGGGAGTAGGGGTAGCGGTGGCGAAAAAGATTGACGTTGTGGGAGCCGTCATCGTGCGCGACGGCATGATCCTGGCCGTGCAGCGCGGCGCGCAGCAGAGCCTGCCCGGGTCGTGGGAGTTTCCCGGCGGAAAGATCGAGCCCGGCGAAGACGCTCGAAGCGCGCTGATAAGAGAGCTCGACGAGGAACTGCTGTGCGAGATTACCGTCGGCGAGTTCCTTACCACCACCAGCTATGACTATCCCTTTGGCACGGTGGTGCTCTCGACGTATTTCTGCGAGCTGGTCTCCGGTGAGCCCCGCCTGACCGAGCACTCCCAGCTGCGCTGGCTCGCCCCGTCGGAACTGCGCGGGCTCGACTGGGCGCCGGCGGATGTCCCCGCGGTGCAGCTGATCGAAGAAAAGCTCGGCGGATGAATCAACGCGCCCTCGCGATCGCGCGCGATATCGAGTTCGGGTTTCTCGACGCCAGCGTGAATGCAGAGCAGCTGTATAACCCGGAGCTGATTGCGAATACGACCGACAACACGATGCTGTGGGCGATGAAGAAGGAACTGGCGCGCTCGGAGCGTTTCATCTTCTCCGTCGCGTTCATCACCTCCTCCGGGTTAGCGATGCTCAAGCAGGCGCTCTACGAGTTCCCCGGGCAGGGCACGATCATCACCTCGCGCTACCTCGACTTCAACGAACCCGACGTCTTCCGCGAGCTGCTGAACCTCGATAACGTCGAGGTCCTCGTGGATGACGGGGTGGAAGAGGGATTCCACGCCAAGGGCTACCTCTTCGAGCAGGCCGATGGGCTGACCGCGATCGTCGGCAGTTCGAACCTGACCGATCGCGCGCTCAAGGTGAACCAGGAATGGAACATCCGCTTTACCGCCCTCCCCGACGGTGAGATTGTGGAGCAACTCCACGCGGCCATCCGACGTCAACGTCAGCGGGCACAGCCCCTAACCGACGAGTGGATCGCCGACTACGAACGCTTACGCCAACAGCGCAGCATCATCCCCCGCCATGGTCGGGTTGTCGAGGCCACAGCAGAGGGCGAGCGCATCCTGCCGAACCGCATGCAGGCCGAGGCGCTCGACGCGTTGCAGCACGTCATCGACGAGGGGGAGAAGAAAGCCGTCATCATCTCAGCGACCGGTACCGGCAAAACTATTCTCGCTGCCCTCGCGGTGCGCAACGCGAATCCCGCCAGGCTCTTGTTCATCGTGCACCGTGAGCAGATCCTGCAGAAGGCGTTGCAGGAGTTCCAGAAGGTGCTGCAGGCAGATCCCGACGATTTCGGGCTGTTCGTTGGCGGCAAGAAGGAGATCGACGCCCGCTACGTCTTCGCCTCCTACCAGTCGCTGGCGCGCCCGGAGACCCTGCCCGGCATCGATCCACGCGCCTTCGACTACATCATCATCGACGAAGTCCACCGCGCCGGCGCCGATAGCTACCGCCGCTTACTCGAGCACTTCCGACCCGAGTTCCTCCTCGGCCTCACGGCCACCCCGGAGCGCACCGATGGCTTCAACATCTACGAGCTCTTCGACTACAACGTCCCCTACGAGATCCGGCTCCACGACGCCTTGCGCTCCAAGATGCTCGTGCCCTTCCACTACTACGGAGTCGCCGACTTCGAGGACAGCCGCGGAGTGATCGCCCGTGACGACTCGACGCTCGATGAGCTGTTATCGGCAGAACGCGTCGATTACCTGCTGGAGATGCTGCGGGTCTACGGCTATCCGAGGGGAGTCAAAGGGCTGATGTTTTGCAGCCGGACGCGCGAGGCGCAGCTCTTATCGGAGAAACTTAACGAGCGCAGCCTGAACGGCTGCCGGCTGCGCACCGTCGCCTTGTCCGGTGCGGATACGCAGGCTAAGCGCGATGAGGCGGTGCGCCGCCTGGCGGAAGGAGAGCTGGATTACATCCTCACCGTCGACATCTTCAACGAAGGTATCGATATTCCGGTGCTCAACCAGATCGTCATGCTGCGTGCCACGGAGTCGAGCATCATTTTCACCCAACAACTCGGCCGGGGACTGCGCAAAGCCGAGGGCAAAGACCACCTCCGGGTGATCGACTTCATTGGCAACTACGCCAACAACTACCTCATTCCCATAGCGCTGACCGGGGATAATTCGGCCAACAAGGACAGCCTGCGCGAAAAGATCGTCAGCTCGGAGACGAAGGGCGTCGAGCTGGGCACCTCGAGCATCAACTTCGACCGCATCTCCCAGGAGCGCATCCTGACCTCGCTGGCCAAGGCCCGCCTGGACGGCAAACGCGAGTTCAAGAAGATGATCGCTCAGCTCGAACAACGCTTGGGCCAGATCCCGTGCTTGCGCGACTTCGCCCGCTTCGACACCGTCGACCCCTTCGTTATAGGCAGCAAGTACAACGACTACTGGAGCCTGCTGCACTCGCTGCGTTTCGTCGAGCGCGGCCCGAGCCCACAGGAAGCCCGCTATCTGAAGTTCTTATCCTCCGAGATCCTCAACGGACTGCGCCCGCACGAAGCTCTGCTGCTGCAGAAACTGCTCACCGACCGCGAGATCACCCGGGAGGAGTTCTCCCAGCTTCTCGACGACGCCGACACCGCCGCCAACCCGGAGGTTTTATCCTCGGTGGAAAGGATGCTCACGCTGGAGTTTTTCAGTACGCGCCGCCGCAAAGCACCCGGCGATATCGCGATCATCCGCATCAAAGGCGACGTCATCTCTTTGGACCCCGAGTTCGCCGGGCTCTACTTCGCTTATGCCGCCAGTGATGATCGGGCCTATACCTCCCAGTCCTTCCGTGCCCACGTGGATGACATCGTCGATACCTCTTTGTTCCTCACCCAGGCCGAGCACTCGTGGCGCGGCGAGCTTTTGGTGGGCAATCGCTATAGCCGCAAAGATGTCTGCCGCCTGCTGCTGTGGGACAGGAACGAGGAATCCACGATGTACGGCTACAAGGTGGATAAGGCGACGAGTACGTGTCCGATCTTCGTCACCTACGACAAGCACCCGGACGTCCCGGCGAGCACGCGCTACCTCGACTCCTTCGTCAGCCCGAGCGTGATGAACTGGTATTCCCGCAGCGGCCGCACTCTCGAGAGCAACGAGTTGCAGCCGATTTTAGGCGGCGAGGTAGCCTTGCATCTGTTCGTGAAAAAGAGCGACGCGGAAGGCACGGACTTCTTCTACCTGGGAGAAGCGGAGAGCAAAGACCCTGAGCAGACGACGATGCGCGGCGAGGGGGGCCGCGAACATGATGTGGTCACGATGAACTTGGAACTCGACTCTCCGGTGGAGCTGGGGCTGTATCGCTACCTCGTCGACACCGGGGTCGTAGACGCGGATTCCTAGCGGATTCCCAGCGAAAACCGCACCCCATCACCCGCTGTCACCCGCGACGTTTTTCATTCTGGCTACCCCTGCTTTATGGTGGTGGATACCACACGACAGTTTTGCTGAGTTGACACAGGTCCCCCTAAGGGGATTAGCCCTGTACAACCACATTGTCGTGAATTTTTCATGATAGCTGTCAGTGCCCCGCTTCCAACGTAGAAAAGAACCGTATGACCCAGGCTCCTTCGACTCCCCAGCCGGGGACCATCGTCTTCGTCGGCGCCGGACCGGGCAACCCCGACCTGCTGACTGTGCGCGCCCGTGAGGTGTTGTCCACGACGGCCATCGCGGTTGTCGACGACGAGGTGTCCAGCGGCGTGCGCGAGGTGGTTGCCGAGAGGCTGCCCGTGCCCCAGGACCTCCTCGACGCCGCGGACGAGGAGTATAAGCGCATGTGCGCTGAGGCTAAGGAGGCGGGGGCTCGTCGGAAACCGGCGCGTCCCGCCCCTCCCACCGCCGCCGATGTGCGCCCCGTAGCGGAAGGCGCGGTGGCGGACGTCGTCACGCAGCTGAACGAGGCCTTAAGTGAGGCCGCCGAGCTCGAGTCCTCCGTGGAATCCGGCCCGCAGGTCGTGCGCCTGGTCGCCGGCAACCCGCTGACCCGGGAGTCGATCAAGGCGGAGATCGAGGCGGTCGCCGCCGCCGGCCTGGAGTTCCAGGTCGTGCCGGGGATGTCGCTGCCGTCGACGGTGCCGTCTTTCGCCGGCATCGCGCTCGGCTCCACCTTTACCGAGGCCGATGTCACGGACTTGAAGAACCGCGACGTCGACTTCGCGCAGCTGGCCGCCGCCCCGCAGCCGCTGGTGCTGCAGGCCACGGCCGAGGAGCTCGGCACCATCGCCGAGAAGCTGCAGGCCGAAGGCATCGACGCCGCCACGCCCGCCTCCGTGACCGTCAACGGCACGACCCGCCTGCAGCGCACCTACGACACCACCCTGGGCACCCTCGGCAAGATCAACGCCGAGCTGGATGGCCAGCTCGTGGTCACCCTGGGCACCAGCGTGGATGAGCGCACCAAGTACTCCTGGTGGGAAAACCGACCGTTGTATGGCTGGCGCGTGCTTGTGCCGCGCCCGAAGAACCAGGCCGCCTCGATGAGCGCGCGCCTGGCCACCCACGGCGCGATCCCGCAGTCCGTGCCGACGATCTCCGTCGAGCCGCCGCGCAACCCCGCGCAGATGGACCGCGCGATCAAGGGCATCATCGAGGGCCGCTACCAGTGGATCGTGTTCACCTCCGTCAACGCGGTCAACGCGGTCTGGGACAAGATCGACGCCCTCGGCTTAGATGCCCGCTCCTTCGCCGGGGTGCACCTGGCGGCCGTCGGCACGAAGACGGCGGCGGCGATCAAGGAGCGCGGCCTGGCCCCGGAGCTTTTGCCTCCGCGCACCAAGCAGAACGCCGCCGGGCTGGTGGAGGTCTTCCCGAACTACGTCGAGGAGATCGACCCGGTCTCGCGCGTGCTTCTGCCGCGTGCGGACATCGCCACCGACGTGCTTGTCGACGGTCTCACCGACCTCGACTGGGAGGTCGACGACATCGTCGCCTACCGCACCGTGCGGGCCTCCCCGCCGCCGGCCGAGACCCGCGACATGATCAAATCCGGTGGCTTCGACGCGGTGTGCTTCACCTCCTCGTCGACGGTGAAGAACCTCGTCGGCATCGCCGGCAAGCCGCACCAGCGCACCATCATCGCCTGCATCGGCCCGATGGCCGCCGCCACCGCCGAGGAGATGGGTCTGCGCGTTGACGTCGTCCCCGAGATCGCCGACGTCGAGCACCTCGTCGATGCCCTGGCCGATCATGTCGCGCACCTGCGGGCCGTCGGCCAGCTGCCGCCGCCGCGCAAGAAGCGCCGCAGCCGGCGCAAGAGCTCGCAGAGCTCGTCTGCGACGCGGAAATCGAAGAGCGCGTGATACCTCACAGCGATACCGGATAGCATTGAATACCTGATGCGGTATCGCGACGCTTGATTCGGGTCGCGGTGCCGGCACACTCCTAATCATCCCGAGCTACTGCGAAGGAAGTGATCCGCCCATCGTGTCGGATTCGTCGCCCCTGACCCCGGACTACGAGCCTGTGACCCCGGTGCGCCGCCCCCGCCGGCTGCGCATCACGCCCGCCATGCGGGCACTCACCAGCGAAACGCGCCTCGATCCCGCGGACTTCATCCTGCCGGCGTTCATCGCCGACGGCATCGAAGAGCCCCGCGAGATCTCCTCGATGCCGGGGGTCTATCAGCACACCATGGACAGCCTGAAGTCGGAGGTCTCCAACGCGTTGGAGGTCGGCGTGCGCTGCGTGGACCTCTTCGGCGTGCCCCGGGAGGAGGACAAGGACGGCATCGGCTCGCAGTCCTTCCGCCCGGACGGCATCCTCAACGTCGCCCTGCGCGAGCTGCGCCGCGAGTTCGGCGAGGACCTCGTCATCATGGCGGATACCTGCCTCGACGAGTTCACCGACCACGGCCACTGCGGCGCGTTGACCTACGACCGCCAGGGCAACGAGTACGTCGACAACGACCGCACTCTGGGCCTGTACCAGCAGATGGCCATCGCCCAGGCCGAGGCCGGCGCCCACATCGTCAGCCCCTCGGGCATGATGGACGGCCAGGTCGCCGCGATCCGCCAGGCGCTCGACGCCGCCGGCCACCGCCGCGTGTCCATCATGGCGTACTCCGCCAAGTACGCCTCCGCCTTCTACGGGCCCTTCCGCGAGGCGGTCGGCTCGTCGCTGACCGGCGATCGCCGCACCTACCAGCAGGATCCCGCTAACTTCCGGGAGTCGCTGCTGGAGGCGCAGCTCGATATCGAGGAAGGCGCGGACTTCGTCATGGTCAAGCCCGCGCTGCCGTACCTCGACGTGCTCGCTGGCGTTGCTGAGGCCTCCCCGGTCCCGGTCGCCGCCTACCAGGTCTCCGGCGAGTACGCGATGATCCAGGCCGCCGGCGCCCAGGGCTGGGTTGACCGCGATCAGGTCATGATGGAATCCCTCACCTCCATCAAGCGCGCCGGGGCGGATCAGATCCTGACGTACTTTGCCATTGAGGCGGCGCGCGCTTTGCGACGTCGATAAGCCCCGCAACAGAAAGGCCCCCACCTACCGTGAGCACTGCCGTGCGCAGCAAACACCTGCCGGAATCCGTCCTGCTGGCGAGCGCCTGCTGGGCGGCGGCCGTAGGCTTAGAGCTTCTCCACCAGATCCTGTCGGTGATCATGGGGTTCATCGACCCCGCCGACCTGCAGGCCGCCGCCCGCGACGCCGGCGCCGAGGAGCAGCTGCCCGTCGACGCCGAGCAGGCCGTCGACCTCACCGTCACGGCCTCGATTCTGCTGATGGGGCTTTTAAACGTGGCGATCGTGACGGTGCTGGCGGTGATGCTGTGGCTGTTCGTGAAGAAACACCGCTTCGCTGGGGGCGGGCGCCGGCTGCTCATGGTCTTCTCGCTGTTCCTCGCGCTGCGCGGCCTTCTCGTCTTCGCCGCCCAGCCGGCCGGGACGCACGTGCCGGAGCCGCTCATTCTTCTCGACGGCTCCCTGCAACTGATCATCGCCGTCGCCGCGGTGCTCGGGCTGATTTTTGCGAACCAGCGTGAGACAGTCGAATACACCGGTGAACTCGAAGACACCGACGACGACAAGAAACAGTAAAGTGAGACAGAGACCATGACGATGTTTCCCACCCCGTTTACCGGCGGCGGCAATGATCCCAACCGCCAGTGGCGGGACGAGCGCAGCCCGGATGGCACGTGGCCGAAGGCGCTGCGCTACGGGTTCGTCCTCACGCTCGTCGCCGCGGTGCTCATGCTGGTCAGCGGGCTGTTCATCCTCCAGTACGCGAACCTCGACGACGCCCCGCTGGACATCGCTCAGACCTTCCAGACCAACAAGTGGGTCGTGGGCATCGGCAACATCGTGCTCGCGCTTTTCATGACGGTTGCCGCGTCCTACCTGCGCCGCGGCAGCCGGGTGGCACGCCGCTGGCTGTCGGTCCTGTTGTTTCTCGCCGGCGGGCTGAACCTGGCCGGCTTCGTCGTCTCGGTGGCAGGGCTGGCGGCGATCGTGATCATCGCCTTCGTCGCCTTCGCCGCGATGTTCCTCTACCGCCCGGCGGCGAACGAATTCATCCGCGAGCGTAACTAGCCCTTCGGTGCGGGCTCATAAGCGAGTACACTCAACGGCCATGCCCAGCCCCAAGGCCCACGGCGCAGACTCTGTCTCCTCAGCCATCGACGCCGCTCGCACCGCCGCCGTCGAAGCGGGCCTGCACACAGGTTTCACCCCCGAAGGCTATGACCCGGCCAGCCGTAGGTCCTATACCTTCGAGCTGTCCGGGCTGCCCGAGGCGCCGGATGTCGG
Organism: Corynebacterium yudongzhengii; assembly: GCF_003065405.1. Taxonomy (NCBI): domain Bacteria; kingdom Bacillati; phylum Actinomycetota; class Actinomycetes; order Mycobacteriales; family Corynebacteriaceae; genus Corynebacterium; species Corynebacterium yudongzhengii. The sequence goes on from NZ_CP026947.1 coordinate 304,821, forward strand.
CGAGATTGAGGACGCTCTAGAAGTCATCGACGGCGTCAGCGCCCGCATCATCCACCCCTCGGCGACGGCGTATCTCACCGCGCCCGCCACGGTGAACCTCGCGCGCATCACCGCGTGCCTCGAGCGCTTCGGGGTGAGCGCCGTACTTACCGACGCCTCCCTGCGCCGCCGCCAGCTCACCGAACACCCCACCGCGCAGGGCCGTAAGGTGCGGGGCAAGAATATGTCGTGGGCGACGCGTCGACACGCGGAGGAAGAACACGCCGCCCAGCAGCGCCTGCGCCGGGCCGGCTTCCTCTCCGAGGCGCCGCGGCGGCCCGTCGACGTCGACGACGGCGACGACGACGTCCTCTACACCGCCCGCTCCCTCGTCTCGGTTGCGCGGCTGATCGTCGCCGTCGTGTGCACGGTGCCGGTGCTCGCCCTGTCCTACGTGCTGGAGTGGCAGTTTGACGGCTGGCAGTGGTGGGCGCTCGCCTTCAGCGTGCCCGTGGTGACCTACTCCGCGTGGCCTTTCACCCGCGCGCTCGCCGGGGGAGTGCGCCGCGGGCTGACCGCTTTAGACGGCGCGAGCGCCCTGGCGATCTGGCTGGCGGTGCTCTGGTCGGCCGGGGTGATGCTACTTACCGACGTCGGCGAGCCCGGCTGGTCATCGCGGCCGAGCTGGTTCGCTTTCGACAACCGCGGGGTCATCGAAGGTGAGCTCTTCCTCGACGTCGCCTGCGTCATGACGGTGGTGCTCCTGGCCGGTCGCTTGGCAACGATCCGCGCCCGCACCAGCCTCCTCGCGCAGATGGAACGCGTGCGCCCGGATCCGAACCTCGAGGTCGAGGTCACCCGCTCGCGCCGACCCGGCCACCGCCACGCCGCGGCCGGCGAGCCGGAGATGCTCCCACTCGGCGAGATCAACGTCGGCGACGACGTGGTGGTCAAGGCCGGTCAGATCATTCCTGTCGATGGCCCCGTCATCGGCGGCAGCTGCACCACCGCGCCCAACCTCGTCGCCGCCGCCGACGAAACCACCGGCACCGCGAAGGTGGGGACCTACGTGTACGCGGGCACCCGCAACGTCGAGGGCCGGATCAAGGTGCGCGTGGAGCGCACCGGGCACCAGACGCGGATGGCGGCGATCCACCGCTGGGTCGAGGAAGCCAGCCACCGCCAAAACCGGGCGACGATGCTCTCGACCAAAACCGCGTCCTTCCTTATCCCTTCCGCCGTCGTGGTCGCGATGCTCGACTTTCTGACCTGGTATCTCATCACCGGCAACCTGAACGCCTCGATCGCCACGGCGCTGGCGGTGCTCGCCTCGGTCGCGCCGGTGGCGCTGGCGCTCTCGCCGGCGTTGGCGATCCGGCACGGCATCGAGGCCGCCGCCCGGCACGGGGTGATGGTGCGCGACGGCTCGGCGATCCGGACGCTCGACAGCGTGGACACGGTGATCTTCAACCGGTTGGGCACGCTGACCACCAACGACGTGCGTGTGGAAAGCATCGCCGTGGAGCACGGCGAAAACCCCGAGCTGATCCTGCGCGTGGCGGCGGCGCTCATGGTCGAATCCGACCACCCGGCCTCGCAGGCGGTGGTGCGCGCGGCCCGGATCTCCCGCGACCGGGACGCAGGCGACGACGACTGCCTGCCCCGCTGGCTGGAGGCCACCAGCATCGCGATCGACGACAACGGCACGTTCACCGGTGTGGTGGAGCTGCCGGGGGCTTCGGGAAGGTCTTCTGAGGGCGGATCAAGGCGGATCGAGGTCCGCGTCTGGCGACCGCGCACCATGTCCGAGGTCTCCGGGCGGATCGCCGCGGCCGTAGTCTCAGGTGGTACCCCGTTGGTGGTCAGCTGGCAGGGCAGTGACCGGGGAGTGATCACGCTTCTCGACACCGTCCGCGACGACGCCACCGACGCCGTCGACGCCATCGAAGACCAAGGCATCGAGACGATCATGATCTCCCGCGACGCCTACCCGGTCTCCCGGCGCCTCGCGGATCGCATCGGCGTCGACCAAGTGCTGGCCGGGATCGCGCCGGGCCAGAAACCGCGGGTGGTGCGCAGCGTGCACACCCAAGGCCGAACCGTGGCGATGGTCGGCGACGCGACGGTCGTCCAAACTATGGCCGCCGCCGACATCGGAGTGCTCAACGGCTCCACTGCTGCTCTCGAACTCGGCAGCGGCGGGGATCACTTGGGCATCGGGGCGGTTGTGCTGCGCGAAGAGGTCAGCGCGGTCGCCCGACTCATCGCTCACGCCCGCCGGATCTGCCGCATCATCGACGGCAACATCTACTTCTCCTGGGGCTACAACATCCTCGCGATCGCTGCAGCCTGCGCCGGCGTGCTCAACCCGATGGCGGCGACCATCCTCATGGTGGCCTCGTCCGCGGTGATCGAAGCGCGCTCCCGCAGTGCCCGGCGGTTCCGGAGGGTGTAGGGGTTTTGTCGTTCTGGGGGCTTGTGGGTTGGTGGTTGGTGGTTTGGTGGTTTCATGTTGCGCTAGCGCTGGTCGAAAGGAGTAGCATCTAAAGGAGTGTTGATTTCGACCTCGCGGGACTCCTTTCTGTGGGGGTGATTTCGATCAGGCGTGCGGAAGCTGTAGCGTTGTATGGCTGCTAGGGTGTCTGGTGTTTTGAAGGTCTGCTTTTCGGTGCAGTTTGATGTTGCTGCTGTGCAAACCCTTGAAGGAAGATGCTTGTAGGGCGCATCCTTCAGGGTTCTTCCTTCAAGCATTTGCGCTCGAACGCCCCGCAGGTCCCACGGAACTGACCGCGACCAGGCCTGAGTCCCCGCATCCGCATAGCTCGCTATCGCTGGTCGAAAGGAGTAGCATCTAAAGGAGTGTTGATTTCGACCGCGTGAGAGTCTTTTCTATAAGGGTGATTTCGACCAGCGTTAGCGCAACACGGATCCCGGAAGGGCGAGGCGCCTAGCATCGCCGGCCAGGCGCACTATCCGCCCCACCAGCCTCTCCGGCAGGGCTCCCGCAGTTCGTTAAGCCCACCCTGGCATGACGCGCTAGCGCTGGTCGAATTCACCCTCATAGAAAGAAGTGACTCCTTTCGACCAGGTATACGAAAGCGATACCGCCACATGGCCACAACGCCCCACAACACCCCAGAACCGCCCTGCACCCCAGACCCGCCCAACCGCCCGTTGGCGTTTGATCCAACTTTTGGACCATAATCAGGTGATATGAGCCGACGTGAGTTGACTGATGCCCCGATCCTGGACGCCGCGCAGGGGAAGACCCCGAGCCGCACGCCGGTGTGGTTCATGCGCCAGGCAGGCCGATCGCTTCCTGAGTATCGCAAGCTGCGGGAGGGGGTCACCATGCTGGATTCCTGCTTCCGCCCGGAGATGCTGGCGGAGATTACGCTGCAGCCGGTGCGTCGGCACGATGTGGACGCCGCCATTTTGTTTTCCGACATCGTGGTGCCTTTCCGGGCGGCGGGCATCGACGTTGAGATCGTCCCCGGAACCGGCCCCGTGGTGGAGCACCCGGTGCGGACGAGGGCGGACGTCGATAAGCTGCCGATCCTCGACCACACCGTGGACGAGGTCGCCGAGGGTATCGGCATCATCCTCGACGAGCTCACCGACCGCCAGGCGCTCATCGGTTTCGTGGGCGCGCCGTTTACGCTGGCCAGCTACCTCATCGAGGGTGGGCCGAGCAAGAACCACGAGCGCACCAAGGCGATGATGCACGCCGAGCCGGAGACCTGGAACGCCCTGATGAACCGCCTCGTGCCCACCATCACCTCGTTCCTGAAAACGCAGGTCGACGCCGGGATCGACGCGATGCAGCTCTTCGACTCGTGGGCCGGCTTCCTCAATGCCGCCGACTACCGGGAGTTCGTGGAGCCTTATTCGCGCCAGATCCTCGCCGAGGTCGAAGGCGTGATCCCGCGCATCCACTTCGGGGTGGCCACCGGGGAGCTCTTGCCGGATATGGCGAGCGCGGGCACGGAGGTCGTTGGCGTCGATTGGCGCACACCGCTCGATGAGGCTGCCGCGCGCGTGTACGAGCAGGCCGGCGCGAAGGTTCTGCAGGGCAACCTCGATCCCGCGCTCCTGTTCGCCGGCAACGACGCCGTGCGCGAGCAGGTGCGCCGCATCCGCTCCGAGGCGCGGCGGGCGATCGACGCCGGGCATGCCCGCGAGCACATCTTTAACTTGGGCCACGGGGTGTTGCCGTCGACGGACGCGCAGGCCGTGACCGACGCTGTCGCGATCATTCACGAGGAGGACTGAGAGACATCATGCGTTATGCCATCATCGGAGCGGGTCTTGCTGGGTTGACTGCGGCCGTCGAGATCCGGCGGGCAGACGAGGACGCAGACATCGACATCTTCGAGGCCACCGGGCGCATCGGCGGCAAGCTGCACACCGTGCCTTTCGACGCAGGCCGCACCGACGTCGGCGCCGAGGCCTTCCTGGCGCGGCGCCAGGACGCCGTCGAGTACTTCGAGTCGCTGGGACTCGGCGAGGAGATCGTCTACCCCTCGGGCATGCACCCGCTGGTCTACACCGGCGGCGAGGCCAAGGCTCTGCCGAAGGGTGGGGTGATGGGGATCCCGTCGTCATCGGCACCCGTGGCGCATTTGGTGAGCGATAAGACAGCCGCGCGTATCGACGCCGAGGCCACCGCCACCCCGATCGACTGGGAGATTGGGGGTGACGTGAGCGTCGGGAAGCTGGTGCGCGAGCGCTATGGCGACGAGGTCGTCGATCACATCGTCTCCGCCCTGCTCGGCGGGGTGTATTCCTGCCTCGCCGACGACCTGGGCCTGCGCGCCACGATCCCGCAGCTCGCCGAGGCCCTCGACGAGCTGGCCGAAGCCGGCGAGCCCGTCACGCTCTCCCGGGCGGTCGCCCGCATCGAGGCCGCCCGCCCGGCGCCGACCGACCCGCCGGCCCCGGTGTTTGGCACCTTCCGCGGCGGCTACGCCCAGCTCTATGAGACGCTCGCCGAGAAATCCGGCGCCGACATCTACCTCGACGCGTTCATCTCCGCTATCACCCGCGATAACGCAGGCTTCCGGATCACCGGTGGGGCAGAGGCGGCCGATAAGCCCTATGACCGGCTGCTCATCGCCACCCCGGCGCCGACCGCCGGGCTGCTCACCAAGAACCTCTCCGAGGAGCTATCAACCACGCTGAAGACGATCCAGCTGGCGGACTCGGTGGTCGTGGCCATGCGTTTTCCCACCCACGAGGGCCTGCCGGACAACACCGGCGTGCTCGTGGCCACCGACGAGCCGGGTCTGCACGCGAAGGCGTTTACCTTCTCGTCGAAGAAGTGGCCGCACTTGGCCAACATGGGCGGCGCCTTGGTGCGCGCCAGCTTCGGGCGCTTCGGAGATAACACCGCCCTGCGTACCGACGAGGACACCCTCGTCGACTACGCCCTCGAGGACCTGCGCACCGTCACCGGCTTCGACACGGAGACCCACAAGCCGGAGGAGATCTACACCCAGCGCTGGTTCGGCGGGCTGCCGCGTTACGACGAGACGCACCTCGCCACCGTCGCGAAGATCCGGAAGCAGGCCGAAAGCGTCGACGGCCTCGAGCTCACCGGTGCGTGGGCCGGGGGCGTCGGCGTGCCGGCGGTCATCGCGGATGCCCGCGCGGCGGGGCGCCGGGTGGTGGGCGGATAGTCGTCGAGAAGCGGGGGCCTAGCGGGGGTGTATCCAACCTATGGACTACCCCGGGACGTGTCCTACAATGACTTCCCATGAGCGCCACAGAACTGACCTCCCTTAACACCGCCCGCTCCGCCGAACTCTTCGAGCGCGCGCTGCGCGCCATCCCCGGCGGCGTGAACTCCCCGGTCCGCGCCTTCGGCTCCGTCGGTGGGCAGACCCGCTTCATGGAGCGCGCCGAGGGCTCCCGGCTCATCGACGTCGACGGCAACGAGTATGTCGACCTCGTCGACTCCTGGGGCCCGATGCTTCTGGGCAACGCCCGCGAGGAGATCATCGCCGCCGTGACCGACGCCGCGACGAAGGGCCTGGCGTTCGGCACCCCGGTGGAAGGCGAGATCGCCCTTGCCGAGGAGATCATCGCGCGCACCTCGGTGGATAAGGTGCGCCTGGTCAACTCCGGCACCGAGGCCACCATGTCGGCCGTGCGCCTGGCCCGCGGGTACACGGGCCGGTCGAAGGTGATCAAGTTCGAGGGCTGCTACCACGGGCATGTCGACGCGCTGCTGGCCTCGGCCGGCTCCGGTGTGGCCACCTACGGCCTGCCGGACTCGCCGGGCGTGACCGGCGCGTCGGCCGCCGACACCATCGTCGTGCCCTACAACGACCTCGAGGCCGTGCGCCGCGCCTTCGCCGAGAACGACGGCGAGATCGCCGCGATCATCGCCGAGGCCGCCGCCGGCAACATGGGCACCGTCGCGCCCGGCGAGGGCTACAACGCCGCGCTGAAGCAGATCGCCCACGACAACGGCGCCCTGCTCATCCTCGACGAAGTCATGACCGGCTTCCGCACCTCGTATAAGGGCTGGTTCGGCGTCGACGAGGTCGCCGCCGACATCACCACCTTCGGCAAGGTCGTCTCCGGCGGCCTGCCCGCCGCCGCCTTCGGTGGCCGCGCCGAGATCATGGACCACCTGGCTCCTCACGGCCCCGTCTACCAGGCCGGCACGCTCTCCGGTAACCCGGTGGCGATGGCGGCGGGCCTGGCCTCGCTGCGCGGTGCCGATGAGTCGGTCTATCCCATCCTGCACGCCAACGCCGACCGCCTGGCCACCTTGATCAGCGAGGCCCTTCAGCGCGAGGGCGTGGCGCATCACATCCAGCGTGCTTCGACGATGCTCTCCGTGCGCTTCGCTGAAGGCGAGGGCCGCAACTTCAGCGACATGTCGGCGGCGGAGACCTTCCGCTACCCGGCGTTTTTCCACGCCCTGCTCGACCACGGCGTCTACGGCCCGCCGAGCGTGTTCGAGACCTGGTTCGTCTCCACCGCGTTGGGCGACGAGGACTTCGAGCGCATCGAAAACGCCTTGGCGCCCGCGGCGAAGGCCGCCGCCCAGGCCCGCGACGAGAACTAACCGAAAGCGAAGTAGATGAGCACCACGATCGTGCACCTCGTCCGCCACGGCGAGGTCGATAACCCCCGCCGCATCCTGTACGGACGCATGCCCGGCTACGGGCTGACCTCCCGCGGCCACAGCCAGGCGGCGCGTACCGCCCACTCTTTCAAGGGCCACGACGTTGTCACCCTCACCGCCAGCCCGCTGCAGCGCGCCCAGGAGACCGCCCGCCCCTTCGCGGACCTGCTGGACCTGCCGGTCGGCACCGACGAGGACCTGCTCGAAGCCGGCAACCGCTTCGAGGGCCTGCGCACCAAGGGCTGGCGCTCCCAGCTGTGGAACCCGATCCGCTGGCCTTTGATGGTGGATCCCACCAAGCCCAGCTGGGGTGAGCCCTATGCCGAGATCCTGGAGAGGATGCAGCGGGCGGTGGAGCGGGCTCGTCGTGAAGCGGAAGGCCACGAGGCCATCCTGGTCACCCACCAGCTGCCCATCGTGACCGTCCAGCGCGCGGCGCGCGGGCAGAAGCTGGCGCATAACCCGGCGGCGCGCCAGTGCGACCTGGCGAGCGTGAGCTCCCTGGTCTTCCAGAACGCTCAGCTGACCGATCTCATCTACTCAACACCAGCAAGGGATATTTAACATGCGTGCTCTGACCGTATGCGCCGCGGTGATCATCGCCGCGTCCATGGCGCTCAGTGCGTGCCAGAGTTCTGAGTCGGCCCAATCGGCCGTCGCCGTGGGTGGCACCTTCGAGTTCCACTCCCCGGGCGGGGAGACCGCCATCTTCTACCCCGAGGAGGAACGCGAGCCGGTCGCGCAGTTTTCCGGCCCCGACCTCATGAACGAGGGCGAGAAGATCGGCCTGGCGGACTTCGAGGGCGAGATCGTCGTCCTCAACGCCTGGGGCCAGTGGTGTGCCCCCTGCCGCGCGGAGGTCGACGACCTCCAGCGCGCCCACGAGGAGCTGCAGGACAACGGCACCGGTACCGTCTTCGGCATCAACGTGCGTGACTACCAGCGCGAGGCGGCGCAGGACTTCGTCGTCGACAACGGGGTGACCTACCCGAGCGTGTACGACCCGCCGTTTAAGTACGCCGCCGCGCTCGGTGGCGTGCCCAGCTCGGTGATCCCGACGACGGTGATCCTCGACCAAGAGCACCGCCCCGCGGCGGTCTTCCTCCGCGAGGTCACCGACCAGGACATCCTGGAGGTCACCCGCGAACTGGAACAGGAGGCCAGCGCGTAGTGGCCGATGCGACCTCGCTTCTCTTTGCCCAGGCCGCGCTGACCCAGGCCTCGATCGGGCAGACCTTCGCGGAAACCGCCGCCGCCGGCCCACTCGTCCTCGGCCTGCTCGCCGCGGCGGCGGCGGGGCTCGTCTCCTTCGCCTCGCCGTGCGTGGTGCCGCTGGTCCCCGGATACCTCTCCTATCTCGCCGGCCTCGTCGGCGGGGAGACGCGTCACGACGCTCGCCACGGCGTCGTGATCACCCGCACGCGAAAAACCCGCGTCGTCGCCGCCGTGGGCTTGTTCATCCTCGGCTTTACCGTGGTGTTCGTGCTCGCGACGGTGAGCGTGTTCGGGCTGATTTCGGCGCTGACGCTCAACGCCGATCTGCTCATGCGCCTCGGCGGTGTCATCACCATCGTCATGGGCCTGGTGTTCATGGGCTTCATCCCGGCGCTGCAGCGCGATACCCGCATCCAGCCGAAACGCTGGACTAACTGGGTCGGCGCGCCCCTGCTCGGCGGGGTCTTCGCCCTCGGCTGGACGCCGTGTCTGGGTCCCACCCTCGCGGCGATCATCTCGGTCTCCGCCGGCACCGAGGGGATGACCGCGCTGCGCGGCGTGCTGTTGATCATCGGCTATTGCTTAGGTCTCGGCCTGCCGTTTCTGCTGCTCGCGCTCGGCTCGGCGAAGGCGATGAACGCCGTCGACTTCTTGCGCCGGCACTCCCGGACGATCCAGATCATCGGCGGCGTGCTCATGGTGATCGTCGGCGTGCTGTTGGTCTCCGGGGCGTGGAACTACTTCATCGCCTTTACCCGGCAGTGGACCGTCGAGTACGGTGCCACCTTGATCTGATTTGTGGAAAGAAAAAGGTTTCGTGCAAAGTATCGTCACCTGGTTGAAAAGGGGCTGGCGCTGGCTGACCAGCATGCGCACAGCCTTGGTACTGCTGTTCATCCTGGCGCTCGCCGCCATCCCCGGCGCCCTGCTGCCGCAGCGCAGCCTCAACGAGTCCAACGTCAACGAGTACATCGCCACCAACGGTCGGATCGCCGAAATCTACGACCAGCTGATGCTTTTCGACGTCTTCGAATCCCCGTGGTTCGCCGCCATTTACGTGCTGCTGATGATCTCGCTCGTCGGCTGCATCATCCCGCGCTCCATCGACCACTGGCGCGCGTTCCGCACCCCGCCGACCCGCGCACCGAAGTACTTGCACCGCCTGCCGTTGAATACGAGTGGTGTCGTCGATAAGCCTTTCGACGAGGTGCAGGCCGCCTCCCGGCGCAACCTGCGCAAGTGGCGCGTCAATGAATACGACGCCGCCGATGACCGTGCCGGGGCGTTTTCCCTCTCCGCCGAGCGCGGGTTCAGCCGCGAGCTGGCGAACCTCATCTTCCACATCGCGATCGTGGCGCTGCTCATCACCATGGCTGCCGGGCGCATGGTCTACTACGAGGGACAGCGCATCGTGGTCACCAATTCCCAGGCGCCCATGGCCGTGCCCGTAGAGCAGTCGACGGAGTTCTGCAACACCTCGACGTCGAACTTCGACTCCTTCCGCGCCGGGCCGCTTTTCGACGGCACCGGCCTCACCCCCTTCTGCTTCATCACCCACAACTTCCACGCCGACTACCTGCCCAACGGCCAGGCCGAGATGTTTACCTCCGATATCTCCTATGCCGTCGGCGAGGACATCTTGAGCGACCCGGAGACCTGGGAGGACTACCAGCTGCAGGTCAACCACCCGCTGCGCGTCGCCGGCGACCGGGTTTACCTGCAGGGCCACGGCTTCGCCCCGCAGTTCACCGTCACCTTCCCGAACGGCGAAGAGCGCACCCAGATGATGCAGTGGGAGCCGACCGACCCCACCTTCTTCCTGTCCTCGGGCGCGATACGCTTCGACCCGCCCGCCGGGATGTATCCGGATCTCTACGAGCGCCGCCAGAACCAGATCGCGCTGCAGGGCCTGTTCGCCCCGACCGCGCAGTGGGACGGCGAGAACAACGAACTGCTCACCTCCGCCTTCCCGGAGATGCGCGATCCCGCCGTGGCGATCGATATCTACCGCGGCGACGCCGGCCTCGATACCGGGCGCGCGCAGTCGATCTGGGAGCTCGACTCCAGCCTCGTGCACACCGGGCAGCTGCAGCGGGTAGAGCGCGTCAACCTCGAACAGGGGGAGTCGGTGACGCTTGACGACGGCACCGAAATCACCTTCGACGGAGCCGCCGAATTCGCCAACTTCCAGATCTCGCGCGATCCCTTCCAGATCTGGGTGCTCGTCTCCGCGGTGATCATGCTCGGCTCTCTGGTCGGTTCCCTGATGATCCGCCGTCGGCGCATCTGGATCCGCCTGCGGCCCGCCGACGACGGGAAATCCACCCACGTCGAGATGGGCGGGCTGGCGCGTACCGACCGCGCCGGCTGGGGCGCAGAGTTCGACGAGATCGCCCGCGACATCCTCGAACTCGAGGATCCCGACGAGGTCGAAGAGGACAGCCTCGTCGACGAAGACATCATCCACCATCAATCGAAAGGTTGAAAAGCTACCCGCCATCCGTTGGTAACTGCGTGACGGGTGGGGTAGCGTAACATCCATGCAGGTCGATCAGACGCTTTCAAACTACTCGGATCTGGCGTTTCAGTCGGCGTTCGTGATTTACACGGTCGCCCTGTTCGTCTCCCTCTGGTACTACGGGCGCATGCAGGCGGTCGTCGACGTCCGCCGCCGCCTCGCCGCCAAGAACAAGGCGCAGGACCGGGAACTCGTCTCCGTCGGCGGCAGCGGTGATGTAACCGATACCGGTAGCACCGACGCCGAGACGCTGTCTGATATCGACGAACTGCACAAGCGTGAAAAGGGCGCCGACAAAGCCAGCGGCATGACCCAGGCCTTGATCTGGCTGGCCATCGTCTTCCACGCCGCCGCCGTCATCCTGCGGGGCCTGGCCACCGGCCGGTTTCCGCTCGGCAACCTCTATGAATACGTCCTGACGATCACCCTCGGCGTGTTCGTCATCGTCGCCGCCGCCCTGACCCGCAAGTCCTGGCGCCCGCTGTGGCCGTGGATACTCACCCCGATGCTCGCGCTGCTGTTCTACGGCGGCACCGAGCTCTACGCCGAGTCCGCGCCCGTCGTCCCGGCGCTGCAGTCCAACTGGCTGCCCATCCACGTCTCGACGGTCTCGATCGGCGCCTCCATCGGCATCGTCTCTGGCGTGGCCTCGCTGCTATACCTGCTGCGCATCTGGCAGGCGCCGGGCAAGGAGAAGGGCTTCTTCGGCGCACTGGCCAAGCCCCTGCCGACCGCCCGCAAGCTCGACGCCCTGGCCTACCGCAGCGCCATCATCACTCTGCCGACCTTCGGCCTCGGCATCATCCTCGGCGCCGTGTGGGCCGAAGCTGCCTGGGGGCGCTTCTGGGGCTGGGACCCGAAGGAGACCGTCTCCTTCATTACCTGGGTGCTTTACGCCGCCTACCTGCATGCCCGCGCAACCGCCGGCTGGAAGAACTGGAAGGCCGCGATCATCAACATCGTCGCGTTGGCGACGATGATCTTCAACCTCTTCTTCATCAACCTGGTGGTCTCCGGCCTGCACTCTTACGCGGGACTGAACTAGCGCGAGGGGCTTGGGGGGAGCCGGGAGCTGTCGGGTTACCTCGTTTGGTTTTCCACCCTGCTCCGCGGGCCGGGTGCTGCGATGAGTGTTTGACGCACGTGCGGTATATGTCACGTGTGGGCTTGGCATGGCCGTGGCCGGGTAAAGGGCTGCTCGGATTATGCCGTGGCATAGTCTGGCGGGTCTTCTTTGCGGCCTGATTGCGAAGCTATGCCGAGTCAGCCGACTCCAAAACCGACTCCAAGGGTGCGTATTTTCTGATGCCGGCAAGGGGAGAGGGCTGTCGCTAACGCTGTTACTAACGCGCAGTCTGGATTCGTTACCGGACAAAAACCTGACTACATGGCGTAAGTCATGTTCGTCAGCGACTATGCCGCGGCATAAAAATAAGTCCGCCGCTACTGCCCGCGTGCGCTTCACTTGGCTGATCTGGGGCGCAATTCGGTAACGGGCTTGCGGCGCAGCGCGGGGTGCGCGGCCTTGGTTTTGGCCGGGGCGAAGGCGTGGATTATGCCACGGCATAAAACCAACCCCACCACAGCCGGGCCACTACGTCGCCGCAGGGGCACCCTTTCCCTCAAGTCCGGTAGATAATATCGAACACCTGGCTGTACGCGCGGGAATTGTCTGACCTTCCGTAGTCTTGTTTTATGCCATGGCATAAAACAAAGTCGCAGGCCAAACGGGATTAAAAAACTTGGACACCACTCTTGTGGGTAGTGGATGCGCATGCTAAGTTTAGAACAGGTGATCGAACAACTACCGGGGGATAAACCATGTACACCACCGAGGCCATAGCAGACATGGACGATCAAGCTCTAGTGCAGACACTGGAGCATTCCAATAAACAGGCCACCATCTACAAAGCCCTGCTCATCATGAGCCTGGCTAGCTTTCACCACCGCAACCTTGCCCGCGCACACGGGGCACCATCGACCGTTGTTTGGATGGTTCGCCACCTTCAAATCGCAGAATCCACCGCCTATGAATACCTTCGCATCGGCACCATCATGCAGAACTACCCCGAGATTGCTGATGCCTTCCTACACGGTGAGATCAGCTACTCCATGGTGCGCTTAATCAGCAGACACCTCAGCCCAGAAAACGCCTACCGGCTGCATGAGATGGCCACCTCGATGACCCTGACCGAGGTACGTCAAGCACTGGCTGGCACCCGGGAACGCGACGAGACGCTGAGGCAGGAAACCCTGCGTATTGATATTGATGATGAGACTGGGTGGGCGAAGATGAGCGCTCATATGTCCCCGGCAACGGCTGCTGGTTTCCTGGCAGCGTTGAAGATCGCAGAGTTAGCCAACTACCGGGATATACGGAAAATGGATCCCGCTGTTCTGCAGGACCCCGAAGCGTTGGATCGGGAGCTGGAGAAAGCTACTGGAGAGCCGGTGAAAACCCCGGCTGAACTGGTTTCTTCTCCGATGGTTGATGACGAGGGGAAGCCGCTCGATCCGCGGGATGCTACCGGTTACGGGGTTCCGATGCGACATAAGCTGTTTGCCTCGTTATGTCGATGATCAATATGACCCGGTGTCAGCCGGTGAACCGTCTACGCAGCCCGGGTACTCAGGTCAATATGATCGTCAACGAGGAGGGCAGGGCCGTGTTGCCGGCGATTCCCCGGGCGGCTTCGGCGGATTTGGTGGCTGAAATCTTGAACGGGGACGTACGTGTGCATCTGCTGGATAATCGCGGGGTGCACATAATGGTGTCGAAGCCGCAGCGTTTGGTTACTGATGCGCAGGCGCAGGTGTTGATTGCGTTGTGGAACTACCAGTGTGCGATGCCGGGCTGTAATCATTCGCGGTTTATTCAGTTTCATCACATCAAGGCGCATTGTGATGGTGGGAAGACGGCGGTGTGGAACTTGATCCCGGTCTGTTCGGCTTGTCACGCGTTGATTACTTTGGGCATCGTCACAGTGGAGATTGATCACAAGCGGCCTGGCCGGATTAATTTCGAGTTTCCTGCTGGGTTGCGGTTTGCCTCAGATAATCGAAGTTTGCCGATGCGTATTGAAGATGCCTCATTCGTGCCAATCGAGCTTCCGGAAGAAATAGACAGCTTCGATGACGACGCACTACCCGCACTCAGTTAAAACTAAAGCGCTGCTGAGGCGGGAGCCGCTCGTGGCAGCCGCCTTCCATCGCCAACTGCTACGCAACCGCAAACTCCACGTGATCACCGGGAAAGAGCTTCCGGCGATCCCCGTTGACCTCCACGGTCACAGGGTTTTTGGCGTCGTCTTCCACGCGCACCTCGACCCGCTCGTGGGCGGCCTTCACCTGCACCGGGCAACCGCGGTAGTAGATGCGAAAAGCCACGTTGTCGACGGCGTCGGGAAGCGCCGGACGCAGACGCAGCACCCGCCCGCGCACGCTCATGCCGGCGAGGCAGCGCTGCACGTAGTCGACGGTGCCGGCCATCACGCCGGTGTGGATGCCCTCGGCGGTCGAGGAGCCGGCCTCGTTGTCGATGTCCGCCTCGAGTGCCTGCTGGTACAGCGGCCACGCCTCGTTCGGCGAGTAGCCGTTGATCGCCCACGCGTAGACGATCTGGCTGAGCATCGAGCCATCCGAGGTGCGCTCGCGGTAGTAGCTGATCGTGCGCTGGATGGCACCCTCGTCGAGCGAGTATCCCATGTGGTCCAGGATGTCGGCGAGCTCGTCGGGTGCGAAGACGTAGAAGAGCATCGCTACATCGGCCTGCTTCGAGACCTTGTAGTTGTTCGGCGAATCCCCCTCGGCGGCCAGGATCAGATCGAGCCGGCCGATGTTGCCGTACTTCTCGCGGTAGCCTTCCCAGTCGAACTCTTCAAGGTCCTCGTAGCCGTCGAACTGGCTGAGCACGCCGTCGTCGTGGAAGACGAGGCGCAGGTTGCGGGAGACGTCGTCAAGCCGGCGCAGATCCTCGTCGGTGAGGTTCAAATGAGCGCGCAGCACGGCGGCGTCGACGTCGTCGAGGTAGTCGTAGATCTCCAGCGCCTTCGTCATCACCCACGAGGCGAGCACGTTGTTATACGCGTTATCGGTCAGACCCTCACCGGGTGCCGAAGGGTAGCCATCGTGGAACTCATCCGGCCCCATCGTGTGGTGCACCGAGTACCGCCCAGTCGCCGCGTCATACGTGGCCATCGAGGCATACCCGCGCGCGGCGTCGAGGATGAGCTCGGCACCGACATCACGCATGAAAATCCCGTCGTGCGTGAACTGGAAATAGCGCCACACGCTCAGTGCGACCTCGAGGCCCACGTGGCGCTGGTGGTGCGAGTTATCCGGCATCCAGGCGTCCATCCGCGGGTTATACAGCACCGGCGGGGTCTCTTCGCATCCCGACGAGCCCGACTGCCACGGGAAGATCGCCCCACGAAAGCCCAGCTCGGAGGCAAGCGCGCGGGCCATAGGCAGGCGGCGGTGGCGGTAGCGCAGCAGCGCGCGGGTGAGCTCGGGGCGCCGGGAGGTCAGCAGCGGGTAGACGAACTGCTCGTCCCAGAAGATGTGCCCGCGATAGCCCTCGGCGGTCAGCCCGCGGGCGGGCAGGCCGGCGTCCATGCCGGAATCCACCTTCACGATCGACTGCAGAATGTGGAAGGAGTTCACCCGTAGCGCGAGCGCGTCGGTACGCCCCGCGGGCAGCGAGGTGTCATAGACCTGCCAGATCGCCGACCACATGAGCGAGTGCTGACGCTTGAGCGCCGCGAACTCGCCGAGCTGCTCGAGCTCCCAGCACACCTGCAGCTCCGGGGTCGACTGCGCCCGATCACGCGAGGAGAACACCGCGGCGATCTTCTCGATCGACACCGGCTCATGCGGATACACCGCGGCCGTGTAGTCATGGCCATGGAGCTCGCCCTCGGAAAACGGCGTGCCCTCGCCGAGCCCGTCGGTGCGCGCGGCGATGCTGATGGCGATGTCGGACTGGTTGGTGCGGGTGTTCACAAGGGTGGTGTGCTTATCGACGTGCCTACCCTGCGCCCGAGTCAAATGCCGGGTGGTCAGCGCGCGGTCGTCGGCGACATTGCGGTTTTCGACGGCCCCGTTAATCGCCGAGCGCACCGACACCTCGCCCTGCCAGTTCTCCGGGGCGATGACGATCCGCAAAGCGGCGGCGTGTTTGCGGTGGATCGAGGTCATCTGCTCGATGAGGATGCGGGTGCGACGCCCGTTGTCCGCCCGCACGCGCAGAAAGCGCCGCGACAACCCGGCCCGGAGATCGAGCTCGAGGCGGGAGTCGAGGATATTCGCGGTCGTCGGCATGAGCTGGGCGCCCTTATCGTCGAAGACCCGCAGGTAGGTCCAGTCCGGGATGTTGGGCACGTGCTCGGATTCCAGGACCAGGCCCGCGCTGTCGGTGAGATCGCTGTGCACGCGGTTGAACACGCCCGCCAGATACGAGCCGGGGTAGTGGGTGCCGTTGTCGACGGTGCCCGGCAGGTTCGCGCGCGTGCCCCAGTAGCCGTTCGCGGTGGAAAACAGGGTCTCCAGATCGCTGAGCTTGTCGGTGTTCATCCCGTCGATGGCGAACACAGTCGAGCGCGGGGTGTCGTGCTTTTCGGAGAAGCCGAACGCGAAGTCGATCTCCGAGACGTCGGCGAGGACGCGGTCGGCGCCGGCGTCGAAAAGCCCCTGGGCGACATCCGGGTCACCGTCGGAGCGATCGACGCCGATGACCAGCCCGTACTTCGCGGCAAACGCGGCGCGCACCCCGGAGCGGGCGTCTTCGAGCGCGATGCACTGGGCGGCGCGGACATTGAGGCGCTCGGCGGCCAGCAAGAAAGAATCCGGCGCCGGCTTGCCGGTGATCTTCTCGTTGATGATGTCGTGGCCGTCCACGCGGACGTCGAAAAGCTTCTCCAACCCCGCCGCTTGGAGGATGCGCTCGGCGTTGCGGGAGGAGGTGACCAGGGCCGTCGGCAAGCCGGCCTCGCGGGCACGCTTAACCAGATGCACCGCGTCGTCGAAGACCTGCACCCCCGATTCCTCGAGCGCCTTTTCGAAGTAGCCCTGCTTCTGATCGCCCAACGCGGTGATCTCGTCATCGCTGAGCTCCACCCCGCGCGACGCCATGAACGCGTGCACGGCGTCCTCGCGGGTGCGGCCGTCGGCATACGCGAGATAATCGGTGGAGATGTCGAACTTCTCGGCGTCAGGGGCCAACTTCGCGAGCGCATCGTCGAACATCTGCTTCCACGCCTCAGCATGCACGGCGGCGGTATGAGTGATCACACCGTCCATATCGCACACAAGCGCGGCGGGAGTGGGGAGGGTGCTCATGAAGGATCCTCGTCGTCGGAAACTGGAAAGCGCTGCCCACTCTAATGGCAACGAGGCGATAGAGTAGGAGGCTATGAGCCAGTCGACCTCCCCGGGCAGGGTGCCAGCCCCGCGCGCGAAAGGCGGCAAACCCGCCAGCGACAACCCCGTACTCCAAGCGCTCGGCGCCCAACTGGCGCAACGACGCCGCGACGCCGGGCGGCTCCAACAAGAAGTCGCCGACACCGCCGGGGTCTCCCGCTCGACACTGCACACTATCGAACGCGGCGGCGAGGGAGTGCGCTGGGAAAAAGTGCTCGCCGTGGCGAAAACCCTGGGCTTAAGCCCACAGTTCGTGGAGAGCGCGCCTGATTCTTTGGCGGACGGCTAGGGAAGCTCTGGGCCCTCGGGGTTCTCCGGGTTATCGTCCGGGCGGCGCTCTTTACGGCGGCGTTGTTCCGCCTCCCGCTGCGCGCGCTCCCGGGCTTCCTTCTCGCGGCGTTCCTTAAAGCGCTGCTTGTCGATGTTCCACAAAAACTCCTCATCATCATCCGGCCCCTTGATAGCCGGCGGTTCGGCGTTGTTGCGGCTCTTCCAACTCGACGGGCCGAAGGCCTTCCACAACAGCCAGATCGCGACGATGATCAACACCAACAGCAGAATGCGTCCCATGCATATCCCTCCTCGGTGCCAGGATACGTGGTTAGGGTTTCGAACTTTCGGTTGACTAGGGTGGAGCACTGTGAGTGAGCAGCAATCGAATCGCCCGCCCGAGCCCGACCCCGAGGCCCGCAAGCGCGCCAACCGCGCCGCACTGAAATACGGAGCGGCACGCCTGGGGCTGTTTCTCGGGCTCACGATCGTGATCCAATTGCTGGCCCTGCTGATCGGCGCGCCCGTCCCGCTGGTCATGTCCGCGCTGTTTGCCCTGCTCATCGCCTTCCCGCTGTCGATGCTGGTGTTCTCCGGGCTGCGCCAGGACGCGACCGCGGCGGTGGCGGAGTGGTCGCGGCAACGCCGCGAGCACAAGCAGTGGATCCGCAACGAGCTCTCGCAGCGGTAGGGGGCTGTTCGGTCTGGGGCGGTTCTGGTTTGGGCCGTTCTGGGGTCTGGCCTGGGTCCGGTAGCTCTGCTGGTCGCGGCGTGTTGTGCTGGCACTTTGGTGCCTGAGGTTTGCTGAGCGTGCGTTGGGGTGATGTTGCGCTATCGCTGGTCGAAATGAGGAGCATCTAAAGGAGTGCTGGTTTCGACCTCGTGGGACTCCTTTCGGGCCGACTCCTTTCGACCGGGCGTGCTAACGCCATACCGTTGTATGGCTGCTAGGGTGCCTGGCGTTCTGTAGGTCCGCTTTTCGGTGCGGGTCCGCGTTGCTGCTGCACAAACCCTTAAAGGAAGATGCTTGAGGGACGCGCCCTTCAAGGTTTTGCGTTGGTAGATGGCCTGATTTGCCGTCCTACAAGGTTCTTCCTTTAAGCATTTGTGTTTGAACGTCCCAGAGGGGCCCATGGAACTGACCGAAACCAGGCCTGGGCCCCGCATCCGCATAGCGCGCTATCGCTGGTCGAAATGAGGGGCATCTAAAGGAGTGCTGATTTCGACCCCGCGAGACCCCTTTAGGGGTGACTGAATTCGTTGAAGCGGAAGCGCACTAAGGCCTACGTTCGAGCGCGCTCCCGGAAACGCAGAGCGAAACCCTCCTGACCAGCGCAAACGCCCCAGGACCAGAACCAGACCAGAACCAGCCCAGAACCACCCCAGAACGCCAACCCCTACCGCCCGAACAGGAACGCGACCGCGAGCATCGCGGGCAGCGAGAGGAACGTGGTCAGAAAGACGGTGTCACGGGCGATGATTTCGCCGCGTCGGTAGGTGGCGGCGTAGTTGTAGACGTTCTGGGCGGTCGGCAAGGCGGACAGGATCACCGCCGCGTACATGAAGTCGCCGTCGATGCCCAGAACCAGGCAGCACAGCCAGGCGATAACCGGCATGCCCGCGACCTTCAGTGCCGTCGAGGTGATCACGGCCGGGCGGTCCGGTACGGAGCTCAGCACGCCGCCGACGGTCAGGGAGGCACCGAAGCTCATGAGGATCATCGGGATGGAAGCCCCGCCGAGGATGCGGATGGGCTCCAAAACGGGTTCGGGCACCCGCCAGCCCATCAGGGCGACAGCCAGCCCCGCGAACGAGGCCACCACCACCGGCGAGATCAACGCATTGCGCACCGACAACGTCACCGCCCGTCTGCGCGAGCCGTGGGCGACCGAGTCCTGGTCGGAGCCGAGAAACGCCAGGATGATCGGGGTGAACACTGCCATCTGCATCAGGAGGGTGGGGATGACGTGGGTGGCCTCGCCGAGGACGTAGATGGACACGGGGAGGCCTATATTCACCGAGTTGAAGTAGCTGGAGGCGGCGGCGCCCATGGTTGTGGTGGGGACGTCGCGTCGAAAAGCGAGGTTCGACGCCGCCACGTACAACCCTGCCGTCAGTGTCGTGGCCAGCGCCACCACCAGCACCACCGGGGAGAAGAAGTGCTGCGGGTCGGAGCCGACGACCGAGGAGAAGATCAGCGCCGGGGTGCAGGCATAGAACGCGACCCGGTTGAACATGAGGCGCGTCTCGCCCTTGGGGATGATCCCGCGGCGCGAGAGCAGCCAGCCGGTAGCGATGACGGCGAAGATGATCGCAAAGCCGGTGATGACATCGAGCATCTCAGCCTCCCAGCAGGAACATGACCGCGGCCGTCACCAGCGCCCACACCAGCATCGCCCGGCCGTTGGATCCGAGTACCGGGATGAGCTCGGCACCCGAGGCGGCGGAGTTCATCCGCCGGATCCCCGGCAGCGTCAAAGGCAGCGCCACCAGGCCGAGCAGCAGCCACGGCGAGGAGAAGGCGAACAGGACAGAAACCACGAAGGGCACGAGCGTCAGTGAGCTGAAGAGGAGGCGGGAGGGGCCGTCGCCGAGCGTGACTGCCAGCGTGATCTTGCCGGTGGCCCGGTCGGAGGGGATGTCGCGGATGTTGTTGGCGAGGTTCACGCTCGCGGAGATCGCGCCGATGGCGACGGCCGCCGCGAAGCCCACCCACGTCACCGTGCCGGCCTGCGTGTACTGGGTGCCCATGACCGCGACGAGGCCGAAGAAGATGAAGACCGCCACCTCGCCGAGGCCGCGGTAACCATAGGGATTCTTGCCGCCGGTGTAGAACCAGGCGCCGGCGATGCACACCGCACCAACCAGAATGAACCACCACGCCGAAAACAGCGAGAGCACGATGCCGGCGATACCGGCGACGGCGAAGGCGGAAAACGCCGCGTACTTCACGTGCTCCGGGCGGGCGAGGCCGCCGCCGGTCAGGCGCGCAGGTCCCGAGCGGTCCTCGTCGGTGCCGCGGATGCCGTCGGAGTAGTCGTTGGCGTAGTTGACGCCGATGATCAACGCCCAGGCGACGATGAACGCGAGGATGGCTTGCGGTAGCTGGAAACCGCCGGCATAAGCGGCGGTGCCGCTGCCGACGATCACGGGTGCGAAGGCATTCGCCCAGGTGTGCGGGCGTGCGCCTGCGATCCAGTCGGCGGCGGTGGCGGGGTACTTTTCGGCGGCGGACATGTCGGTATTGTCCCTCATGAGAAAAATCGGCGCTGCGTGGGCCTGGGCTCTCAGCGAAACCGCTAGGGTGAGAGGAATCTTCCAGGAGGTGATGGTGAGGCGTGTGGGTTGATTATGTCGTCAAGCAAGTGGCCACCGCTGTGCCCAATTTCCTGCGCTCGCTGCCGCTGATGCTCGATAATCGGCTCTCGCGCCGTCGGATCCCGCAGTCCTCGCCCGAGGACGTCATCATCTCGCTGACCAGCCACGGCGTCCGCCTGCGGCACGTCCACTTGACCATCGAGTCGATCGCGCGCGGCAACACCACCGCCCCGATCGTGCTGTGGCTCGACGACTGCGACTACGACTCGGAGTGGCCGCCGCAGCTGCGCCGCCTCGTCGAGCGCGGCCTGCAGATCAAGCGTTCCGACGGCCGCTTCGGCCCCCACACCAAATACTGGTGCACGTTCCGCGAGGTCGAGGGCACCGGCCGCCGCGTGGTCACCGTGGATGATGACATGATCTATCCCGAGTGGTTCCTCGAGCGCCTGCTGTTCATCGCGCAGCTGCGCTCGGATTGTGTCGTCGCCTACCGCGCGCACCGCATCGAGCTGCGCGACGGCGCGCTCTTGCCCTATCGCAAGTGGACGCCCGCGAACACCTCGGACGCGTCTTTCCTGCACTTCGCCACCGGGGTCTCCGGAGTGTATTACCCGGCGGCGTTTGTCACGCACACCGTCGCCCAGGGCGAGCGTTTCCTCGAGGTCAGCCCGCGCGCCGACGACGTCTGGCTCCACCTCATGGCCTTACGCTCCGGGCATCGGGTGCGCCAGGTCTTCAGCCGCCCGCGCAGCTTCGCGGTCAACCCGCCGGCGCAGCGCGACGCGCTCGTGCACGGCAATACCATGGGCGGCGGCAACGACGAGCAGATCGGCCGGGCCTACAGCGACGCCGACGTCGAGAGGCTCTGCGCCATCGCGAAAGAGGAGGATTAGATGATCGGTTTCGGAACCACCCAGCTCGTAGAGCACGCGGCGGCGGATGCGCCGCGTCGCGAAGACATGATCGCCCTGCTGCGCACCGCCGCCGCGGAGGGCGCGGCGATCATCGACACCGCCGAGGTGATCGGGCCCTATACCGTCGAAAAGCTCATCGGCGACGCCCTCGGTGACTGCGAGGTGCCGGTGGCCACGAAGTTCGGCTGGAACATCGTTCCCGAGGGCGGCTCCGACGGGCTGAACTCGCGCCCGGAGCACATCCGCGAGGTCGCGCACGCCTCGCTGCGCCGCCTGCAACGCGAGCGCATCGACGTCTTCTACCAGCACCGCGTCGACCCTGAGGTGCCCATCGAGGACGTCGCTGGCACGGCGAAGGAGCTTATCGACGAAGGCCTCATCGCCTCCTTCGGCCTCTCCGAAGCCGCGCCCGAAACCATCCGCCGGGCCCATGCCGAATGCCCGGTCGGCTACGTGGAAAGCGAGTACTCGCTGTGGGAGCGCGGCGTCGAAGACGAGATCCTGCCCCTGTGCCGCGAGCTGGGCATCCGCTTCGTGGCCTTCAGCCCGCTGGGGAAGGGCTTCTTCGCCGGCGGCAAGGCGAACGCCGAGTCCTCCTCGCCGCGGCTGCACCCGCAGAACTGGGAGGCCAACCAGCGCCTGCTCGAGCCGGTGCGCGAGATCGCGCAGGCACACGACGCCTCGAGCGCCCAGATCGCGCTCGCGTGGCTGGTGGCCAAGGACGTGGTGCCGATTCCAGGCACCACGAACGTCGAGCGCCTGCGCGCCAACCTCGCCGCCGCCCAGCTGAACTTGAGTGCGGAGGAGATCGCCCGCCTCGACGGGTTCGTCGACGACGGCGTCGCCGGCGCGCGCTACACCGACAAGCACCTAGGCTTCATCGACGGCTAGGCTTCAAAAAGCTTCGCGACGGCCCGCCGATCCACCTTCCCCGGGCCCGTCACAGGCAGCTTATCGAGATGGCGCACATCCTTCGGGACCTGCCAGCGGGGGAGGTGGGCGAGACCGTCGAGAAGCTCGGGGATCTCCGCCGTGCCGGTGTAGGCGGCGACGATCGCCTGACCGAAGCGGGGATGGGGGATGCCGACGACGCAGGCGTTGGCCACGCCGTCGATAAGCATCATCTCCCGCTCCAAGACCTCCGGGTGGAGCTTCATCCCGCCGGAGGTGATCACCGCGTCGAGGCGGCCGGTGACCACGAGGCGCTGGTCGCGGATTTCGCCGCCGTCGGAGGTCGCGAACCAGCCGGGCTCTGCGAAGGCCTCGTGGCCCGGGAGGTTGCGGTAGCCGTGGGCGATGGTGGCGCCGCCGAGGTGGATGCGCCCGCCGCGCACGCGCACCCTGGTATGCGCCAGGGGGCGGCCGTCGTAGACGCAGCCGCCGGCAGTTTCCGACGACCCATACGTCGTCACCACATTGATGCCCAGCTTTTCGGCTGCGCTTAAGAGCTTCGGGTCGGTCGCCGCCCCGCCGACGAGTACGGCATCGAAGCTGCGCAGCGCATCGATGCCGGCTAAGGTCTCCATCGCCTTATTAAGCTGCAGGGGCGCCAGCGAGGTGTAGATGCGATCGCCCGTGGCGCTGAGGCGCGCAGCTGCGTCGGCGAAGGCGTCGATGTGAAAGCCCTGCGAGACGTCCAGGCAGAGGGGCTCGGTGCCGGCGACGAGCGAGCGCACCAGCACCTGGATGCCCGCGATGTGGTGCGCCGGCATCGCCAACAGCCACTGGCCCGTGCCACCGAGGCGCTGGTGCGTATCGTCGGCGCTTGTCACCAGGTTTTCCGGGGTCAGCTGCGCGCCCTTCGGGGTGCCGGTGGAGCCGGAGGTAGCCACAACGAGGGCCACGGCGTCGTCGATAGGCTCGCCGGCGCGCTGGGAGTGGCGCAGGAGCTCGGTGCGCGTGGAATCGAACGCCGGGACCGGCAGGTAGGTGTGCCGCCCGCCGATCGCCTCCTCCAAGGCGGGCAGGACCGCGCCGGGGTCGTGCGGGTCGACGGGCAGGATGTCCAAGTGACGGCTCATAAACCCTGAATGTAGCGGCTTGCGCTGGAGTAGCATACTTGCGCATGGTGAAAGAAATACTGCGCGTGGCCTTCGCGGTGGTCGGTGTGATCGTCGGCGCCGGCTTCGCATCCGGGCAAGAGATTATCCAGTACTACGTGGGATTCGGCATCCCGGGGCTGTGGGCGGTGGTGATCTCGGCCATCGTGATGAGCCTGATCACCATGATCATCTTGCAGCTCGCGTCCTACTTCCGCGCCTCGGAGCACGGGGAGGTCTTCGACCACGTCAGCCACCCGATCTTTTCGAAGGTGCTGGACATCGGGGTCATTGTCACGCTCTTTTCGACGGGCTTCGTCATGTTCGCCGGCGGCGGCGCCAACCTCGAGCAGCAGTGGGGCCTGCCGGTCTGGGTGGGCGCGCTGTTGACGGTGGTGCTCGTGGTGTGCGCGGGGCTTCTCGACGTCCACAAGGTCACCACCGTCATCGGTTCCATCACGCCGTTCATCATCGCGTTTATCGTCCTGGCTTCGCTGTATGTGGTGTTCTTCGTCGACCACGCGCCCGTCGCGGAGCTCGATCGCACGGCCCGGGAGATCGGCTCGCCGCTGCCGCACTGGACGGTCGCGGCCGTCAACTACGTGGGCTTCAACCTCATGGTGGCGGTGAGCATGGCGATTGTCATCGGCGGCACGATGTTCAACCCGCGGGTCGCCGGGCGCGGCGGCTTCCTCGGCGGGCTTTTGTTTACCGGGCTGCTCGCGGTCAGCGCGGTCACGCTCTTCTTGGCGATCGACACCGTCGGCGACGATGAGCTGCCCATGCTCAGCCTCATCGACTCCATCCACCCGGTGCTCGGCCAGATCATGGCGGTGGTGGTCTACGGCATGATCTTCAACACTGCACTCGGCATGTTCTACGCGCTGGGCAAAAGGCTCTCGGCCGGGCGCCCGCAGCTGTTCTTCCCGATCTACCTGGCCACCGTGCTCGTCGGCTTCGGCCTGTCGTTTTTCGGCTTCACGACGCTCGTCGGCTACGTCTACCCCGTTCTCGGCTACTTAGGCCTGGTCCTTATCGCCGTGATGATCGTGGCCTGGGTGCGTCGCTATCGCTACATCGCCAGCGAATCCGACCGGCGCCTGCGCCTCGTCGACTTCTGGCGCGCCGGGCGCGAAGACGAGTTCCGCACCGAAAGCCACGGCTCCAACTTGAGCGCCGACCAGATCCGGGCCGGTATCGACGAGAGCTAGCGGCTAGTAGTAGTAGGGGAACTCATCCCAGTTGGGCGCCCGCTTCTCCAAAAACGCCTCCTTGCCCTCCACGGCCTCATCGGTCATGTACGCCAGGCGAGTGGCCTCGCCGGCGAAGAGCTGCTGGCCCATGAGGCCATCGTCGGTGAGGTTGAACGCGAACTTCAGCATGCGCTGGGCGGTCGGCGACTTGCCGTTGATCTCGCGGGCCATCGCGATCGCCTCTGTTTCGATCTCGCCGTGATCAGCGACGACGTTGACCGCGCCCATCCGCTGCATCGTCTCGGCGTCGTAGGTGCGGCCCAAGAAGAAGATCTCGCGGGCGAACTTCTGGCCGACCATCTTCGCCAGATACGCCGAGCCATACCCGGCATCAAAGGATCCGACATCCGCGTCGGTCTGCTTGAAGCGCGCCTCCTGCCGGGAGGCCACGGTCAGGTCGCAGACCACATGCAGGGAGTGCCCACCGCCCGCGGCCCAGCCGCCGACGACCGCGATGACGACCTTCGGCATCGTGCGGATTAGACGCTGGACCTCCAGGATGTGCAGGCGGCCGCCCTCGGCCTTGGTGCGCGCCTCGTCGATGCCGGAGGCGTCGGCGGTGGCGTCGTCATGCTCGTGCTCCCGGGCGTACTGATACCCCGAGCGGCCCCGAATGCGCTGGTCGCCGCCGGAGCAGAACGCCCAGCCGCCGTCCTTCTGGCTCGGCCCGTTGCCGGTGAGCAACACGGTGCCGACGGAAGGATCCCGCCGCGCATGATCCAGCGCCCGGTAGAGCTCATCCACCGTGTGCGGGCGGAAAGCGTTGCGAACCTCGGGACGGTCGAAGGCGATGCGGACGGTGCCGTCGGCGCGCGAGGTGCCGACGTGGCGGTGATACGTCAGATCAGTCAGATCCTCGAAGCCCTCGACCGGCGTCCACTGGGACGGGTCGAAGGGCTGTGCAGTGCTGTAGCTCATGCACTCCGAGTGTAGGTGGGATGTTTGGGTGAGTTGTTCGGGGTGGTGGTTGCATATTGCGTGAGCGCTGGTCGAAAGGAGGGGCATCTAAAGGAGTGCTGAATTCGACCTCGTGGGACTCGTTTCTATGAGGGTGAATTCGACCGGGCGCACGAAAGCGATACCGTTGTATTGCTGTTAGGGTGCCTGGCGTTCTGGAGGTCCGCCTTTTGGTGTGGGTTGGCGTTGTTGATGTGCAAACCCTTGAAGGAAGATGCTTGAAGGGCGCGTCCTTCAAGGCTCTTCCTTCAAGCATTTGTGTTCGAGTGTTGTGGGGTGGGCGTGAAGCTGGCTGTGGTCGGGGCCGGGTGCCCTGATTTGCATAGAGCGCTATCGCTGGCCGAAAGCAGGGCCATAGAAAGGAGTCCTGGTTTCGACCGCGCGGGACTCGTTTAGGGGCACCTCCTTTCGACCCGGCGTGCGAAAGCTGTAGCGATGCATGTTCGGCGGGAGCGTTCCGGTCTCCCAGCGCGCTTTTCGGCACGGATCCGAGTTGCTGCCGTCCCGAAACCAGGGCCGGGCACCCCTGTCCGCATGCCGCGCTATCGCTGGTCGAAAGCAGGGCCATAGAAAGGAGTCTCGCGCGGTCGAAAGGGCGCGTCCTTTCGACTGGCTGCTTTCGAAAAGCGCAAACGCACCATGAACCAACAGTCCGAAACCACCCGCGAAACCACCCGCGAAACCAGCCCACCACCCACACCCGCCTACACTCGAGACCCATGCAGCGTGTGGATATCCCTTCGGTCACCGAGATCCTCGAGCGCGCCTATGTCGTCTCGCTACCGATGGCGGTGCGTTTCCGGGGCGTCGATAGGCGAGAGGCCCTGCTCATCGACGGCCCCGCCGGCTGGGGCGAGTTCTCCCCGTTTCTGGAATACGACGCGCAGGAGTCCGCGGCGTGGCTGGCCTCCGGCATCGAGTCCGCCTTCACTGGCCTGCCCGCGCCGCGCCGCGAGAAAGTCGAGGTCAACGGCACCGTGCCTGCCGTCGAACCGGAGAAAGTCCCCGAGGTCCTCGCGCGCTTCGAGGGCGTGCGCACCTTCAAGGTCAAAGTCGCCGAGAAAGGCGACAGCCTCGACGATGATGTCGCCCGCATCGCGGTCGTACGTAAAGCCGCGCCGAAGGCCACGATCCGCGCTGACGCCAACCGGGGATACACCGTGGAGCAGGCGATCGAGGCCGCCCAGAGGTTCGGCCCGTTGGATTATTTGGAGCAGCCCGTGCGGACGGTCGATGAGCTGTATGAGGTGCGCATGCGCCTGCAGCGCGCCGGGGTGTTCTGCCGTATTGCTGCGGATGAGTCGATACGTAAGGCGGAGGATCCTTTGGAGGTGGCGCGTCGGCAGGCGGCGGACGTGGCCGTCGTCAAGGTGGCGCCGCTGGCTGGGCCGCGCCGCACCTTGGAGATCGCCGCACAACTGCACGCCCGGCACATGGATGTGACGGTCTCGTCGGAGTTGGGCACGGCGGTCGGGATCAATGCGGGGATCGCTACCGTCGCCGCCTTGCCCGGCTTTGAAGACGACGACGGCATCGCCGTCACCCCGAACGCCGCCGGGCTCGGCACGCAGCGCCTCTTCGAAGAGGACGTCACCGGCGAGCGTCCGCTCATCGACGGCCACTTCGACGCCCGGCCGCTCGAGCCTGATCCCGCCCGCCTCGAGGAGCTCGCCGCCGACGCGAAGCGCAAGGACTGGTGGTTCGAACGCCTCCAATGGGCATACGAATACTTATAGGTCTATACTGGCCGAAATGTGAAGACCGATAGCGCAGAAACACATATTCAGATCCGCGGGGCCAACCTGCATAACTTGCGCAATGTCGATGTGACGTTGCCGCGTAACGAACTCGTCGCCATTACCGGTATCTCCGGCTCAGGAAAGTCTTCGCTGGCTTTCGGGACCATCCACGGGGAGGCACAGCGTCGCTACTTTGAGTCGGTCGCCCCTTTCGCCCGCCGGCTCATCGGCTCGGCGACCAGCCCCGAGGTCGAGGCGGTCGAGGGCCTGCCGCCGAGCGTGGCGCTGCAGCAGAACACCTCGGCCGGCGGGGCGCGTTCGACCGTCGGCACTGTGTCGACCATGTTGAACACCGTGCGCCTTTTGTATTCGCGCACCGGCGAGTACCCGCAGGATGTCGGGCATTTGGATTCCGACAACTTCAGCCCGAACGCCACCGCGGGCATGTGCCCGGAGTGCCAGGGCACCGGCATTACCTATGAGCCGACCGAGGCCTCGATGGTCCCGGACGATTCGCTGACCATCAACGAAGGCGCGATTAAGGCCTGGCCGGGCGCGTGGGCGGGCAAGAACTTCCGCGACATCCTCGATACCCTCGAAGTTCCCATGGACACCCCGTGGCGCGATCTCGCTCAAGAGCTGCGCGACTGGATCCTGTTTACGGACGAGCGCCCCGTCGTCACGGTCAGCCCGGAGCGGCGCGCCGACCAGGTGGAGAAGCAGTACCAGGGCACCTGGCGTTCGACGGCGAACTACCTGCGCGAGACGCTCGCGAACACCGAGTCGGACACCCTGCGCAAGCGCACCATCAGCTTCATGGAGTCGCACACGTGCTCCACGTGCCACGGCCGTCGTCTGCACGCGGACGCGCTGCGCGTGACCTACCTGGGCATGCCTATCGACGAGCTCAACGCCCTCACCCTCGCCGAGCTAGACGGCATGCTCTCCGAGCACACCCCGCAGTCGCCGGCCGAGGAGCTGCTCTATGAATCGCTCACCCCGATTCTGCGCTCCAGCATCGACCTCGGGCTCGGGCACTTGAGCCTGGACCGTCCGGCGCGTACCCTGTCGACCGGCGAGCTGCAGCGCGTGCGCCTCGCGTCCCAGCTGCGCGCCGGGCTCTTCGGCGTGCTCTACGTCCTCGACGAGCCCTCGGCCGGCCTTCACCCGGTCGAGCGCGAGGCGATCACCACGCTCGTGCGCCGTTTCATCGAGCAGGGCAACAGCGTCATCTTGGTCGAGCACGACATGGAGCTGGTCGCGGGGACGGACTGGCTTATCGACGTCGGCCCCCAAGCCGGCGAAGGCGGCGGCAACATCCTCTACTCGGGTATCACCGACGACTACGCCACCAGCGACGCCGACACCCCGACCGCCCGCGCGCTGGCCCACCGGAAGCTGCAGCTCAACGATTCCGCGCCCGAGGCGTCTGCATCCCTTGAGCTCCACGGCATCAACGCCCGCACCCTCAAGGACGTCGACGTCACGATCGGTCTGGGCCAGATGACCGCCGTGGTCGGTGTCTCCGGCTCGGGCAAGACCACCCTGCTCAAGGTCATCGCCGACGTCCTGCGCGCCCAGACCAAGAACCTGGACGAAGACGAGCTCGCCTCCCGCACGGGCGCGGTCAGCGAGGTGCGTGGCGACGACAACGTCGACCGCCTCGTACCCATCACGCAGAAGCCGATCGGCCGGACCCCGCGCTCGTGCGTGGCCACCTACACCGGCCTGTTCGACCGCGTGCGCAAGCTCTTCGCCAAGACGGACGAGGCGAAGCGTCGGAAGTGGAACGTCAGCCGTTTCTCCTACAACGTCAAGCAAGGCCAGTGCCCGACCTGTGGCGGCGCCGGCCAGATCGAGGTCGAGCTCGTCTTCCTGCCGGGCTCGTACGTCACCTGCCCGGATTGCCAGGGCGGGCGTTACAACCCGGAGACCCTCGAGGTCACCTGGAACGGCTACACGGTCGCCGACGTCCTCGGCCTCACCGTGGCGGAGGCCGTCGACGTCTTCGCCGAGGATGCCTCCATCAGCCGGGCGCTGCGCGCACTCAACGCCGTCGGCCTGGGGTATCTGCGGCTCGGCCAGGGTGCCCCGGAGCTCTCCGGCGGCGAGGCGCAGCGCATCAAGCTCGCCACGGAGCTGCAGCGCGCGCGTCGCGGGCACACGCTCTACCTGCTCGACGAGCCGACCACCGGCCTGCACCCGCACGACGCCCAGCTGCTCATGCGCGAGCTGCGCCGGCTGGTCGACGAAGGCGATACCGTCATCTTCGTCGAGCACGACATGAACGCTGTGGCGGGCGCGGACCGAGTCATCGAGCTCGGCCCCGGCGCCGGTGTGGACGGCGGGCGCATCGTCGCGGACGACACCCCGGCACGCCTCGCCGAGCAGGACACCCCGACCGCTCAGGTGCTGGCCGCTCGGGCATAACCACAGTCACGCCCCGCGCGGCATACAGGAAATGTTCAGTTTTCGACCTTAAGGTATCGCCCATGAATCAGCGCGATGACGACTTCGAGACCCGCTATCTCGGCCCCACGGGCGGCGATGGGGGATCCCAGTCCAGCAGCCAGCCACCCCGGCAGCACTTCCCGGATGAGTACGGCCAGGGCTACCAGCAGCCTTATCAGCAGCCGTACTACAACGATTACAACTACGACGGCGCGGACTACGACGACACCGACAAAGGCGGCCGCGGCGGCGGGGGAGCGGCCCTCGTCTTAGGCATCTTGCTGCTGGTCGCCGTCATCGGCGCTGCCGTGCTCTACTTCCTCTGGCGCTCCGCGGCGGACCGCGCGAACGAGCCGCCGCCGGAGCCGGTCACCGAAACCAGCGTGACCACGCAGGAGGCCGTCACCGAGACCCTGACCGTCACCGAGGAGCCCGAGCCCGCCCCCGGCGAGGACGGCTCGAGCGGTGACTTCCTCGAGGACCTCGACATCCCGACCGAGGAACTGCCGGATCAAAACGACCTCGAGAACCTGTTGAACGACCTTTTCGGCGGTGAGAACCAGCAGCCTGCCCCGCAGCAGTAAGAACTACACTAAACGGCTATGTCTGAGTCTTTGTCTTCGTCCGCGCACCAGCCGGAGGCCATGCAGCTAGCCCAGCAGCTGGCCGAGCGCTTAAGCAGGCACATAAGCGACGTCGTGGTCTGCCCCGGCTCGCGCAACGTCCCGCTGTCGCTGGCGTTGCTCGCCCAGCCGGGCATCCGGGTGCATACGCGTATCGACGAACGCAGCGCTGCCTTCCTCGCCCTGGGCATGTCGCGGGTCTCCGGGCGCCATACGGCGGTGGTGACCACCTCTGGGACCGCGGTGGCCAACTGCCTGCCCGCGATGGTGGAGGCCCAGCATTCGCATACCCCGCTGCTCATGCTCTCAGCGGATCGCCCGCGCCGCCTCGTTGGCACGGGGGCGTCGCAGACGATCGAGCAGCAGGGGATCTTCTCCACCGTCACCGACACCGTCCAGATCGCGGCAGAGGAAGATGTGCCCCGCCTCAGCCACGCCTTAAGCAGTCAGTTCGCGGTGCACGTCAACGTCAGCCTGGATGCTCCGCTGGTGGGCGATCAGCTGCCTGTTGCGCACGCCACCGATGCAGCGCCGCGTGAGCCGCTGGATCTATGGAAGGACCACGGGTGCGTCGACGTCGATCTCAGCCGCAACACCCTGGTCATCGCCGGCGACGAGGCCTGGGAGGTCGCAGGCTTAGAAGACGTGCCCACCATCGCGGAGCCGAGCACGCCGGCGCCCTTCCACCCGGTCCACCCGCTGGCTGCCGGCCTTTTCGCCCGCGGCGAGATCACCACCGACGGCAGCAGCGAGTACGCCGACTACGTCGCCAAGACGAAGCCCGAGCAGATCATCGTCGTCGGCCACCCCACCCTCCACCGCCCGGTGCTGGGGCTGCTCACCGACCCGGACATCGAGGTCATCATCTTAAGTCGCACCGACCAGTTCACCGACCCGGCGAAAACCGGCCGGCACTTCGGCACCCGCGTTAAGGTCAGCGGGCGTCCCCGCAAGCAGTGGCTGAGCACCTGCCGCGGGCTCAGCGAGGTCGCGGCCGAGGCGGTGCGCAGCGTGCTTGCCGACGACACCCACGGCTTCACCGGCCTCCACGTCGCGGCGGCGCTCACCGATGGCCTCGGCGTCGGCGACGCCGTGGTGCTCGGGGCCTCGAACCCGGTGCGCGACGCGTCGTTGACGGGGCTGCCGTTCGGTGGCGTCGATACCTATGCCCCGCGCGGCGCCGCGGGTATCGACGGCACCGTCTCCCAAGCCATCGGCG
The DNA here is from genome assembly GCF_003065405.1 of Corynebacterium yudongzhengii. Taxonomy (NCBI): domain Bacteria; kingdom Bacillati; phylum Actinomycetota; class Actinomycetes; order Mycobacteriales; family Corynebacteriaceae; genus Corynebacterium; species Corynebacterium yudongzhengii. The sequence continues at coordinate 336,871 of NZ_CP026947.1, forward strand.
TCGCCCTGGCCACCCAGACCCTTAACCCGGAGGCCGTGCGCGCCCCGCACACCCTCGCGCTGCTCGGCGATGTGACCTTCCTGCACGATATCGGCGGCCTGCTCATCGGCCCCGATCAGCCGGCGCCGGAAAACCTCACGCTGGTGGTGGCCAACGATTCCGGCGGAGGCATCTTCGAGTCGCTCGAGATTGGCCGCCCGCAGCTGCGCGCCAGCTTCGAGCCGGCCGTCGGTAGCCCGCACGAGGCGGACATCGCCAGTTTGTGCGCGGGCTATGGGGTGGGCCACGTGCGCGTCGAGACGCTCAATGACCTGCTGGTCGCACTTGCCGACGCCGCCGAGTACCCCTACGGCATCCGCGTCATCGAGGCGGCCACCACCCGGTCCACGCGCCGGGCGCTCGATGCGGCGCTCAAGGACGCCGTGGGCGTATGAGCGCCCCGTTAAGCGTGCGCCGAGGCCCGCGCTGGCGCCCGGTGATGCCCGGCCGGAACACCGTGCGGCGCCGCCTGCATCAGCTGGTGCTCGCGCTGTTGGCGTGCGCGCTGCTCGGATCCTTCGCGATGGTGGGGGGAGCGGCCCTCAACGACCGCGAGATCCACTCCCACCCGGGCCGGGCGATGGCGACGGTAACGGGGCAGTCGTGGTTTCGCACCACTGTTGACTACCAGGACGACCAAGGCGTCTACCACGCCCCACCGGCGGGTTTGCTCTATCCCACTGGGCTCGGTGAGGGCCAGAGCGTGTGGGTGACCTACGCGCGCCACAACCCCGACCTGGTGAAGGTGGAGGGACGTGGCTGGACGCTCGCGATCATCCCGGCGCTCAGCGTGGCGTTCGTCTCGGTGGTGATCGCGGCGGTGGCATGGTGGGTTATCACCATTGCCACCCGCCCCCGAAAGGGCGTATCGTCATCCAGGGTTACTAAAGAGGACGCTCTTTCTTAACCGGGAGTTTTACTTTGCCTGGAAAGGTGTGCTACATGCGTGTAGCGATTGTCGCCGAATCGTTTCTTCCGAATATCAATGGAGTGACCAACTCCGTTCTCCGCGTGCTGGAACACCTCCAGGCCCACGGCCATGACGCCGTCGTGATCGCCCCCGGCGCCCGCGACCACCAGGAGGAGGTCCGAGACTACCTCGGTTTCCCCATCGTGCGGGTGCCCACGGTGCGCGTCCCGCTCATCGATTCCTTGCCGGTCGGTGTCCCCAATACCGCGGTGCATGAGACGCTCTCGGAGTTCCGCCCCGATATCGTCCACTTAGCCAGCCCGTTCGTCCTCGGCGCCTCCGGCGCGATCACCGCCCGCCAGCTGCGCATCCCGGCGGTGGCGCTCTATCAGACCGACGTCGCCGGTTTCGCCACCAAGTACCACCTCGCCCCGCTGGCGGCCGCCTCCTGGGAGTGGGCCCGCACCATCCACAACATGTGCCAGCTCACCCTGGCGCCCAGCTCGCTGACCATCCGGGAGTTGGAAAACCACGGTATCCGCAACATCGTGCGCTGGGGCCGCGGAGTGGATACCCAGCGCTTCCACCCGACCAAGCGCTGCGCGCACCTGCGTCGGCAGTGGGATCCCACCGGCACCAAGAAGATCGTCGGTTTCGTCGGCCGCCTGGCACCGGAAAAGGGCGTGCACCGGCTGCAACGGCTGGCAAACCGTGAGGATATTCAGCTGGTCATCGTCGGCGACGGGCCCTCGCGTGGAGAGCTCGAGGCGCGCCTTCCCGGCGCCGTGTTCACCGGCGCTTTAGGCGGGGAGGAGCTCGCGCACGCATACGCGTCGCTGGATCTCTTCGTCCACGCCGGCGAGTTCGAGACCTTCTGCCAGACCATCCAGGAGGCGCAGGCCTCCGGGGTGCCCACCATCGGTCCCCGCGCCGGCGGGCCGGTCGATCTTATCGACGAAGGCGTCAACGGCCTCCTGCTGGACGTCGATACCTTCGCCGAGGATCTGCCGGCGGCGGCCGCCTGGGCCCTGGAGACCGGCCGTCTGCCGCAACTGCGCGACAATGCGCGGGCCTCGGTGGCCAACAAGACGTGGGACAGCCTCTGCGAGCAGCTCATGAGCTACTACCGGCATGCGATCGCGGCGGATCGCTACAGCCGCAACCGCTTCGGGTGGCGCTGGAGCATGCCGGAGTGGGCCGACAAGGGCTTGGGCGGTCGGGTCGCCTAGACTCGACCACGTGTCACGAGCAGACCTGGACAAGAAGCCTTTTGACGTTGCGAGCATGTTCGATGGCGTCGGCAAGCGCTACGACCTGACGAACACCATCATCTCCTTCGGGCAGGACCGGCGCTGGCGGCGGCGCACCCGCGAGCGTCTAGACCTGCACCCAGGCGAGAAGGTCCTCGACGTCGCCGCCGGCACCGCGGTGTCCACCGAGGAGCTGGCCAAATCCGGCGCCTGGTGCGTGGCCTGCGATTTCTCCCGCGGCATGCTCGCCGCCGGCGCCCAGCGCGACGTGCCGAAGGTCGCCGGCGACGGCATGCACCTGCCGTTTGCCGACGAAACCTTCGACAAAGTCACCATCACCTACGGGCTGCGCAACATCCACGACTACCGCGCCGCGCTGCGCGAATTCGCCCGCGTGACCAAACCCGGCGGCCAGCTGACCGTCAACGAATTCTCCACCCCCGTGATCCCGGTCTTCGGCACGGTCTACAAGGAATACCTCACCCGCCTTCTGCCGCGCGTGGCCCGGCTGGTGTCCTCGAACCCGGAGTCCTATGAATACCTCGCCGAATCCATCCGGGCCTGGCCGGACCAAGAAGAGCTGGCCGAGGTCATCAACGCCAACGGGTGGACCTACGCCGGCTGGCAGAACCTCACCTTCGGCATAGTGGCGATGCACTCCGCCATCCGGGCCTAGGACCACAAGGGCGTATCCCGACGCACAGCGCTGGCGCAGTGGCCGGCCGCGCGCCACATCCTCGCCAAGAGGTCGCGGTCGTCGTCGGTGATGAGATTCGCCATCAGCCGCGCCGCAGCCGGCATGAGCCTTGCGCCGATGGGACCGCGCAGGGCGAGGGGGCCGACCGTCGGCAAGAACTGCGGGTACGTCAAGAGCCGGGCGGCCGTGCGCGCCAGCAGGAAGGCCTCGCCGTAGCGCTCACGGAGCAGCTCCGGCCAGGCGCGGCGCAGCTCGGCGGCGGCATCGGTGGCCAGCATATCGATCGCCCACTCGGCCATCTCAAGCCCGTAGTCGATGCCCTCGCCGTTGAGCGGATTGACCCCGGCGGCCGCATCGCCGATGAGCATCCAGTTGCCGCCCGCGACCTGGGAGACCGCCCCGCCCATCGGCAACAGCGCCGAGGTGACCCGCTCGGGCATGCCCAGCTGCCAGTCGGGGCGGCATAAATCGGCGTAGTGGTCTAGCAGCTTTTTGGTATTCACCTTCGCCGGGCGGGCGTTCGTTGACAAAGCCCCGCAGCCGAGGTTGACGGTGCCGTCGCCGAGCGGGAAGATCCAGCCATAGCCAGGCTGGATCGCACCATCTTCGCCGCGCAGCTCCACGTGCGAATGCATCCACGGCTCCGCGTGAAAAGGCGAGGAGACATAAGAGCGCGCGGCGATGCCATAGACCTCCTCGCGGTGCCACCGCCGCCCCAGCTCCTTACCGACGGGCGAACGCACCCCATCGGCCACAATCACCCATTTCGGGCGCACGGTGTAGGCCTCGCCGTCGGCGGGCTGCACGGTGAGCTCGGTGATGCGGCCCCGCGTGACGACGGGGGCATGCGCCGTCGACAACGCCCGCACGTCGGCGCCGCGTTGCTGGGCGGTGCGGGCGAGGTGTTCGTCGAAAAGCGTGCGGGGCATCGCCGAGCCCACCGTGCCATAGGCCGACTCCGGCCACGGCGCGGTCACCGAGCCGCCATAGCCGTGTAGCTTGAGGCCGCGGTTGGTGTAGCGCTCGGTAACAACGTCGGCGAGACCGAGCTTGCGCAGCTCGGAGATTGCCCGCGGGGTCAGCCCATCGCCGCAGGTCTTGTCGCGGCCCAGGGCGCCGGATTCCACGAGGAGCACCTGGTAACCGGCGGCGACGCCGTGGATGGCGGCGGCAGATCCGGCGGGGCCGGCGCCGATCACGACGAGGTCGAAAAAGGCGGGCGAAGCATGCGTCATGGCCGTCATTGTCCCACGTGCCCACCCGAGCGTGTCTTCGGGGACATCCTTAGACTACGGTGAAGATGAACTTTGCACTGTCTCGTTCGGCGTGCCCGGGTTCAGGGCCGCCGCTAGTCGAAATCACTCGAGGTATGCCCACCATGACAAACGGCCAGACCAATCCGCAACCCCACGCCGGGGCTGTGGATCTCGGTGACGCCGACCTCAACGCCCGGATTGCCGAGGGGATGGCCGACGTCGAAAAGCTCCTGCACAGCGAGCTCAACCGCGGCGAAGGCTTCATCCAGGACAAGGTCACCCACCTCGCCGAAGCCGGCGGGAAGCGTTTCCGCCCCATGATGGCGTTGCTGGCTTCGGAATTCGGTCCGCGCCCGGGCAGCGAGAAGGTCGTGCAGGCCGCCTGCATCGTGGAGATGGTGCACCTCTCCACCCTGTACCACGACGACGTCATGGACGAGGCCGAGCGGCGCCGTGGGGTGGACTCCGCGAACCACCGCTGGTCCAACTCGGTGGCGATCCTCGCCGGCGACATCCTGCTGGCGCACGCCTCGCGGCTGATGAGTGAGCTGGACACAGCCACCGTCGCGCACTTCTCCCAGACCTTCGAAGAACTGGTCACCGGCCAGATGCGCGAGACCGTCGGGCCTGCTCAGGGTATCGATCCGGTGGATCACTACATGGACGTCATCCGGGAAAAGACCGGCGTGCTCATCGCCTCGGCCGGCTACTTAGGCGGCTTGCATGCGGGGGCGAGCGAGGAACATGTCGACGCCCTGTACCGGTTGGGTGGGCATATCGGGATCATCTTCCAGATCGTCGACGACATGATCGACATCTTCTCCGACCCCGAAGAATCCGGCAAGACCCCGGGCACCGACCTGCGCGAAGGCGTGTTCACCCTGCCAGTCCTCTTGGCCATGGAAGAAGACACCCCGGAAGGCGCCCAACTGCGGGAACTGCTCACCGGCCCACTTAACGACGACACCTCCGTCCACCACGCCCTCTCCCTCCTGGCGCGCTCCACGGGGCGGCAGAAAGCGCTCGCCGTGGTCGAGGACCAGCTGGCCTTGGCTGAAGAACAGCTCGACCGTCTTCCCGACATCCCCGCCACCCAAGCGTTGCGCCAGCTGTCGTGCTACACGGTCTCGCGTGTCGGCTAAACGTTGTGGATTGCATTGCTGAGCTGCTGATTTGCACTCGATAGGCTTCGGCGTAGTAAGGTAGCTAACCGCACCGCACGGAAGAAATTCCGCTGTGGAGTGAAAGCCAGGTTGTCCGAGCGGCCAAAGGAAGCGGACTGTAAATCCGCCGGCGTATGCCTTCAGAAGTTCGAATCTTCTACCTGGCACACTCACTGAGAACCCGCCTCGATCGGTTTCGATCGGAGCAGGGTTCTTTTTGTTTTCGGGGTGGGGCGTGTGGATCGTCGGTAGTTACTCAAATCCTGGCCCCGTTTCGGCCTCAAGCACCCCGAAGTGTTCAGCCCGGGGAAGCCTGGGACGTCGATAAGCAATCAAAGACACGCGCTAAGTGATAAAAATACCCGCGCTAACCAGCTGATTTGTGTTGTTGATTGGAGGCGGGTTAATCTTTCCAAGGCTTCAACGGAGCGGGTCAGAGAGAAACTCTGACGCGAAACACCGAAGCTGTGCCCCCTTAGCTCAGTCGGTAGAGCGTCTCCATGGTAAGGAGAAGGTCAGCAGTTCGATTCTGCTAGGGGGCTCTGTTAGTTTCCACCCCCTTCGGTGGGGCTGACGTAAAAAATCTATAGGGCGGTGTAGCTCAGCTGGTGAGAGCGCACGACTCATAATCGTGAGGTCGAGAGTTCGAGTCTCTCCACCGCTACCGGGATTCCTTCAGGGCAATGGCCTCGGGGACTCCGACTCCTATGAAAAGCTCCGTTGAGGGGCTCTGGTAGGGTTGCTCGTATCGCTTAAACGCGGTACGACCTAGGGGCGTGGCGCAATTGGTAGCGCAACGGTCTCCAAAACCGTAGGTTGCAGGTTCGAGTCCTGTCGCCCCTGCCAAACTACTTCAACACCTTTTCGAGGAGAGCTGTGACAGACGGAACGCAGAAGCCGGACTCGGCCCGCCCGACTGGTAAACGCCAGCTCTCTGGTGCGAGCACCATCTCGACCGCCTCGGTGGAGGCGAAGCGGGCGCAGCAGCGTCGCGAAGAGGATTCCTCTGAAGGCCCGGGCGGCGGTGTCGTCTCCTTCCTCCCGGAGGTTGTCCAGGAGGTTCGCAAGGTCGTCTGGCCCACCGGCCGCGAGATGGTCACCTACACCCTGGTGGTGTTCGCCTTCCTGATCTTCTTGACGGCGCTGGTGTGGGGCGTCGATCAGCTGGTGACGCTGGGAGTCGACGCAGTCCTCACCTAAAGCGCGCCACGCGCCGAGATGTGAAGGTATTTGAAGCCGGCCGAGCGCAGTAGTAGAATCAGATCCCACAGAAGGAACATCCCGTCGGACCCCCTGGGTCGGCGGGATCATTTATTGGCCGGGGCGTTTATCCGAACCCCTGGCCGCTGCCCCGAGTAAGAAAAGTGGGATTGACTGTTATGAGCGACGAGAACCAGACTCCGGCCCCCGAGGCCGACGAGACGCAGCCGGTGCAGGACGCCGACCGCGACATCGTCGAAAACGACCAGGACCAGGCCGAGGCCCAGGCCCCGGCCGCTGAGCACGAGGGCGAGGCCGTCGCCAATGCGGCCGCCGCCTTGGGTGATACCTCCGAGCAGACGGAGACCGCCGACGATGCGGAAGCGGACGCCGAGGCCGACTACCGCCGCCGTCTGCGCGAGTTCACCCGCGAGCTGAAGAAGCAGCCGGGCAAGTGGTACATCATCCAGACCTACTCGTCCTACGAGAACAAGGTGAAGACCAACCTGGAGATGCGTGCCCAGACCCTGGAGGTCGAGGAGTACATCCACGAGGTCGTCGTCCCCATCGAGCAGGTGGTGGAGCTCAAGGATGGCAAGAAGAAGATCGTGAAGCGTAAGCTGCTGCCGGGCTACGTGCTCGTGCGCATGGATCTTAACGACGCCGCGTGGTCCGTCGTCCGCGAAACCCCCGGCGTGACCAGCTTCGTGGGCAACGAGGGCAACGCGACGGTGGTGCGCCACCGCGATGTCGCCAAGTTCCTCATACCCAAGGCCGCCCCCACCGAGGAGGGCAAGGCGGAGGCCACCGACGCCGAGGGCAGCACCGTCGTCGCTATGCCGGAGGAGCAGGAGAAGCCGAAGTACGCCCACGACTTCGAGGTCGGCGACGCCGTCACCATCCTCTCCGGTGCGCTGGCGAGTGTGTCGGCGTCGATCTCTGAGATTGACCCGGAGACCGGCAAGATCCAGGCGCTGGTGTCCATCTTCGGCCGCGAGACCCCGGTCGAACTCACTCCGGACCAGATCGAGAAGATCAACTAGCCCACACGCGGGCGCCCGCGAAAGCCGAACGATTTGGGCTGGTGGCAGGCGCCCGGGTACCCTTGGGGCTCGCACAGTCCAGACATTCTCCCCGGTGGCCCGCGAATGCGGGCATCCGGACGGGTAAGTGCCTTTCACATCGAAGGGGTGCTCGCCCGGTACCAAGGAAAGAGGTAATTCGATGGCCAAGAAGGTCAGCGGCTTCATCAAGCTGCAGATTGAAGCAGGCCAGGCCAACCCGGCTCCGCCGGTCGGCCCGGCACTCGGTGCCCATGGTGTCAACATCATGGAGTTCTGCAAGGCGTACAACGCCGCCACCGAGAACCAGCGCGGCAACGTCGTCCCGGTCGAGATCACGGTCTACGAGGACCGTTCCTTCGACTTCAAGCTGAAGTCCCCGCCGGCAGCCAAGCTGCTGCTCAAGGCCGCGGGCATCAACAAGGGCTCCGGCGTCCCGCACACCGACAAGGTCGGCTCCGTCACCTGGGATCAGTGCAAGGAAATCGCTGAGACCAAGAAGAACGACCTGAACGCCCGCGACATCGAGGCCGCCGCCAAGATCATCGCCGGCACCGCGCGTTCGATGGGCATCACCGTCGAGAACTAGTCGTGAACTAGTCCGCGCGTTTCGAACTCGTGGTAGGGCCCGCTCCGGCCCGCACGACCACACCAATCACGTACAAAGGATTGTCACAATGAGCAAGAAGTCCAAGGCTTACCAGGAGGCCGCCGCCAAGGTCGACTCCTCGAAGACCTACCACCCGCTCGAGGCCGTCAAGCTGGCCCAGGCCACCTCGTCCAAGAACTTCGACGCCACCGTGGATGTCGCTATCCGCCTCGGCGTCGACCCGCGTAAGGCCGACCAGCTGGTCCGCGGCACCGTCTCCCTGCCGAACGGCACCGGTAAGACCGTCCGCGTCGCCGTCTTCGCTGAGGGCGACAAGGCCACCGAGGCTGAGAACGCGGGCGCCGACATCGTCGGCACCGAGAAGCTGGTTGAGGAGATCAACAACGGCAACATCGAGTTCGACGTCGCCATCGCCACCCCGGACCAGATGGCCAAGGTCGGCCGCGTGGCCCGCGTCCTCGGCCCGCGTGGTCTGATGCCGAACCCGAAGTCCGGCACCGTCACCGGCGATGTTGCCAAGGCTGTCTCCGAGGTCAAGGGCGGCAAGATCGCCTTCCGCGTCGACAAGGCTGCCAACCTGCACGCCCTGATCGGCAAGGCCTCCTTCGACGCTGAGAAGCTCGCCGAGAACTACGGCGCTCTTCTCGACGAGGTCCTCCGCCTCAAGCCGTCCTCCTCGAAGGGCATCTACCTCAAGAAGATCACGATCTCTTCGACCACTGGCCCGGGCGTTCCGGTGGACACCAACGTGGTGAAGAACTTCACCGACGCCGCCGAGGCTTAAACGCTCGGCTCCAAACCCCACTTGCCATCAGGCGGTGGGGTTTTTGCATGCCTACAGTAGGCGTCATGAGCGATGCACCCCGCGCCTGCATCATCGGCGCCGGCCCCAACGGACTAACCGCCGCGGCGCTGCTCGCTCGCGAGGGCTGGCAGGTCGACGTCTTCGAACGCGGCGACACCCCCGGCGGCGCGCTGCGCTCACATCACCCCTTCGGTAAGCACACGCTTGTCGACGCCGGCGCCGCCGCCTTCCCCTTCGGCATCGCGAGCCCCGCATTCCGCGACCTGCAGTTAGAAAATTTCGGACTGCGCTGGCGCCACCCCGACATCCCCATGGCGCACCCGCTGCCCAACGCTCCGGCCGCGTTGCTTCACGACGACCTCACCGCCACCGCCGCCGACCTCGGCCCGGATGCCGCGCGTTGGCGGGCACTGCACGCCGATCTCGTGGCCCACATCGATGAGCACCTCGACAACTTCCTCGGCCCCGTGCTGCGCTGGCCGCCGCACCCGCTGCAGATGGCCGTCTTCGGTGCCCGGGGGCTCTGGCCTGCCACCTGGCTGGGGCGAGCGGCGCTGCGCGGTGAACGCGCCCGTGCCCTGCTTGCGGGGAGCGCGGTGCACGCGATCACGCCGCCGTCGGCACCTTTAACCGGCGCTTTCGGGCTAGTCTTCGGGGCGCTCGGCATGAGCCGCGGCTGGCCGATGGTCGCAGGCGGCGCCCAATCGCTTGCCGACGCTCTCACCGCCGCCTCCGTCCACCACGGCGTGCGCGTGCACACCGGGGTGGAAATCCGTGACGTGCGGGATCTGCCGGAGGCTGATGCGGTGATCGCCAACCTTGTGCCCGCAGCACTCATGCGTCTGCGCGGTCTGGAGCTCCCGCAGCGCGTGCGCCGCGCGCTGAGCTCGTGGCGCTACGGGGCCGGCGTGTTCAAGGTCGACTTTTTGCTCTCCGAGCCCGTGCCTTGGCATGATCCGCGCGTGCGCGCGGCGGGAACCGTGCACGTGGGCGGGCGTGCGGAGGAGATCGATGCGGCCGAACGCGCCGTGCGCGCCGGTAGGTTTCCCGAGCGGCCCTTCTGCATGGTCTGCCAGCCACACGCGGCCGATAAAACCCGTGGCGACCAGCCAGTTTTGTGGACGTATGCGCATGTGCCGCGGGGGTACGTCGAGAAGCGACCGGGCGAGGTGGCCGAGCTCATCGTGCGCCAGATCGAGCGTTTCGCCCCTGGTTTTCGGGACACGATTCAGGCTCGTCATGAGACCTCGCCTGCCCAGCTGGAGGCCTGGAATCCGAATCTTATCGGCGGCGACATCGCCGGCGGCGCGATGGGCGGGCTCGGCGCGCTCATGCGCCCCCGGTGGAGCATGCACCCGCACCGGCTGGGCAACGGCTGGTACCTGGCCAGCGGGGCGACGCCGCCCGGAGCGGGAGTCCACGGCATGTGTGGGGCGTGGGCGGCTGCGGAGGCGCTGAAGGCGGTTCGTTAACGGCACGCCCGGAAACCTACTTCGTGCCCGCCGGCTCCCGGTTGCCGAGGCGGACCTTCTTGACCTCGCGGGCCTTGTCGGGATCGGCGTCGGAGTCTTTGAATCCGAACAAGTAGGTCAGCACGAAGGCGACGACGATCGACGTGCCGGAGGCGATGAGGTAGCCCCAGAAGCTGGAGTCGAGGCCCTCGGGGTTCACAAAGGAGGAGAAGCCGATGAGCGAGCCGGTGAATCCCCACATGTTGACATTGAGCAGGCCGGTGAGCAGGCCGCCAGCGGCACCGCCGATAGACGCCATGATGAACACGCGGCCGTACTTGAGGTTGACGCCGTACATGGCGGGCTCGGTGATGCCGCAGAACGCGGAGATCGCGGCCGGGCCCGACAGGCCCTTGAGCTTGTCGATCTTCGTCTTCACGAACACCGCCAAAACCGCGCCACCCTGGGCGACCATGGTCGCGGAGATGATGGCATTCAGGTAGGAGTGCCCCGTCGCCGCGATGTCCTGGGCGACCAGCGGGATTACGGCCCAGTGCAGCCCGAAGATCACAAGTCCCTGGTAGAAGCCGCCGATGACCAGCCCGGAGATGGTCGGGGAGAGGTCGTAGATGCCCTGGATGATGTTGGCGATGCCGGTCGAGATGAACGTGACGATAGGCCCGAGCAGCAGCAGAATGATCAGCGAGACGATCACGACCTCGAACAGCGGGACGAAGATCATGCGCACGATGTTCGGGATGATCTTCTTCAGCCACGGCTCGATGACGGAGGCGGCCCACGCGGCGACGATGATCGGGAAGATCGAGTAGGTGTAGTTCGCCATGTGGAAGGGCAGGCCGAAGAAGTCGGCGTTGAGCTGCATGCCCAAGATGGCGTTCTCGCCTTCGGATTCGGCGATTTCGAGCATGCTCGGATAGGTGAGCACGCCGCCGATAATCGCGACGATGACCGGATCGGCCCCGAGTCTGCGCGCCGCAGTGAAGCCGACGAAGATCGGCAGGAAGAAGAACACGGCGTCACTCATCGCGTTGATGATGGCGTAGGTGTGGGTCTCCTCCGTGATGACGTCGAAGGTCAGCAGCAGCGAGAGGATTCCCTTGATGATGCCGGAGGCGGCCAGCAGGCCGATGACCGGGATCATCGAGCCGGTGATCACGCCGATGAGCTCGGAGAACCCGTACTTGAACCATCCCCACGCGGTGGTGGGGCGCTCCTTCTTCTCCTCGGTGTCGCTCGCCTCGCCGGTATTGCCGAGTTGCTTCTCGACGGCCTCGTACACGTCCTCCACGTCCGGGCCAATAACAACCTGGTACTGGCCGCCGGCGCGCACGACGTCGATCACGCCGTCGAGATCCTCGAAGTGGCTGTCGTCGGCGCGGTCTTCATCCTTGAGGGAAAAACGCACGCGCGTGATGCAGTGCGTGACGGAGCGGACGTTTTCCGCGCCGCCGATGCCCTTGATGATTTCCCAGGCGGTCGCATCAAAGCCGCTGAGATCGGCGGGGCGTTCCTCCGAGGCGGCGGCCGGTTTCGCGGTGTCCTGTTCTTCTCGCTTGGCGACGGGCTCCGCCACCAGATCCCCCGCCTGCGCATCACCGGTGGCCACGATGACCTCCGAGAGCTTCTTCTTGGAGTTGGTGATGATGACGACGGCCGTCGGATCCTTCTCGGCCTCCTTGATGGCGTTGAGATCCATCGTCGCGATCTTCTCGCCCGCGGAGACGGTGTCTCCCTTGGAGACGTGGATGTCGAAGGGCTTGCCCTCGAGCTCGACGGTGTCGATGCCCAGGTGGACGAGGTACTGCAGCCCGTCGCCACCTGCGACGCCGACGGCATGGCCGGTCTTGGCGGTCATGAGGACCTTGCCGTCGACCGGCGAGACGACCTCGCCGCTGGTGGGGTCGGCGATGGCGAAGCCGTCTCCCATCTTGCGGGAGGAAAAGACCTGGTCGTTGACGTCGTCAAGCGGGATCACCCGGCCCGACACCGGAGCGACTGCCTGGGAATACTGCATGGCGGCTCACTTTCGGAGGAATAGAACTAAGAGTGTGTCGACAGTAATAGTGGCAGTATATAGTAGCGATCATCACACACAAGGCCCCTGTTGCTCGGTGGCGATTTGGTGGGTGGGCTAAGCGTCGGTAAGGTTCATGAATGAAGTTTGAACGGGCCCCGGTATGCGCCGGGGGTCGAGCTCAAGTTTCACCGAAGACCGTCGGTCATCCCATCAAGGGATTGAAAGCGCATCTTAAGCCTTGACCCACAAGGCTTAGGGAGCCGGCCTACGCAGGAGACACTTGCTACCGTTCGCGAGCCTTTCCTTTCGGAAATGGTGTGTGCGAACTTTTAGCCCTGTGCCTGCTGCACGGGGCATTTTTCGTAGAAGCGGAAGTGTCCCGGGCGGATCACAAGCTACGACACAAGGGAAAGGAGGCGTTGGTAGATGGCAAACCCGAAGAACGTTGCGGAGCTCGCAGCCCTGAAGGAGAAGTTCCAGGAGGCCGACTCGTTGTTCCTTACGGAGTACCGCGGCCTGACCGTTTCTCAGGTCCAGGAGCTGCGTGGTGAGCTCGGATTCGATGTCGAATACCACGTCGCCAAGAACACCCTCCTGAAGATCGCCGCTCAAGAGCAGGGGATCGAGGGCCTTGACGAGCACCTGACCGGCCCGACCGCCGTCGCCTTCATCAAGGGCGAGGCCGTTGACGCCGCCAAGGTCATGAAGAAGTTCGCCGAGGACCACGAAGCGCTCGTGGTTAAGGGCGGCTACATGGACGGCGGTCCGCTGACCGCTGACCAGGTCAGGGCCATTGCCGAGCTGGACAACCGCGAGACCACCCTCGCCAAGCTGGCCGGCGCTATGAAGGGCAATCTGGCGAAGGCTGCCGGTGCATTCAACGCTCCGGCGACCAAGATGGCGCGACTCGCTGCAGCACTGCAGGAGAAGCAGGACGCCTAACACTCTGCGTCCGCGGTCTCTCGCCGTGCGCAGAGCAAACACTTAAGAAGCACACAGACATTGCCCGGCCGCCCTTGGTGGGGGCCGGCACACGAAAAGAAAGGATGCCACCATGGCTAAGCTTTCCAAGGACGAGCTCATCGAAGCTTTCAAGGAAATGACCCTCATCGAGCTCTCTGAGTTCGTCAAGGAGTTCGAGGAGGTCTTCGACGTGGAGGCCGCCGCTCCGGTCGCCGCCGCTGCTGCTCCGGCCGCTGGCGATGCCGGCGCTGCCGCTGCCGAGGAGAAGGACGAGTTCGACGTCGTCCTCACCGATGTCGGCGGCAAGAAGATCGGCGTCATCAAGGCTGTCCGCGAGATCGTCTCCGGCCTGGGCCTGAAGGAGGCCAAGGAGATGGTCGAGTCCGCTCCGAAGGCTGTCCTCGAGGGCGCCAACAAGGAAGACGCCGAGGCTGCCAAGGAGAAGCTCGAGGACGCTGGCGCTTCCGTCGAGCTCAAGTAGTCGCCTAGCCGCCTGATACTAGGGCGGCGCGCTGCTTGGCGCTTTTGCTTACCCCGTGCATGCTGAGATGCGTGCGCGGGGTTTTCTCATGTGTGGGTGGTTTGGGAGTGCGTGGGAAGGCGGGGTGGGGTAGGCGGACGGCGTTGGGTTCATGGGGCGGTAACGTTTTCGTGCGCGTTTGTACGCGTGGTCGAAAGGAGTCTCCCCTAAAGGGGTCTCGCGCGGTCGAAACGAGTAGTCCTTTATATGGCCCTCCTTTCGACCAGCGTTAGCGCCCCATGAGAACAAACTCACCCACACTCATCACACCCCACGAATACCGAACGCGCCGGAGCAGAAGTCTTCGCGTAGCGGGTGCCCGGGTAGACTGTCCGGCATGCTTCCGAAGTCCCGCATCATCTCTGCCCTCCTCGTCGGTTTAGGTATTGCCCTGATCGTCGGCGGGTTGATGGCGCCACGACTCATCGATTCGGATGGCCGCCTCCCGCTGGATCTCGAGAACTCCACGTGGACGCTCACTGATGACAGTGCGGCCACCCGTCTGTTGACGGATCCCAACGGCCGCGTCTTGGAAACGCCGGTAACCCGCCAGCTCCACCTACAGATCGGGGAGCCGGCGACGGCTGACACGGCGAGCGTGCGGGTCGGCACCACGCTCATGCGGGACAGCCTGCAGGAGGAGAGCGACCGGCTGATCACCGCCTCGACCTGGGGCTATGAGATGGACCGGGTCACCGGCGAGGCGACCACCCCGGCGAACCTCACCCACACCATTGGCATGCCGCCAGAAGAAGTAGAGGTTGACGGCGTGTGGATGAAGTTCCCCACCGACGCCGAGCAGACCACCTACGACGTCTTCGACGACACCCTGCGCGAATCCCGCCCGGCCACCTTCATCGATTCCCAGGAGATTGATGGCCGCACGATCTACCATTACCGCCAGGAGATCGAGCCGACGAACGTCGCCTTCTTATACGAGTCCTTCCTCAACACCGCCCCGGTCGGCGATCAGCAGGGTGCGCTGTACCACTCCGCCACCACCGACTTCTACGTAGACCAGATCACCGGGCTCGTCGTTGACATTGAGACCGAGATCTACGACTTCTACGCCGTGCCCGGCCAGGAGAACGACGAGCAGGCGCGCGAGACTTTCCTGCAGTTCACTGGCAGCCGGGAGGACGCGCAAGTCGACGCCACCTTGGCGGAGATCGACGACATCTCAGGCTCCACCACTGCCGAGCTGATCCGCTGGTCGGTGGTCGCGGTGGGCGTCGTGATCACGGTGCTTGGCCTTTTGGGTGCCTTCCTCGGCAACGGCGCCGAGCGCGGCAAGACCCGCCAGCGTCGCCGGATTCGCGGGCGACATGCCCGGCGGAAATAGCGCACAAGTTGCGGAAGTCTCGGCCGGCGGTGGTAGAGTCCGGCGGTGACATAGCGAGTAGGCGCGTGTAGCCTCCGCGCCGCGCCGGACGTCTTTACAGTGCCTTAGACTTGGTATAAGCTACATCGTTGCGCTGGAATTCTGCTCTGGTGTGCCCGAGAACCTTGTCAACGGTTTTAAGAAACCGAACTTGACAAGGTGACTTTGTGCATTCCAGAGCCGTTTATTCCACAGCAGACCGAATGCTACAACTACCAGCGGTTTCGGAGCTTCTGTAAGCCAGAGCAGGAGCCCACCGATTCCGCGTGAGGTGCTGGAAGGACCCATCTTGGCAGTCTCCCGCCAGACCATGTCAGAGGCCGACATCCCCGGTGCGCCGACTCGTTACTCTTTCGCGAAGATTAGCGAGCCCGTGCCCGTGCCGGGCCTACTAGATCTACAGCTCGACTCCTTCGACTGGCTGATCGGCGCACCGGAGTGGCGCGCCCGCCAGCAGGAGGAGCGCGGTGACGATGCCGTGATCACGAGTGGACTGGAGGACATTCTCCACGAGCTGAGCCCGATCCAGGATTACTCGGGCAATATGTCTTTGTCTCTGTCTGAGCCGCGCTTCGAGCCGGTCAAGCACTCTGTCGAGGAGTGCAAGGACAAGGACATCAACTACTCCGCCCAGCTCTATGTCACCGCGGAGTTCATTAACAACGACACCCAGGAGATCAAGTCTCAGACGGTGTTCATCGGCGACTTCCCGCTGATGACCGACAAGGGCACCTTCATCGTCAACGGCACCGAGCGTGTCGTTGTCTCCCAGCTGGTGCGTTCCCCAGGCGTGTACTTCGATCAGTCGATCGACAAGTCCACCGAGCGTCCGCTGCACTCGGTGAAGGTGATTCCGTCGCGCGGTGCGTGGCTGGAGTTCGACGTCGATAAGCGGGACACCGTCGGCGTGCGCATCGACCGTAAGCGTCGCCAGCCGGTGACCGTGCTGCTGAAGGCGCTGGGCTGGACCGAAGAGCAGATCAAGGAGCGCTTCGGCTTCTCCGAGCTCATGATGTCGACCCTGGAGTCCGACGGCGTCTCCAACACCGACGAGGCTCTGCTCGAGATCTACCGCAAGCAGCGCCCGGGCGAGCAGCCGACGCGTGATCTCGCACAGTCGCTCATCGAGAACGCCTTCTTCCGTGCCAAGCGCTACGACCTTGCCAAGGTCGGCCGCTACAAGGTCAACCGCAAGCTCGGCCTGGGCGGTGACCACGACGGTCTCATGACGCTGACCGAAGAGGATATCGCCACCACCATAGAGTACCTGGTGCGCCTGCACGTCGGCGAGCGGGAGATGACCGCCCCGAACGGCGAGACCATCCCGCTGTACACCGACGACATCGACCACTTCGGTAACCGTCGTCTGCGTACCGTCGGCGAGCTCATCCAGAACCAGGTCCGCGTCGGCCTGTCGCGCATGGAGCGCGTCGTCCGCGAGCGCATGACCACCCAGGACGCCGAGTCGATCACCCCGACCTCGCTGATCAACGTCCGCCCGGTCTCCGCGGCGATCCGCGAGTTCTTCGGCACCTCGCAGCTCTCGCAGTTCATGGATCAGAACAACACGCTGTCGGGGCTGACCCACAAGCGTCGCCTCTCCGCCCTGGGTCCGGGCGGCCTGTCGCGTGAGCGCGCCGGCATCGAGGTCCGCGACGTCCACCCGTCGCACTACGGGCGCATGTGCCCCGTCGAGACGCCGGAGGGACCGAACATCGGTCTGATCGGCTCCCTCGCGTCCTATGCTCGCGTGAACTCCTTCGGCTTCATCGAGACCCCGTACCGCAAGGTCATCGACGGCCGCGTCACCGACGAGGTCGAGTACCTCACCGCCGACGAGGAAGACCGCCACACCATCGCGCAGGCCTCCGTCGAACAGGATGCGGACGGCAACATCGTCGAGGAGCGCATCGAGGTGCGCATCAAGGACGGCGACATCGCCGTCACCGAGGCGAAGAACGTCGACTACATCGACGTCTCCCCGCGCCAGATGGTCTCCGTCGGTACCGCCATGATTCCGTTCCTGGAGCACGACGACGCCAACCGTGCCCTCATGGGCGCCAACATGCAGAAGCAGGCCGTGCCGCTGGTGCGCACCGAGTCCGCATACGTCGGCACCGGCATGGAGCAGCGCGCCGCCTACGATGCTGGCGACGTCGTGATCACCCCGAAGGCTGGCGTCGTCGAGAACGTCACCGCCGATGTCATCACCATCATGGATGACGACGGCATCCGCGACTCCTACATCCTCCGCAAGTTCCAGCGCACCAACCAGGGCACCTGCTACAACCAGACCCCCTTGGTCAGCGCCGGTGAGCGTGTCGAGGCCGGCCAGGTCATCGCCGACGGCCCGGGCACCAAGAACGGTGAGCTGGCGCTGGGCCGTAACCTCCTGGTCGCGTTCATGCCCTGGGAAGGCCACAACTACGAGGACGCGATCATCCTCAACCAGCGCGTGGTCGAAGAGGACATCCTCACCTCGATCCACATCGAGGAGCACGAGATCGACGCCCGTGACACCAAGCTGGGCGCCGAGGAGATCACCCGCGAGATCCCGAACGTCTCCGACGACGTCCTGCGTGATCTCGACGAGCGCGGCATCATCCGCATCGGCGCGGACGTGCGTGCGGGTGATATCCTCGTCGGCAAGGTCACCCCGAAGGGTGAGACCGAACTGACCCCGGAGGAGCGCCTGCTGCGCGCCATCTTCGGTGAGAAGGCCCGCGAGGTGCGCGATACTTCCCTGAAGGTGCCGCACGGCGAGACCGGCAAGGTCATCGGTGTCCGCCGCTTCTCCCGGGAGGACGACGACGATCTGTCCCCGGGCGTCAACGAGATGATCCGCGTCTACGTTGCCCAGAAGCGCAAGATCCAGGACGGCGACAAGATGGCCGGCCGCCACGGCAACAAGGGTGTCGTCGGCAAGATCCTGCCGCCGGAGGACATGCCGTTCATGCCGGACGGAACCCCGGTCGACATCATCCTCAACACCCACGGTGTGCCGCGTCGTATGAACATCGGCCAGGTGCTCGAGGTGCACCTGGGCTGGCTGGCGCACGCCGGCTGGACCATCGATCAAAACGACCCGAAGAACGCCGAGCTGCTCAAGACCCTGCCGAAGGAGCTCTACGACGTCCCGCCGGAGTCGCTGACCGCCACCCCGGTCTTCGACGGCGCGATCAACGAGGAGCTCAACCGGCTGCTCGCCAGCTCCAAGCCGAACCGCGACGGCGACGTCTTGGTCGACGAGCACGGCAAGTCGCAGCTTTTCGACGGACGCTCCGGCGAGCCCTTCGAACACCCGATTTCGGTGGGCTACATGTACATGCTCAAGCTGCACCACCTCATTGACGAGAAGATCCACGCCCGTTCCACCGGCCCGTACTCCATGATCACCCAGCAGCCGCTGGGCGGTAAGGCACAGTTCGGTGGCCAGCGCTTCGGTGAGATGGAGGTCTGGGCCATGCAGGCCTACGGCGCCGCCTACACCCTGCAGGAGCTCCTGACCGTCAAGTCCGATGACGTGGTGGGCCGCGTGAAGGTCTACGAGGCGATCGTCAAGGGGGACAACATCCCGGATCCGGGCATCCCGGAGTCGTTCAAGGTGTTGCTCAAGGAGCTGCAGTCGCTGTGCCTCAACGTCGAGGTGCTCGCCACCGACGGCACCCCGATGGAGCTCTCGGGCTCCGACGAGGACGACGAGGCAGCCTCCAGCCTGGGCATCAACCTGTCCCGCGACGAGCGCGCCGACGCCGACAGCGACATCGCCTAAGGCACGTGCCAGGTTCGCCGGCGGCGTCGATAAGCGGCGTCGCTGGCGAGCAAGTCAACTAGCTAGAACTGATAAGCCATTCAATCCCTTCCGCACCGGAGGGGGAAAGGGAGTTACGTGTTCGACGTAAACCTCTTCGACGAGCTCCGCATCGGCCTGGCCTCCGCCGACGACATCCGCCGTTGGTCCAAGGGCGAGGTTAAGAAGCCGGAAACCATCAACTACCGCACGCTCAAGCCGGAGAAGGACGGCCTGTTCTGCGAGCGTATTTTCGGTCCCACCCGCGACTGGGAGTGTGCTTGTGGCAAGTATAAGCGCGTGCGCTACAAGGGCATCATCTGTGAGCGCTGTGGCGTCGAGGTGACCAAGTCCAAGGTCCGCCGTGAGCGCATGGGCCACATCGAGCTGGCCGCCCCGGTCACGCACATCTGGTACTTCAAGGGCGTGCCTTCGCGTCTGGGCTACCTGCTCGACCTCGCTCCGAAGGACCTCGAGCGCATCATCTACTTCGCGGCCAACATCATCACCAGCGTGGATGAGGAGGCCCGGCACAACGATCAGTCCACTCTCGAGGCGGAGATGCTCCTCGAGAAGAAGGACGTCGAGACCGACGCCGAAAACGAGATCGCCGAGCGCGCCGCCACCCTGGAGCAGGACCTCGCAGAGCTCGAGGCCGAGGGTGCGAAGGCGGACGTGCGCCGCAAGGTGCAGAACGCCGCCGACAAGGAGATGCAGCACATCCGCGAGCGCGCGGAGCGCGAGATCGACCGTCTCGACGAGATCTGGCAGACCTTCATCAAGCTCGCCCCGAAGCAGATGATCATCGACGAGACGATTTACGACGAGCTCGTCGACCGCTACGAGGACTACTTCACCGGCGGCATGGGCGCTGAGGCCATCCAGACCCTGATCCGCAACTTCGACATCGACGCCGAGGTGGAAGAGCTCTCGACCATCATCAACGAGGGCAAGGGCCAGAAGAAGATGCGCGCGCTCAAGCGCCTCAAGGTCGTCGCCGCCTTCCAGCGTTCGGGCAACGACCCAGCCTCCATGATCCTGGATGCGATCCCGGTCATCCCGCCGGAGCTGCGCCCGATGGTGCAGCTCGACGGTGGCCGCTTCGCCACCAGCGACCTGAACGACCTGTACCGGCGTGTGATCAACCGCAACAACCGCCTCAAGCGCATGATCGAGCTCGGCGCGCCCGAGATCATCGTGAACAACGAGAAGCGCATGTTGCAGGAGTCCGTGGACGCCCTGTTCGACAACGGCCGCCGCGGCCGCCCGGTCACCGGCCCGGGCAACCGCCCGCTGAAGTCCCTGTCTGACCTGCTCAAGGGCAAGCAGGGCCGCTTCCGCCAGAACCTGCTGGGTAAGCGTGTCGATTACTCGGGTCGTTCCGTCATTATCGTCGGCCCGCAGCTGAAGCTGCACGAGTGTGGTCTGCCGAAGCTCATGGCGCTGGAGCTGTTCAAGCCCTTCGTTATGAAGCGTCTGGTCGAAAACGACTACGCCCAGAACATCAAGTCCGCCAAGCGCATGGTCGAGCGCCAGCGCTCCGAGGTGTGGGACGTGCTCGAGGAAGCCATTTCCGAGCACCCAGTGCTGCTCAACCGCGCACCGACTCTGCACCGCCTCGGCATCCAGGCGTTCGAGCCGAAGCTGGTCGAGGGTAAGGCCATCCAGCTGCACCCGCTGGCCTGTGAGGCCTTCAACGCCGACTTCGACGGCGACCAGATGGCCGTTCACCTGCCGCTGAGTGCCGAGGCGCAGGCGGAGGCCCGCGTGCTCATGCTGTCGTCGAACAACATCCTGTCGCCGGCCTCCGGTAAGCCGCTGGCCATGCCGCGTCTGGATATGGTCACCGGCCTGTACTTCCTCACCATGGACAAGCGCGAGGACGAGATCGGCGGCCAGGGCGGCTACCGTCCGGCCGAGGGCGATCAGCTGGCGCAGGGCGTGTACTCCTCCTACGCGGAGGCGATCATGGCCCGCGACCGCGGTGTGCTCGGCGTGCAGGCCCCGATCCAGGTGCGCATCGACCACCTGCGCCCGCCGGCCGATATCGAGGCCGAGCAGTTCCCGGACGGGTGGGAGAAGGGCCAGTCGTGGACCATCATGACCACCTTGGGCCGCATCATGTTCAACGAGCTGCTGCCGTGGTCCTTCCCGTACCTCGAGGGCGTCATGGTTCGTAAGGGCGGTGGCGATAACAAGGTGCTGCTGGGCGACGTCATCTCCGAGCTGACCAACCGCTACCCGATGATCACGGTGGCGCAGGTCCTCGACAAGCTCAAGGACGCCGGCTTCTACTGGGCCACCCGCTCCGGTATCACCATCACCATGTCCGACGTGCTCGTGCTTCCGAACAAGAACGAGATCCTCGAGTCTTATGAGAAGGAAGCCGAGAACATCGAGCGCAAGTACTGGACCATGGGTGCGCTCACCGAGCGCGAGCGCTACGACCGCTTGGTCGAGCTGTGGCAGGACGCCACGAACAGGGTGGGTCAGGCCGTCGAGGATATCTACCCCGACGACAACCCGATTCCGATGATCGTGAAGTCCGGTGCCGCCGGTAACATGCGCCAGATCTGGACCCTGGCCGGCATGAAGGGCATGGTCGTGAACTCCAAGGGTGACTACATCACCCGCCCGATCAAGACCTCCTTCCGCGAGGGCCTGTCGGTTCTGGAGTACTTCAACAACTCGCACGGCTCCCGCAAGGGCCTGGCCGATACCGCTCTGCGTACCGCCGACTCGGGCTACCTCACCCGTCGTCTGGTCGACGTCGCGCAGGACGTCATCGTCCGCGAGGCTGACTGTGGCACCCGCCAGGGCGTGCGCGTCTCGGTCGCCGAGACCCTCACCGTCCCCGGCGGCGAGAAGAAGTCCTTCGCCCGCCACTCCCTGGTCGAGACCTCGCTGTCCGGCCGCGTGGCTGCCAACGACATCAAGGACGAAGACGGCAACGTCCTCTACGAGGCCGGAACCGACCTCACCGAGGAAATTATCGACGACCTCGTCTCCCGCGGCATCGAAGAGGTCAAGGTCCGCTCCGTTTTGACCTGCCAGACCCCGACCGGTGTCTGCTCGAAGTGCTACGGCAAGTCCATGGCCTCCGGCAAGCTCGTCGACATCGGCGAGGCCGTCGGCATCGTCGCTGCCCAGTCCATTGGTGAGCCGGGTACCCAGCTGACCATGCGTACCTTCCACCAGGGTGGTGTCGGTGGCGACATCACCGGTGGTCTGCCGCGTGTGCAGGAGCTGTTCGAGGCCCGCGTGCCGAAGAACCGCGCCCCGATCGCCTCTGTCGCCGGCACCGTCTCCATCGAGGACGAGGGCAACTTCTGGACCGTCCGGATCACCCCGGACGACGGTGGCGACGACGTCGTCTACGAGAAGCTCTCGAAGCGCCAGGGCCTGGCCCAGGTGCGCCGCCCGATGGAGTCCAACCCGGACGCCATGATCGAGCGCTCCCTGGCCGACGGCGACCACGTCGAGGTCGGCGAACGCCTGCTGCGTGGTGCGGCCGACCCGCACGACGTGCTCGAGGTGCTGGGACGTCGCGGCGTCGAGAAGCACTTGATCGACGAGGTGCAGGCCGTCTACCGCACCCAGGGTGTGGCCATCCACGACAAGCACATCGAGATCATCATCCGCCAGATGCTGCGTCGTGCGACCGTTATCGACTCCGGTTCGACCCCGTACCTTCCGGGTACGCTGGTTGACCTGTCGGAGGCCAAGCAGGCTAACTCGGCGGCGATCGCCGAGGGCGGCCAGCCCGCCGAGCTGCGCAGCGAGATCATGGGTATTACCAAGGCCTCGCTGGCGACCGAGTCCTGGCTGTCGGCCGCCTCCTTCCAGGAGACGACCCGCGTGCTGACGGACGCCGCGATCAACAAGCGCTCCGACGCTCTGCTGGGTCTGAAGGAGAACGTGATCATCGGTAAGCTGATCCCGGCTGGTACCGGTATCCCGCAGTACCGCAACATCACCGTCAACCCGACGGAGGCCGCCCGCAACGCCGCCTACTCGATCCCGACCTACGGCGACTCGATCTACGGCGACGACGGCGGATACGGAGAGTTCACCGGCGCATCGGTCCCGCTGGATGAAAGCTTCGACGTCTAACAGACTGGCATTCTGGCTAGCACGGTCTGCTTAAGCCCCGCGCCCCGGCACCCGGATCCTCTGGGTGTCGGGGCGCTGGGTTTTGAATAGCCCGAATAGCCCCAAACCCTCAGTGCTTCTCGGAAGACCGCCGGGGCCTGCGCGGTACGCGGATCACGTCAACACCGCCCATGACCGCGAAGTAGCGCACGTGTATCCGTGGGGCGTCGGCGGGCACCTCGGTGCGGCGGATGCTCACGCCGGGGCTGTCTTTGACTTCGCTGCCGCCGAGGATGGGCAGGCCGCTGACGTCGACATGCATGTCCTCGGGCACGTAGACTTCCACTCCACCGACGGCGGCGAAGATGGTGATCGTGGTCTCCGCACTCGCCAGCGTGGCCTCGGTGAGATGGATCTCGACGCCACCCACGATCGCGATCGAGGTGTGGCGAGGGGCGCAGGCCCAGTTACCGGTCAGGTCGTTGCCGCCGATAATCGCTATGCTCATGCCCTGGCCGTCGACGCCGGGGGAGACCTGCTCTAAGGCGGGGGATGTCTCCTGCTGGGGCGTGGTCAGCGAGGTGGGATCGTCGATATCTAAGTCGCGGGTGAGTGGCGTGAGCTCGCGCCGGAAGCGGGCGCCACGCGCGGCGGTTAAGCGTTCGTCGTATTCTTGGTAGTCCAGTTGTCCTGCGTCGAGCGCGTGCGACAAGATGGTCATGACTCGTGAGCAATCCGCGTCGCTGGCGCTGAGATCCGGCGCGTTGTCGTCCATAGCGTGAGCATAAAACGCCCATCCACCGGCCGCAATAGATCTCCAGCTCAGCGCACCACCCGCGTTTTGGAGCTGGCTTAATCTTTAGGCTAAACTTCCCACACAGTCCCACGTTTTGGTGGGCATCCCGCATCCGCGGTCGTCGGATGCAGTGGAATCACCCGGCCGGGCCCTGGAAAAGAGCCCCGATTTTTCCTGTGCGCACATGCGCTTAAAGGTATACCCCGGTTGATCACCCACCGAAACCGCGATTTCCTGGCGACGATAAAGAAAGAGAACTATGCCAACTATTCAGCAGCTGGTCCGCAAGGGCCGCAAGGATAAGCCGACCGGCGTGTCCACCGCAGCCCTGAAGGGCTCGCCGCAGCGCCGCGGCGTCTGCACCCGCGTGTACACCACCACCCCGAAGAAGCCGAACTCGGCGCTTCGTAAGGTCGCCCGTGTGCGCCTGACCACCGGTATCGAGGTCTCGGCCTACATCCCGGGCGAGGGCCACAACCTGCAGGAGCACTCGATGGTGCTCGTGCGTGGCGGTCGTGTGAAGGACCTTCCGGGTGTTCGTTACAAGATCGTCCGTGGTGCCCTGGATACCCAGGCAGTCAAGGACCGCAAGCAGGCCCGTTCCCGCTACGGCGCAAAGAAGGGACAGTAAACAATGCGTAAGAATTCCGCTCCGAAGCGTCGCGTTGTCAAGGACCCGGTCTACGACTCTGAGCTGGTGACCCAGCTGGTCAACAAGGTCCTGCGCGACGGCAAGAAGTCCACCGCCGAGCGCATCGTCTACGGTGCCCTCGAGCAGTGCCGAGAGAAGACGGGCACGGATCCCGTCGGCACCCTGGAAAAGGCCCTGGGCAACATCCGTCCGGACCTCGAGGTCCGCTCCCGCCGCGTTGGTGGCGCCACCTACCAGGTCCCGGTCGAGGTGCGCCCGGAGCGCTCCACCACCCTCGCGCTGCGTTGGCTCGTGACCTTCACCCGCCAGCGTCGTGAGAACTCCATGATGGAGCGCCTGGCCAACGAGATCCTCGACGCCTCCAACGGCCTCGGTGCTTCCGTGAAGCGCCGCGAGGACACCCACAAGATGGCCGAGGCCAACCGCGCTTTCGCCCACTACCGCTGGTAGTTTCCACGATGAACGCCCACGCAGCCCGATCGAAGCCCGGCATGACCGTAGACACGGCGCCTTCCTGCGCCTATGCTACGTAGCCGTCGTTCCGGTCGGGCTGGGGTGTCTCGAAGGCCACTGACTCCTTCGAGCGTCTGCGCGGCGGGCGGCCTTCCGCTGCCGGAAGCGCCGATTAGTGGCAGAATTGAACAGAACTTATTCGCACATGTAGGCGTCCACTGGTGAGAGTCCACGACGTCAATCGACAAACGAGTTGGGGTAGAAACTGTGGCACAAGAAGTGCTTAAGGACCTGAAGAAGGTTCGCAACATCGGCATCATGGCCCACATCGATGCCGGTAAGACCACGACCACCGAGCGCATCCTGTTCTACACGGGTATCAACCGCAAGGTCGGCGAGACCCACGACGGTGGCGCGACCACCGACTGGATGGATCAGGAGCAGGAACGCGGCATCACCATTACCTCCGCCGCCGTGACCTGTTTCTGGGAGGGCAACCAGATCAACATCATCGACACCCCGGGCCACGTCGACTTCACCGTTGAGGTCGAGCGTTCCCTGCGTGTTCTCGATGGTGCCGTGGCTGTCTTCGATGCCAAGGAAGGCGTGGAGCCGCAGTCCGAGCAGGTTTGGCGCCAGGCCACGAAGTACGACGTTCCGCGTATCTGCTTCGTCAACAAGATGGACAAGCTCGGCGCTGACTTCTACTTCACCGTCGACACCATCAAGGACCGTCTGGGTGCGAAGCCGCTGGTCATGCAGCTGCCGATCGGCTCCGAGGATGACTTCGACGGCGTCGTCGACCTCATCGAGATGAAGGCCCACATGTGGCCGGGCAAGGTCGCCGTCGGCGAGGAGCCGCAGATCCAGGAGATCCCGGAGGACCTCAAGGAGAAGGCCGAGGAGTACCGCGAGGCGCTCGTCGAGACCGTCGCTGAGTCCGACGAGGAGCTCATGGAGAAGTACTTCGGTGGCGAGGAGCTGACCACCGAGGAGATCAAGGCGGCCATCCGTAAGCTGACCGTCAACTCTGAGATCTACCCGGTCTACTGCGGTACCGCCTACCGCAACAAGGGCATCCAGCCGCTGCTCGACGCGGTCGTCGACTACCTGCCGAACCCGCTGGACGTCGGCGAGGTCCACGGCCACGCCGTCGGCAACGAGGACGAGGAGATGACCCGTAAGCCGTCGAAGGATTCCCCCTTCTCGGCGCTGGCGTTCAAGATTGCCGTCCACCCGTTCTTCGGCAAGCTGACCTACGTCCGCGTGTACTCCGGTCGCTGTGCCCCGGGTGAGCAGGTCCAGAACTCCACCAAGGAGAAGAAGGAGCGCGTTGGCAAGCTCTTCCAGATGCACGCCAACAAGGAAAACCCGGTCGACGAGGCCACCGCGGGCAACATCTACGCCTTCATCGGCCTGAAGGACACCACCACCGGTGACACCCTGTGTGACCCGAACAACCAGATCATCCTGGAGTCCATGGACTTCCCGGATCCGGTGATTCAGGTCGCCATCGAGCCGAAGACCAAGTCGGACCAGGAGAAGCTGGGTACCGCTATCCAGAAGCTGGCCGAAGAGGACCCGACCTTCACCGTCCGCTTGGACGAGGAGTCCGGCCAGACCGTCATCGGCGGTATGGGCGAGCTGCACCTCGACGTCCTGGTCGACCGCATGAAGCGCGAGTTCAAGGTCGAGGCGAACATCGGTAACCCGCAGGTCGCCTACCGCGAGACCATCCGCAAGGCCGTGGAGAACGTCGACTACACCCACAAGAAGCAGACTGGTGGTTCCGGTCAGTTCGCGAAGGTGGTCATCTCTATCGAGCCTTATACCCCGAGCCCGGAGGAGCTGGAGGAGGGCGAGGATCCGACCTACGCCTTCGTCAACAACATCACCGGTGGCCGCGTGCCGAAGGAGTATATCCCGTCCGTCGACGCCGGTATCCAGGACGCCATGCAGTACGGCTACCTGGCTGGCTACCCGCTGGTCAACATCAAGGCCACCCTCGAGGACGGCCAGTACCACGACGTCGACTCCTCGGAGATGGCGTTCAAGCTCGCCGGTTCCCAGGCTCTGAAGGAGGCCCTGAGCAAGGCGAAGCCGGTGCTGCTCGAGCCGCTGATGGCCGTCGAGGTCACCACCCCGGAGGAGTTCATGGGTGACGTGATCGGCGACATCAACGCCCGCCGCGGCCAGGTCAACTCCATGGACGACCGCCACGGCGCCAAGGTGGTCAAGGCCCTGGTCCCGCTGTCCGAAATGTTCGGCTACGTCGGCGACCTGCGTTCCCGCACCCAGGGCCGCGCCAACTACACCATGCTCTTCGACTCCTACGGTGAGGTTCCGACGAACGTCGCCCGGGAGATCATCGAGGCACGCAACGGCAACGCCTAAGAAGGGCTGACGCCTGCGACCCCGAGCCGGGCCTTTTGTGCCACGGCCCGGCTTGGGTCCCATGACGCTTGCAGGGCAGCGGCCTGTTGAACGCCACCCCGATATTAGGGGGCGTTGAACTGGCCGTTACCCTGTGAGTAGGTCCGCGATTCCCGCCGATCCTCTCACCAGGATCACATCCGAACTGGTTTGAAAATCGGGCGGCCAAAATCTAGGATCGTGTAACTGGCACATAAGTAAAAACACCCCACTGCAGTCTCATCCCGAATTAGGATGTGTCAGTGGTGGGAGTACCATCCACGTGGCTGCGAAAGTCGTAGCCACCATGAAGTCCAGGAGGACATACAGTGGCAAAGGCGAAGTTCGAGCGCAACAAGCCGCACCTGAACATCGGCACCATCGGTCACGTCGACCACGGCAAGACCACCACGACTGCTGCCATCACCAAGGTGCTGGCTGACAAGTACCCGGAGGAGAACGAGTCCTTCGCTTTCGACGCCATCGATAAGGCGCCGGAGGAGAAGGAGCGTGGCATTACGATCAACATCTCCCACGTCGAGTACAACACCCCGAAGCGCCACTACGCACACGTGGACGCCCCGGGCCACGCTGACTACGTGAAGAACATGATCACCGGTGCCGCTCAGATGGACGGCGCCATCCTGGTCGTCGCTGCTACCGACGGCCCGATGCCGCAGACCCGCGAGCACGTCCTCCTGGCCCGCCAGGTCGGCGTTCCGTACATCCTCGTCGCCCTGAACAAGTGCGACATGGTCGACGATGAGGAGATCATCGAGCTCGTCGAGATGGAGATCCGCGAGCTGCTCGGCGAGCAGGAGTTCGACGAGGACGCTCCGATCGTCCACATCTCCGCCCTCGGCGCCCTGAACGGCGAGGAGCAGTGGGTCCAGTCCATCGTTGACCTGATGGACGCCTGCGACGAGTCCATCCCGGAC
The DNA here is from genome assembly GCF_003065405.1 of Corynebacterium yudongzhengii. NCBI lineage: Bacteria > Bacillati > Actinomycetota > Actinomycetes > Mycobacteriales > Corynebacteriaceae > Corynebacterium > Corynebacterium yudongzhengii. Next base: position 365,348 of record NZ_CP026947.1, read on the forward strand.
CCGGAGCGCGCTACCGACCAGCCGTTCCTGATGCCGATCGAGGACATCTTCACCATTACCGGCCGCGGCACCGTCGTCACCGGCCGTGTCGAGCGTGGCAAGCTGAACGTCAACGACGAAGTCGAGATCATCGGCATCCAGGAGAAGTCCCAGACCACCACCGTCACCGGTATCGAAATGTTCCGCAAGATGCTGGACTACACCGAGGCCGGCGACAACTGTGGCCTGCTGCTGCGTGGTACCAAGCGTGAGGACGTCGAGCGTGGCCAGGTTGTGATCAAGCCGGGCGCTTACACCCCGCACCACAAGTTCGAGGCTTCCGTCTACGTCCTGTCCAAGGACGAGGGCGGCCGCCACACCCCGTTCTTCAACAACTACCGTCCGCAGTTCTACTTCCGCACCACCGACGTCACCGGTGTTGTGACCCTGCCGGAGGGCACCGAGATGGTCATGCCGGGCGACAACGTCGACATGTCCGTCGAGCTGATCCAGCCGGTCGCCATGGACGAGGGCCTGCGCTTCGCTATCCGCGAGGGCTCCCGCACCGTCGGCGCTGGCCGCGTCACCAAGATCGTCGAGTAAGACGACTCTCGCCCCTCCAGCACGCCTAGCGTGCTAGGAACCTTAAAGGCCCCGACCGCATACCCCGCGGGCGGGGCCTTCGGCGTCTCTAAGCACAGGTAGCATCGAACAATGACATGAAAGATCCCACCCGTATCCCCGTCGTCCTCGAGGCCCTGCGCACCGCCTGGGAGGGCCGCCCCGACCTAGAGCTCGCCTCGCTGTGGGAGATCCTGCGCAATGAGGGCGTCGCCTTCGGCACGAGCGACGAAGAATTGCTCACCCACCTTCGCCGCATGGCCCAGAAGTTTCCGCCGCTTATCGACGACACCGCCCTCCACGGCCACTTCGCCGTGATAGACACGACGTCTCCACGCCGCCGGGTCACGTTGGACTGCGTGCAGCACCGAGTCACGGTGCGAGGCTTCGACGACACCTTGCGCCCGGCTACGTGGACCGGCGGGGAGATCGTGCGCCTGCGCACCGGCATGCCCGCCGTCCTGCGCGATCACGACGGCACCGATCACCGCCTCGGCGTGGTGGAGTCGATGCGCCTTTACGAACGCCCGTTGACCATACGCCTCGACGGGCGCCATCGCCGTGATATGGGCGACGAGGTCTACGGCGTTATCACGCATACTGAGGACACGGTGAGCCTGGTGATCATCAGCCACCGCCTCGAGGTGCTGCGCGCGCAACGCCGGCATATCGATACGGAGACCTACAAGTTCGAGGAGATCGTCGCCTGCGCGGCCGGGAAGGCATTAAAAATCCGCCGGCACCCGGGTGGGGCGGCGGCGGATCTGGGGGTCGTGGAGGACGTGTTCCCGCTGGAGGCTTAAACCCTAGTCAGTTTCGACGGGGGTGAAGTTCAACAGGAACCGGGTATCCACGTCGAATCCCGGCAGCGCGGCGCGGACGTCGTCGTTGGCTTCGTCGAGGTCGTCGAGAAGCCGCGGCAAGTTCACAGTGGGCTTCGCGGTGATGGTCCAGCCGATGGTCGGCCGGCCCCGATCGAGGCGGGTCTGCGTCTGCACCTGGGTGACGTCCCGCAGCTCCCGCAGGTGCTCGGCGGTTGCCTTGGCCACGCGGTTGGTGGAGACGGTGACCTTGCCCTGGCTGCGGCCTGAGCCTGCGGTCATGCGGTTGAAGGAGTTGCGCCGTAGGTTGGCGATCAGCCACCACAGACCGAAAAGGATCAGCACGACGGCGAGGATGATCACCACCACTGGGTAGATGTTGGACTCCAAGAAGCTCTGGAGGACCTGCTCGTCGTACCAGGAGCCGATCTGGTGGGCGATGTCCACGTCGAAGGCGAACAGCGCTGCCCAGAGACCCAGAACGAGGGCGATGACGCCGAGCAACCCGATGATCACCCGGTCGAATCCGGCGAGTGCTCTACTCATTGCTCTGCTCCTTCTTCTCTGCGGACGTCTCCGGCGCCTCAACCTGCTCTGGCTGGCCGGCGGGGGAGACGCCGTCGTCGACACCCGCGGGGCGCACCGAGGTGGTCACGGTGAAGCCCGGACCGAACGTCCGCTCCAGCTCGCGATCGAGCTCGGAAGTGATCCGCTCCTCCAGGCCGTCGGTGACCTGCACGACGGTGGCTTGCACCTTCACCTTCTTCTTGCGCGCGTACGTCGACGCCGCGAGGACCCCGGGGACGCGCTTAGCGGTCGAGGTGGTGTAGCGGGCGATATCGACCGGACGCGCCCAGATCGGGGCGCGCGGGGCCTCGAGGCGCTCGTAGCGACGCCGCCGCGGCTTGAACGCCGCGATGATCAGAAGGATACCGAGGATGACGGCAGCCACCCCGATCACGCCGACCCAGACGTTGTCCAGGCTGACGAGCTGCTCCGGAAGCGCGGCGATCCACGGCTCCCAGCCGGCCGGCGAGGCGTAGATGACCACGGCCTCGCGGATCAACACGCCCGCCAGCGCGAGCAGCAGCAGCGCGAACAGGATCGACCAGCCGCGTACCTGAGGGGAGCCGGCCGGGTGTTGTTCGGCCGCCGTGGTGGCGTCGGTATCAGCGGACACGAGGCACCTCCTGGTAGTTGTCGATGTAAATCTCGCGCAGCTTCAGCGGCGGGGCGCTAGGCTCCCGCAGAGACTTCTCGACGGGCACCGTCACCTGCTTCAGCGCCCGCTGCCGCGGGGTGCGCACCGTCGCCAGGCGAGGCGTACGCGGCGTGCGTACCCGCCGCACGCGGGTGGCCGGCGGCGTCGAGACGCGCTGCGGCCGCGGCATACTCGGCGCGCGCACCGGCGTCGGGGTGACGGGCTTCGGCGCGCTTATCGACGCCGCACGCACCGGTGCAGGTTCACGCACCGTCTGCGGCGAGGCAGCGGGCGGCGTCGAGACGCGCTGCGGCCGCGGCATACTCGGCGCGCGCACCGGCGTCGGGGTGACGGGCTTCGGCGCGCTTATCGACGCCGCACGCACCGGTGCAGGTTCACGCACCGTCTGCGGCGAGGCAGCGGGCGGCGCGGTGACCGAGCGGACCCGGGCAGGGGCCGGCGCCGTGACGCGGCGTGCCTTCGGCGGGCTCGGCGCGTTAACCGAACGCACCGGCTCTTCTGCCGGGATCGGGACCTCCCGCAGCGGGCGGGCCGGCGCGGTGCTCGGCGAGAAGACCTCGGTGGGCTCGGCCGTCTCGACGGGGCGCAGGTCCCGCTCGCGGTCGGTTTCCGGCGAGTAGACGTCCACGCCCGGGGAAGTGCGCGGCGAGCGCACCTGGGTGCGGTTGAACGTGTGCGGGGAGCGCACCTGCACGCCTGGGCGGACCTGGACCTCGGTGAGGTTCGGCACCTGCGGCGAGTTGTTGATGTCTTCGGCGGTGATGCGCCCCTCGCTGGTGACGGACTGCTCGACGGTGACGTCGACGCGCGTAACCTTCAGGCCCGTCATCGACGTCAGCCAGGTGTGGATGTTGTGCTGCACCTGGTAGGCGACGTCGGTGACCGGCGAGGGCCAGCTGACCGCGATGATGGAATCAACCTCGATGCGCCCGGCGGTCTGGTCGAGGCGGATATCGCAGCGCGGATAACTGCGCGTGCTGATCTCCGCCCACGAGCTCGTGATCGTCGGCACCCCGGGGACAAGGCCCGCGGCGTGGTTGATGATCCGGGTCAGGGTTTTTTCGGAGAAGATGTCGTTACCGCTCACCCGCGGCCGCCGTTTCCGGACGTGATGTTGTCCACGAGAGCGCGCAGGTCAATCCTGCCCTCCAGCTGGGCACCGACGGCCCCGCCGATGATACCGAACAGCAGCGCCCACAGGAATCCAGCGAGTCCGCCGAAGATGATGGCGAACGCAAGGGCGAGTCCGACGACCACGCCTAAGAAAGTGGTGTTGTTCATGGGTTACTCCAGACAGTGCCCGAGGCCGTCTATACGGCGTCGGCGATGACGATAGTCGCAGGGAGATCCGTCGACTCCGCCACTGCACCCCGGACCCGCTCCGCGAGGGCGTTCAAGTCGCCCTCGAGAGAGGTGCCGGTGATGTCAGCGACGATATGGACCTCCACGTGGCCGTCGCGGTTGAAGGTGATGCCGGGAACCCGTGCGCCGGGAAACAGCATGGTCACCTCACCGAAACGGCCGGGATGCAAGGAGTCGACCCCGTCGACGCTGCGGATATGCTCAGCGAGCGCCTGGGCCTGCTCCTTGCTCAGTGGTGGTTGGCCGGTCATAAAAGGGTCCTGACTCCGGCGCGGGTTACTGGACGCGGCCCTGCTGCAGCTGCTGCTGCTCGGAGGCGGACAGCTCGCGGTTGTCGTCCGAGTCGTCGTCCTGCGGCAGGTGGACGTCGGTCACGGTGACGTTGACCTCGGTGACCTCCAGGCCGGTCATGCGCTCGATGGAGCGGGTGATGTTCAGGCGGATAGCGTCGGCCAGCTCGTGGATGGCCACGCCGTACTCGGCGACGATGGAGACGTCGGCCGCGGCCTGGGTCTCGCCCACCTCGACATCGACGCCCTGCTGGATGTTCTCGCTGCCACCGAAGGTGTCGCGGATGGTGCCCATCATGCGGGCGGCACCGCCACCCAGCGCGTGGACACCGGAGACCTCGCGGGTCGCGATGCCGGCGATCTTGCCGACGACCGTGTTCTCAATGATGTTGCGGCCGGTGTTCTGCTCACCGTCGTTGGTGGCGGCGGTAGCGCCCTGGTTCTCCGACTGCTGGTCCTTGTTCTTCTCAGCCATGAATGACTCTCCTTAGATAGTGTGTGCCGCAGTCGCGGCGTGTTGACGCCCTCAATGGCGCTGGCATCCCCATGCTACAGATCAACTGTTAAGCGGGCGATTACATTTTGGTTAAGGCTTGGAGAATCGTGGCAAAACCGTGACCAAGACAACTCGGAAACGGGATTTGCCTGCAGGCTTAACGTCGTGTTTAAATACATGGGTTGCCTCGACACGACGTGAGGCGGATCTACATCCGCGGACACGGCCATGGCGAGGTGAACATGACACCTTCGTGTGACTGGCCCCATCTTCATCGATGGTCACCAGTGACGGAAGGATCCGCAATCGGGGTAGGTCGTCACGCCACAGTGCGGCAGCCCGAGCGCGGAGACCGGAGAAGGGGCATGGCAAATAAACAGCGGCAGTATACGTAGTGGGCCACGCTTATCACTTAAGATCCTGGTCCCTACTTGTCACGACGTGTGTGCGTTTTCGCCTACCCCTTCCACGCGATGGGACGTCATGGCAAGGACAGACAACGACACTGGCGTTGCGCCCGAAGCCCCAGAAGTGCTCCGGACAACGTTATAGAGGAAATCGAGAAGCGAAACCCCACCGCTTCCGGGTAACCGGAATGTGGGGCCGAGCGAGGAAGAGGATAAGCGTGGCGGGACAGAAGATCCGCATCCGGCTCAAGGCCTACGACCACGAAGCGATCGACGCATCTGCAAAGAAGATCGTCGAAACCGTCACCCGCACGGGTGCGCGCGTCGTCGGCCCAGTGCCGTTGCCCACCGAGAAGAACGTGTACGCCGTTATTCGTTCTCCCCACAAGTACAAGGATTCTCGCGAGCACTTCGAGATGCGCACCCACAAGCGCCTCATCGACATTCTCGACCCGACGCCGAAGACCGTCGATGCCCTCATGCGCATCGACCTCCCGGCCAGCGTCGACGTGAACATTCAGTAATCACGAGTACTCGATAGACCGACACACTTTGGCAGCGGAGAACTGACACATGAGTGAAAACGAGATCAAGGGCATTCTGGGCAAGAAGCTCGGCATGACCCAGGTCTTCGACGAGGAAAACCGGGTCGTTCCGGTCACCGTCGTCGAGGCTGGGCCGTGCGTCGTCACCCAGATTCGCACCACCGACAACGATGGCTACACCGCCATCCAGATCGCCTTCGGCGAAATTGACCCGCGCAAGGTCAACAAGCCGGAGAGCGGCCACTTCAAGAAGGCCGGCGTCACCCCGCGTCGTCACGTTGCGGAGATCCGCATGGACGACGTCTCGGGCTACGAGGTCGGCCAGGAAATCACCGTTGACATCTTCGAGGGCGAGACCCTCGTCGACGTCTCCGGTATCAGCAAGGGCCACGGCTACGCCGGCGGCATGAAGCGCCACGGCTTCGCCGGCCAGGGCGCCGCCCACGGTAACCAGGCTGCTCACCGCCGCGTCGGCGGTATCGGCGGCGCTTCGACCCCGGGCCGCGTCTTCAAGGGCAAGCGCATGGCCGGCCGCATGGGTAACAACCGTGTGACCACCCAGAACCTGAAGATCCAGAAGATCGACGCCGACTCCAACATCCTGCTCATCAAGGGTGCCATCCCGGGTACTAAGGGTGGAGTCGTGACCGTCAAGACCGCAGTGAAGGGCGGTGCACACGCATGACTCTGAACCTCGAAGTCCAGACCCACGACGGTAAGACCAACGGTTCTGTGGAACTGCCGGCCGAGATTTTCGACCGCGAGGCGTCCGTCGCCCTGATGCACCAGGTCGTCAACGCCCAGCTGGCCGCGAAGCGCCAGGGCACCCACAAGACCAAGACCCGCGGCGAGGTCCGCGGCGGTGGCCGCAAGCCTTACCGCCAGAAGGGCACCGGCCGCGCCCGCCAGGGCTCCATCCGCGCACCGCAGTTCACCGGCGGTGGCGTCGTCCACGGTCCGCAGCCGCGTAACTACGCGCAGCGCACCCCGAAGAAGATGATCAAGGCCGCCCTCTACGGCGCTTTGACCAACCGTGCGCAGAACGACCGCATCCACGTCATCGACGAGCTGGTGCCGGGCCAGAAGCCTTCCACCAAGTCCGCCCGTACGTTCATCGAGCGTCTGACCGACCGTAAGCAGATTCTGCTGGTCATCGGCCGCGAGGACCTGAATGCACAGCGCAGTGCGAACAACCTGCCGAACGTGCAGATCCTCGAGCCGGGGCAGCTGAACGCCTACGACGTGCTGAACTCCGACGACGTCGTGTTCTCGGTCGCCGCTCTGCACGCCTTCGTTGACCGCGTCAGCGGTGCGGAGAACAAGGAGGAAAACTAATGGCAGCCCACGATAACCCGCGCGACATCATCCTCGCGCCGGTCGTCTCCGAGAAGTCCTATGGGCTGATGGAGCAGAACGTCTACACGTTCTACGTCGCCCCAGACTCCAACAAGACCCAGATCAAGATTGCCATCGAGCAGATCTTCGGCGTTCAGGTCGCCTCCGTCAACACCGTCAACCGCGAGGGCAAGCGCAAGCGCACCCGCACCGGTTACGGCAAGCGGAAGGACACCAAGCGCGCCTACGTGACGCTTCGCGACGGCAGCGACTCCATCGACATCTTCGGCGGCGGCGCTTAAACCGCCTAAAGAAGTGACGAAGTAAGGACACACTATGGCTATTCGTAAGTACAAGCCGACAACTCCGGGTCGCCGTGCCAGCTCCGTCTCCGAGTTCTCGGAGATCACCCGCTCCACTCCGGAGAAGAGCCTGCTGCGCCCGCTATCCAAGACCGGCGGCCGCAACAGCCACGGACACATCACGACCCGTCACCGCGGCGGCGGCCACAAGCGCCGTTACCGCGTGATCGATTTCAAGCGCAACGACAAGGACGGCATCCTGGCCAAGGTCGCTCACATCGAGTACGACCCGAACCGCACCGCCAACATTGCGCTGCTGCACTACCACGACGGCGAGAAGCGCTACATCGTGGCGCCGAAGGGCCTCAAGCAGGGACAGCTGCTCGAGTCCGGCCCGTCCGCGGACATCAAGGTGGGCAACAACCTGCCGCTGCGCAACATCCCGACCGGTACCACCATCCACAACGTCGAGCTGAAGCCGGGCGCCGGCGCCAAGCTCGCCCGTTCGGCCGGTGCGTCGATCCAGCTTCTCGGTAAGGAGCACGGCTACGCGGTCCTGCGTATGCCGTCGTCCGAGATCCGCCGCGTCGACATCCGCTGCCGCGCCACCGTGGGTGAGGTCGGCAACGCCGAGCAGATCAACATCCGCTGGGGCAAGGCCGGCCGTATGCGCTGGAAGGGATGGCGCCCGACCGTCCGCGGTGTTGTGATGAACCCCGTCGACCACCCGCACGGTGGTGGCGAGGGCAAGTCCTCGGGTGGCCGCCACCCGGTGTCGCCGTGGGGCCAGAAGGAAGGCCGCACCCGCAACCCGAACCGCTACTCGAACAACATGATCGTGCGCCGTCGTCGCCCGAACAAGAAGCGCTAAGAGGAGGTAACACGCTATGCCACGCAGCCTGAAGAAGGGCCCGTTCGTCGATGAGCACCTCCTCAACAAGGTGGATGCTCAGAACGAGGCCGGAACCAAGCAGGTCATCAAGACCTGGTCCCGCCGCTCCACCATCCTTCCCGATTTCATCGGTCACACCTTCGCCGTCCACGACGGCCGCAAGCACGTGCCGGTGTTCGTGGATGAGTCGATGGTTGGACACAAGCTGGGCGAATTCGCACCTACCAAGACCTTCAAGGGTCACGTCCGGGACGACAAGAAGGGACGTCGATAAGCGATGAGTGACACCATCACCTCCGCACACGCGACTGCTCGCTACGTCCGCGTGTCGCCCATGAAAGCCAAGCGGGTCATCGACCTCGTCCGCGGCAAGTCCGTCTCCGAGGCGCTTGCCATCCTGAAGTACGCACCGCAGGGCGCATCCACCCCGGTTGCGAAGGTCATCGCCTCCGCTGCCGCCAACGCCGAGAACAACTTCGGCCTGGATCCGCGCACCCTGGTCGTCTCCGAGGCCTACGCCAACGAGGGCCCGACCATGCGTCGTTTCCAGCCGCGTGCCCAGGGTCGTGCGTTCCAGATTCGCAAGCGCACGAGCCACATCACCGTGGTCGTCGAGAGCCAGCAGGAAGGGGCTAAGTAATGGGCCAGAAGATTCATCCGCACGGCCTCCGACTGGGCATCACTTCCGAATGGAAGACCCACTGGTACGCCGACAAGAAGAACTACTCGGACTTCGTTGCCGAGGACATCAAGATCCGCGAGTACCTCTCGCAGGGCCTCGAGCGCGCCGGCATCGCCGACGTCGTCATCGAGCGCACCCGTGACCGCGTCCGCGTCGACATCCACACCGCCCGCCCGGGCATCGTGATCGGTCGTCGCGGCTCCGAGGCAGACCGCATCCGCCGCGGCCTGGAGAAGCTGACCGGCAAGATGGTCGCCCTCAACATCCTCGAGGTCAAGCAGATCGACGCCAACGCCACCCTCGTGGCCCAGTCCATCGCTGAGCAGCTGGTCAACCGCGTCGCCTTCCGTCGCGCGATGCGCAAGGCCATCCAGTCCGCGATGCGTCAGCCGCAGGTCAAGGGCGTCAAGATCATCTGCTCCGGCCGTCTGGGCGGCGCCGACATGTCCCGCGTCGAGCGCTACCACGAGGGCCGCGTGCCGCTGCACACCCTGCGTGCTGAGATCGACTACGGCATCGCTGAGGCAGCCACCACCTTCGGCCGCATCGGCGTGAAGGTCTGGATCTACAAGGGTGACGTCGTCGGCGGCGTCCGCGAGTCCGAACTGAATGCACCGTCCGACCGTGGCGGCCGCGGCGGTCGCGACCGTCGTCCGCGCCGTGGTGGCCAGCGCCGCCAGCGCGCTGAGAAGAAGCAGGAGGGCTAAAGCACATGCTTATCCCGAAGCGCGTCAAGTACCGGCGCCAGCACCGCCCGAAGCGCACCGGCGTTTCCAAGGGCGGAAACCGTATCACCCAGGGTGACTACGCCATCCAGGCTCTCGAGCCGGCGTACATCACCAACCGTCAGATCGAGGCCGCTCGTATTGCGATCAACCGCCACGTCAAGCGCGGCGGCAAGGTCTGGATCAACATCTTCCCGGACCGCCCGCTGACCCAGAAGCCGCTCGGCGTGCGCATGGGTTCGGGTAAGGGTCCCGTCGAGAAGTGGGTCGCCAACGTCAAGCCGGGCCGCATCCTCTTCGAGATGACCTACCCGAACGACGCAACCGCCATCGAGGCTCTGCGCCGCGCCGCGCAGAAGCTTCCGTGCAAGGTGCGCATCATCAGTAAGGAGGACCAGTACTAATGGCAGTCGGTACCCCCGCCAGCGAATTCCGCGAGCTGAGCAACGAGGACCTGGACCAGCGCCTGGCTGACGCCAAGGAAGAGCTGTTCAACCTGCGCTTCCAGCTCGCCACCGGCCAGCTGACCAACAACCGTCGCATCGGCACCGTCAAGCGCGACATCGCCCGCATTCTCACCATCCAGCGTGAGCGCGAGCTGGGCCTGTCCGCCGTTCCGGGAGCTGATCAGTAATGAGCGAGGCTAACGTGAACGAGACCACCGAGAAGCAGCAGGGCGCCCGCAAGGTGCGCACCGGTTACGTCGTGTCCGACAAGATGGCCAAGACCATCGTCGTCGAGCTCGAGGACCGCAAGTCGCACGCCCTCTACGGCAAGATCATGCGCCGCAACAAGAACGTGAAGGCCCATGATGAGGACGAGACCGCCGGTGTCGGCGACCGCGTCCGCGTCGAGGAGTGCCGCCCGCTGTCCAAGAACAAGCACTACCGCCTGATCGAGATCGTCGAGCGCGCGAAGTAGTGTGCGTCTAGTGCGCGCTGTGCGCGTGCACTGTGCGCGCGTCGCGTGCCAGCGCCCACCCGCCCGTGAATGCCCCTTGGGGTGCACACGGAGGGTGGGCGCTTTTGTCATTTTTGTCTAGAGTTTTAGGTGATGTTTATTGACCCTGAGCTTCGCGACGCCATCGCCTCCGTCCCCGAGCAGCGCACGTGGGATGTGCGTGCTCTGCGCGCGGCAGGCGATAGGGCGTTCGGAGGTACCGATTCGGCGGCTGTAGTGCTGCGAGACGTCGGCGGTGTGGAGACGCGACTGTTGGGATCTGTGTCGGCTCCTGAGGTCGTGGTGGTGGCTATCCACGGCGGGGGATACGTGACGGGGCGCGCGGAGTTCGACGACGCGCGCAACGCCGAGCTCGCGCAGTTGATTCCGGGCTCGCTCGTGGTCTCTCCCGATTACCGGCTGGCACCCGAGCATCCCTACCCGGCGGCAGTAGAAGACTGTCTGGCGGTGCTGCGCTACGTAGCTGATACTTATCCGGACATACCGCTGGTGCTGCTTGGTGATTCTGCTGGTGGCGGGCTGGTGGATCAGCTCGGCGGGCATGTAGACGCTGAGCTGGCGGCGCGCGTGGAGAGGGTTATTCTGCTCGAGCCCTGCCTGGATCCGCGATGCGATACCGCGTCCTACGACACGTATAACGAAGGGCCGGTGTGGGCCCAGAAGGCGGCGCGGGCGGCGTGGGAGCACTACCTGGGTCGCTCCGCGGGCTCGATCACGCTGCCGGGGTGGGGGAGGAGCGCACCGGGTGCTCTGCGGGTTCCGCGGCATCTCATCGTGGTGAATTTCTCTGATCCCTTACGCGATGAAGCTCTCAACCGCGCGCGCGAGCTGAGCGATGCGGGCGTAAGCGTGGAGGTCATGATGCCGGCCGGGAGCTTCCACGGAGGTCTGAGCGTTCCCGGCACGCGCGTGTGGGCGCAGGTGCGCGAGCGCATCGTTGAGTTTGCCAGTACGTGATGAGGCGCGCCCACGGCGGCTTCACAAATGCTTAAAGGAAGAACCTTGAGGGGCGCCAATTCAGGCTGTTGTTCGCTACCAAACCTTGTAGGGCGCGCCCTACAAGCATCGTCCTTTAAGCGTTTGTGAAACCGTCACAGCGGATTCACCTCCCCAGCCCCCAAACTGACCCCCAAGCCACACGAAACAGCCTCAAAAACTATGCGCCCGCATAATCCGCCATCCCCTTAGCTACCCCCTTGCCTTCCTTAAGGGGTGATACGCGCTGCCCTTATAACAACAGCTCAGCCGCGTAGTCATAAGACGTCAGACAACATGATGCATATCTCAAATACCCCCGCCTATGACGCAGTGCACAGAAAGTGCTTGTTGCAGGACATCTCACGTCGTACATTTAGTCTCAATACAGACTGATCAAAGGGTTGTCGCGGTATCCGGCCGAGAAGAGTCCGGCGCTGCGGTCCCCGCCCTCAAGGGAAGGATGATGACAGTGAAGTTCAACAAAGGGCTCGCGGCCTTCGCTACCGCGGCAGTGCTCTTCGCCACCGCCTGTGGCGGCGGAAGTGGGGAAGCGGACAACGCCGGTGGCGAGGGCGGCTCGGGTGAGCCCATCAACCTCGGCGTCGCTTATGAGGCCACCGACTACCACCCCTCGAGCACGAGTTCGGCGTTGCCCTTAGGTACGAACTGGCACGTCATGGAGGGGCTCTATGAGCTCAACATGGCGGACTACTCCACCTACCCGGCGCTGGCCGAGGGGGAGCCGAACGAGGTCTCCGATACCGAGTATGAGGTCACCCTGCGCGAGGGCGCGAAGTTCTCGGACGGTACGGATGTGACCACCCAGGACGTGGTGAGCTCCTTCGACCGCGCCATGGCCGAGGGCAACATTTATGCCTCCATGCTCGACTTCATCGAGTCGGTCGAGGCGAAGGACGACACCACCGTCACCATCACGCTGAAGAATCCCTTCCCGTAGGCGCTGAAGCGTTTCGCCGTCGTGAAGATCGTCCCCGAGGCGGCCAGCGACGAAGAGCTGACCTCCATGCCCATCGGCTCCGGTCCGTGGAAGTACGACGAGATCACCGATACCTCCGTCAAGGCCTCCCCGAACGAGCACTACAACGGCGACTTCCCGGCCGAGGCCTCCGAGCTGAACTGGTCCGTAATCAAGGACGACACCGTGCGCACCACCGCCGGCCAGTCCGGCGAGATCGACATCATGGAGGCCGTCCCGGCCGCCAACCGCGAGCAGCTCGAGGCCGCCGGTATGACCGTCACCGAGGTCGATGGCTTCAACCTCCCGTTCCTGCTGTTCAACACCGCCAAGGAACCGTTCAACGATCCGGCTGTGCGTCAGGCATTCTTCTACGCGATCGACGTCGATAAGCTCATCGAGAACTCGATGGACGGCACCGCCACCAAGGCGACCAGCTTCCTGTCGGAGAACAACCCGAACTACCACGAGGCGGAAACCCAGTACAACTACGACCCGGACAAGGCTCGCGAACTGCTCGCCGAGGCCGGCGCCGAGGACCTCAAACTGACGCTTCTGACCACCGACCACTCGTGGATCGCGGATCTCGCGCCGCAGATTCAGCAGAACCTGAAGGCCGTCGGCATGGATGTCTCCCTGCAGTCGGAGGCCTCCGCCTCGCTGTACGCCAACAACCTCGACGTCGACGAGCCCACCTTCGACGTGGCGCTGGCCCCGGGTGATCCCTCCGTCTTCGGCAACGACCCGGCGCTGTTGATCAACTGGTGGCTCGGCGACAACGTCTGGACCCAGAAGCGCACCTTCTGGCAGGAGTCCGACCCCGAGGCCTGGCAGCAGCTCAACGCTCTGATCACCGAGGCATCCACCACGGAGGGCGAGGAGGCCCAGGCCAAGTGGGATGAGGTCCAGGACATCATCGCCGAAGAGGTCCCGCTCTACCCGCTGTTCCACCGCCAGATGCTCACCGCCTACAACCCTGAGGCCGTCGAGAACTTCCAGCCGATCGGCACGACCGGGCTGTGGACCATCGGAGCACAGGCCAAGTAGCTCGCCAGAGAGCTCGCACATGTTCGACAAGGAGGGCGATAACCACCCCGCCACGGTGGTGTGCCCTCCTTTTTCGCGCCCGCGCAAACACCCGCGCAACACACCTAGTGATAACTACAGAATCTGGAGCCAAGGACTGTGAATAATCTCCTCAGACTCGTCGGAAGAAGGCTCCTCGCGTTGCCGCTGATGATCGTCGGCGTGACGTTTTTGGTCTTCCTCTTGATGTCCCTTTCTCCCATCGACCCAGCGTATGCGGCCCTGGGAGAAAACGCGACGCCCGAGCAGCTCGCGGCCTACCGCGAGCAGGAAGGGCTGGACCAGCCGTTCTTCGTCCGCTTCGGCACGTACCTTTTGGGTGTCGTCACCGGTGACTTGGGCACCTACGGGCTCAATAGCGCCTCGGTAGCCGACAAGGTCTTCTCGGCGTTGCCCGTGACCATCCAGCTGACCTTTTTGGGCCTGGTGCTGGCCGTCGTGCTGGCCTTCCCGCTCGGCGTGCTCGCCGCCCTCTACCGCGACAAGTGGGTCGATCAAATCATCCGCCTCATCTCGGTGGCGTGCATCGCCATGCCGTCGTTCTGGTTGGCGATCCTGTTGGTGCTCTTCTTCCTCGGCACGCTGCCGGTGGCCGGCCCGCTGCCCGAGTTCACCGAGGACCCCGGCGGCTGGTTCAGCCGAATGCTGCTGCCCGCCTTCGCCCTCGCGGTGCCGGTCGTCGGCCAGATGACCCGCGTGGTGCGCACCTCCATGGTCGAGGAGCTCGACCGCGACTACGTGCGCACTGCGCTCGGCGCGGGCATCCCGAAGCATGTCGTCCTCTCCCGCAACGTCCTGCGCAACGCGCTGATTACCCCGGTGACCGTGCTGGGCCTGCGCGTCGGTTACCTCATGGGCGGTGCGGTGGTCATCGAGATCATCTTCTCCCTGCCGGGCATGGGGAGGGTGCTTATCGACGGCATCACCAACAACTGGGTCACCGTGGTCCAAGGAGCGACGCTGATGGTGGCGATCGCCTTCATCGTGGTCAACATCATCGTCGATCTCCTGTACATCGCCATCAACCCGAGAATCAGGGCGGTCTAGTCATGAATCAGAAGGAAAAGGTAGAAAAGCTCTCCCGCCCGGGACTGAAGTTCTCCGGGTTGAAGAACATGAGCCGCGGATCCAAGATCTCGCTGGTCGTCCTCGTTTTGGTGGCGCTCTCGGCGATCTTCGCCCCGCTTTTGGCCCCACAGGATCCGATGGCTATCGATATCAAGAGCATGCCGCCGTCCGGCGAGCACTTCTTCGGCACGGATAACCTCGGCCGCGATGTCTTCTCCCGCCTGCTCTACGGCGGTCGGGTCTCGCTCGTCGTCGGCCTCGCCGCCACCGGTATCGCCTTGGCCATCGGCGCGATTTTCGGTTCGATCGCCGCGGTGTCGAACAAGGCGGCCTCCGAGGTCATCATGCGCATCATGGACATCATCATGTCCGTGCCGGGCATCGCCCTGGCGGCCGTCGCCGTCGTCGTCTTCCGCGACCCCGAGCGCCCGGCGGTGATGATGACCGTCATCATCTTCGCCATCGCGTTCGTCTACATCCCGCAGCTCACCCGCGTGGCGCGCGCCAACGTCTTGAGCGAGTACGGCGAGGACTACGTCAAGGCGAGCATCGTCTCCGGCGCCCGTGCGCCGTGGATCCTGGTCAAGCACGTCGTGCGCAACTGCGCCGCGCCGGTCCTGGTCTTCGCCACCGTGCTGGTCGCCGACGCGATCATCCTCGAGGCCTCGCTGACCTTCATCGGCGCGGGCCTGCAGGAGCCCATCGCCACGTGGGGCAACATCTTGTCCTCTGCGCAGCAGGGCGTGCTGCGCGGCGAGTGGTGGCAGGCGCTCTTCCCAGGCTTGATGATCATGATTACCGTGCTGTGCCTCAACATCTTGTCCGAGGGCATCACCGACGCCATGGTCGCCGCCCCCAAGGGCCAGATCAAAGACGCCCCGCATGTCTCCGAGGCCCGCGAGGCCGACAAGCTGCTCGTCGACCCGGTGCGCGCCTACGCCGCGCAGGCCGGCTCTCTGCAGCAGCGCATCACCGAGCTCAAAGAGACCGAGGCTACCCGCAGCGATCGCTTCGCGCCCAACAAGGATGCCGCCCCGCTGCTGGAGATCAAGGATCTGTCCATCCGCTTCCCGCGCCACGGCGAGGTCAACGTGGTCGATCACGTCTCCTTCACCGTCGCGCGCGGCGAGACCATGGGCCTGGTCGGAGAGTCCGGCTGCGGTAAATCGATCACCGCGCTGTCGGTGATGGGACTTCTCGATCCGAAAGCCGAAGTCAGCGGCGAGATCCTCTACAAGGGCCGCGACCTCTTAAAGATGTCCCACGAGGAGCACCGCGCGCTGCTCGGCCACGAGATCGCCATGATCTACCAGGACGCGCTGTCGTCGCTGAACCCGTCGATGCTCATCCGCACCCAGATGAAGCAGCTGACGAAGCGTGGCGGCACCCGCAGCGCCGAGGAGCTTCTGGAACTGGTCGGCCTAGACCCGAAGCGCACCCTGGAGTCCTATCCGCACGAGCTCTCCGGCGGCCAGCGCCAGCGCGTGCTCATCGCCATGGCGCTCACGCGCGATCCGAAGCTGGTGATTGCCGACGAGCCCACCACCGCCCTCGACGTGACCGTGCAGAAGCAGGTCATCGAGCTGATCAAGTCGCTGCAGGAGAAGCTGGGTTTCGCCATGGTCTTCGTCTCCCACGATCTGGCCCTGGTGGCGGAGGTGGCCTCGTCGGTCACCGTCATGTACGCCGGCCAGATTATCGAGCAGGCGCCGACCGTCGAGCTTCTGTCCGACCCGCGCCACGAGTACACCCGCGGCCTGCTGGGCGCGGTGCTCTCCATCGAATCCGGCTCGGGCCGCCTGCACCAGGTGCCCGGCTCGGTGCCGAGCCCCCGCGAGTTCCCCGCCGGCGATCGCTTCGCCCCGCGCTCCTCGCACCCGTCGGTCGGCCTGGAGACCACCCCGGTCATGCGGCAGGTCGAAGGCACCGACCACATCTACGCCGATCTTCCCGACGAGCTGCACTACGCCGCCCAGCTGGAAAAGGACGGCCAGCTCGACGGCCCGCAACGCAGCGACGCCGACTACGCCGCTTTGAGCAGGAACGAGGACTAGATCATGAGTACCCCGAGCACCCTAGAGTCTCCGCACAACGACGCCGCCGAGGCACTGATCGGGCTGGAAAACGTCAAGGTGCACTTCAAGGCCCGCACGGGCCCCATCTTCAAGCCCAACTGGGTCAAGGCGGTCGACGACGTCACGCTCAACCTCCAGCCGGGCGAGACGATCGGACTGGTCGGCGAGTCGGGCTCCGGCAAGTCGACGCTCGCGAACGTCATGTGCGGCCTGCAGGCCCCGACCGAGGGCAGGGTCTTCTTCCAGGGCCGCGAGGTGACCAAGCGCACCGCCGCCGACCGCCGCGCCATGGGCCGGCTCGTCTCCGTGGTCTTCCAGGACCCCTCGACCGCGCTGAACGCCCGCATGGTCGTGCGCGAGCAGCTGGAGGACCCGCTCAACGTGCACAAGGTGGGCACGCCCAAAGAGCGCCGGGAGCGCGTGCGCGAGCTCATCCAGATGGTGGGTCTGCCGTCTTCAGCCTTGGATGCGCTGCCGGGCCAGCTCTCCGGCGGGCAGCGCCAGCGCGTCGCCATCGCCCGCGCCCTGGCGCTGAAGCCGAAGGCGATCATCGCCGACGAGCCGACCTCGGCGCTGGATGTGTCGGTGCGCGCCCAGATCCTCAACCTGCTGACCGACCTCAAAGAAGAGCTCGGCCTGGCGATGGTGTTCATCAGCCACGACATCCAGACCGTGCGTTATGTCTCCGATCGCATCGCGGTGATGTATCACGGACGCCTCGTCGAACACGGCCCGGCTAAGCAGGTGCTGGACAACCCCTCGCAGGATTACACCCGCACTCTGCTCGGCGCTGCACCGAGCCTGCTGCACCCCAACCAGTAGCAACCCTTAGGAGTATTCCCCATCATGACAGCTTCCTTCCGAGGCGTTATCCCTCCGGTGGTCATCGCCCGCCACGAGGATCGCACGCTCGATTCGGCCTCCTACGAGCGCAATCTCAGCCGGCTGATCGACGCCGGCGTCGACGGCCTCTTCATCCTCGGCTCGTCCGGCGAGGGCGCGTTTTGCACTGCGAGTGAGCGGCAGACAATTATCGACCGCACCCTGAGCGTCGTCGACGGTCGCCTGCCGGTGCTGGTCGGCTGCATTGACACCCAGACGCAGCGGGTGATCGAGCACGTCCAGCAAGCAGAAGCCGCGGGTGCCGACGCCGTCGTGGTCACCGCCCCCTTCTACGCGCTCGGCGGCCCAGCCCAGGTCGAAGAGCATTTCCGCCTCATCGCCGCCGCGACGACGCTGCCGGTCTTCGCCTACGACATCCCGGTGTGCGTGCACACCAAGCTCGACAACGACATGCTGGTGCGCCTCGGGAAAGAGGGCGTGCTCGCCGGGGTGAAGGACTCCTCCGGCGACGACGTCGGCTTTCGGCTGCTCATCCAAGCCAACGAGGAGGCCGGCCACCCGCTGACGCTGCTCACGGGCCACGAGGTCGTCGTCGACGGGGCGTACCTGGCAGGTGCCGACGGCTGCGTGCCCGGCCTCGGCAACGTCGACCCCGAAGGCTACGTTCGGCAGTGGAAGGCCGCCGAAACCGGCGATTGGCAGTGGGTGAAGAAGGAGCAGGACCGGCTCGCGAAGTTGATGCGGGTGGCGATGCTGGCGACGTCGATAAGCGGCTTCGGCGCCGGCGTCGGCGGCTTCAAGGCGGCCCTTAAGCTGCTCGGCGTCTTCGACTCCGCCCAGATGCCGCAGCCCGTGGCGCAGCTCAGGCCCGACGAGGTGGACGCGGTGAAGGCCACGCTTATCGACGCCGGCCTCCTCTAAAAGCGGTGACAAAAATGCTGAATTGTGCGTGCACCGGCCCGGAAGACGGGGTGCCGGTGGTCTTCTTCCACGGCGTGTCCAACTCGATGCTGTGGTGGCAGCCGCTGCGCTGCGAGCTGGCCGCTGAGGGCTACCGGGCGATTGGGGTGGATTCCCTCGGCCATGGGGCGTCGCCGCGGTTGGGAGGCGTCGATAAGCCTCGCGACGTTTTTCCCGCAGCGTGGAGGCGGCGGTGGGGGTCGTCGAGAAGCTGTCGGCGCCGGCGGTGATTATCGGGCACTCCATGGGCGGGGCGATTGCGACGGCCGTGGCGAAGCAGGTGCCGAAGAAGATGCGGGGGCTGATTCTGGCCGACCCGGCGTGGCTGAGCGTCGAGCAGGAACGCTTCTATGCCGAGGCCGCGGGTGAGTCGGTGCGGCGTACTGCACGGTGGCAGTGCGATCCCGTCGGCGCGCTGGCCGAGAACACGCTCAAGCGCGCGCATTGGCGCAGCACCGATCATCTGCACTGGCTCTATGGGCAGCTGCACGTGGATCTTGGCGTCGTGGCCAGTGGGGTGGTGAGCTTCCCGGCGCCGTGGCAGGACTACGTGGCGGACCTGGCGGTGCCCACGCACGTTATTACCTCCGGTGATGATTGCCTGGTCGGCGAAGCGGGAGCTGAAGCCATTCGGGGCATGGGGCGCCCGGAGCTTACGGTGACCTACCTGGAGGGGGCACGCATTCCCTGCCCATCGATCTGCCGGAAGCCTTCGGCGCCGAAGTGCGGCGGGTACTACGCGAGCTGGGCGCCTAGAGGCGGCGCTCGCTAAGGCTGGCGGCGACACCTGCGATGACGACCGCCACCGAGACATAAAGGAAGAAAAATAACAAGGTCCCCGCCATGCCGAGCACCCCACCGGTGATGGCGAGGGCCTTCGGTGCTGTCTGCGCGGGGGAGCGCACGGCGAGCGCGATCCTCGCGACAGCTGCCACGAAGCTGACGATCTGCAGGATGATGGTGCCGAAAGCGACGTTGAGAGCCAATGAACTGGCGAAGGGGCTGGCGCCGGCGATGAGTCCGCAGCCCCAGGCGTGCGTCGAGGCGGGAGGCGGCGATTTTTCGATAAGGACAAGGGCGAGCGCGCCGAACGCGGCCGGCACGGTGACGATGCCAGCGATGTTGATGACGGGGTCGCCGGGTTCGTAGAGGACGCTCACCGCGATCCAGCTGCCCCAGCCCAGCAGTGCGATGACGCCGAGTAGCGCGTTGAAGATGCGCAGCGCATAAGTGCCGAAGCCCCGGAGTGATCCGAGGATGCTCGCCAGCGCGCCGAGGATTCCGAGAAGGGCAGAAGCCCACAAGCCCAGCACCGGAAAGGCGAAGAAGGAAAGGACCGCGAGCACCTGCAAGCCGGCGCCGAGGCCGAGTATGGCTGCCATAGGTTGACTATATTCAGCCGGTTGTGCTGGGACAAGAGGGTGTTTCTGGGACGGAGGCGCTCACGAAGCTCCTCCCGTTGATCTGTATACCGACCGGGATGGTTATCGACGGCACTCGGTTCGTTAGGGCGCGGCAGTAGGAAAGTGCCGAGGGGAAGCGTGGGCTGTTATCACGGCCGTCGCTCGGTGATGCTGGCGGCGATGCCGATAACAGCGGCGCCGATGATGCTGAACGGAAGGAAAAACCCGAGGGCGCCGAAGGTCGCAAGGCAGCCTGCGACGATGGCGAGGATCTGGGGAGCTTTGGGGGCGGGTGCCTTTAGGGCCACCGCGATCATGGCGATGCCTATCGCGCAGGGCACGCTATACATGCTGTATGTCAGTAAGGGGAAGGCATAGACGAGCTGAGGCAGGTAGAGCGAAGCGCCGTAGGCGAGGATGAACAGCCACGCGTGCGTGGAGGCAGGCGGTGGCACGGTGGCGACAAGGAGAACCGCCACGCTGGCCAACGCCGCTGGTTCGGCCCCGATGTCGATCAGGCCGATCAAGGGGTTCGTGAAGTCGCCGGTGATGCTCGCGAAGCTTCTCGTTCCCCAGCCTAGAAGCCCGGCAAGCCCGAGTATGAGGCCGAGAACGCGCAAGCTCGCCAGGCGAAGGCCGCGCAGCGAGCCGATGGTACTGAGTAGTGCGCCGAGGGCTCCGATACTGGCGGCGACCGCAAGGTAGCCGACCGAAACATAGAGACCGAGGGCATAGAACACCATGAAGAGCAAGGTCGCAAGAGTCTGGAACGCGGCGCCGACAGCGAAGATGAGTGTCATGGGTTCAACATAAAGATTCCGGCCCTCGTGCGCTCGACGAAAAGGGCCGGAATCTTGGGGGCGCCGCTTAGGCGAAGAAGCGGCGGCGGGCGGCGAAGCCAGCTACTGCCAGAACGGAGGCGAGCGCCAGCCCTGCCAGGGCGCGGGGGAGCGTGTTGTTGCCGGTCTCGGCGGCCATGCCACGCTCGCCGGTGGCAGCCGAGTCCTGGGCTCTAGCGTGGCCAGCCGCGCCGTTCTTCTGGGCGTCCTTGGCCTGCTCGGCGACCTCGTTGGCATGATCAGCCAGCATCTTGTCGGAAGCCGCCTTCTTCTCCTCGGTCGGTATGGCATGGACGCGCGACTCGTCCTGGACGTAGGTCTTGCCGTCCTAGTTGAGGTACCACATGACACCACCGACCACCAGGGCGGCGGGCAGTAGGATGCCGGCGACGGTGGCCGGGCTGGCGGCGGTTTCTTGTGCGCCGCCGCGGGCTTCCTGGTCGGCGGTGACGATGGCGGCGATTTCCTCGGAGCGCTGCAGCTCTTGGTCGTTCAGGCTGCCGGCGGCGCGATCCGGGGTATCCACCCAGTATGTGCCGTCGGTGGTGCGGTAGAAGACCTGGCCATCTAGGGTCTCGTAGGAAAGCGGGACGGTCTCTTCGACGACCGCGGCGTAATCGGCGTTGACCGTGTCCTGGATCTCGGCCGAGCGGTTCAGCTCCTCCGGGCTCAGCTCCACGCCGGGCAGGGCGCGCTCAGGAGCATTGACCCAGTGGATTCCGTCGTCGTGGCGGTAGAAGATCGTGCCGTCCTGGGTGGTGTAGGTCTCGCCCTCGAAGGTCTGGTCTTCTTCCACGGCCGGGGAGCGTCGTTGGCTGGCGGGGTTCCCTCGGTGGGCTGCGCGACGGCCGGTCCGGCGGCGATCGCCATGGCAGCGGTCACGGTCAGGGCGGTGAGGGAGACGGAATACCGCTTCATGGTCTTCTCCTGATTCTCAGTAGTTATAGATAGTCGTGCGCCCGAATGGTGGCCGTGGGCAGCTGTTTTAACATTAAGCCCATTAGAAACATTTGTCTCAAAAATTAACAAAAGTCACATGTTAAAACATTGAAAATTGAGCTTTTTCTGACATAACCCGGCACCGCGGTGGCGCTAAAAGGCTACTCACAGAGTGTGTTTGCCGATGGTCGGCGAATGTCGGTTCGAAACGTCTGTTGTTCACCCCGTTCAGGGGTATTTATGGAGGTTGCGGCGTTTCAGGACGCGTCAGGCTCCAATCCCGGGTAAAGGGGCGGGAGCACGGTGTGATCGGGTGCTTCGTCGATGACGCCCTCGTATTGCCAGCCGACGACCGCGTTGCGCACTGCGGCGGCGAGCGGGTTGGCCGGCTGGATGCAGCTGATGGTCAACAACCTGCCGGGCATGGCAGTCTCGCCCCACACCGCGGGATCCTGCGCGAGGCCCTCTTTATCGGGGTCGTGGAGGTCGGTCGCGTGATAGACCAGCCACTGGCTTCCGGAGGCCTCGGTACGCAGATACAGCTGGTCGCCGGTGGCGATGGTGTGCTGATCGGCGGTGCCGTCGTAAAGCTTGTCGAACACCCCGCTGAGCCCAGCGCCAGTATGTCCCGCGATGACGGTGAGATCCTCGGTGGCCGTTCCCGGGAGGGAATAAGGGCGATCCTCGGCGGTATACGCGCACGCGAGATCCATCGTGGCGGGATCGATCGCACCGTTATTCACCCGGCAGGGGGCCTCTTCGAAGCGGGCGACGAGTTCGACGGCCGGGATGTACATCTCGACGGGTGGACTGGGCTCAATGTGTACCTCGGGAGGCGCTGCCACCTGGTTGGTATCGAGATTTTCGGGCGGGTCCAGAGTTTCTTGGATGCTGAGCAGCAGGGCTATCGTGATGACGATGCCGATGGGGACGCGGACGCGCATGTCGTTCCACAAGCGTGGAGCAGGCAGTGAATGACGGCCCACGTTCGCCCTCCCGGATTCCGTGATCTGTTGCAGTATATGCCACGGTCAGAGGGATTTGGCGCGGGCCTTGGCTGCGTGGTTGAATAGACGGGTTACCAGGGCCGGTCGGGTGTATGCGGCGCGTTTCCGAACCGCGAGCCCGAGACCCTGCGACCACGTGGATAGTGGTTCGTCGACAAGCGCTGGTAGCGGTAAGCCAAGACCATGCGTGCCCAGGACGGAAATCTGGCATGCGTTACAACCAGGTCAGGAGACCCTAGTGATTCAGCAAGAATCGCGTCTGAAGGTCGCCGACAACTCCGGCGCACGAGAGATTCTGTGCGTCCGCGTTCTCGGCGGCTCGGTACGACGCTTCGCTGGCATCGGCGACACCATCGTCGCCACCGTGAAGGAAGCTGTTCCGGGCGGAAACGTCAAGGAGGGCGAGATCGTCAAGGCGGTCATCGTCCGCGCCCGCAAGGAGACCCGTCGCCCCGACGGCTCCTACATCAGCTTCGACGAGAATGCAGCCGTCATCCTCAAGAACGACAACGAGCCCCGTGGCACCCGTATCTTCGGACCCGTCGCCCGCGAACTGCGCGACAAGAAGTTCATGAAGATCGTGTCGCTCGCACCGGAGGTGATCTAGTAATGAAGATCCACAAGGGCGACATGGTCGTCGTCATCTCGGGACCGGACAAGGGTGCTCAGGGCAAGGTCATCGAGGCCTACCCGAAGCGCGAGAAGGTGCTGGTCGAGGGAGTCAACCGCATCAAGAAGCACGTCGCTGACTCCGCCCGCGAGCGCGGCGCCTCCTCCGGTGGCATCGTCACCCAGGAGGCCCCCATCCACGTCTCCAACGTGATGGTGCTCGACTCCGACGGCAACCCGACGCGTGTCGGCTACCGTTTCGACGAGAACGGCCGCAAGGTCCGCGTCTCCAAGCGCAACGGGAAGGACATCTAATAATGGCTGAAAACTACACCCCCCGTCTGAAGACCCGCTACCGCGAGGACATCCGTACCAAGCTCAACGACGAGTTCGGCTACGAGAACGTCATGCAGATCCCGGGTATCACCAAGGTTGTCGTCAACATGGGTGTCGGCGACGCCGCCCGTGACTCCAAGGTCATCAACGGCGCGATCGAGGACCTCACCGCGATCACCGGCCAGAAGCCGCAGCTGCGCCGCGCCAAGCGCTCCATCGCGAACTTCAAGCTCCGCGAAGGCATGCCGATCGGCGCGAAGGTCACCCTGCGTGGCGACCGCATGTGGGAGTTCCTGGACCGCCTGCTGACCATCGCTCTGCCGCGTATCCGTGATTTCCGCGGCCTGTCCGACCAGCAGTTCGACGGCCACGGTAACTACACCTTCGGTCTCTCCGAGCAGACCATGTTCTACGAGATCGACGTCGACAAGATCGACCGCCCGCGCGGCATGGACATCACCGTGGTCACCTCCGCCACCAGCAACGACGAGGGCCGCCTGCTCCTGCGCGAGCTCGGCTTCCCGTTCGTTGACAAGGACGGAAAGATGCAGCGCTCCTAAGCGTTTGCGCTCTGAGACAAGGGCCGTGGGAAACGGATGAACGTTTCCTGCGGCCCTTTCTTGTTTGCTCCTACTTAGTGAGCTTCTCCACCAGGTAGGTCGCGCTCTTTAAGTTGAAGGCCTTTTCTTCCGTGCGGACTTCCTTGATCGCTGCTAACGGGCTCTTCATCGGGTCGATGTCCTTGTCCTGCAGAAGCTTCTTTGCCCAGTCCTGGGCCGCAGCCAGGGGGTTGTCGTGTTGGGAGAAGATCGTTTTGATCTCGGATACGGGGTTCGTGGGATCGCCAAAAAGCAGGTTGAGCAGGTTGCCCATTGGGCACCTCACTATCACACAGGTCGGGGATTGTGATCTTGTTCGCAACCTAGCATAGATTTCGGCATGATGCGGGGAGTGTGATTCCGGCTTTCAGGGGCGGTCGGGTGGTGGCGCTTCTCTGACAAGACTTCTCCGGTAAGGCTTCTCCAGTAAGCCGGTAGCGATGGTTTCGGGGTAGTTGGTAAAAGTCACCCGGCCTCGGCCACCACATCCCCAGTCCTCGGCGGTGCAGATTTACCGACTCTCAGCAGACCCCGCCGCGGCGATATCAGTGCTCGCTGCTCGGGGCATTTGGCGGCGGGGATGCTCGCATCGCCAACCGACGGTAGTTTTTACGCACGTGCGTAAAAACTAGCCGCCTCAGGTGACTCCGACAGTGTGTTCTCGTGTTCCTATGAGTTCTCCGGGATCCATTGAATCCTGATTACGCACGTGCGTAAAACTTGGTCCGCACTATGCCGTGGCATAGGGATTCTGGGATTGTTCTGATCGTGGAGTCGAGTCCGTGGCTCCGGTGCGGCTGGTATGCCTATGAGTTTCCCGGGATCCATTGATTTGCGATTACGCACGTGCGTAAACACCTGCTCCCCACTCTGCGGCGGCATAGGGATTCTGGGGCTGTTTCTGCTCGCCGGGGCGACTTCGTGACTCCGATGGGTCTCGTGCACCTATGAGTTTCCTGGGATCCATTGATTTCCGATTACGCACGTGCGTAGAATCCCGGTTCGCACTACGCCCCGGCATAATGAATCTGGGATCGTTCCCGCTCGCGGAGTCGTCGCGGTGGCCCTGTGGGAGTGAAGGACGATCGACTTCGACAGCCGAGCCTGATTTTGCGCGCGTGCGTAAAAATCTGGGGCCTCCGGTTTCAATGCGTCCCGTGTTCCTATGAATCTCCCGGGACCCATTGATTTCCGATTGCGCACGTGCGTAAAACCTGGTCCCACTATGCCGCGGCATAGTGAGTCTGGGGACTGTTTCCGCTCGCAAGGTCGACTCCGTGACTCCGGCGGGCCTCGCAGACCTATGAATTCCCCGGAATCCATTGAATCCCGATTACGCACGTGCGTAATCCGGTCCGCACTATGCGGCGGCATAGTCACGTAGGTCAACCCCACTTCACCTCCGCCAGTAGCCCAAGACACCGGTCCGGCAATTCTCTTCGGGCTGATCGCCAAGGCACGAGAAGCACTCAGGCAGGCGCATTCCGGCGAGAGCGACTCCGCGCCGAACAGCATGGAATGGGGCGCATCGCCGTGCCCTCCGCGCCCAAGAAGAAAGCCCCCTCCCGTATTACTGACACGCGAACCGCCGAACAACCCAGCCTCCACATCAGAGCTGCGTTGTAGCTAGGGCCCGGCCGCGGCTGGCTGCCCCACAGAACCGCGGCCAGACGACGGGCGTACACTCTCGTTTGAATTAGGTAAGCCTTGCCTAAAAGTCCTAGCCCTCACGGGCTAAGGGCATGTCCTAAGAACCGACCGAGAGGATCCCGTCCAGCATGGCCCCCGCCCAGCCCCATCCCAGGAACCCGCGCTCAGCTGCAGACTCGCCCAGCGAGGCCGCCGAGCAGGTCGATGTCCTTGTCGTCGGGGCAGGCCCGACCGGGCTGGTGCTCGCTGGGTTGTTAGCCGCCCGTGGGGTGCGCGTGCTCATCGCGGATGCTCGCAAAGAGCTCATTGGTTATCCCCGGGCGGTGGGCATCGACGACGATACGCTCCGCGTCATCCAAGAATTGGGCGTGATCGATGACCTCCGACCACACCTTTTGCCTGGCCACTACATGCGCGTGGTGGATCGCAAGGACCGGGTGCTCGCCACATTCCACGCACAAGGAGAGCCGCTGGGATACTCCCGTAAAAACGCGTTCCACCAGGGGGCGCTCGACCGTATCCTGGCCAACTCGCTGGCCCAGCGACCAGGCGTCGAGCTGCGCTTAGGGGCGCGTGTCGACGACGTACGTGACCACACAACCAGCGTGACCGCGCGGGTGGCGGGCGCGCTCGTCGAGACGCAGTGGGTGGTCGCGTGCGACGGTGGCCGCTCCGAGCTGAGGAAACAGCTGGGCATCGGGTTTCCGGGATCGACCGCCGCGACCCGGTGGCTCGTCGCCGATCTCGCCGAAGATCCCGTGGGCCGTCCGGGCGGCGTGCTCGGAGCAGACCCCGCGAGGCCTTATGTCTCGATCTGCTTGCCTCATGGCATGCGGCGTTTCGAATTCCTTTTGCACGACGGAGAAGAGGTCAGCCGTTCGCTTGTGCAGAGGCTTATCGCCGAGCGCGTCGGTGTGCAGGTAGATAACGATGTCGTGCGGTACCGGGAATTTACCCACAACTCCCGGGTGGCTGAGCGTTTCCGCTCGGGCCGTATCCTCCTGGCCGGCGACGCGGCGCACCTCATGCCGGTGTGGCTGGGGCAGGGGATGAACTCCGGCATTCGGGATGCCGCCAACCTCGCCTGGAAGCTGGCCGGCGTCGTCCACGGCGACTACGGCCCCGACGTGTTGGACACCTATGACGCGGAGCGTCGGGACCATGTGAACGCCATGGTGGGCAGATCCCGTCAGGTGGGCGAGTTCGTGTCCATGGAAGGCGGGAAGGCCCGCCTGCGCGACGTGGCAGCGCGGGCGCTCGGTGCCATCCCTCCGATTCGCCGCGGCGTTGCCGATATGCGTTTCAAGCCCATGCCCAGGCTCGCCGGGCCTTTAGTGCTCGGGGATTTGCCTGCCGGCACCATGCTTCCTCAACCGCTCGTGCGGGCACAGGGCCGCACGATGCTTCTCGACGAAGCCCTCCCCGCCGGATGGTCCATCCTCACTTGGGGAGCGGAGATTTCTGATGAATGGCCCACCCACAAAGTCGTTCCTTCCGGCTGTTTAGGGCCGGCACCGGCTGACAACCTCCTGGAGGACGACGGGACCCTGCACCGCTTCTTTGACGAGCATCGCATTGGTGCGGCCATCATCCGCCCGGATCACTTCGTTGCGGCTGCCGGCCAGGTTGCCGAGGTCCCGGCGCTCGCCACGCGGCTGCGCAGCGGCCTTAGCGCTGGTCTTTCTTAGAGACTTTGCCCACCCCGGTGAGCGGGAACTCATCGCAGAGCTCCACGGTGTCAGGCACGGCGAAGGATGCGAGCCCGCGGGAGCGGGCGTAGCGCTTCACTACCGTCGAGGTCAGGGAGGTATTCTCGGTGCCCGCCCGGGGGATGACATAGGCGCAGGTACGCTCTCCCCACACGTCATCGGGGATTCCCACGACGGAGACGTCGTGAATCTCGGGGTGCGAGAGGAGCGCGTTTTCGACAGCCTCCGGGGCGATTTTCTCGCCACCTCGGTTGATCTGGTCTTTGACTCGGCCGACGACGGTGATCGATCCGTCCGCCGCCTGCACCACGAGATCGCCCGTGCGGTAAAAGCCTTCCGCCGTGAAGCTGCGGTCATTGGCCTCAGGGTTCCGGTGATAGCGGCGGATGGTGTAGGGGCCTCGGGTCAGTAGCTCCCCCGGCTTTCCGGGCGGAACCGGAGAGCCTTCGGTGTCGACGACCCGGATCTCGTCGAAGGGCGACATCGGACGCCCCTGGGTTGTGATGATGGTGTCCTCCGGATCATCTAGCCGGGTGTAGTTGACCAGGCCTTCGGCCATGCCGAAGACCTGTTGCAGCCGGCATCCCAGCTCCGGGCGGATCCGACGCGCCACGTTTTCGGAGAGCTTCGCCCCGCCTACCCAGATGGTCTCTAAAGAGGATAGGTCGAAGCGGTCTCGCTCCGGATAGTTGAGCAGGCCCAGGAGAACGGGCGGAACGAAGGCTGCATGGGTGATGCGGTGGCGATCGATGAGAGGCGCCAGTGTGGTGGGGGAAGGATCCGGCGCGAAGACGAGGTGGGCACCCACCATGAGGGCGCCGAGGATGCCGGGAGAGCTCATCGTGAAGTTGTGTGCCGCCGGCAGCGCGACCAGCACTATCGAGTCGCCTTGAAGGTCGCAGAGCGTGAGCGACTGACGCACGGAATAGAGGTAGTCGTCGTGGGTCTTGGGAATCAGCTTGGGTGCCCCGGTGGTCCCTCCGGAGAGCTGCAGAAACGCCAGCTCGCTGGGCGGCACCTCGATCGGTTCGGGGTCGTTCTCGGTGGTGCCGAAGGGGTGGGCTGACCGCACGTCGACATCGAGCAGGGTGAGCTCTGGGGCTTTTTCGGCGAGCTGAGCAAGGACGCGGCGATGATGGCGATCGCCTTTCGTCGGACCGAGGTGAAAACGCGCGGGGGCCTGGCGGTGGAAGTGGATGATGTCTCTGGCCCCGTGGGCGGGGAGCGTGAAGACGGGGATAGCCCCGATCCGCCAGATGCCGAAGATCGCTTCGAGGTAGGCGATGCAATTCGGCAGTTGCACGATGACAGCTTCGCCGCGGCCCACCCCGGCATCTTTGAGCCACTGGGCGGCCGCGGCCGCGCCCTGGTCAAGCTCCGCGTAGGTGACCGAGCGGTCGCGATCAGTTGCCGCTGGGCGGTGGGCGAAGCGGGATACGCTGCGAGCGAGCATCGCCGTGTGGGTATCGCCTATCCATGCGCCCACGGCGCGGTAGTGCTCGGCGGCCTCGTCGGAAACTCCGGTCGCGGTGATCGAAGGGTCGGTGGCCGCGTCAACGGCGGTGAGCATGGGTGCTTCCTCCAATCCTTTCGGCGTGATAAGGTTAGCCTACGCTTACTTCAGGAGTATGGGAGGTTGCGGCATGGATGAGTTCATGGACGAGCTCAAAACCCACATCGCAGACCTCGTCGACGTCGCGCCCGAAGACATCGACGAGGAGGAAGAACTCATTGACCAAGGGCTGAATTCCCTACGCCTCGTCGAAGTGGTCACGTGGCTGCGCACCCAGGGCCACGACGTGGATTTCACGGACCTTGCCGAAGATACCTCGCTCGTCGCCTGGCACGAGATCCTCGCGGACTAGCCAGCCAAGGACCCTTACTTTTCACCACAGCCGATTTCACAAGGAGCGTCATCGTGCCTCGATCGTCCAGAAACCAAGACATTCACCCGATGGCCATTAGGGAGCTGCGGGTGCGCTCGGTCACCGACCTCACCCCGGGGATGAGGCGCGTCGAATTCGAAGGCAAGCAGCTCGCCGGCCACACCCTCGATGGCACGTGGATGCCCCCGCTGGTCAGCACTGGTTTCGACGACGATGTCCGGATCATCTTCCCCGACCCGGCCACCGGCGAACGCCCCTACCCGGCACCGCTGGGCGACGGCCGACTGAACTGGAATGCTGAAGTCAACAGCCTGTTTCGCACCTACACGGTGCGCAGCGTCGATAAAGAGGCCAACAGCATCACCGTGGACTTCGCGCGTCACCAGCTGGGGCTGGCCGAAGGGTGGGTTGAGAACGCCGCCCCGGGAGATCCTGTCTGGGTGGTCGGCCCGAAGAACTGCGGCTCGCTGCCCGTACACCGCGACTGGCTGCTGCTCGCCGGCGATGAGACCGCACTGCCGGCCATTGCCCGCGGACTCGAAGAGGTGCCCGCGGGCTTTAAGGTGCACGCGGTCATCGAGGTGCCCACCCGGGCCGACACCTACCCCTTGGCCACCGCGGGGGATGCGGACATCCGCTTCGTCGTGCGCGACGAGGGCGGGGATTTCGTCTCCGCGGTGGAGGCCCTCGAGTTTCCTCCCGGCGAGGGTTTCGCCTGGGTGGCCGGCGAGGCGGGACGCATCAAGCCGCTGCGGCGCCTGCTCAAAGAACGCGGTATCGCCCACGAGGACCTCGATGTCACCGGCTATTGGCGCGCCACCGACGCCCGCCTCGACGAGGACGGCCGCGTGGTCGGCGGCGGCTATGACGCCCTCTTCCGCCTGCACGAACTCACCGACCTCGCTCCAGCTCTGGCCATCCGCGCAGGCGCACAGCTCGCGCTCTTTTCCCGCATCGACGCCGGGGAGAACAACCTCCACCGGCTGGCCCGTTCGACCGGCGTCGCCGAGGAGCGTCTCCTGCGCCTCGTGCGCTACCTCGCCGCGCTCGACCTGGTGACCCTCACCGAGAACGAGGCCCGAGTCGAGGTGGGGCTCACCGCCCTCGGCCAAGAACTCGCCAACCCGGAATCGCACGTGGCGGGAAGCCTCGTGGGGCCAGCTGCCCTGCGTGATCTGGCATTTCTGCAGCTGGAGTCGGCGCTGCGCGGTAACGCGCCGGTCCCGCTGGGCGAGGAAAAGCGCCCCTTCCGGGAGATCCTGGGCAATGATCGCCTCGCGCTTGCCGAGGACGCCCAGGCACAGTGGACCGCCCCGGCTGTGGCGGTCAGCGAGGACTTCGCGGCGCGACCCGTACTGGTCGTCGGACCAGGTAGCGGGGTGTATGCCGAAGAGCTTCGTCGACGTCATCCGGACTCCACGGTGACCGCGGGTGCGCGCGACGGGCGCCGATCCTCCACGGCGGAAGGCAGCGCCCCGAGCACAGACACGGCCGTTGCGATCGACCCCTTCGCGTGGGGATCCGCCAGTGAGATCCCCGCCCGCCTGGCTGAGCTCGAGGTCGAGGAGATCCACGTGGTGACCTCGCTGCTTCCTTTAACCGGCGGCGATGAGCACGATTATGAAAACGATCTCATGCGCATGTGCCTTATGGATACGGCGATCCCCTCGGCCCGGCAACTCGCCCGAGCACTTGCCGACGCCGGCTTCGTGGTCCGAGGCGAACGCGCCGTCGGGTGGGGCACGCACGTGGTTACTGCCGAAAGGAGCAAGGAAGAAACCACCCGATGAGCCAGGCACACGAGACATGGTCGACGGATACCGTCACAGGTCTTTTGGACTCGGTCTTCGCCGACGTTGGTCGCTCAGCAGCAGATCCCGAGCGCCTCGCGGTTGTCGATGCCGGGGGTCAGGGCGACCTGACCTATAGGCAGCTGGCCCAGCTCAGCGGTGCACTCGCCCGCCGGCTTATTGCCGCCGGCACCGCTGCGGGCGACCGCATCGTCGTCATCGGCGAGCGCTCTGTCGCGCAAGTGGTGGCGGCAGTCGCGGTGATCCGCGCCGGGGCCAGCTTCGTCCCCGTTGATGCCGAGGCGCCGGCAGCACGCATCCGCGCAGTTCTTCACGATGCCGCCCCGCGGATCGTCCTCACCACCAGTAGCAAGGCGCACGTTCCTGCCGGTGATCCGCACCCGCTCTGGTTGGACCTCGACGCCCAGGTCTTGCAGGAGCTGCGCCAGGAAGGGAAGCGGGAAAGCGGCGCTGTTTTGCCCGCGCGAAAGGTCACGCCGGAGGAACCGGTCTACCTCATCTTCACCTCGGGAACGACAGGCCGGCCCAAAGGTGCCATCAACCTCCACCGTGGGGTGGCCACCCACCTGCGGTGGATGGCCGACACCTTCGGAGGAGCCGACCAAGTAGTCCTGTGGAAAGCACCGATCGGTTTCGATGTCGCTGTCGCGGAGATCCTTAACCCCTTATGTGCTGGAGGAACCGTGATCGTTCCCCCGCGCGGGTGGTGGCCCGGAGACGTCGAGGAGATGGCTCATCTCATACGCGATCACAAGGTGACGGTCCTGTCCATGGTGCCCGGGATGCTGCGCGCGCTCCTCAACGCTTTCGACAGCCATGAGGACACAGCGCTGGCCCATCTGCTCCTCGGCGGCGAAGCGGTCCCCAGCGATCTCGCGCGGCGAGCAGGTGAGCTAGTGGGCTGTCGAGTATGGGGGCTCTACGGGCCTTCCGAGGCGGCAATGGACGTATTGGCCGTCGAGTACACCGACGCCCTCGAGGCGACGCTTGAGTCCCGCTCACCAGAACCCGGCCTGCAGGCGCCCCTTTTGGGATGGCCCCAACCGCAGGTCGAGGCGTTCATCGTCGGTCCTGACGGCGAGAAAGCCACAGACGGTGACATCGGGGAGCTGGTCCTCGGCGGGCCTCAGGTCGGCGCCGGCTATATCGGGCGGCCTGATCTCACCGACGCCGCATTTTCCTCCGCCCCTAGCGGCGGTCGGCGCTACCGCACCGGTGATTTGGCCCGGCGTGATCCCGCGACGGGGCTCTTCGAATACCACGGACGCCTCGACGAACAGGTCAAGATCCGCGGCAACCGCGTCGAGCTCGGTGAGGTCGACCAGGCACTGCGCCAAACCCCCGGGGTCCACGACGCCGCCGCACAGGTCATAGGCGACGGATTGATCGGCTTCATCGTGGCTGAGGGAGAACCTTCGACCGATAGCGGATGGGAGTACAAGGTGCGTCGTCACGCGGCCTTACTCCTGCCTGCCTATGCCGTGCCGGATCGCGTCGTGCTTATCGACGAGCTACCCGTCACCACCAACGGCAAGCTCGACCGCGCGGCGCTGAGCGCCGAATCGCCGTGATGCGCGGCCTCGAGCCGCACCTGCCTGCTAACCACTGCACCCCGACTCCCCGGGAGGATTCTCACCGATGCCGACATCCGACTCCACCGACCCCACGGCCGAGACGCTGCCGCTGACCTCTGCCCAGCGCGGCGTGTACGACGCCGTGCGGCTCGATCCCACCTCGTCCCATTATGTCGTGGGGGAGGTCCTCGAGCTCCACGGCACGGTGGACGTGGCGACGCTCACGCAGGCGATCACCGCCACGCACCGCGAGGCGGAGACCCTCCGGCTCAGGATCGCGGCCACCGGCGATGAACCCCGCCAGCGCGTCGCCCCAGAAGTAGCCCCGGTGGAAGTGCGCGATCTGCGCGCCACGCGCCACCCCAAGGTGCTGGCGGAAGCATTAGTCGACGCCGCGAAAACCGAGCTGGCCGAGCAGATCCAGCGCGCCGGGCTCGTCGAGGTGCCGCTGTGCCTCTACCGCGTCCTCGTTTTAAGCCCCGAAGAAACGTGGGTGATCCAGCTTTATCACCACCTCATCGTCGACGGGTACTCGGCGGCGCTGTTAAGCCGCCGCATCGCGGCCCACTATCGGGCGCTTCTCAGTGGCCACGAACCCAAGCCCTACCGCGGGGCGCCTCTATCCCAGCTGGTGGCCGACGACCGCGCGTACCTCGCCTCGCGCGAGCTCCGCGAAGACCGTGAGTATTTCCGCGGGCTGGCGGGCTCCCTGCCCGATCTGAAGGAACGAGAAAAGCTGAACGCAGCAACCGGTTCCGCGCCGGGTTCGGGCCGCACCCTGACCACCACCGTACGATTGCCCCGCACCGCGAGGGAGGAGCTCGATGCCGCCGCGCGCGAACTCGGCACCACGTGGGTGACCGCGGTGACCGCGCTGTGGGCCGCGTTCGTGTGGCAGGACACGGGCCGTCGCCCAGAACCGCTGGTACTGGCCATCCCGATGATGGCGCGGCGTACCCGCGCGTGGCGAGCCACTCCCGCGATGGGAGTCAACGTCCTGCCCCTGGCGGTGGTGGTCACTCAGAGCGCCACGCTCGCTGAACTGATCCGCGAGACGGACCGGAAGTTCCGCGAGCTTGCTGAACACCAGTGCTATCGCGGGGAGTGGTTGCCCCAAGACCTAGACATCCCCGGAGCCGGCGCGCTGCTGCACGGGGCGGGGGTCAACGCGAAAGTCTTCGATGTGCATCTTGATTTCGGAGAAGCGCAGGGCGCATTGCGTAACGTCGCGGGAGGGCCGCCGGAGGACTACGGGCTCGTCGTCACGCCGACCGCCGAGGGCGGCGCGGATCTCGGCCTCGAGACCGATCCCGCACGCGTATCCGGGGAGAAGGCACGCCAGCTCCTCGAAGAGTTCAGCGCTCTTGTGCATCTGGCCCCGACGCGCTTGAGCGCCCCGCTCGGCGAGGTGTGCGGGCCGGATGCCGTGGAGGAGACGGCGCTTATCGACGCCCGCAGGGCACTCACTCCGCAGGAAAAACCGCAGCCTTTGCGCACTCTGATCGAAAAACTCGCCGGGCAGAAGACCTGCCTGATCACCGATGACGAGACCCTCAGCGCCGATGAGCTGCGCCGCAGAGTACTGGAGCTATCGCGTAGGCTGCCACGAGGCAACGTCATTGGCATTGACTTAGACCGCGGAACGGAACTCGTGGTCACCGTGTTGGCGGCCCTGCACGCCGGGGTGGCGTTTACCTGCCTCGATCCTCAAGCCCCGGCACGGCGGCAGCGAGACATCCTCGCACGGGTGGGAGCCCACTGGGTGGCCGGCCGAGATCCGCTGCCGGTGCCCAGGCCTGAAGCTCAGAATGCGCAGACCGGCGAGCCTACTTCAGAAGATCTCGCTTATGTGCTTTTCACCTCGGGGAGCACGGGGGAACCTAAAGGTGTCGAGGTCACCCGCGGCAACCTCGAGGCGCTGCTCGCCGGCCACCTGGCGGGGCTTTATCGCCGTCAGCGCGGCCTCGTCGCGCACACCGCGGCGTTCACCTTCGACGCCGCGCTCGATCAGCTGTTGTGGCTGCTGGCCGGGCATTGCGTGCGCCTGTACTCCGAGGACATCCTCGACGACCCCGCAGAGATGGTGGCGAGGTTAGATGCAGAGGGAATAACCGTCATGGATTCCACGCCCTCGCTGATGGGCGCCCTGATCGGCGCGGGGCTACTCGAGCTTCCCGCTCTCAGGTTGGTGGTCGTGGGAGGCGAGGCCCTTCCGCAGGCATTGTGGGATCAGCTTGCCCACACACGCGTCGCTGCGATCAACGTCTATGGCCCCACCGAGTGTTGCATTGACGCGCTCACCGCCGACGTCGTGCCGGGGGCAGCCGTGATTGGCCGCCCGGTGGCGGGGATGCGGGCGTACGCGCTGAGTGAGGGTAAAACGCTTGCCGGACCTGGTGAAAAGGCGCGGCTCTACCTCGCCGGGCCCCAAGTCGCCCGCGGCTACCTCGATGACGAGGAGCGCACCCGAGAGGCGTTCATCACCACCACGGTGGATCCACGCCGAGGACCGGAGCGCCTGTACGATACCGGCGATCTGGTGCGCTGGCTTCCCCAACGAGGTTATGAATTCTTGGGCCGGGTCGATGACCAGTTAGAGGTCAACGGTCGGCGCATCGAACCCGGAGAAATCGAAAGCGCGCTTGTAGCCGCCCCGGGGGTTATGGCTGCGGCCGTCGTGGTCCGCGGGCGTGCTGGCCTGGTCGGATGCGTGGTGCCGGAGGCCGGCGCCGAGCTTTCGGAGGAAAGCGTGCGCGCCGAGGCCGCCCGCCGCCTGCCGGCGGGGCTGGTGCCGGGGCGGATCCGGCTCGTCGATACGCTGCCCGTGACCACCTCCGGGAAGGTTGATCGCGCGCGGCTGCGCGCCGACATGGATGCGGAGCACGCCGGCGAGGACTCCCACGGCGAAGCTGATGCCACGGTGGGTGCGCTACTGGAGAGCTGCCAGGAAACCATCGGCATCCCCATGCAGGCAGGCGAGGGCTTCATCGCCCAGGGTGGGGATTCGATCGGGGCGCTGCTCGTCGCCACGCGGCTGCGTGATAGCGGGTGGCACGTCACTCCGAAGGAGCTGCTCTCCGGGGCCTCGCTGGGGGAGGTGGCCGCGGCGATGACCCGCGATGATGAAGCCGTGCACAGCGCCGGCGTCGCGTGTCAGCCGGTGGGTGCGGCTCCGCTGTCGCCGGTGGCCGCCCGCCAGTGGGACAGTTGCCCGGATGCGCAGAGCTGGGCGGCGTATCGCCAGTATGGGGAGCTGGGAGTGAGTGCTACGCGCACGGCAGCGGAAAAGCTGGCGGCCCAGCTCGTCGAGGCCCATGCGAGCTTGCGTGCGGTCTTCGATCCGGATGGTCCCGATGGCCCCGCCTTGATCATTCCGCGGACCTCGTTGGTTGATCCCGCCGAGTGTGTTAAGGAAAGGCGTGAGTGCACGCTGGATGAGGTGGCGCAGGAACCTGGCCTGATTGATCCAGAAGCTGGGCGGATGTTGGCCGTCGTGCTGCTGGAAGACCGCGTCGGCCTGGTGGTCCACCATCTCGCTGTCGATGCGCTGAGCTGGACGACACTGCGCGCCGACGCCCACGCGGTGCTGGCGGGCACGGAGGCGCTCACACCTTCGGACGGGCTGCGCTCCCACCTGCAGTCCACGGCCGGTGATCCCCACGACGCAGAGCTCTCGGCGCTGCCCCTCGAGGAACTCGCACACTGGGCATCGGTTCGGCGTGCCTGCAGCGAGACAGACCTCCACCGCGGCCCGCATGCGGCCACCAGGGCAGAGGCCACGACCGTTCGGCGGGCGGTGGGTCTGCGAGCGGGGGCGGCGCTGGCGCAGGATCCGGAGACAGCGATGCTCGCCGCGATCGCCCGCGCGCACGCGCAGGCGCTCCACAGCGGCGGGCGCTCGAGCGGTGATGCGGGCATGCAGGTGGTGATCGGGGTCGAAGGCCATGGGCGCGACGGCGCGCTTATCACGGAGCGCGAGGTGGGCTGGTTCACCGTGGAATACCCCCTGGTAATCGAGGTGCCCGAGGGAGTCGACCCGCTTGCCGACGCCGTGGACCTGCGCCGCTGTGTCACCGAGGCCCGTGCCGCGGTGCCGGGTGAGGGAGCGGGATTCGCCCAGCTGGCGGCCTCTCCCGCAGGTGCGCTTCAGGGGCTCGACCTCGTCTCGCCGGCGGTGGTGGTGAACGTCATTCCCGCGGCGGCGGAGGCTTTCGGCGTGGCTGATTCACCGCGCCGACGCTGCACCGAGGAGATGACCTGCAACGTGTTTGTGCATGCGCAGGCCTCGGAGACAACAGCAGAGATCGAATACACAGTGGCAGGCGGCCACGAAGACGTCGACTCTTTCCACGCCCGCGTGGTGGCAGAGCTGGAAGCGCAGGTGGCGGCGGACGAGTCGGGGATTTGCGATCAACCGACCCGCGCCATCGAAGCTGCATACGGAGCCATGGAGGAGGTGCTGCCCGCCAGCCCCCAGCAGGCGGGCATGCTGTTTGAGGTCATGGCACACGACGCGGACCCCTACGCGGTGGCTATGCGTGTCGATCTCGTGGCCAACGACCCAGATTCGGTGAGCCTCGGCAGGCTTAAGCGCCGATGGGTGGAGGTCCTCGAACGTCACCCGGGCGTGATGATGGGCTTCGATGCCACCGCCGCCGGCCAGCCGGTGCAGTTCCTCCCGTCGCGGGAGGTGCGCCGTGCGCAGGCTTATGCGTCGTTTCGAGGAGTGGATGCCCGCTGTCTGGCCGCCCTCTCAGGGGACGCGGAAACCGTCGTTAACCGCTTCGTGTCCGAAGCCCGCGACCGGGACGTCGACATCTCGCGTCCGCCGCTCGTGCGCGCCAGCGTCGTGCGGACCTCGGAGACAGAGGCAACGTTGGTGATCAGCGGCCACCACCTGCTCACCGACAACTGGTCGACGGGGATCCTGCTGAAAGAGCTTCTCGACGACGCCACCCCGCGCGCCGACCTCCACGAGATCGAGAAGGTGCGTGCGTACCTGCGGCGGGTCGAGCGCCATCGCGTCAGCGACACCTCCGCGTGGCGCGCCTACGTGGCAGGGGCCGAGCCCACGCAGGTGGCCGATAGCCAAGGAACAGAGGATGCCGAGATCACTCTTCCGGTGCTGTCCTCTCACCCCAGGGAAGAGGAGCGGATCCTCGAGCGTGCCGAAGAGCGCGCCCGCCAGATAGGGGCTACCGCCGCCGAACTGGTGGACGTGGCCTGGGCGATCGTGCTCGGAGAGCTGAGCGGGCACAGCGACGTGGTCTTCGGTGTGACGGTGTCCGGTCGCCCGCTGGAGCTTACCGGCATAGGAGACGTCATGGGGTTGTTTGCCACGACTCTCCCGGCCCGCGTCGACGTCAACGGCCGCGAGGACTTTGAGGCTATGCTCCGCGAGTTCCACGACCAACGTCTCGAGCTCAACGAGCGCACCGCGGCTTCTGTGGCGGATATGGGGGCCAGCCAGCTCTTCGACACCATTGTCGTGACGGAAAACGTCCCTGATCCGGACGGCGAGGGAGCGCTGAAGATCGCCCGCACGGACTCACTCGGACAGACGCATTACCCCATGACGGTGGTATCGCGCCCCGGTAGGGGTGGAGGAGTCGTCCTCGCGTATCGTCCCGCGCTGGTCAGTAATGAGCGTGCTGAGTGGGCCGCTCACCGGCTCGGGGAGATTCTGCGCGCGGTAGCGCGTGGCGACGATAAGGCGCCCCGCGCCCACCTGCGCCCGCCTCAGCCCCGCCAGCAAGCGGCAGGTTCGGCGTCCGGCATTTCTATCGGGACGAGCGTCGACGACGCCGCAGCCACCATCGCCCGCGAGATGGGCGACCTCCTAGATCGCAGGGTTGGCTGGCAGGAGTCTTTCTCTGAGGCCGGGGGACACTCCCTGCTGGCTGTTGAGCTTCTGGGAAGGCTTCGGCGGTCAGGCCTTAAGCTGACGGTAGGGGACATCCTTGCCGGCGAAAGCCCGCGCGGGATCGCCGCACGCATCGGCGCGCAGAGCCCGGGCGAAGACTGGATCAGCGTGCAGACTTTCGGAGACGAGGTACCGACGATCTGGTGCATGCCGCCCGCCTCGGGCTTGCACGCCCCGTGGCAGGACTTAGCGACGTCGACCGGCTGCCGCGTGCGCGCGCTGACCTGGAACGACCGCCTGCAGGCCGAGTCCCTCACAGACGCCGCCCGCCACGTCGCGCAACGGATATGTAGCGTACAGCCCAGCGGGCCTTATCGGCTGGCGGGGTGGTCTTTCGGTGGAGCGTTGGCACATGCTGTGGCGGTGGAACTGGGCGGGCCAGCCGCGGTGGATTTCCTGGGGATCCTCGATGCTTATCCTGCGGTACGAGTATGGTCACACGCCCGCGTTCGCCGAGCGGAGAACGCCGGTGAAGGTTTGGCTGAGGTGTTCGGACTGGACGTCGAGAAGCTCGCCGCGATCGATCCGGAGGTGCGTCAGGCGATGGAAGATAACGTCGCCAGGAGTGCTTCCCTCTTAGAAAAAGCCGCGCCGCTGGGGTGGGATGGGCAGGTCTGCGTGGTGGTTGCTACCCGCACCCGCCTCGGACGCCCCGCCGGAAAGCGGCCCTGGGATCCGGTCGCGGCGTGGCAGGATACCGGGGCGGATGTGCACGCCTGTGAGGTGGCAGAGGACCACTTCGGGGTGGTCTCCGACCGGGGATGGGAGAAGGCGGGAGGCTTCTTCCTGCACCGCCTGCGTGACCTGGGGGTGATGTGAGGTTAGGATAACCTCATGCATTCGAGCGAGGTGTCAACTCTAACCGTGGCGCGCGCCGGGACTCGTCGACGCGTGTCCACTGTGAGTGCCCTCGGTATCGCTGTCTTAGTGATCGCGGCGGTCGTCGCATCGATGCTGTTCAGCTTCCACACGGGGGCGCGCGCCACCACGGCGGCGGAGATCTGGACTGCGCTTGACGACGGCCTGCGTTACGCCTGGTCCCCGGAGGCGCGAGAGCCCCAGCCTTTCGACGAAATCGCCATCCTGCTGGGCACCCAGCGCATCCCACGGACGTTTCTGGCTTTGATCGCGGGGCTGTCGCTCGGCGCCGCCGGCGCATTGATGCAAGGGTTTACCCGCAACCCGCTCGCCGAGCCGGGCATCCTGGGCGTCGGCCAGGGCGCTGCGGCCGCAGTCGCCGTGGGCGTGTCGCTCGGGTGGCTATCCGGCGAAGCGGCCTATACCGTGCCCGCGATCGGCGGCGCGCTGATCGTGACCACCTTGCTGTTCGTGCTGTCGTCCCGGGGTCCGGCAGCGGGCAGCCCGCTGGCGTTCATCCTGGCGGGCATGGCGCTCTCCGCGCTGTTTTCGGCGGTGGTCAGCGCGCTCGTGATCACGAATGAGGCGGTCCTGGACGCCCTGCGCAGTTGGGCCACCGGCTCCGTGGCCGGTCGCGATTTCTCAGTGGTGTTCGCCACCGCGCCCATCGCGCTGGTGGCCCTCGTCGTGGCCGTGGCGCTGGCGCCGGGCATCAACTTGCTCGCCCTCGGGGAGGACACCGCCTACTCGCTGGGGGTGTCCGTCTGGGGCTATCGGGTGGCGGGCATCCTCGCCGTGGCGGGCCTTTCGGCCGCGGCGGTGGCCGCGGCCGGGCCCGTCGCGTTCATCGGCCTCGCCGCCCCGCACATCGTCCGCGGGCTGACGGGCACCGACTACCGGCTCGTCATACCGCTGTCCGCCTTATGCGGTGGGCTCTTAGCCCTGTGGGCAGACATTCTCGGTCGTCTCGTCGTCGCGCCGGGCGAGCTACCGATGGGCGTCCTGCTCGCGGTCATGGGAGTGCCGGTGTTTATCTACCTGGTGCGCCGTGGCCGGATCGAAGGAGGCGGCTTATGAGTCAACGTCAGAGTCAGAGCCCCCACGCTCCGGTGCTGCGGGCTTTAAGGGTCGGCCCGGCGTCGATGCCTATCAACCCCCGCCTGCTGCTTTGCGTGGCGCTGGCGGGCGCGGTGTTGGCGCTCGGGGTGTGCTATTCCGTCACCCAGGGAGAGTTCCAGCTGTCCATGGGGGAAGTCCTCGCCGTATTCGCCGGCGGTGGCAGCGCCATCGAGCGCGCGGTCGTTTTCGATATGCGGCTGGGGCGCGCGGTGGTGGCCTGCCTGGTCGGCGCGGCCCTGGGTTTTTCGGGCGCGCTCACCCAGTCGGTGGCCCGTAACCCCCTGGCCAGCCCGGATATCCTCGGCATCACCAACGGGGCGTCGCTGGCTGCGGTGGCCACCATCATCTTCGCGGGCGCCGGTGCCGGCGGCGTCGTGGAGGCGGGGGCGACGACGGTGATGGCGACCGTCGGCATCCCCGGCGCCGCGATCATCGGCGCCGGGCTCGCGGCCGTGGTGATCTGGCTGTTGGCCGGCTCCGCCCGGGGCTCGGTGTTGAAGGTCGTGCTCATCGGGGTGGGCATGTCGATCTTCCTGTCCTCGATGACGACGTGGCTGTTGGCTTATGCGCAGTTGGATCGGGCGGCGTCGGCACGCATGTGGCTGACCGGCTCGCTTAACGGCCGGGACTGGAACCATGCGGGTGCGCCGTTCGTCGTCGTGCTGGTTGCTGTGCTAGTGGGCGGGTGGCTGGCATTCCAGCTGGCAGCACTCGTGCTCGGCCCGGCGACCGCCCACGTGCTCGGCCACCGGGTGGGCGTGGCCCAAGCCGTGCAGCTGGTGGTCGCGGTGATACTCGCGGCCGTCGCCGTGGCCGCGGCCGGGCCCATCGGATTCATCGCGTTCGTCTCCCCGCACGTGGCGCGGGGATTGGCGAGGACACCGACGCCCCCGCTCATGTTCTCCGCGCTGATGGGGGCGGTGCTTCTGCTCGGCGCGGATTTATTGGCGCGGGTGGTTCTGCCCTGGGAGTTGCCGGTGGGCGTGGTCACCGCCTTCATCGGCGCCCCCTTCCTGCTGTACATCATCGTGCGGGTTCGACGAGAGGAGACCGTGTGAGTTCGCCTGTGTTTGTTATGTCCGGGGTGCAGACGGGCTATCCCGATCGGCCTGTCATTACCGGGCTGGATCTCACGATCCCCGCCGGCCAGGTGACCTGCCTGATCGGCCCGAATGGGTCCGGCAAATCGACGTTGGTGAAAACGATGTGCGACCTCCTGCGCTACGAGGGCTCGCTCACCTTCGAAGGCCGCGAGCTGCATTCTTGGGGGCGCCGGGAGCGCGCCCGCAAGCTCGCGCTATTGCCCCAGACGCCGGTGGCGCCGCCCGGGCTGACGGTCCGTCAGCTGCTGGCGCGCGGCAGGCATCCTTATCAGTCCTGGCTGGCCCAGTGGTCCACGGCCGATGACAAGATCACCGCCCAGGTCATGGAGACGACCGGCCTGGGCGGGGTCGCTGACCGCCGGATCGGGGATCTGTCCGGCGGTCAGCGCCAGCGGGTGTGGATCGCGATGACGATGGTGCAAAACACCGCCACGATGCTTCTCGACGAGCCCACCACCTACCTCGACCTGGCCACCTCGGTCGACGTGCTGCGCTTGGTGCGCGCCCAGTGCGATGAGGCGGGCCGCTCGATCGTCATGGTGCTGCATGACATCAATCTGGCCGCGCGTTTCGCCGATCATCTGGTGGTCATGCGCCGCGGCGGCGACTTGGCGGCGACGGGTGCGCCGGCGGAGGTTATCACCGAAGAGCTGCTCATGGATGTCTTCGGGCTCGATGCCGTGGTGGCCGCCGACCCCGTGACGGGCGGGCCGCTCGTCGTGCCGCGCTGAGGACGCTGGGGCTCGACCCCCGAATAGGGTGGTCCCCGAGGGTTTTCTTGGGTAATCCAATAGTTAACCCTTTTGTGAGAGGCTAGGCTAACCTAACATCATGTCTGGGTTGGGTGCAGGTCCGAAAACTTGGCGCCCAGCTTTCTTGACACCGCATAGATCACTTCTCTGATTTCAAGGAGACGCATATGTCTACCTCTCTTCCCCGCCGGCTGACGGCCGCGGGTCTGGCACTGGCCACCATGGTTGGGCTCACCGCCTGCTCGAGCGACTCACCTGCAGACAACGATGGGTCTGCGGAGCAGTCCACCGAACAAGCCGCGGAGCAGTCCGCTCCCGAAGATGCAGCCTTCCCTCGCACCATTGACACCCTCGATGGGGCCGGTAACCCGACCGAGGTAGAAATCCCGGAGCAGCCTGAGCGCATCGTCTCCGGCGCGGTCTCGCTGACGGGCGCCCTTCTGTCGCTCGATGCGCCGGTGGTGGCTTC
Organism: Corynebacterium yudongzhengii; assembly: GCF_003065405.1. Lineage (NCBI taxonomy): Bacteria > Bacillati > Actinomycetota > Actinomycetes > Mycobacteriales > Corynebacteriaceae > Corynebacterium > Corynebacterium yudongzhengii. The sequence goes on from NZ_CP026947.1 coordinate 408,559, forward strand.
GAGTGGTGGTAACCCGAAGGCCCCGATGTTCGACGATGAGACCGGCTTCGGCCTGGCGTGGAACGACCTCGCCGAGGAAAAGGGCGTCGAGGCGACCTACACGATCGGCTCCGCGGATGCCGAGGCCATCCTCGCCCAGGAGCCGGACCTGGTCGTGTTGTCGAGCGTCGGTGCTGACGCCGGCGGGGAGATCTACGATCAGCTCAAGGACGTCGTTCCGGTGCAGGTCGTGGACTACTCGGATCAGTCCTGGCAGGAGACCACCCGCGAGGTGGCCGAGGCTGCCGGCCTGGAAGAGGGGGCGGACGAGGTCATCGCCAACTACGAAGAGTCCGTCTCTCAGGCGAAGGGGACGCTCGACATCGAGGGGCCGGTCAACCTCATCGCGCTCTCCCAGGAGGGCGGCGTGAACTTCTTCACCGAGGAATCGGCCCAGGGGCAGGTGCTCACCGAGCTCGGCATTGAGCTTGCCGTACCTTCCGACGATTTGGTGGGCACCACCGAGCAGGGCGGCGGACGCGGCGACATCAAGGCTGTCAGCGTCGAAAACGTTCCGCTGGCACTGGATGGCGAGACCGTCTTCGTTATGGACATCGATCCGGGCACGCCTGCCGACGAGCAGGTCCGCACCAACCCGGCACTCGCCGAGACCCCGGCCGTGGCGAACGACAGGGTCGAGCGCCTCGACGGCCAGTTCTTCCGCCTCGACGCGATCGCCGCCCAGGCGCTCGTCGATCACCTGGTGGAGACCTACGGCGCTTAAGCGTCGAGAAAGCGCTCGGGCAGCGCGCCGCGCGGGCGCACGAATAACCGGACCCGCCGGTTTGGGCGCTGCTGCCGCTCCCCGCAGTCATGCCATCCGAGCTTGCGGGCGGCGGAGTGGATGCGGTGGTTGCGGTAGTCGGGTTCGATGAGTACCGCCCCGCTGTGGGGATCGGCGTCGAGAAGCGCCTCGGCGAGGCGCCCCATGAGCGCCGAGAAGATCCCCCGCCCCGTCAATGCTGGGTCGCCGACCGCGATGTGGATGCCCAGATCATGCGGTAGCGAGGAGTAGCAGCCCGCGATCTCGTCGCGGTGAGGGCGGTAGATCTTGAGGTAGCACGCCTCAGCGCCCTGATAAGAGGCGATCACCGGAACGGAATACGTGGTCTTTAGCTGTGCGCGCCACAGCGCCTTCCAGCGTTCTTCCGGCCGGGGCTGTTCCCACGTCTCGACGAGATGGGGCCGGTTCATCCAGGTGGCCACGAGCGTGGCGTCAGCCTCGGGGTCGGCGCGGCGGAGTATAAACGTCGTGTCCGCTGCGTCGATGCGCTCCGGAATCGGCGGGGGATCCGCCAGGATCTCCTCGGCCGGGACGTCGGTGCGCAGCCGGTGGAGCACGGCTGCGGGATCAGGGGTGGGCATAAGCTCTCCAACTTCCTTTGCGTTCAGGTTAGCCTAGCCTAATATATTAGGATATTGTATGCGCGTCAAAGGAAGTGAGGGTGTGGCGTAGTGACCACAAGCAGCACAATTACCGATACCGCAGACCGCAACGGCCCCCATGAGCTCACCGACTTGCTCATCATCGGCGCTGGGCCCAAGGCGGTGGCGGTCGTCGCCAAGGCAGCTGCCCTGCGCACACTCGGACTGGCCGTACCCCGCATTACCGTCGTCGACCCCCTCGGCGTGGCCGGCAACTGGACGGAACGTGGCCACTGGACCACGGGCCGGCAGCCTTTGGGAACGCCGCCCGAAAAAGATGTGGGCTTCCCATATGCCTCGCACATAGCCGGCGAGAGATCCAGCGAGGTTGACGACGCGTTGTTCGCCTTCAGCTGGCCGCAGTACCTGCGCTCGACGGGGCGCTACGCCTCCTGGGTGGATCGGGGCCGCCCGCACCCGACGCACGCGCGCTGGGCCTCGTATCTGCAGTGGGCTGCCGAGCGTGCGGGCATGGATCTGCGGATCGCAGAGGTGGTTGCGCTCGACATCGACGCGGGGCGGTGGGTAGCTACCGCGTCAACCGCGAACGGGCTTTCTCTCCTGTCTTCGCGCTGCCTTATGGTCACCGGCCCGGGACCAGCCGACCGCCTGCCCTGTGGCAGTGGGGTGGCCGGAGTCTTCTCGGTGGCAGACTTCTGGGAGGCCATGGCCTGCGGGTCAGAGGTGGGCGATGATGTCGTGGTTATCGGGGCTGGAGAAACGGCGGGCACCATCGTGGCGGAACTGGGGCATCGGAAAGTGGCCAGGATAAGAATGGTCTCGCCTGGGGCGACGGCCTTCAGCCGCGGGGAGAGCCACTTCGAAAACGCGGTGTTTACCTCGCCCGCGGGGTGGGCTGGGCTCGCGGAATCGGTGCGCCGAGATTTCATCGCCCGCACCGATAGGGGAGTCTTCTCCACGCATGTGCAGGCCGAGCTCGATGCCCTCGAAGAGGCGAGCCACGTCAGCGGCCAGGTGGTTCGCGTGGCGGCGCATCCCGCCGGGGCCAGCGGGTGGGTTTAACGCTTGCCGACGGCCGCCAGCTCACCTGCGACGCTCTCATCGACGCTCGCGGCGGGCGCCCCGACTGGTTTGTGCCTCTGCTCAATGCCTCCGCCCGCGCGGCGTTGGGCTCGGCCTGCGGAGGCTGCAACGCCCGTGCGCTCGAGGCGACGATTGGGGTGGATTTGTCCGTCGAAAAGCTCTGCCCGAAGCTCTACGTACCCATGCTGGCGGGGCTGCGTCAGGGGCCCGGGTTTGCGAATCTCAGCTGCTTGGGCGAGCTTTCTGACCGCGTGCTGGCCGGGCTGTGAACATTGTTATGGCATAAGAAAAGCGCCGGCCCACCCGCAGGTGAGTCGGCGCTGATCACGCCTTAAAGGCTAGTTGATGTTGCCGTCGCCATCATCCAGGTGAGCGCGGATGAACCACTGGAACTTCTCGAGCTCCTGGGCCTCGGCGATGTAGAGGTCCTCGGTCATGGCGTCGAGCTCGCCGGCAGTCTTCTGCTCGGAGCGCAGGCCCTCCAGGACCTTGGTGTAGACGGCGTCGAGGGCACGCAGGTGCTCTTCCACGCCGGCCTTGTTGACGTCGTAGTCCAGGTGCTCGCCAGCGTGGCCAGCCGGGGTGCCCAGCGGGGAGCCGCCCAGGGTGGAGATGCGCTCAGCAACCTCGTCGGCGAAGCCACGAACCAGCTCGATCTGCGGGTCGAGCATCTCGTGGACGGCGATAAAGTTCTTGCCCACGACGTTCCAGTGAGCGTGCTTAAGGATGAGGTGAAGATCGTTGAAGTCGGTCAGGCGCTCCTGCAGGCCGTCGATGAGGGCCTTGGCGTCGCTATCAGAAATTCCGGGAACTGTGTAACTCATGCTTCCGATCATAGGAGCACAGAACTAGCCATGCAAACCTATTAGTCGTGGCCGTATTGATAGAAGAGGTTTATTCAGGGGTGTGGGGTGGGGCGCCTGTGCGGGTGGGGGTTAGGTCTTCTGGGGTTTGTGTGCTCAAAAGTCCTGGCTAATGGGCGTCTGTGTGGTTGCCTGGCTGGTGGTGGGGGTTTGTGTGTTGTGCCGGAGTTTTGGCTTTATTGGTGAACATGTAGTGGCAAGGTTCACGAAAAAGGGTTTCAGGAGTGTGGGGCTTCGGGTCGCTCGGGTCTTATGATCGTGGCCGGTGCCGGGAGTGTGTGTCCTCATGTGCATGCCGCGCTAGCGCTGGTCGAAAGCAGGGCTATATAAAGGAGTGCTGCTTTCGACCGCGCGGGACTCCTTTCTATGGGGATCCTTTCGACCAGGCGCGCGAAATCGCTATCGCCTCATGGTCGGTAGGGTGCCTAGCGTTCTGTAGGTCCGCCTTTCGGTGGGGGTCCGCATTGCTGCTACACAAACCCTTGAAGGAAGATGCTTGAGGGGCGCGTCCTTCAAGGTTTTGCGTTCGAGTGTCGCACATGCCCCACGGAACCGACCGCAATCCGGACTAAGTCGCCTCATCCACATGCCGCGCTAGCGCTGGTCGAAAGCAGAGCTATATAAAGGAGTGCTGCTTTCGACCGCGCGGGACTCCTTTCGACCAGCCGTATGAAAGTGCTACAGCGGTATGCCGTCGACCCCGCCCTTCAACGATTCAGTCCCCAAAACTGATCGCAAGCTTCATCAATCCTGGAATAATGCCCATCGCTCGATGCCGGGCACCTAATAGGTCATCCTTTTGCACTTGAATGATATTCATGGTGAAATGTCAACTAATGCCTGGTTGTAGCGCATAACACATATCACCAGGCGCTTCGTCCACGTTCGCGAACTCTTGATAGGAACTGTCATGGCACTGAACGACACCATCGAAGGTGGCGTCAACAAGAAGGTCACGCTCATGCAGAGCGACGTCCCCCGCTTCGGGGTACGCGCCATCCTCGCCGGCGTCTACCTGACCCTGGGCACCGGCTTCGCCGTCGCGGCCGGCAACGCCGTCGAGTCGGCCGTGCCGGGCCACGGCCTCGGCGCCTTGGTCTTCGCCCTCTTCTTCGGCCTGGGCCTTTTCGCGATTGTTATTCTCAACACGGAGCTGGCCACCGGCAACATGATGTTCGGCAGCTACGGCGCCACCACCGGCCAGATCGGCTGGGGCAAGGCACTGTGGTTCATGCTGTTTACCACCATCTTCAACCTCATCGGCGTGATACTTATCGCCGTGATCTTGGGGCTTTCCGGCAAGTTCGGCGGGTTCGACGAAACGCACCTCGCCATCACGCTGACCGAGGGCAAGCTCGATAAGACGTGGTGGGAGGCGCTGCTCGAAGGCATGGCGGCGAACTTCGTCGTGAACATGGCCATCGTCGCCGCCCTGTTCGCCAAGGAGTTCGTCTCCAAGTTCTTCGTCATCATCCCGATCATCGCGATCTTCGTCGGCCTGGGCCTCGAGCACGTCATCGCCAACTTCTCGCTGATGTCGATTGCCGGCTTCGCCGACCTCTTCAACGGGGGCGGTGCCTTCGGTGGCGGCTTCCCGCTGGGTGATGTCCTCTGGAACTGGCTGTGGGTCTGGATCGGTAACTTCATCGGCGGCGGCCTGCTCATCGGCGGCGTCTACGCCTGGCTCAACAAGGGCAACGAGGTCTACCGCGACTAGCCCACCCAGCCGCGCGCGGCGACAACTAAAGCTTCCACACCCCGATCGAGCGTCGGCTGCATATCCGGCGCGAACGCCGGGTTGTGGTTGCCCGGGGCGTTTACGGGATCGGCGAAACCACCGAGTCCCCAGTACACATAGGGCACGCCCAAGTGATCCGGGACGATCGAGAAATCCTCCGAGGCGCTCACCGGCTCCATCTCCTGGGAGAGCTTTCCGAAGTAAGAATCGAAAGCCTCGCGCACGCGCTCGGAGCACTCCGCGTCGTTATCGGTCAGCGGGAAGTTGTCGTAATACTCGAACTCCGGCTCTTTCGGCGAGCGGGCCGCGTCGCATTCGGCGCGCACGATACGCTCGATCGCCTCGTGGAGGTGCTCAGCGACATCGTCGTCGTAGGCACGGGTGTTGATCAGCATCTCCGCCGAATCCGGGATGATGTTCGACTTCGTGCCCGCGTGCAGGGCACCGACGGTCACCACCGCGGTCTTGCGCGGCGCGACCTCGCGGGCGACCACCGTCTGCAGCCGCGTCACGATACCCGCCGCGAGCACCACCGGATCCACCGAAAGCTCCGGCATCGAGCCGTGCGAGCCGGTGCCGTAGACGCGCACGCGTATCGACGACGCCCTCGTAAACACCGCCCCCGCACTCACCCCGACGTGACCGCCGGGCAGCGTCGCCAAGACATGCTGGCCGAGATAGACATCCGGGGAAGGGATGGCCTCGGCGATGCCGTCGCGCACTAGGGCGCGCGCACCTTCGGCCGTCTCCTCGCCGGGCTGGAAGACCCCGACGACGGTGCCGGACCACCCGTCGCGGTGGGCGTCGAAAAACTGCAGCGCACCGAGCAGGCTCATGATGTGGACGTCGTGGCCGCACGCATGGGCCACGGGCACCTCCGTGCCGCTGTTATCGACCTGCGTGGCGGTGGAGGCGTACTCGCGCCCCGAATCCTCTTTGACCGGAAGAGCGTCGGTATCGGCGCGCAGGGCGACGACGGGCCCCTCCCCGTTTAACAGCACCGCCACGAGCCCCGTCTCGCCGACGCGGGTGGTCTCGATGCCGTGGGCGGCCAGCTCCTCGGCGATTCGGCTGACCGTCTCATGCTCCTGCATCGACAGCTCGGGATGGCTGTGGAAGTGTCGGTAGAGCGCCTCGCGCTCCTTGCGGGTCTCATCGAGCCAGCTGCCCAGTTCTTTCACGTCAGTTCTCCTTCAGTTCTCCGGCGTAGAGATTGAAGCGCTCCGGGCGGGTAAAGCCGGTAAGCGCCAGGCCGGCCTCGCGGGCCAGATCCACGGCCAGCGACGAGGCGGCAGAGACCGCCACCAAGGCGCCGAAACCGGCCATGACGGCCTTCTGCACCAGCTCGAAAGACGCACGCGAGCTCATGACCAGAATCAGGTTCTCGGCCGGCAGCTGGTCGTTCATGAGCAAGTGCCCGATGACCTTGTCGGCGGCGTTGTGCCGGCCGATGTCCTCGCGCACCACGATCGCCTCGCCGTCGAGCGTAAACGCCCCGGCGGCGTGGATGCCCCCGGTGCGGCGGAACTGCTTCTGCTGGCTGCGCAGCTTCTCCGGCAGGCTGACCACCAGATGCGGATCCAGCGTGATCGGGGTAATGGGGTTCTTCGCCTTGCTCATAATCTTCTCGATCGAGGTCGAGCCGCAGACGCCGCAGGCGGAGGTGGTCGTCGTCAAGCGAATGAAGTCCGGGGACGGGGCACCGCCGCCGGCGAGTTCCGCCTCGATCACGTTGTAGGTGTTCTGGCCATCCGGGCCGGTCGCGCCGGCGCAGTAGCGGGCCTCGGTGAGCTGGCCGGGGCCGTCGATCATGCCCTCGCCGTGCAAGAAGCCGTGGACGAGTTCGATGTCGTTGCCCGGGGTGCGCATTGTGGTGGTCAGGGCGGCGCCACCCAGGCGCAGCTCGAGCGGTTCTTCGACGGTGACGGTATCGCCGCGCGTATCGACGGTATAGGCACCGTCCTCGCCGTCGAAGGTGACTTTCGAGACCCGGTAGCTTTGCCCGATGCGGCCCACTAGCTCTCCTGGGACCAGTCGTCGAGATGCTCGTTGACCTTGGCTATCTCAGCGCGCACCCCTGCCGCATCCGAGGTGTTCCTGCCCGCGGCATAGCCCACCAAAAACGCGGTGAGCGGCGCGGCGGGGCGCGACGGGCCGTGCGCGACGTCGCGGGTGAGATCGAGCAGGTCGCCGGTGAGCTCCTGGATGAGCGCCGGGTCGTTGTCTAGTTTCTCGGAGACGGACTTCAGCCACTGGTGGGCGGTGCGGGCCTCGGCGGGCGAATCTTTCTTGTCAGACATGGTGATTCCTTTCGTGGGTCTTTTAGGGTCATAAGACAAGGCCCGGACTGCCACATGCAGGCGGCGGGTCCGGGCCGTCATGGTCAGTCGTCTACGCCGGCTGCCCCTCGCGTTCCTTCAGCTCGTCGGCGGTGTAGCCGAGCGGCTCCAAGCGGATCACGACGGACTTGTAGGCCGGCGTGTTCGAGTAATCCGCGGTGTTGTCCAGCGGCACCAAGACGTTGCACTCCGGGAAGTAGGAGGTGGCGCAGTCCTTGGCGGAGTCGTACTCCACGACGCGGAAGTTCGGCGCGCGGCGCTCACCGTCGTCCCAGACGGAGACGATGTCGACCATATCGCCGTCCTTGAGGCCGCGCTGGCGCAGGTCCTCGCCGTTGACGAAGATGACGCGGCGGCCGTGGCGGACACCGCGGTAGCGGTCATCCAGGCCGTAGATGGTCGAGTTGAACTGGTCGTGCGAGCGCACGGTCGACAGCAGGAGGTGATCCTTCGGCAGGTCGATGACGTTGGTCTCGTTGACCGTCAGCTTCGCCTTCTTGACGTCCGTGTTGAAGATGCGCTCACGCGGGCCGTTCGGCAGGTAGAACCCGCCGGGCTGGCGCACGCGCTCGTTGTAGTTCTCGAAACCGGGGATGGTGTTCTCGATGTGATCGCGGACGACGTCGTAGTTGTCGCGCATCGGGGCCCAGAAGTCATCGCCGAAGGCGCGCTCGCCGATCCGGCAGATGATCTCAGTCTCGGACTGCAGGTTGAGGTCGTCGTTGGCGCGGCGGTGCCCCTCCGAGGAGGAGACGATGCCGGCGGAGTTCTCCGCGGAGACGATCTGCGGGCCGGAGGCCTGCATATCGACGTCGGTGCGGGCCTTGACCGGCAGGATCAGGGCCTTCTTACCCGGCCAGGCGTGGGAGCCGTTCGGCTTCGTCGACAGGTGGACGGTGAGATCCTGTCGGTCGAAGCCGTTTTCCATGGCGGAGGTATCGCTCATGACGCGGACGATGTTGCCGCCGAGCGAGAAGAACAGGCGGGCCTTGCCGTCGCGCATGGCGCGGAAGGAATCGACGGAGTCCATGCCGTGCTCACGCGGGACGTCGAAACCGAACTCGTCCTGCAAGGACTGCAGGAAGGTATCGCTCATCTTCTCCCAGATGCCCATGGTGCGGTCGCCCTGGACGTTGGAGTGGCCACGGAACGGGGCGGTGCCGGCGCCCGGCTTGCCGATGTTGCCGGTCAGCAGCAGGAAGTTCACCATCTCGCGGATGGTGTAGACGGCGTTCTTGTGCTGGGTGACACCGAGGGTCCAGCCCACCACGATGCTGTCCGCCTTGGCGACGCGGTCAGCGACCTTCTCGACGACCTTCTGCGGCACACCCGAGCCGCGCTCCAGCTCCTCCGGGTCGAGGGACTTCAGGTGCTCGACGACCTCGTCGTAGCCGTGGACGAACTGCTCGACGAAGTTGTGGTCGATGAGGTCGCGCTTGATTACCTCGCGGTTGAGCTGCTGGAAGAAGGCGCGGTCGCCGTCGAGACGCACCTGCACGTAGTCATCGGCGAGCTTCTCCGAGAGGCCGAGCGTGCCCTTGATGGACTGCGGCTCGCGGAACTTCATCAGCCCGGTCTCGGGGATCGGGTTGACGGCGATCATTTTGCCGCCGTTGCGCTTCAGCTTGTGGAAGGCGGTCAGCGCGCGCGGGTGGTTGGTGCCCGGGTTCTGGCCGACGGAGATGAACAGGTCGGTGGTCTCGATGTCCTTCATGGTCACCGAGCCTTTGCCGAGGCCGACGGTCTGCGTCAGCGCCGCGCCGGTGGATTCGTGGCAGAGGTTGCCGCAGTCCGGCAGGTTGTTGGTGCCGTGGCGACGCGCCAGCAGACCGAAGCAGTACGCGGCCTCGTTGGAGGCGCGGCCGGAGGTGTAGTACACGGCCTCGTCGGCCGGGGTCTCCTGGAGGTGCTTCGCGATGAGATCATAAGCGTCGTCCCAGCTGATCGGGCGGTAGTGGCCGTCGCCGGACTCCCGGTCGTAGAGCAGGGGAGTGGTGATACGGCCCTGCTTGCCGAGCCAGTGATCGGTCTTCTCGCGCAGCTCCTCAACGGTGTAGGAAGCCCAGAACTCCTCATCGGCGCGCTCCGGGGTGGTCTCCTCCGCGATGGCCTTGGCGCCGTTTTCACAGAACTCGACGATACCGAGATCGCCCTGCTCAGGTTCCGGCCACGCACAGCCCGGGCAGTCGACGCCGCCGGACTTGTTCATGTTGATCAGCGGCAGAATGCCGTGGTTGGGTACGGCGTGCCGCATCGAGACTGCAACGCCCTCAAGACCTGCCGCATGCTTGGTCCGGTTGCCAACCTTGGGATGGTCATACTTATTGGCTACGGGGTTCACAGGATTGTGGTCGGTCGGAGAAGTCATGGCCTCATCATAGCGGTTTTTGTGCATATGTCACCGGTTGCCGGGAATAATTTTGCACTAAAAAATGTCCAGGCGAGGGCCGCTTATCGACGATTTTGTTGCCGCATCCGCGGCAGGTAGGCTGGCGGGTCGGACCTTGTGGTCCGACAAGTACATCATCCTCAACTTTGTTGTAGGCCCCCCGCCATCACGCGGACCGGGCGGAGTAAGAGGCGGCGAGCGGGCCGGAATACTAAGTCCGGCTTCCTTATATATAAGCGTCAGTAGCCCCGTAAACGCCCGGAGAACGCCATGGGTGGGTTGCTCCATCAGGGAACCGCAACGAGAAAGGTAACGGTCACTCTCATGACCATGACTGATCCTATCGCAGACATGCTGGCGCGCGTGCGTAACGCCAACCACGCGCACCACGACGTCGTGTCGATGCCCTCCTCCAAGCTCAAGGCGAACATCGCCGAGATCCTGCAGCAGGAAGGCTACATCGCTAACTACACCGTCGAGGACGCCAAGGTCGGTAAGACCCTGACCCTCGAACTGAAGTACGGCCCGTCCCGCCAGACCTCGATCGCCGGCCTGCGCCGCGTGTCCAAGCCGGGTCTGCGCGTCTACGCCAAGTCCGCTGAGCTCCCGGAGGTGCTCGGTGGCCTCGGCATCGCCATCATTTCCACGTCCCAGGGCCTTCTGACTGACCGTCAGGCCCACGAGAAGGGTGTGGGCGGGGAAGTCCTCGCCTACGTCTGGTAAGGGAGGGGTTGTTTCACAATGTCTCGAGTAGGTTTTGCACCGATCACCCTGCCCAAGGGTGTCGAAACCACCATCAACGGCCAGACCGTCGAGGTCAAGGGCTCCAAGGGCTCTCTGACCGTCGACGTGCCGGAGCCGATCACCGTCTCCATCGCGGATGACGTGATCACCGTGGCCCGCCCGGATGACCACCGGAAGAACCGTGCCCTGCACGGCCTCTCCCGCTCGCTGGTCAACAACGCCGTCATCGGCGTCTCCGAGGGCTACAACATCAACATGGAGATCTTCGGCGTCGGCTACCGCGTCCAGCTCAAGGGTAAGAACCTCGAGTTCTCCCTCGGCTACTCCCACCCGGTCCTCATCGAGGCCCCGGAGGGAATCACCTTCGCGGTCGACGGCAACACGAAGTTCTCGATCTCCGGTATTGACAAGCAGCAGGTCGGGCAGATCGCCGCCAACATCCGTCGTCTGCGGAAGGACGACCCGTACAAGGGTAAGGGTATCCGCTACGAGGGCGAGCAGATCCGCCGCAAGGTCGGAAAGACGGGTAAGTAAAGCATGAGCAACACTGCAGAGAACACGAAGCGCAAGCCGATCGGCAAGGACATCTCGTCGCGCCGTCGCGAGGCCCGCGCACGCCGTCACTTCCGTATCCGCAAGAACCTCCGCGGCACCCCGCAGAAGCCGCGCCTGGTTGTACACCGCTCCTCGCGGCACATGCACGCCCAGGTCATCGACGACCTGGCCGGCCACACCCTGGCCTCTGCCTCCACCATGGAGCCGGAGGTGCGTGCCCTCGAGGGCGACAAGAAGGCCAAGGGAGCCAAGGTCGGCGAGCTCGTCGCCGAGCGTGCCAAGGCCGCCGGTATCGAGGAGGTCGTCTTCGACCGCGCCGGATACCGCTACCACGGACGCGTCGCCGCTCTCGCGGACGCCGCACGTGAAGGTGGTCTGAAGTTCTAATGACCATCACCAACACCATCAACGGAAGGATTGCGTAATGCCGGGACGTGAACGGCGTGACGGCGGACGCTCCGCCGACGAGCAGAACAACAAGCACAACAACGAGCGCCGCGGCGGCCGTCGTAACGACAACCGCCGGGGCCGTGACAACGAGCGCGACAAGTACATCGAGCGCGTCGTCACCATCAACCGCGTCGCCAAGACCGTCAAGGGTGGCCGCAGCATGAGCTTCACCGCCCTGGTCATCGTCGGTGACGGCGAGGGCATGGTCGGCGTCGGCTACGGCAAGGCCCGCGAGGTCCCCGCCGCCATCCAGAAGGGCGCCGAGGAGGCCCGGAAGAACTTCTTCCGCGTGCCGATGGTCGCTGGCACCATCACCCACCCGGTCCAGGGCGAGGACGCAGCCGGCATCGTCATGCTGCGCCCGGCCGCACCGGGTACCGGTGTCATCGCCGGCGGCGCTGTCCGACCGGTGCTCGAGTGCGCCGGCATCCAGGACGTCCTGTCGAAGTCCCTGGGTACCGATAACCACCTCAACGTCGTCCGCGCCACCGTGGACGGCCTGAAGCAGCTGGTCCGTCCGGAAGAGGTCGCCGCCCGCCGCGGCAAGGACCTCGAGGACGTCGCACCGGCCCGAATTCTGCGCGCCCGCGCAGGACAGGAGGCGTAACCCATGGCACTGAAAATCACGCAGATCAAGGGCCTGGTCGGCGCTAACCCGAAGCAGCGTCAGAACATGGAGGCGTTGGGTCTCAAGCGGATCCGCCACTCCGTGGTCAAGAAGGACAACGACGCCACCCGCGGCATGATCAACGTTGTGCGCCACCTGGTCACCGTCGAAGAAGTGGCAGGGGAGTAGATAACCATGAGTGAGATCATCAAGCTCCACGATCTGCGCCCGTCGAAGGGCGCCAACAAGCCGAAGCACCGCGTCGGCCGCGGTGAAGCCGGCAAGGGCGGCAAGACCGCCGGCCGCGGTACCAAGGGCACCCGCGCACGCAAGCAGGTTCCGGCCGCCTTCGAGGGTGGTCAGATGCCGCTGCACATGCGCCTGCCGAAGCTCCGTGGCTTCAAGAACCCGAACCGGGTCGTCTACCAGGTCGTCAACGTCAAGGACCTGGAGAAGCACTTCCCGAACGGCGGCGACGTCACCGTCGCCGACATCGTCGCCGCTGGCCTCGTCCGCCCGAAGAACCCGGTCAAGGTTCTCGGCGATGGCGAGATCTCGGTGAAGCTCAACGTCACCGCTGACAAGTTCTCCAAGTCGGCTGTCGAGAAGATCGAGGCCGCCGGAGGCACCACCACCGCGACGAAGTAGTCTTTCCTGGCTGCTCAGCGTGGACGGTGTAACGCCGCCCTGCTCGAATACGGATCCGGGTGGGGCGGCGTTTTTGTGTTGGGGTTTTGGTTGACGACTCGAAAGCGGTAGCGCTGTATGACAGGCAGGGCGGTCAAACTTCTGGAGTCTCACGGGAGAGGCTGATGGGGGGGATGGGACTGCTGGTCGGCGGCAGTGGCTGCCTGGCCCTTCCGCGTGCCTTGTTGCGCTTGCGCTTGTCGAAAGGATCCTCATAGAAAGGAGTCTCGCGCGGTCGAAACGAGTAGTCCTTTCTATAGTCCTGCTTTCGACCAGCGATAGCGCGTCATCCGAATGCCGCCGACCCTCCTAGCGACCTCCCCGTAAGCGCGTGCGCCCGGAATGCACCACACGCCCACAAACGAACCACCCTCCCAAACGGAAGTGGTTGAAAACGATCGTCGAAAAGCGGCCTTCAACCTGCGGAAGCGGTGCATACCGGGCCCGAAAACCCGGTGGCCGATGACGGAGTTTCGGCAAGGGCTGTTAAAGTAGTGGAGTCTTAGGACTTCCGGCTCTTAAGCATGCCTCGGCAGCGGGGGCGGAATGACAGTGTCAATTATCTTCGGTGACGCATTATCCGTGTGTCCGCTGAAGCCAGGAGGGTTACGTGTCCGCCATTATTCAGGCGCTTAAGGACGCCGATCTGCGCAAAAAGATCCTGATCACCATCGCGTTGATCATTCTCTACCGCATCGGTGCCCAGATCCCCGCCCCGGGTGTGGACTATGCCGCCATCCAGGGACGGCTGGACTCGCTCGGTGAGGAGGGGGACAACCTCTTCTCCATCATCAACCTGTTCTCCGGCGGCGCGTTGCTGCAGCTGTCGATCTTCGCAATCGGCATCATGCCGTACATTACGGCGGCGATTATTACGCAGCTGCTGACCGTCGTGATCCCGAAGTTCGAGGAGCTGAAGAAAGAGGGGCAGTCGGGTCAGGCGAAGATGACCCAGTACACCCGCTACCTCACCTTGGGGCTCGCGCTGCTGCAGTCCGCCGGCATCGTGGCGCTCGCCGACCGCGAGCAGCTGCTCGGCCAGGGCTTCCCGGTGCTCGTGGAGGACCGGAACCTCTTCGACCTCATCGTCATCGTCATTACGATGACCTCGGGCGCGATACTGATCATGTGGCTCGGTGAGATCATCACCGAAAAGGGTGTCGGCAACGGTATGTCGCTGCTGATCTTCGCGGGTATCGCCACGCGTATCCCCACCGACGGTGCGAACATCCTCTCGCAGTCGGGTGGGCTGGTCTTCGCCATCGTCGCTGTCGCGGTTGTCCTCCTGATCGTCGGCGTCGTCTTCGTGGAGCAGGGCCAGCGTCGCGTGCCGGTCCAGTACGCCAAGCGTATGGTGGGCCGTCGTCAGTACGGCGGGTCCTCGACGTATCTGCCGCTGAAGGTCAACCAGGCCGGCGTGATTCCGGTCATCTTCGCATCGTCGATGATGTACGTGCCGGTGCTGATCACCCAGATCGTCTACTCGGACCAGGGTGGCCCGCCGGATAACTGGTGGCAGCGCAACGTCATGACGTGGCTGGAGACCCCGTCGTCCTGGCAGTACATCCTGCTGTACTTCGTGCTCATCATCTTCTTCTCCTACTTCTACGTCTCGGTCCAGTACGACCCGAACGATCAGGCCGAGAACATGAAGAAGTACGGCGGATTCATCCCCGGTATCCGCCCGGGCCGCCCGACCGCGATGTACCTTGGATATGTGATGAACCGCCTGCTGTTCGTCGGTTCGATCTACCTCGGCGTCATCGCCGTGCTCCCGAACATCGCCTTGGATCTGGGCGTCGGAACCCAGGCCGGTGGCATGACCGCCTTCGGCGGCACCGCCATCCTCATTCTGGTCTCCGTGGCCCTGACCACGGTGAAGCAAATTGAATCGCAGCTCCTGCAAAGCAACTACGAAGGACTCCTGAAGTAATGCGTCTCGTACTCCTCGGACCCCCCGGTGCCGGCAAGGGCACCCAGGCCGCTCTGCTGTCCGAAAAGCTCTCCATCCCGCACATCTCCACCGGCGATTTGTTCCGCGCCAACATCGGCGAGGGCACCCCGCTCGGCGTCGAGGCGAAGCAGTACATCGACGCCGGCGAGCTGGTGCCCACGGACGTCACCGCCCGCATGGTCGAGTCTCGCCTCGAGGAAGAAGACGCCGACGACGGCTTTCTTCTCGACGGCTTCCCGCGCACCGTCGGGCAGGCCGAAATCCTCACCGAGCTGCTGAAGAACCAGGGGCTTGCGCTGGATGGTGTCTTGAACTTCCAGGTCGACGAGGAGGTCGTCGTCGAGCGCATGCTCGCCCGCGGCCGCGCCGACGACAATGAGGAGACCATCCGCAACCGCCTGCGCGTCTACCACGAGGAGACCGCCCCGCTTATCGAGCACTACGACGACCAGCTGATCACCGTCCAGGCCGAAGGCGAGGTCGAGGAGATCAACCAGCGGGTGCTGGAGGCGCTCGGCAAGTAATGGCTTTTCGACGGCGAAAGAAGATCCCGGCGAAAACCCCCGCAGAACTCGACGCCATGCAGGCCGCCGGCGAGATCGTCGGCCGCGCACTCAAGGCCGTCCGCGACGCTGCTCAACCCGGGGTCAGTACGGCTGAGCTCGACCGCGTCGCCGAGGAGCTGATCCGGGATGCTGGCGCGGTGCCGACCTTCCTCGGCTACCAGGGGTTCCCGGGGTCGATCTGCGCCTCGGTCAACGACGTGATCGTCCACGGCATCCCCTCCGAGGACATCATCCTCGCCGAGGGGGATCTTGTCTCCATCGACTGCGGCGCGACTTTCGACGGCTGGGTCGGCGACTCCGCGTGGTCCTTCGGCGTCGGCGAGCTCGACGAGCCCACCGAGGCCCTCAACCGTGCCACCGAGTACGTCCTTTTGGAGGGCATCAAGGCGATGGTGCCGGGCAACCGGCTGACCGACGTCTCCCACGCCCTCGAGCTGGCCACCTACGACGCCGAGGACAAGTTCGGCCACGAGCTGTTCATCGTCGACGGCTACGGCGGCCACGGCATCGGGCACACGATGCACGAGGACCCGTTCGTGGCCAACGCGGGCCTCGGCAACCGAGGCCCTATCATCCAGGAGGGGACCACGCTCGCTATCGAACCGATGCTCGCGCTAGGCACGGCCGATAATAGGGTGCTTGACGACGAGTGGACCGTCGTCACCCTCGATGGATCCCCGGCCGCTCACTGGGAGCACACCGTCGCTGCCACCGAGAGCGGCCCGCGCATTCTTACCCCTCGGTAAGAGCGATGCGCATTGTTATACACGAAATTGCCAGTCAACACTTATACTGAGGCCCATGAAGTCGCTCCGTTCTTTCTTCTCCACCGCCACCCGCCGCACCGCCGCCGTCGTCGCCGGCACCGCCCTCGCCGGCTCCGCACTGATCACCCCCGCTCACGCTCAGCAGCTGCCGTCCGTTGATGAGCTTTCCTCCCAGGTCGGCCTGAGTAACCTCTCGAGCGATCTGAACCTCGGCGCCATCGAGGATGAGATCCAGGGGCAGCTCGACAACTTCTACAACCAGACCCGCGATCAGGCCTGGAACACCCGCGTGGCCATTAACTCCCTGATCGCCGGCACCCTCAACCAGGCGCAGGTCAACCAGCTGATGGGCGTCGTCGACCAGGCCATCGAGGCCGTCTTCCCGGGCCTGATCGCTGAGCGCACCGCCCCGCGCGAGGAGCCGGTCCCGGCCCAGCCCGCCAACAACGGCCAGAACCAGGCCCCGCGCAACAACCCCTGCCCGCCGGAGGCGCGTGCCTGCGTGGACCTGGAAGGCCGCAAGACCTGGCTGCAGCACAACGGCACCATCACCTACGGCCCGGTCGAGCAGTCGCCGGGTTATGCGCACACGCCGACCCCGAAGGGCATGCACCACGTCACCCGTAAGGTTAAGGATGAGATCTCCTACGAGTTCAACAACGCCCCGATGCCTTACGCGGTGTACTTCACCAACAACGGTCACGCCTTCCACGAGGGCACGACCAACGTCGGCTCCGCCGGCTGCGTGCGCCTGCACCACAATGACGCAGTGCACTACTTCAACAACCTGAATGTCGGCGACAAGGTCTACATCTGGTAGCGCCGCGGCAGCGTCTTTCTTCAGCGAGCCTCCTTACGCGGGAGGCTTTTTGCTTTCTGCTGGTCAGCGTGTATTGTTGCGACTTGGTGTGTAGGCATATCCGAATGCCTGCGCGTCATGTAGGAGATACCCGCACCAGGAATGTAAGAGGTTATGGCAAAAGAAGGCGCAATTGAGGTTGAGGGCCGCGTCATTGAGCCCCTTCCGAACGCATACTTCCGTGTTGAACTCGACAACGGGCACAAGGTTCTTGCCCACATCAGCGGCAAGATGCGCCAGCACTACATCCGCATCCTCCCGGAGGACCGCGTGGTAGTGGAGCTGTCCCCCTACGACCTGGAACGCGGTCGTATCGTCTACCGCTACAAGTAGTAGCACCAGTAAGCCTCCCTTCTCAGGACGCGTGGGCGCATAGCCCGCGTGTCTGTTTCACCTCCGGCCACGGTGGCCGGAGCCCCGCGTATCACGGCCCACTCCTCCGGCCTTCGGTCCGGACAAAGCGTCGCGTGGCGGGGATGGGTGGGGAGAAAACCACCGTACCAACCCGAAAGGTAATTGCCTTATGGCACGTCTAGCTGGAGTGGACCTCCCGCGCAACAAGCGCATGGAGGTTGCACTTACCTACATCTATGGCATCGGGCCGACCCGAGCCAAGGAACTGCTGGAGCGCACCGAGATCTCTCCGGACCTGCGCACCGACGACCTGACCGACGATCAGGTCTCGGCTCTGCGTGACGTCATCGAAGCTTCCTGGACCGTCGAGGGTGACCTCCGCCGCCAGGTGGCCGCTGACATCCGCCGCAAGATTGAGATCGGTTCCTACCAGGGCCTGCGCCACCGCCGTGGCCTGCCGGTTCGCGGACAGCGCACCAAGACCAACGCCCGTACGCGCAAGGGACCGAAGAAGACGATCGCAGGAAAGAAGAAGTAGTAGATGCCTCCGAAGACTCGTTCCGGCGCGCGCCGTTCCGGCCGCCGCGTCGTCAAGAAGAACGTGGCCCAGGGCCACGCGTACATCAAGTCCACCTTCAACAACACCATCGTGTCGATCACCGACCCGAACGGTGCCGTCATCTCCTGGGCCACCTCCGGCCACGTGGGATTCAAGGGCTCCCGTAAGTCCACCCCGTTCGCCGCGCAGATGGCCGCCGAGAACGCCGCCCGCAAGGCCATGGACCATGGCATGAAGAAGGTCGACGTTTTCGTCAAGGGTCCGGGCTCGGGCCGTGAGACCGCCATCCGTTCCCTCCAGGCCGCCGGCCTCGAGGTCTCCTCGATCTCGGATGTGACCCCGCAGCCGCACAACGGCTGCCGTCCGCCGAAGCGTCGTCGCGTTTAAGGGAAAGGAAGAGGTAACTAACAATGGCTCGTTACACCGGCCCCGCAACCCGTAAGTCCCGTCGTCTCCGCGTCGATCTCGTCGGCGGCGACATGTCCTTCGAGCGTCGTCCCTACCCTCCGGGGCAGGCCGGCCGCGCTCGCATCAAGGAGTCTGAGTACCTGACTCAGCTGCAGGAGAAGCAGAAGGCCCGCTTCGCCTACGGCATCATGGAGAACCAGTTCCGCCGCTACTACGAGGAAGCCAACCGTCGCCCCGGCAAGACCGGCGACAACCTGCTGATCCTCCTCGAGTCGCGCCTAGACAATGTCGTCTACCGCGCGGGTCTGGCACGCACCCGTCGTCAGGCACGCCAGCTGGTCTCCCACGGCCACTTCACCATCAACGGCAAGCGCACCAACGTGCCGTCGCACGCCGTGACCCAGTACGACATCATCGACGTCCGCGAGAAGTCGAAGAAGATGCTGTGGTTCGAAGAGGCCCAGGAAAACCTCATCAACGCCGTCATCCCGGCGTGGCTGCAGGTCGTTCCGTCCACCCTGCGCATCCTCGTGCACCAGCTGCCCGAGCGCGCTCAGATCGACGTTCCGCTGCAGGAGCAGCTCATCGTCGAGTACTACTCGAAGTAGATCTTCCCGGGAATCCTCAACCCCGGTCCCCGTTTCATTCCATTCCTACCGGCGTCATATAGCGGTCGCCGACAAAGGAGAAGAACATGCTCATTTCCCAGCGTCCGACGCTTACTGAGGAATACATCGACACCGCTCGCTCCCGGTTCATCATCGAGCCGCTCGAGCCCGGTTTCGGCTACACCCTCGGCAACTCGCTGCGCCGCACCCTGCTGTCGTCCATCCCGGGCGCAGCGGTGACCAGCATCAAGATCGATGGTGTGCTCCACGAGTTCACCACCATCAACGGTGTGAAGCAGGACGTCACCGAGATCATCCTCAACGTAAAGGGCCTAGTGCTCTCGTCCGACTCCGACGAGCCGGTTGTGATGTACCTGTCCAAGGAAGGCCCCGGCGACGTCACCGCAGGCGACATCCAGCCGCCAGCGGGCGTGGAGATCCACAACCCGGATCTCGTGATCGCGACGCTGAACGATGAGGCCCGCCTCGACATGGAACTGGTCGTCGAGCGCGGTCGTGGCTACGTCCCGGCCGCCCCGGCAGGCTCCGGTGGAGACATCGGCAGCATCCCGGTCGACCAGATCTACTCGCCCGTGCTCAAGGTCAGCTACAAGGTCGAAGCCACCCGTGTTGAGCAGCGCACCGACTTCGACAAGCTGATCATCGACGTCGAGACCAAGAACTCGATCACCGCCCGCGACGCCATCGCGTCCGCCGGCGGCACCCTGGTGGAGCTGTTCGGACTCGCCCGCGAGCTGAACACCGCCGCCGAGGGCATCGAGATTGGCCCGTCGCCGCAGGAAACCGAGTACATCGCGGCATACAACATGCCGATCGAGGACCTGAACTTCTCCGTGCGTTCCTACAACTGCCTGAAGCGCCAGGAAATCCACACCATCGGTGAGCTCGCCGAGTGCACCGAATCGGACCTGCTGGATATCCGCAACTTCGGCCAGAAGTCGATCAACGAGGTCAAGATCAAGCTGGCTCAGCTCGATCTCACCCTCAAGGACGCACCCGAGGACTTTGACCCGTCGGAGCTGGAAGGCTACGACGCCGAGACCGGTGGTTACATCGAACCCGGCACCGAGGATTCTGAGTAAAACGCACGCGCTGAGAAATTCGCGCTACGAATTCCGTCCACGAGGAGTAACACATGCCTACCCCGAAGAAGGGTGCCCGTCTCGGCGGTTCCCCGCACAACCAGAAGAAGATCCTATCCAATCTGGCTGCGGCACTGTTCGAGCACGGCTCCATCAAGACCACCGACGCGAAGGCCAAGGTCCTTCGCCCGTTCGCTGAGAAGCTGATCACACGCGCCAAGTCCGGCACGCTGCACGACCGCCGTCAGGTTGCCAAGCACCTGCCGCAGAAGGACATCGTCGCGCACCTGTTCAACGATCTCGCACCGCATTTCGAGAACCGCGACGGTGGCTACACCCGCAGCATCAAGCTGGAAAACCGCGCCGGCGACAACGCCCCCATGACCCAGATCTCCCTGGTCCTGGAGGAGACCGTCTCCGCCGAGGCCACCCGCGCTACCCGCGCCGCCGTCTCCAAGCGCAAGCAGGAGGAAGAGGCCGCTGAGGATTCGGAGCCTGCTGAGGCCGAGGCTTCGGAGTCTGAGTCCGAGGCTGAGGCTTCGGAGTCTGAGGACAAGTAAGTCCTTTAGGCCTTGGGCCTCTGAGCATAAAAGACCCCGTCCCTAGGTGGGCGGGGTCTTTTTCTGTGCGTGCCAGGCGGGGCGGGGCAGCGGTTGTTTACATTTGTTGGCTATTTCGGGCCGGAATGGGGCCCAGATTTGAGTAAGTACCGACGATCCGGCGATTTCGACACCCAAACCGGGGTTAACGTCGGTAATTACTCAAATCTGTGAAACGAAGCCGAGAACGAACCCAGAAGAACCCCAAAACGCCACAGCGAATCCGCGCCCCGGTAGCCTAAGGCGGCATGGAGGGTAATCGGAAAGCTGGGTTCGCGCTCATCGCCGCTGGGGTGTTGGTCATCGTCGGCCAACTCCTCGCTGTCTCGGGGTGGGCGGCCGGCGACTACCTGCTAAGAGATCACGCCATCGGTGATCTCGGCATGTCCAGCTGCACCATGATCACCGAAGACACCCATATTCGTTATGTCTGCAGCGGCGGCTACGCCTGGTTCCGCCTGGGCACAGGCCTCGGCGCCGCAGCACTCCTACTCGCGGTCCTTCTGTGGCGGCGCCTACCCGCCTGGCTGCTACTCGGCACCGCCGCGGCCATCGCTACAGCCGGAGTCATCATCCCCGATCCCCGCGCCAACGCCCATGTCATAGCGCTGACCTTCGTCGCCGCGTTCACCTGGATAGCCATGGCCCTGGTGATCGCTAAGACCTACCGCACCCGCAGGCCCGTCTCCATTATCACCGCCGTCCTGCTACTCGTCTCCGTCATCGGCGTCATCATCTGGCTGACCGTCCCGGCGCTTAGCCCCGGACTCTTCCAGCGCCTCGGACTCGACACGCTGTTGTTGTGGCTGCTGTACCTCGGTGCGACGCTGGCGACGGGGAAACGGGACGTCGATAAGCATCAGCGCCGGGACGAGGAACAGAAACTGCGCGACGAGGCTGTGAGGAGGGCCGCCCGTGAGCTCGGATAGTCTGCGGCTGCGCCTCGATCTGGCCTATGACGGCACCGACTTCCACGGCTGGGCCGCCCAGAAAGACCCCCAGCTGCGCACGGTCCAAGGGGTGATCGAGGTGGCGCTGAGCCTGATTCTGCGCACGAACGCCCAGCTCACCGTCGCCGGGCGTACCGATGCCGGCGTGCACGCCAGCGGGCAGACCGCGCATGTCGATATCCCTGCGGCTAGCCTCGAACAGCGCTCCATCGACGGCGACCCGCGGCGGCTGGTGCGTCGGCTCGGCAGGTTTTTGCCCGAGGACATCGCGATCCGCGACATCACGGTCGCACCCGAGGGTTTCGACGCCCGCTTCGCCGCCCTGCGTCGCCACTACACCTACCGGGTGACCACCCATCCTTCCGGGGCGCTGCCGACGCGCGCCCGCGATACCGCCACCTGGAGCCGCCGCATCGACCTGGAGGCGGTGCAGGAGGCGGCGCACATGCTGGTCGGGCTCAATGACTTCGTCGCTTTTTGTAAGCCCCGCGAGCACGCCACCACGATTCGCGATCTGCAGGTGTTTACCTGGGAAGACATCAGCACCCCGGAAGAGCCCGAGCTGTATATGGCGCGCGTGAGCGCCGATGCGTTTTGCTGGTCGATGGTGCGCTCGCTGGTCGGCGTATGTCTGCGCATCGGGCAGGGGAGTGCGGATCTCGGGCTGATCACCCGGCTGCTGGAAGCCGAGAAGCGTTCCTCCGAGATTCCCGTCGCGCCGGCGAAGGGTTTGACCTTAAGCGGGGTGGATTACCCGGCGGTGGAGGATCTCGCCACGCGCGTGGCCACGACTAAGGCTCGACGGGGCTAGGCGGGCGTTAGAATAAGCGGGCACGGAAGTGGCCGGGCACGCCAGGACAATGACCGAAGGAACGCGAACGTGGGACTCATAGCAGTGATGACTGTGCTGGTCATCGTGCTGCCGGGACTGGTGGTCGGAGCATTATCGGGGCTGCGACCCGTCTGGAGTCTCGCTGTCGCCGCACCGATTAGCTTCAGCATTTATGGGCTGGCGGGCTGGCTCTATGGGGTCGTCGGGATCCCTTTCAATGCGCTGACCGCCCTGCTGGCCACCTGTGTGTTGGCCGGGCTCGCGTTCGGCTGGCGGGTGCTGACTCGGCCGGGGGCGTGGGCGGTGGACCGTCGAGAAGCAATCCGGGCGATCCTGCCCGGCGCCGGCGTGGTGGTGGGCGCCGGGCTGGCCATGGGGCTGCCGATGTACTGGCAGGCGCAGCTGCCGCGGGGCCTGGAGACCGTCGTGCAGGGCTGGGATTCCCACTGGCACGCCAGCGTGGTGCGCTTCATCTCCGAAGAGGGCATGGCCTCGCCGACCCGGATGGGCGAGCTGCTCAACATCGAATCGGAGGCGAGCAACTACTACCCGGTGGCCTATCACGCGGCCGCAGCGCTCGTGACGCAGCTGGCGCCGGCCAGCCCGATTGCCGCGATCAACATGATGGCGATCATCGCCCCGGCGATCACCCTGCCAATCTCACTGGGGCTGGTGGCGTGGAAGATGGTCGGCAACCGCTCGACCACGGCGTCGATCGCCGCCGGCCTGGCCGCCGCCAGCGCGATGATGATCCCGACGGTCATCTGGATCGGCAACTACGTCGGCGCCTGGCCTTATGTCGCGGGGGTGACCGCCTCGGCGGCCGTCGCGATCCTTTTTGCCACCCTGCCGCACCAGCCGGCCTGGGCGTTCGCCGCCGCGCTCGCGCTGGCGGGCATCACCCAGCTGCACCCCTCGGCGGTGACCACGGTGGTGCTCATCGCCGGCTTCTACTGGCTGACCCACCTGCTCATCCGGCCGGCGCGCTCCCGGCTCAAAGACCTCGGGGTCATCGCGCTGACGGGGCTGACGGGCGCGCTGGTGATCCTGCCGCAGCTGCTCTTCGGCAGCGGCCAGGCCGAGGAGGTGATCGACTGGACGACTTCCGACGGCGCCGTGACCCGCGAAGAGGCCTGGCTCGAGGCGCTGACCATGGACACCCGGCACGTCAGCCAGTTCTTCCCGGGTAACGACATGACCCTGGTGCTCGTCCTCGCCGCGATCGGCGGGATCACCGCCCTGGTGTGGTACCGCAACCTCTGGGCCCCGCTGTTTTATGGGTTCAGCCTGTGGCTGACCGCCCACGCGTTGAAGCCCTATGACCTCGGGGTTCTCGATCTCATCGCCGGGCTGCACTACTCCACGGCCCACCGCCTCATCATGCCCGTGGCGATTATGACGTTCGCCGCCGCGGCCGTCGGCCTCGCCGTGCTCATCCGGCTATTAAGCGGCGCCCCCTTCGAAGGCCGCTGGCCGCACCTTTTGGCCGGCGGGCTCGCGGTGGCCGTCGGCGCCGGGGTGGCGCTGTATGGGCTGCATGTCTCCGGCCCCGGCGCCCGGGCGTCATATCTCGCCCCGCGCGAAGACGACCGCATGGTCAACGCAGCCGACCTGCGCGCCTGGGACTGGCTGGCCCGCCAGCCACACGCCTACGAGGGGCTCATCGGCGGAGATCCGGCCGAAGGCTATGGCTGGATGTATCCCTACAACGGCCTGCCGAGCCTGCACCGCCACTACCAGTGGCCGACGTCTATGCGCGAATCCGCCACCACGCGCCTCTACTCGGACACGGACCTGCTCGGCGAGGGCACCGCCGGCGGTGGCGACGGCGAGAAGAACTTCGTCGACTGCGCCGCCGACGAGCTGAACATGCACTACTTCGTCTTGTCCCCGGGCCCGTTCTGGGCGCAGCAGCTGGTCAACTACCAGCTGTGGTACGGCCTGTTCAACGCCGAGGGCGCTACCCCCGTCTACCGCGACGGCGATGTGATCATCTTCGCGGTCAACGACAAATTCGACGACGACGAGCTGAAGCGCATGCGTTCCGAGTCGCCGGATCCCCTCCCAGAACGTAAGGTAAGCGACATCGGCTAAAAACTTCATCATCGGGGAGATGAGTTTTCTAGATGAGTTCGCCTTTTCTGCCGACCACCCGTGCCCAGGTCTCCGGGCATCGCTTCTTGCGCCGCCGCGTCGAACACGGGCTGGTTTTCGGCGATATCCGCATGATCCACGACCCGCTGCGCACCCGCACCCGCGGGGTGATCTTCGGCTGCGTCGCCGTGGTGCTCGGCATGCTCGGCGCCGGGTTGTTCGCCTGGCTCAACCCGCAGCCGGATCCCGGGGAGGCGGATCTGCTGCGAGCGGATTCCGGCCAGCTCTACGTGCGTATCGATGAACGCCTCCACCCCGTGGACAACCTCACCTCTGCGCGCCTCATCGTCGGCGGCGAGGCGCAGGCGCAGGCGATAGGCCAGGAGCATCTGCGCGGGGTGGACAAGGGGCCACCGCTCGGCATCACCCGGGCACCCGACCTGCTGGCCAGCGATGCGCCGGGGGAGAACGACACCTGGGCCGTGTGCGTCTCCCCGTCCGGCCGGCAGGTTCTGCTCGGCCCCGGCGCGCCGGCACCGACGCCGCTCGCCGATAACGAGGCCGTGCTTATCGACGACTGGCTGGTCACTAGCCACGGCCGCCGCCTCCTGCCGGACGCCGAAAGCGACGCCGGCGGCGCGGTGCGCCGCGGTCTGGGGATCACCCCGGAGACCCCGGTGGCTCAGGCGCCGCCCACGCTCATCAACGCGCTCGCCGAGCACCGGCCGGTCGCGGTGCCGGAGCCTCTGCCCGTCGTCGTCGAGACCGAGACCGGCTACTGGGCCGAAAACGGCGAGACGATCGCGCCGCTCAGCCAGCTGCAGGCGGAGATCCTCGCCCACGCGGGCGCGGAAAGCCGGCAGGCGGAGGTAGCCGAGCTGGGGACGCGTGCCGACGCCGCCCCGCCACCCCTTCCGGAGATACACCCGGAGTTTCTCGATCCCGCGGAACGCCACCTCTGCGCGCTTGCCGGCGGCGGGGCAGGGGTGCTCGCGCAGGCGCCGTCCGGCGAGACGCAGCTGGTCGGCGAGACCGAGCTTGATGCGCTGGTGGGGCTGGACGGCGGGGCGGTGGCCGTCGATACGGGGCACGGCCTGCACGTGGTGACCGCAACCGGGGTCATCCACGACACTGATGCGGCGTCGGTGCAGGCACTCGGCCTGCCGGAGGCGCATCGGGTGGGATGGGAGCTCGTGGGCCTGCTGCCGGAAGGCCCCGCACTCAACCGGGAGGAAGTCTTGAGCGGGGACTCGTCGGGCTAAATCTTCAAGGTTTAGTTAAAGTGGCCTGACATGGGATTGAGTAAAAAGCTGGTCGGTGCTCTGGGTCGAGTCTCGGACGGGGTGGGGCGTCTCCTGCCCGGAAGGGGGCTTGACTATCGGCGGCGGCAGCCGGTCGGGTTCTATGAGCACGATCGGGCCGTCGAGAGGCTGCTGGAGAGCTTCCGTAACGTCCCGGCTGGCCGGCGCGTACGCCTGGCGAAGAAGACCTCGAACCTCTTTCGGGGTCGGCACGCCGATAACGTGGGCCTCGATGTCAGCGGGCTTAACGGGGTCATCGCCATTGACCCCGTCGCCGGCACCGCCGACGTGCAGGGCATGTGCACCTACGAGGACTTAGTCGATGCCTGCCTGCCTTATGGGCTCGCCCCGACGGTCATCCCGCAGCTGAAAACCATCACGCTGGGCGGGGCGGTGACCGGCATGGGTGTGGAGTCCACCTCCTTCCGCAACGGCCTGCCGCACGAGGCCGTCCTCGAGATGGATATCCTCACCGGCACCGGCGAGATCGTCACCGCCTCCCCGGAGGAGAACGTCGACCTCTTCCGCGGCTTCCCGAACTCCTACGGCAGCCTCGGCTACGCCGTGCGCCTGAAGATCGAGCTCGAAGAAGTCCACGACTACGTCGATCTCGCCCACGTGCGTTTCCACGACCCGCAGACCTACGCCGAGGCGATGGGGGAGATCGTCGAGGCCGGCACCTTCGAGGGGCGCACCATCCACGGGCTCGACGGCGTGGCGTTTTCGCCTCACGAGCTCTACTTGGTCATTGCGTGCGGCACCGACAAGGCCGGGCCGACCTCCGACTACACCCGCGAGCAGATCTACTACCGCTCGATCCAGCACCCCGAGGGCATCCTGCGCGATCGCTTAAGCATCCGCGACTACATCTGGCGCTGGGACGTCGACTGGTTCTGGTGCTCGCGCGCGTTCGGGGCGCAAAACCCCACCGTTAGGAAGCTGTGGCCGCGTGATCTTCTGCGCTCGTCGTTCTACTGGAAGCTCATAGGCTTAGATCGCCGCTATGACATCGAGCATAACCTCATCAACCGGCCCAATGGCCTGCCGCACCGCGAACGCGTGGTCCAAGACATCGAGGTCACCGTCGATCGCCTCCCGGAGTGGATCGAGTGGTTCTTCTCCGCGAGCGACATCCAGCCCATGTGGCTGTGCCCGATTCGGTTGCGCGGCGGCGTCGAAAAGCTGGCAGGCAGCGGCGACGTGCTTGCCGACGCTGACTCCCCCTGGCCCCTCTACCCCCTCGGTCCGGGCGTGACCTGGATCAACGCCGGATTCTGGTCGGCGGTGCCGGGCGATCACGTCTCCGCCGACGCCGAGCCCGGGGCGTTCAACCGGGTCATTGAGAAGAAGGTCAGCGAGCTCGGCGGGCATAAGTCGCTATACTCGGAGGCCTTCTACACCCGCGAGGAGTTCGCCGAGCTATACGGCGGCGAGCTTCCCGGACAACTGAAGAAACGCTATGACCCTGCCGGACGCTTCCCGGACCTCTACGAGAAGACCGTCAGCGGTGCTTAAGAAAGGAGACTGAACACACCATGGCATTTACCCCGATGTCGATCGCTGAGATGATCGAAACCCTCGTGGCCCCACCGAACCCTTTTCGCTGGGAGGTTTTCGACGGGTCGGCGACCGGTCCGGAGGACGCCAAATACACAGTGCGCATTCACAACCCGGAGGGGTTGTCGTATATCGCCACCGCGCCGGGCGATCTCGGTTTCGCGCGCGCCTGGATGACCGGCGGGCTCACCGTCGAGGGCGAGCACCTCGCATACCCTTATGGCATCTTCGACTCGCTGCGCGAGCTTTATGACAACTTCCGCAAACCGAGCCTCGGCGAGATCGCCAAGATTTACCGCTCCCTGGGACACCACGGCGCTCTGCGCATCCAGCCCGTGCCCGAGGTCGAGCGCGCCGGCTGGCTCGAGCGCTCCCTGCGCCAGGGCCTGTCGCGGCACTCCAAGGAGCGCGACGCCGACGTGATCTCCTCGCACTATGACGTCGGCAACGACTTCTACGAGCTCTTCTTGGGCGAGGAAATGACCTACACCTGCGCCTATTACCCGCACCCGGACGCCACCCTCGATGAGGCCCAGGACAACAAGTTCCGGCTCGTCTACGAAAAGCTGCGCCTCGAAGAGGGCAAGACGCTTCTCGACGTCGGCTGCGGCTGGGGCGGCATGGTCCGCTACGCCGCCCGCCGCGGGGTGCGCGCCCTGGGCGTGACGCTGTCGAAGGAGCAGGCGGACTATGGCCAGCAGCGGCTTATCGACGAAGGCCTCGACGACGTCGCGGAGATCCGCTACGCCGACTACCGCGACACCGAAGAATCCGGCTTCGACGCGGTCTCCTCGATCGGCCTGGCCGAGCACATCGGCGTGGACAACTACCCCTCCTACTTCCGGTTCCTCTCCGACAAGCTGGTGCCCGGCGGGCTCATGCTCAACCACTGCATCACCTACCCGGACAACCACCAGACGCAGCGCGGCGGCTTCATCGACCGCTACATCTTCCCGGACGGCGAGCTCGCCGGCTCCGGCATCATCGTGCGCGACATGCAGTCCAACGGCTTCGAGGTCCTCCACGAGGAGAACCTGCGTTTCGACTACGCCCGTACCCTGCGCCACTGGTGCCTCAACCTGAAGGACAACTGGGACAAGGCCGTCGAGCTGGTCGGCGAGAACACCGCCAAGCTGTGGGGCATGTACATGGCGGGCTCGCAGTGGGGCTTCGAGCACGATGTCGTGCAGCTCCACCACGTGCTCGGCGTCAAGCTTCTCGACGACAAATCGCGCGGCGACGTCCCCGAGCGCCGCTGGTGGCGAGACTCCACCTGGGAGCTCGAGGACTAGGGTCTTGGGGCGTGGTGGTGGTTCGGTTCGGACTGCATTCGCATGACGCGCTAGCGCTGGTCGAAATGAGTGGCATCTAAAGGAGTGCTCGTTTCGACCGCGCGGGACTCCTTTCTGTAAGGCTCCTTTCGACCAGGCGCACGAAAGCGATACAGCCGCATGGCCGTCCGGCCCTCCAGCCCTCTGCCACCCGCATTTCGACGCGGGTCCGCAAAACGAGTCCGATTCGGAGCCCCTTAAGGTTCTTCCTTAAAGAGGTTCGTGAGCCGGCGTCGTCTCCGCGCCGGCGCCGGCGGGCGGCGCAGCCCGGTCGCGATCGCGAGGACGAC
Organism: Corynebacterium yudongzhengii; assembly: GCF_003065405.1. NCBI lineage: Bacteria > Bacillati > Actinomycetota > Actinomycetes > Mycobacteriales > Corynebacteriaceae > Corynebacterium > Corynebacterium yudongzhengii. The sequence continues at coordinate 437,571 of NZ_CP026947.1, forward strand.
CATCACGCTCGCCAAGACGATGAGCACCCGCAGATCGACGGAGTGCTCCTCGGCCACCGGCGCCGTGATCGCCGCGGTCCGGTATTCCGGCGTAGGCGCAGGCCGAGTGGTGAGCGCGGCGAGCGGATCGAGTGAATCGGTCGTGGACTGCGCGCTGGCGAAGAGGTGTTCGCGCAGCTCAGCGGCGGAATACTCGGGGTAGCGTTCGCGCAGAAGCGCCGCCGTGCCCGCGACCACTGGGGCGGCGAAGCTGGTGCCGTGAAACTCTTGGTTCTCCCCATTGGGTGGGGTGATGGCGGAGACCCAGCCGTCGCTATCCGGGGCTAAAGCCACTGGCACGTGACCGGGAGCGCTCAGGCGTGGCTGATCCGGGGGGGAGGGTGAGCGAATACTCCGCGGCCTCGGCGGAGCCTTGGGTGGCTTGGACCCCGATGACGGTGGGGGCATGCGTCGGATAGACGGTGGCGTGGTCGTGGCAGTCGGTGGTCCGGTTGCCGGCCGCGGCGACGATGACCGCGTTGTCCTCTTCGGCACGCCGGAGCGCCTCGTTGAGCTCGTGGTCGTCGACTTCGGCGTCGGTGCAGGCCACGACGGAGACGTTGATGATGTCGGCGCCTTCGTCGAGAGCTAAGTGAATCGCCGCAGTCAGCGAGGCCAGGGTGCCCTCGCCCTCATCGCCGTGGCCGGCGGGCATGCGGGCGTAGGCGGTGGTCTGCCGGATCGGCACGATGCGTGCGTCCGGGGCGATTCCGGAGGTCTGCGTCGCGATGATGCCGGCGACGGCGGTGCCGTGACCGTCGCAGTCGTGGTGCGGGTCGGAAACGGCGGCGTTCGTGACGTCGTGGCCGGGCTCTAAGTGGAGAAGCTCCGGGTGGGGATGGATTCCGGTATCGATCACCGCGACGGTGACCCCGGCGCCGGTGGCGAAATCATGAAGCTTCGGCTCCGCGACAGGTCGAGGCGGCAGCTCAGGCGGAGGGGCGGGCACGCCGCGGACGCACTCTTCGGCCGTGGCCAAAGGCGCAGCGACCAGGGCTGCTAACGGGAGAAGGCAGGCGAGTAAGCGTCTCATCCCAACCCCCTGATGAGGGCAAAGAGTCCTCCGACCCACCCCGCCAGCGGTAGCACGGCGATAACTGCGACGAACTCGGCGCGCTCCAACCAGGCGGCGGTGGTCGGGGCCATGGTGCGTATGTGGTCGGCCCAGCGCCCGGCCGTGACAGCGACGAGGGCGACCATCCCGACAATCACCGCCGCGAGATCAGACGCCGCCGCCTCGGCGGCCGCCAGCAGCGCGCCGAGTCCCACAGCGCTCAACGCCCAGGCGGGCACGAGGCGGCGGTGACGCGCGGCGTGCAGGATCGTCGCACCCGCGATGGCCAGGGACAACAAAAGCGGTGCCCAGCCGTCGAGGCTCGCGAGATATCCCAGGGCCACAAGCATCCCCGCGGCCGTGCCGATGCTCATGCCATCGTGGATGCGCCCGGCGCGCCGGGCGCGTTCGTCGGTATCAGGAGGGTTGCCATCGGCGACGGCCAAGTCCTGGCCGGCGGTGGGCAGGCGCGGTACCTCCAGCCCGGCCAGGGTGGTCACCAGCCCCGGGGTGCACGTCACCAGCGCCACTCCGGCGACCAGCGCGCTGGCCGCGGCGGCCTCGAAAGACAGAAGAGCGCCGATAGAAGCGGCATAAGCGATCGCCGAGGCCGCACCGATGCCGCCGGCCGTACGCGTGCCGACGGCACCCACCAGTCCCAACACCGCCAGTGTCACCAGCGCCGCCGAGGCGGCGGTGATGAGTGCCCAGGTGGGGGCGTCGATAAGCGAGCCTCCCGTGACCAGCCGGGCGCAGGCGTAGGCGACCAGCGCCGCGATGGGCAGGGCGAGAAGGGGGTGTTGGCGGGCGCTCATGACCGCGAGTACGGCACCGGCGAGCAGCGCCCATTCGAGCTCGACGTAGCTGTTCAGCAGGGTGATCGCCATGAAAGCGCCGGTGATGACGGCGGCGGTGAGACCGCCGACGGCGCCGCGGCCCGAGGAATGGGCGACGAGTGCTTCGGCGGAGTCGCGGACGATGGGGGCGTCGACAGGCTCGGCCGGCGTGAGCACGAGCACGTGGCCGTGATGTAAGCCCGTTTCCGCCAGCGGCGAGGACATGTCGAGCGCCTTGCCCCCGACGGTCGAGGCGCGCCAGGGCCGGGTGATCTGTGGTGCTTCGGCGAGCTCGAGGACTTCGGGAAGGACCTCGGCGATCGCCGAGGACGTCGGTAGCGTCAGGTCGATCTCGCGGTGGAATCCGCCGACGTGCAGGCGGGTGGTCAGGCGCAGTGAATGCGCAGGCATGTCAGTACTCCCCCGAAATATGTGCGTGTGAATCCGGCAGGCCCCCCACCTGCCGATGGTGTTCATCATGGCGGAAGGCGGCAGTCCTGTCCACCGGTACACTGTGATCTACGTCATGGAGGGGGAAGGGTGGAGCGGACCCCCGGGGCGTCCCTGCTGCTTGGCTCAGGGGCCTTCAATTTCGCCTCCGGGTGCTACACGATTACTCTCGGGCAGTCGCTGTTCGAAGCCACGGGGTCTGTCGCGGCGTTTCTAGCCGCCTGCCTGCTGATCAACGCGATGCTGAGCCGGGTGGAGAGGGCAGGAAAGGCCGGCTAGAAAAACAGCGCTGCCAACAGTGGCATCATCGCCTAGAATCGCGGGCGTGTCCACGGATTCGGGGGAATCGGTGGCGAAGTGACACACCTTCGGGGGAAGGATGCGCACGTGAGCGTGCTTGTTGAGCAGTCCGATTACATCGTGGAGACCCCAGCTCCTGGGCAGCGGGAGCCGGCTCCACCGTAACCTTCCGGCACCATCACCGTCGACGCGGTGCCGGCCGCGCAGCGGCCGAAGCCGATGCCGATCATCCGGATCCTCATGCCGGTGATCATGGTCGCGGCGATGGTGGCCATGGTTGCCGTCATGTTCGCCGGCGGGCGCGCGGCCAGCCCGATGATGCTGGTCCTGCCGCTCATGATGGGCGTGTCCATGCTCATGATGTTCTCCCCGCCGCAGAGCGAGGGGGATGTCGACGAAACGCGCCGCACCTACCTACGTCACCTGCAGATCGTGCGCGAGAAGGCGCTCTCGGCGGCCGCGCGGCAGCGTTCGCACGAGCTGCACCGCCACCCGTCGCCCGACGAGCTGTTGTCGCGCGTCGGCACCGCCCGCATGTGGGAGCGCGCCGGGGAGGACGACGATGTCCTCGAGGTCCGCCTCGGCACCGGCGCCGCCTCCTTGAGCACCTCCCTGGAGGTCAAGGACTCCGGGGCGGCGGAGGATCTCGAGCCGGTGTGCGCGGTGAGCCTACGCCGCACCCTCGCGGCGGTCTCGACGGTGGCGGATATGCCCGTGGTGGTTCAGCTGCGCGCGTTTCGCTTCCTCTCCCTCAACGGCCCGCAGGCACCGGCGCTCACCCGCGCGCTCATCGCCCAGCTGACCACGGCACACGGCCCGGACACGCTCGGCATCGAGTTAGTCGGCGGGGGTTTCGACGAGCTGAAGTGGTACCCACACGCCCACCAGCCGACAAAGGCGCGGCATCGGGTGCTCATCGTCTCGGAGACGATGACGAACGGCACGGAGGCATTTATCGACGACGAGGCCTACACCTGCCTCATCGAGGTCGACACCCGCTCGGCGGCCAGTGCGTTGCGCTACCGCGCGGAGGCCGAGGGCATCGCGTTGCGCGTCGGCGAGCATCTCGCGGTGACCACGGCGACCGGCTCGGAGGATCTAGGCTCGCCCGACGCACTGAGCTCGGCAGCTGCGGCGCAGCACGCGCGGGCGATGACCGCTTATCGACGCTCCGAGCACGCCTCCGGCCGCAGCAGCAACGAACTGCTGGCCCTCGTCGGGCTAGGGGGAGTGGAATCCTTAGACCCCGCACGGCTGTGGCCGCAGCGTACGCATGCGTCCACGCGCCTGGTCACCCCGATCGGCGTGACGGAGACCGGCGCCCCGTTGAAGCTCGACATGAAGGAATCCGCCCAAGGCGGCATGGGCCCGCACGGCCTGTGCATCGGGGCGACTGGCTCCGGAAAATCCGAGCTCTTGCGCACCCTCGTCGCCGGCCTGTCGCTCACCCACGATCCGAGTGAGCTGAACCTCGTGCTCGTCGACTTCAAGGGGGGTGCGACGTTTTTGGGTTGTGAAAAGCTCCCGCACACCTCCGCGGTGATCACGAACCTGGAAGACGAGGCCGTACTCGTCGAGCGCATGTATGACGCGCTGTCCGGAGAGCTCAACCGTCGCCAGGAGGTGCTGCGCCGGGCCGGGAACTTCGCCAACATCACCGACTACGCCCAGGCGCGCCGCAGCACGCGCCCGGATCTCGAGGCGCTGCCCGCCCTGGTCATCGTGGTCGACGAGTTCTCCGAGCTTTTAGGCCAGCACCCGGATTTCGCCGACCTCTTCGTCGCCATCGGTCGCCTCGGACGCTCGCTGGGAGTACACCTCCTTTTGGCCTCCCAGCGCCTCGAGGAAGGCAAGCTCCGCGGCCTGGATTCGCACCTGTCCTATCGCATCGGGCTGAAGACCTTCTCCGCCGGCGAATCCCGCCAGGTCTTAGGCGTTGCCGACGCCCACGAACTGCCCGCCCGGCCCGGTGCCGGTTTCTTGCGTACCGACGCCCAGCGCCTCGTGCGCTTCCAGGCTGCCTACGTCTCTGGGCCCGCCCGCCGCCACATCCGCCGTAGCCCTGTTCAACCTGAGACGAGCGTACGACGCTTCACCGGCGTCGAACCGGCAGCGGAGCCCGATATCACCGAGACGATCGAGGAGGATCACACGCTTCTCGACGCCGTCGTCACCGCCGCCCAAGGCGCCGCCGAGATCCGCGGGCTGTCCGCGCACCGGATCTGGCTCGATCCGCTGCCGGAGATGCTCGAGCTTTCCGCCGTGGCGGAGGAAGAACCGGCGTTGCAGCCGGTCATCGGCATTATCGATCGCCCGTATCGCCAGCGCCAGGACCCGCTGCGCATTGACCTGAAGGCCGGCGGCGGGCACGTCGCTGTCTGCGGTGGTCCGCAAAGCGGCAAATCCGGTGCGTTGCGCACGCTCGTTGCCTCCGCGGCCGTCACGGCCGATACCTCCACCGCGCGCTTCTACATCATCGACTTCGGCAGCGCACTGGCGCACCTCGCCCGCCTCCCGCACGTCGCCGGCTACGCCGATCGCAGCAATGAAGAGCGCATTCGGCGGATCGTGGATGAGGTGGGCGCACTCGTCGATAAGCCAGAAAAGCGCCACACCTTCTTAGTCATCGACGGCTGGCACGCGATCGCGACCACGGGAGGCGAGCTCGACGACCTCGTCGATCCCGTCACCCGGCTCGCCGCCGACGGCCCGGCCGCGCGCGTGCACCTCATCTTATCGACGCCGCGCTGGTCGACCATCCGCCCGGCCCTGCGCGATCTGATCACCCACCGCATCGAGCTGCGACTCGTCGAACCCCTCGACTCCGTTATCGACCGCAAGGCCCAAAAACGCCTGCCCACCCACCCTGGGCGCGGTCTTGCGCCGGATGGATCCCAGATGCTCATCGCGCACACCGCCGCCCAAGACATCGAACACATCCGCGCCACCACCGCCGGAGAGCCCGTGCCCGCGCTCAAGGAACTGCCCGCCCAGCTGCAGCTTTCCGAACTCGATACCAGCGTCCCCGTGGCCTTCGGCCGCGGCGGCCCGGCGCTGGAGACGCTGTCCTGGCGTGACGACGATGGCCACCTCGTCATCACCGGCCAGGCAGGTGCCGGCAAATCCACGGCGCTGGCCACGATCATGCACGGCATCGTGGGCCTGGGCCCTAAGCGCGCCCGCCTCGTGGTCATCGACCCGCGCCGGGCTCACCTCGGGCGCATTGATGAGGCCATGCTCGCCGCCTACGCCGCCTCGTCGACCGCGGTGGGGCAGGTGGTGCGCGATACCGTCGCCACGCTGAGCGCGCGCCTTCCCGACCAGGACATTTCGGTGGCCGAGCTGAAGGAACGCTCCTGGTGGTCGGGCCCGGAGATCTACGTGGTCATCGACGATCTCGACCTCGTTGCCGACAACGATATCCACGCGCTGCTCGAGCTCATCCCGCACGCCCGCGATATCGGGCTGCACCTGGTTATTGCGCGGCGCTCCGGTGGGATTGGACGGGCGTTGTTCTCCGGGCTGCTCGCCGCGGTGCGTAAGGAACAACACGCCGCGATCGTGCTTTCGGCCGACCGCGACGACGGCACGCTCTTCGGCGTTAACCCCACCACCCAGCCGCCGGGGCGAGGGACGTATGTGGCGCGCGGTGGTGTCGTCGGCACCTGTCAGATCGCGAGGAAGGACACGCCATGACGAATCTCGCCGCCCCACGCACCGGCAACCCGACGCTCGGGGTGACGGTCTTCGACTCCGCGACGGTTTTCGACGGCCTGCGCCCCTCCGACGTCGTCTACCGCTACGACCTGCCCGCCCGCGGCATCACGGAGGGCTGGGCGGCGAACGCGGTCGTCGATCAGGTGCGCACGCTCGCCGGCGAGGTCTGGCCGGAGGTCGCAGTAACCATCGATGCTGACGACGAGATCGCCGAGACCTTGCACCGGCTCTTCGCCACCGCCGGCGTGGCGGTGGAGGAACCCGGCATAGCGGACGCCGCGCCCGAGGGGCCCGATACCGGCGAGTTTGCGGAGGTGTCGGCTGGTGCTGCGGGCAAACACCGCCTGGCCAGCGACGATCCCTCCCGGCTGATGACGCTGGTGGCGATCGCTGTCGCGGTGTTCATCTTGGTCGGGGGAGTGGTGTGGTTTGGGCTGCGCGCGGTTGCCGGCGCCGGTTCGGAGGTGGTAGAAGAACCCCCGGCTGTGCAGGTAGAACCGGAGGAGTCTGTATCGCCAGAGCCGGAGCCGGAGAGGCCGGCGAGTGTCGTGCTGGAAGCCGGCGAGATCTCCGTCGAGCTGCCCGAGGGATTCGCTATAGAAGAAGACGGCGATGTACTGCGCGCAACCGGCCCCGATCCGGAGCTGCGCATCCTGATAGCCACCGATCCGCTGCACGGCATCAGCCAGGAGGCCCTGTATGCGGAGCTGGAACGCCAGGTCGGCATGGACGACGAGCTCGCCGAATTCCACCGCGAAGGCGAGCGCGCGGCTTATGTCGAATACCCCGAGGATGGCTCCCAGGTGCGCTGGACTAGCTGGACCGAAGGCACTGAGCAGGTCTCCGTCGGCTGCCACACGCGTGCCGAAGCCTCGGTAGCACAACACGCCGCGTGCACGATGGCGGTGGATTCTTTAACAATCGCAGATTCCGGGGTACGTGCCGGGAACCAGTTGACCTAAAGCCCAGTCATATATCGGTGCGGAAGGAAAGAGAAGAAGAACTCCTTTCGCTACTGCCCGCCACTCACACAGGAAGGGACCATCGCGAAGATGAGCCAGATGTTTCGTACCGAATCCGAGGTCATGGTTGCCACTGCCGGCAACGTGGACGGCGTGAACTCGAACGTCCAGGCCGAACTCAACCGCCTGCGCGGCGTCGTCGACGGCCTGCGCGGGGCCTGGGCCGGCAACGCCCAGGTCAGCTTCGACAACCTGATGGAGCGCTACAACACCGCCGCCCACCAGCTGCAGGAGGCGCTGGCGTCGATCTCCGACAACCTGCGCTCCAACGCCCACAACTTCTCGGACGTTGAGGCCACTAACGCCCAGGCGTTCAACGCCGTGGCCACCCCGGGCCTGAACCTCTAGTAGGAACCACGCAAGGAGAGGAACTATCCATGAGCCAGATCAAGTACCAGTTCGGTGAGATCGAGGCCGGCTCGGCCGACATCCAGAACACCTCCGCCCGCATCGCCGGCGAGCTCGACGACCTCAAGCGTCAGCTCCAGCCCATGATCGAGGCCTGGGAGGGTGACTCGGCTGCCGCCTACCAGGCCGCCCAGGCCCAGTGGGATGCTGCCGCCGCCGAACTCAACACCATCTTGTCCACCATTTCCACCACTCTCGCCGAGGGCAACGCCAACATGAGCGACATCAACCGTCGCGCCGCCGCCTCCTGGCAGTAACCACCGCACACCCAGCGCCGCGGGCTCATCCCGGCCTCGGGGGCAGATGCTTGAGCACGCCCGCGCGCTGTCACGGTAGGGATGTCTGCGTCGGAAGCATTTGGGGGAATGCTTCTGACACAGATCTGTTGGGACCAGTGACGCCTACACCTCGCCCGGGAGTCGTCTTTAAGACGGCCCCGGGCGTTTTGGTGTCCTAACAGCAGGTGTCCTAAAATCAACGTTTCGAGTTACGTCTACGCGTCACCAGCGGGTCTCCACCGGCCGCCGCGGGTGCATCGGGGGCTTCAGCACAGTGGTGCCGAAGTCGACGGAGCGTGACCAGTTGGCCGGCACACCTCTAGACAGACTTTTAAAGGAGTCATGCATGTCTACTTACCACCCGAAGAGCGGTGACATTACCCGTAAATGGTACGTCATCGACGCTACCGACGTGGTGCTCGGCAAGCTTGCTTCCACCGCCGCTGACCTGCTGCGCGGTAAGCACAAGCCGATCTTCGCACCGAACGTCGACACCGGCGACCACGTCATCGTGATCAACGCCGACAAGGTCCACATCTCCTCCAACAAGCGCGAGCGCGAGAACCGCTACCGTCACTCCGGCTACCCGGGTGGTCTGAAGACCATGACCCTGGGTCAGGCTCTCGACCGCAACCCGGCGCGACTGATCGAGGAATCCGTGCGTGGCATGATGCCGCACAACAAGCTTTCCCGCACGTCCATCAAGAAGCTGCACGTCTTCGCCGGCTCCGAGCACCCGTACGCCGGTCAGCAGCCCGAGACCTTCGAGTTCAAGCAGGTGAGCCAGTAATGACTGATCCGAACATCTCCAACGAGCAGGAGCAGGACAACGTCGCCTCCGCTGAGGACATCGCTGCCGTCCAGGCCGCGACCGAGGACTTCAGCTACACCATCGGCGACACCCTCAACACCGAGGCCGAGGACGAGGTCGAAGAGGCCGCCCCGGTTGTTAATGAGGGCCCGATCCAGACCGTCGGCCGCCGTAAGCGCGCCATCGCCCGCGTGCTGCTGAAGCCGGGCACCGGCGAGATCCTCGTCAACGGCCGCACCCTGGACGACTACTTCCCGAACAAGCTGCACCAGCAGGACATCCTTTCCCCGCTGACGCTGCTCGAGCGCGAAGGCCAGTTCGACATCAAGGCCAACATCGGCGGCGGTGGCCCCACCGGCCAGGCCGGTGCCCTGCGCCTGGCTATCGCCCGCGCGCTGAACAAGTACAACCCGGCTGACCGCCCGGCTTTGAAGAAGGCCGGCTACCTCACCCGTGACGCTCGTGCCGTCGAGCGCAAGAAGGCCGGTCTGCACAAGGCCCGCCGCGCACCGCAGTACTCCAAGCGCTAAAGCTTCGGTTCAGCTGCGTTGTCGAGACGCCGTCTGCTCCTGGTTTGGGGCGGGCGGCGTTTTCGTTGTTTATTCGTTGTTTATGGGGTGTGGTCTGTGCGCGAGGTTGAAATGAGTCGACCCCGCGAGCTGAAACAGCCCCGGACTTACTATGCCGTGGCATAGTGTGGAGTGGGTTTTACGCACGTGCGTAAAACAGAGTCGGAATCCCTCAGGCGTTCGCCCTAACAAGGCCGCCGCAGTGACCCCGCGAGCTGAAACAGCCCCAGACTTACTATGCCGCGGCATAGTGCGAAGCGGTCTTTACGCACGTGCGTAATCGGAAATCGATGGGTCCCGGGGGAATTGATAGGTGCGCGAGGCCATACTGTCGGAGTCGTCTTCGGTAACCCCGGACTTACTATGCCGTGGCATAGTGTGGAGTGGGTTTTACGCACGTGCGTAAAACAGAGTCGGAATCCCTCAGGCGTTCGCCCTAACAAGGCCGCCGCAGTGACCCCGCGAGCTGAAACAGCCCCAGACTTACTATGCCGCGGCATAGTGCGAAGCGGTCTTTACGCACGTGCGTAATCGGGAATCAATGGATCCGGGGAGACTCATAGGTACACGAGACCACACCGTCGGAGTCGCCTTGGGCTCTTAGCATTGACCGTGCACAGTGTTTGACTTATAAAAGGTCATAATTGTGTGCGCGTATCACCTCGATGCCCCGGGCTAGGGAAATCTATGTCCTGGCTGCCGGTCACACTTCAACGGTATGGATTAAGAGTCTCGATGCCTAGCTGGGTCAAGCCCCTGGTAGTGGTGTAACTGGTTTTTGATCCTTCGTTGGTGGTCAGGCGGGTAGTTGCATCAGTGGGTCGGTGTTTACCTCCGTCTGCGAGCTGGTGTCGGTGGTCAGGGCGAGTCGGCATCGGCTCAGGACTTCGAGGCCGAGGCAGCGACGTCCTTCGGCCCATTCGTCGGTCTGCTCGGCCAGGACGGCGCCGATGAGGCGGACGATGGCATCCCGGTTGGAGAAGATCCCTACAACGTCGGTGCGGCGGCGGATCTCGCGGTTGAGCCGCTCGGTGGGGTTGTTGGACCAGATCTTCCGCCACACGTCGTCGGGGAACGTGGTGAAGGCGAGCAGGTCCTCTCGAGCGTCACCGAGGTGGTCGGCGACCTCGGGCAGCCGGTGCTCGGTGTAGTCCAATAGTCGGTCGAACTGGGCGTTGACGGCGTCTGCGGTGGGCTGGTCATAGACGCTGTGCAGCATGGCCTTCACGGCCGGCCACATGGACTTCGGGCACACCGCCATGAGGTTCGCCGCGTAGTGGGTGCGGCAGCGCTGCCAGGCGGCTCCGGGCAGATTCGCCGAGATCGCATCCACGAGGCCGGCGTGCGCATCAGAGGTCACCAGCCGCATGCCGCCCAGGCCGCGGGCGACCAGGTCGGCGAAGAAGGTGTTCCACGAGGCCTTGGTCTCACTGGTCGCCACTTGCATGCCCAGCACCTCGCGGTGCCCGTCGCCGTTGACCCCGGTGGCCAGCAGCACCGAGGCCTTGACGACCTGCTTGTTTTCCCGAACCTTGATCGTCAACGCATCGGCGGTGACGAAAGTCAACGGCCCTGCCTCATCCAGGCGCCGGTGCCGGAACGCGGCGACCTGCTCATCCAGGTCGGTGGCCATGCGGGAGACCTGCGACTTCGACAGTGAGTCGATGCCCAGGGTCTTGACCAGCTTGTCCATGCGGCGGGTGGACACTCCGGCCAGATAGCAATCCGCCACGACGGTGATCAGCGCGGACTCAGCACGCTTGCGGCGCTCGAGCAGCCACTCGGGAAAGTAGGACCCCGACCGCAGCTTGGGCACCGCCACGTCGACGGTGCCAACCCGCGTATCGAGCGGGCGGTGGCGGTAGCCGTTTCGGTAGTTGGTGCGCTCGGCAGAGCGGGCGTTCCACTCCGCCCCGCAGACGGCGTCGGCATCGGCGGACAGCAAGGCGTTGATCATGGTCTGCAGCAGCTCGCGCATCAGATCCGGCGACGCCTCGGCGAGGGCTTGGCCAAGAAGGCCGGCAGGGTCGACGATATGAGGTGCGGTCATCGTGATGACTCCATTCGAGGATTCGGTAAGAGGTTGACTCGAAGGATCACACGGTGGCCGCTCTACATCCGTGCACAACACGAATCTGCAGACGATCTCGGCCACCGAGTTACACCACCTTAAGGGGCATTACTCCTAGCTGAGACAGGAAGAAAACCCTCTGCCTTCCCCTCGCTGGTTGGATCGTGGGCGTGGTCACGATGGTGATCGTTAAGGAGGGCGCCATCGTCGACGCGCTGACCTCCTTCCCGGTCATCCTGATTTCGGCGATGTGTTATGCCGGTGTGCTTGGAGCCTTAAGGAGTCAGTCCCCTTCCAACTAGGGAATCGACCCGCCGTCCCCGCAGTACATGTGTGCTGCGGGGATGTTTTCTTCGCATCTGACGGTTAAGCGCCGGCTACTCGCGTGCCCGCCGGCTGTGTATCGTGAGGTGCGCTGGCTCAAAGACGCCCGGGTGACGGGGCAGTCCACGGCCAGCTTCGATCGTTTCACCCGAGCCGGTGCTCGCAACACATAGAGGCGTAAACCTGGAAGCCATGAACAAGTCAGCGCTTGCTTGCCTGGCAGCGGGCACGCTCATCTTCTCCGCCTTGTTGGTGTGGCTGGATCCTGCGCAAGCCGGTGAGCTTTTCGCCCGGCTTCTGCCGATCTTCGGATTCGTCATCGGGATGTCGGTCGTAGTCAATCTCGCCTCCGATTTCGGTGCCTTCGAGGAAGTCACCCGCTGGATCGAACACCGCGCTCCGCGATCGACGGAGGCGCGGAAGGCTGTCATCTGGGTAGGAATCCTGGTGCTCGCGGTGCTCGTGACGGTCTTCTTTTCGCTGGATACCACCGCTATCTTGATCACTCCGCTGGCGATCGTGCTGGCCCGAAGAAACGGGCTTTCGGTGATGGCCACCGCGATCTCGGTGGTGTGGATCGCAAACATCGGATCCCTCGTGCTGCCGGTGTCCAACCTGACGAACCTCCTTGCCGTCGGGGGCGGCTACTTCTCTTCCCCCGCGGGGTATCAGCACTATGTGTTTTTGCCGGCGATCGCTGCGCTGGCGGTGGTGGGTGCAGCCTCATGGCTGGTGCAACTGCGCGCGGCAACCGGCCACGCGGTTACGGCCCCGCATCCTCGGGCGCAGAAAGATCCGCTCCTAGTACTCGCCCTCGTGGTGATCGGCTGCCTTCTGCCCGCGCTCGTCTCGCCGATTCCTTATTGGGTATCGAGCACATTCGCCGCCGGCATCCTGCTCTGCGCGGCGTGGTGGCAACGTCGAGAAAGCATCAGCCTGGATCTGGTGCCATGGTCGGCGCTGGTGTTGGCCACCGGCTTTTCAGTATTGGCGACGCTGATCAACATCTTGGGCGGTGCCGCCGTGGTCCAAGATCTACTCGGTGGGGCAGGCGATACCCCGGGTGGGTTGTATGCGGTGGCCGGCGCCGGGGTGGTAGCGAGCAACGTCATCAACAACATTCCGGCGTATCTGATGTTAGAGCCGGCGGTGACAATCCCGGCCGGGGTGACAGCCTTGCTGATTGGGGTCAACGCTGGCCCATTGATTACTCCGTGGGCGTCGCTGGCCACGCTGTTGTGGCACGACCAGCTGAAACGAGTAGGCGTTCAGTTCGGGTGGAAGCGCTTCATCTTCGCCGGGCTGGCGATCGTGCCGATAGCGGTCGGGATTCCCACCGCGGTCCTTATCGCGCAGGTCGGTTAGAACGCCTCCGGCTGAACGCCGGGATCCGGGCCCGCCTGGCCTCATGCAGCGCTAGCACCTCTCAAAGTGAGTAGCACACACCAGCCCGTAACCACCCCGCACAACGCCTAACGCTTCACCAACTCGTCCGGATCGACCTCTTGCGGTCCGGTATCGGGTTCGCGCTCGCCGCGCTCGACGGCCTCGGCGTGCTCGACCTGTTCGGCGGTCGGCTCGTGGTTGCCCATGCCGACCTGGAGGTCTTCGTCGGGAATCGCGGTGATCTGCCCGCGGGATAGCGACTTGCGGTAGGAGAGGATCTCGCGGCGCAGCACGTTGGACAGGAAGTAGATGCCCAAGAGGTTCGGGATCGCCATGAGGAAGAAGGAGGCGTCGGCGAAAGTGATCGCCGCATCCAGCGAGGCAGAGGCGCCGATGATGGGGCCGATGACCCAGATGACCTTGACGGTCCAGCGCACGCCGTCGCTGTGGCCGAAGATGTAGGTGGCTGCCTGCTCGAAGTAGTAGGAGTAGGCGAGGACCGTCGAGAAGCCGAACAGTGCGACACAGACCGTGAGCAGGTACGGGAACCAACCGGCGACCGTGCCGAAGGCGGAGGCGGTCAGCGCCACGCCTTCGACGTCTTCGCCGGCGCCCTCGTAGACGCCGGTGACCACGATGGCGGTGGCGGTGAGCATGCAGACGATGACCGAGTCGAAGAACGGTCCCCACATCGCGGTGAAGCCCTCGGTCGCGGGCCGGCGGGTCTTGGAGGCCGAGTGCGCGAAGCCGGCGGTACCCACACCGGCCGCGTTGGAAAACAGCGCACGCTGGATGCCGACGACCGCGACACCGATGACGCCGCCGGTCACGCCTTCCGGAGTGATCATGCCCGTGACCATGGAGGCCAGTGCCGCCGGGACGTCGTTGATGTTGACGATGCTCACCGCGGTCACGGAGATCATGTAGATCGCGGCCATGGCCGGGGTGATGCGGCCGGTCCACTTGCCGATCGACTTCACACCCCCGATGATCACGATGCCCACCAGGGTGGCGATGACGATGCCGATCACCCAGTTGTTCTGCTGCAAGAACTCGGAGCCGGAAGACTCGGAGACGATCTCGGCGACCTGGTTGGACTGGAAGAGGTCCGCGCCGTAGAGGCCGAGCAAAGTGAACAGGGCGTAGAGCCACGCGAGCACGCTGCCGGTTTTGACCCAACCGACCTTGCGGAGACCGTCACGCAGGTAGTACATGGGCCCGCCGGCGATGGTGCCGTCGTCACGCACCTTGCGGAACATGACGCCGAGGGTGGCCTCTGACATCTTCACGCTCATGCCGATGAGGCCGAAGACGACGATCCAGAGCGCGGCGCCGGGCCCACCGACGGAGATCGCCACCGCCACGCCCGCGATGTTGCCGAGGCCGATCGTGCCCGAAAGCTCGGGGGCCAGCGCCTGGAAGGTGGAGATTTCGCCGGGGTCGGTCTTGCGGTTGAACTTGCCTCGGATGACGTTGAAGGAGTGCTTGATACCGGTAATCGGCTGGAAGCCCAGCCAGACGGTGAGGAAGATCGCCGCGGCCATCAGCCAGATGACGATCAAGGGGATACCGCCGGCGATCGGCAGCTCGAAGAAGACAATAGCGTCCAGAATGTCGGCTACGGGGCCGAGCCCAGACTCGATTAACTGATCAATCTGATCCATAGAGACTTCCGGTCGTGCGAGATTTAGGACACAGTACCCGTAGTTAATATGAAAGTTGCACTAATGGCTACCGGAAAAGGTATATCAACCACACGTGGGGGATGTAGCCGGGCGGGCAGGCATAATATTTCTTATGACTCGACTCTTCGGAACCGACGGCGTTCGCGGACTCGCGAACGAAAAGCTCACCGCGTCCCTCGCCCTGCGCCTTGGGGCGGCGGCGGCAGTGGTGCTGACCAAGGACCGCCGCTCTCACAAACGCCGCCCGACCGCGATCATCGGCCGAGACCCGCGCGTCTCCGGCGAGATGCTCGCCGCCGCCCTGTCCGCAGGCTTGGCCTCGCGGGGTGTCGACGTTTTACGCGTCGGCGTCCTACCCACCCCCGGCGTTGCCTTCCTCACGGATGATTATGGCGCTGATTTGGGGGTGATGATCTCCGCGTCGCACAACCCGATGCCCGATAACGGCATCAAGTTCTTCTCGGCCGGCGGGCACAAGCTTCCCGACGACGTCGAAAACGAGATCGAGGAGACTATGCAGGATCTCCAGGAGCAGGGCCCCACCGGCACGAGCATCGGCCGCATCATCGAAGAAGCCCCGGACGCCCGCTCGCGCTACCTCAGCCACCTCGCCGACGCGATGCAGACCGACCTCAGCGGCATCCACGTGGTCGTCGACACCGCCAACGGTGCCGCCAGCGCCGTCGCACCCTTGGCGTACGAGGCAGCGGGCGCGCAGGTCACGCCGATCCACAACCGTCCGGATTCCTACAACATCAACGACAACTGCGGCTCCACCCACATCGAGCAGATCCAGCAGGCCGTCGTCGAATACGGCGCGGACCTGGGGCTCGCCCACGATGGCGACGCCGATCGCTGCCTGGCGGTCGACGCGGAGGGCAACGTTGTCGACGGCGATCAGATCATGGCGATCCTCGCCGTCGCGCTCAACGAGGACAACGATTTGCGCCACAGCACCCTCGTGGCGACGGTGATGTCGAACCTCGGCTTGCGGCTCGCCATGGAGCGCGAGGGCATTAAGGTCATCGACACCAAGGTGGGCGACCGCTACGTCTTGGAAGAACTCAACCGCGGCGGCTACGACTTAGGCGGCGAGCAGTCCGGCCACGTCGTGTTCTCCGAGTACGCCACCACCGGCGACGGCACCCTCACGGGTCTGCACCTGATGAAGCGCATGGCCACCACGGGCAAGTCGCTGGCCGAGCTTGCCGACGTCATGACCGTCTTACCCCAGGTCCTCATCAACGTGCCGGTCTCCGATAAGTCGATCATCTTGAGCAACGACGACGTGATCTCCTGCCGTGCCGCCGCCGAAGAGGAGCTCGGGGATGCCGGCCGGGTGCTTTTGCGCCCGTCGGGAACCGAGGAGATCTTCCGCGTCATGGTCGAAGCCGCCGACGAGGAACAGGCCCGCAAGGTCGCCGGGCGCATCGCGGCCGTGGCCGCCGCGGTGTAAGCGCTTGGCCCGGGCTTAGCCCGGGCGGCGCGGCGTTACGCGTCGATCCTTTCGTATAAATCGACGAACTCTACGGCCAGGTCCTTGATCACCTGCGCGGTCATGAGGTGGTCCTCGCCATGGATGAGCAGGAGGGATAGCTCCGTCGAGCCGCCACGAACCTCTTGCGTGAGAAGGGCCTTCTGGAATGCGTGAGCCTCGATGAAAGACTTGTCAGCCTCGGCGAGAGACGCACGGGCGGCCTCGAAGTCTCCCGCCTTGGCCTCACGGATGGCGTTCATGGCATGGCTGCGTGCCGTTCCGCCATGGAGGATCAGGCCCATGGCCGATTCCGAGTTAGCCGGCTCGGCCATTTACTTGCCTTCCTTCACAGTGACGGCATAGTCGAGCGCGCCCTCGCCGTTCATGGTGCCGTACATCATCATCGGGATGACGCCCACCGGGATGCTGACCTTGGACTGAAACTCGTTCTCCATGTAGGCGACCTGGGGCCCGAGGAGGAGAACGTCGTAGTCGCCGGTGGATTCCAGTGCCTCCGCGGTCGAGACCGCGTCGATGAAGACCTCAATCCCGCGCTGGGAGGCCGCCTCCTTCATCTTCTGCACCATCATGCTGGTTGACATGCCGGACACACAGGCGAGAAGAATGCTGATCTTCTGCATCGTATAGTTCCTTTCTTTCACTATCGTCGAACTGAACGTGCCATGTGGGAAACCGTGTGCCTTACGCCGCGAATAGCGTCGCTCAGCGTGTTGATATTCACCCCGGGGGCCACGCCGCCGTAGCCGGCGTCACCGATGTGTTGAATGTCGGCATCACAGATCTTGTTGGTCAAGGCAATGCGCGAATGACCTGCGGGTCGGAGCCCTCCTGACTGGTGCCGATCGCCGTCATGACCAGCGCACCTGCGCCATGAGCCACGTCCACAATGGAGGTCAGCTCCTCCGCCGTGAAACCAGGCACGGTGCCCACGGCCGGCGCCAGGATGATGTCTGCTCCCGCGTCGATGAACTGCCGGACGGAGTCTTTGTCGATGATGGGCTCGTTGACTCCGGCCGCGTGCATCTTGCCCGCGATGATGAAGCCGTCGAAGCCGGCCTTCACGGTGGAAATCGCTGCGGCGATGTGAGCGTTGGTCACCCCGGTACCCGGGTTGCCGGTGAGGCACACGAAGTCAAACCCGAGGGAGGATAAGGCGGCGACGGATTCAGCGTTCACGGTACGGCCGCGTGCGACGTCAAGGCGCTCATCCATCATGTCGACGTCCGGATCGACCGGCTCGAGGTTGACCCCAATCGGGAGTCCAGTGAGCTCGTGCAAGCGCTCCACGAGCTTCTCCGGCTCGCAGTCCAGGCCGGAAACGACAGGGTTGAATACGTCCACCAAGTTCAAAAGGATGAGGTTCGCGCCAAAGGCCCGGGCAATCTCCGCGTTCGTGATGTCCTCGATGAAGGCCTGACGCGGGGCGACGTTTTCGCTGAGGATCACGCGTCCCTCGGAGGCGCGAATGGCTTCGATGAGCTCGGCAGTGCTGGCGTTGAGGATTTCCGAGGCGTTGGCACTAATAAGTCGGCGCACAGTTTTATGCCCTTTCCGCATCGGTGGCAGCGTCAGGCGCTTCCTCGGTCTTCCACTTGCGCTCCTGGGTGAAGATGAAGGGAAGGTAGAGGCAAACGTCAATGATCACCAGGACGAGCTGAAGTATTGAGCCCATGATGCTGCCAGTGGCGAGCACACCGGAGATGATCGGCGGCGTGGTCCAGCCCGGGGTGACGTAGGTCAGGGGCACGATGCCCACCTTCATGCACACGTACGTAATGAGCATGTTGATGATCGGTGCGGCGACGAAGGGAACGATGAGCAGGGGGTTTAACACAACCGGCACGCCGAACATCATCGGCTCGTTAATGTTGAACCAGCCGGGGAGCATGACCAGCGGGCCGAGGGTCTTGGATCGCTGGGAAGCCTTGCGCTTGCGGGACATGACGAACAACGCAATACCTAGGCCGAGGGCAGCGCCGGAACCGCCGAGATAGACGAAGTTTTCCGTGAAGGAAAGAGTGAAGATGTTCGGCAGCTCTTGGCCCGCCTCGTAGGTTGCGCGGTTCTCGTCGAGGTTAGCGATCCACACGGGCTTCATGATCCCGTCGACAACGCTGCCTCCGTGGATTCCGAGGAACCAGAACGCGCAGTTCAAGAGGATGAGGATGAAGATGCCGAAGACGTTGGAGCCGAGCAGACCAAGAGGCCCGGCGACGACAGCCTGAATGATGGAGTGAATGTCAGGCAAGCTGAGGGCGTCGAGCAGCGCGTAGACGATGAGCCAGGCCACGACGAGGACCGCGCCCGGGACGATAGCGCTCAGGCTCTTGGCGACGGCCGGGGGCACGCCCTCAGGCATCCGCAGCTGAATGTTGTGATTGATAAACCACTGGTAGACCCAGCCGTTGATGAGGCCGAGAACGATAGCCACGAACAGCCCCTGCGATGCCATGTAGGAGGCCGAAAGAGCTGTTCACCCCCTTCCACAGGTAGGCGGACACGCCTATTTCGGTCAGGTAGTCCTCCCAGCCGGGGAATGAGGAATGAGCCGATGATGAGGAGTGGCATTGCGTAGATGACACCGTCACGCACGGAGGTCAGCCACTTGTTCTGTGCGATGCGGCCCGCAATAGGCATCGCCTTAGCGGCGAAGTTTTCCAACTTTGACATTGGATTCAACTTTCTGTGACATGGATTCTTCTAGTTGACTCAGGAAGAACATCCTCGCAGGCAGGCACAGGACTCATACCCGTCGGACATCCTACGTCCTAAAGATACTGTGAACTATGGGACTAGACAATATCTTTGTTAAGTAATACTAAAGAGCTTGTGTCAGTAGAACCCGTGTGACGGCTTCCCATGGACGGCACGCTTTGGGGATGGGCCTTAAGCGAAGGAAACCCACGGGAACCATCCGTCTTTCCCGCCAGTCATATC
This sequence comes from Corynebacterium yudongzhengii, assembly GCF_003065405.1. Classification (NCBI taxonomy): domain Bacteria; kingdom Bacillati; phylum Actinomycetota; class Actinomycetes; order Mycobacteriales; family Corynebacteriaceae; genus Corynebacterium; species Corynebacterium yudongzhengii. Next base: position 456,956 of record NZ_CP026947.1, read on the forward strand.
TGGTGTCGGGGCCCGTCACGCGAGCGGGCACCCGGCGGGCCCGCCGCCGGCGGTTAGCCCGCACACACGAAGGGGAAGGACACCGCATCGCCCATGACGGATTCAGCCTTATTGTTCGATTCGGACCAGCTCGTCGAGAAGCTTCGGGGGCTTAAGTCGACGGCCGCCGATGCCAGCACGGCCCATGCCAGCGCCCGGCCGCACGTCCCGCCGCAGGCCGCGGGCCGCGATTTCAGCGCCACCGCCCGCCGGTTGGACGCGGCGCTGCAGCGTCTGCATGCTGCGGGGCAAGTGCGTATCGACGCCCTGCTGGCCGCCTCCGACGCCGGCGACCGCCAGGTCGCCGTCCTACGCGAGGCGGATGACAACTTCGCCGCCCGCTTGTCCGGGAGGTCGTCGTGACGACACGCATGATTTCCCAGTTGGTCGACGAATTCGCGAGCGCCGTCAACGAGTTCACCGTTGCCGCCAAAGGCGGCTACGCCGGCCCGGAGACCACCATCTCGCAGCTGCGTCATGCGCTCGGCTCGATCGACGGCCTCGATACGCCGGCGCTGCGTAGCGCGGTGAGTACCGCCGTGGGCGGCGGGCGCGGGCGGGGCCGGCCGCGTTTCGACGTCCTGGGTCCTCTCAGCGACTTAGCCTCCGGGATCGCGGACGGGGTCATGAGCGGGCGTTTCAAGGACGAAAATGATCGGCATGACCGCCAGCTCGACAAGGCCTGCCAGCTCGATGAAGAGATGGCGCAGTGCTGCGCGGCGATCGACAGCATCGAAAGGGACGCCGATACCGGCATCAGCGAGATCCTCATCGCCGTGATCCCCATGCTGAGGGTGCTGGGCCAGATCATGCTCCTTATTCCGCACAGCCGGCTGTTGGGGATCCTCATCACGGCCGGCACGACACTCATCGAAAGCGCCCTGTCGACGAGCGTGGAGACCTGCCACGACCGTGACGAGATGATCGGAAGCTGCTTGGATGAGTGGATCCGCCGCTGCGAAGAGCACTGCGACGACGAAGAAAAAGACCCTCCCAAGCCCGCGCCGGAGCCGGAGCCGGAATCGGAGCCGGGTCCGGAGAAACCCGGTCCGGAGAAACCTGCACCGGAGAAGCCTGGTGATGGTGGGGAGGCGCCCGTCGCTAAGCCGCAGCCGCAGCCGGAGCCCATGAGCGAGAAGCCGGTTCCGGAGAAACCTATTCCGGAAAAGACGGTTGCGCAGGAACCGTCCGCGCCGGACTGCCCGCCGCCGAAGGATCCGAACCCGGCTGCCGAAATACCAGCGCAACCGGTAGCGCACTCGTCTGGGCAGGTAGCGCTCCAGGCGGCCGGGGCGCTGGCCACGATCGCAGCCCAGGCCTGCCCGCCGCTAGCGGTAGATATGCCTCCAGCTCCGGCGCCTGAGCCTAAGCCGCCACAGGTGCCGCCGACGCCGGAGCCGGAGATCATCGAGGTCAACATCACCGAGGAGGCCTGCCAGCAGGTCGAGCAGTGCTATTGCGAGGCAGTCACTGAAGTCGGCCCCGAGCCGTGTATAGGTACTACCGGCAGCGCCGGGTTAGGCCTTTTAGCTATCGGGGTGGTTGCCCTGATCGAGGCGGTTAATTGCTGCGAGCCCGCGGAGACGCCGGAGTCGGAACCCGAACCCGAACCTGAACCAGCTCCGCCACCGAAGCTCGACGAAGTACCCGAGCCAGATCCACCTCCGAAGAAGCTCGACCAGGTGCCGGAGCCGGACCCACCACCGAAGAAACTCGATCCTCCGCAGCCACCACCGCCGGCACCACAGCCGGCATCAGCCGCTAGCGCGGCGCCGGTGCCGGATGTCCCGGAGCCACCACCGCCACCGGCGCCAGAGCATGGTCCTGAGGATGAGCCCGACGACGGAAACCGCACCCGAAAGGCAGGTAGCTGGTGAACGACTTCGAAGAATTTGCCCGCCAGTTTCGTCAACGCACCGCGGCGCGCATGTTGGAATTCGAAAAGAACCTGCAGAAAGTCCAGGAGGACGTCGAGAACAATGTGGCGCGCTCTGCGGCGCGGAAGGGGGAGCGGGGCCGTCGGCACCCGCAGCACGCCCGCCGGCATACCGACGCCCGCGTCAAGGGGGTGTTACGCCGCGACTAGTTCTCCGGCTGGGCGATGGCGCGGGTCATGCCTTCGACGTTGTCGTCGACACGCTCGGCCAGCTCAGCCCGGCTAACGCTTTCGATCTTCGGGCTCTCGGCGAGCTCCTCCGAATAATCGGAGTAGTCATTGTCGCCGGTGAGCTGGTGCAGCAGGTAGCCGGTGAGCAGGCCGCGCACGCGCTCCTGGCCGGAGGGCTGCGGCCAGCCGATGCCGAAAGCGATCTTGAACAGCGTGTCCTCGGAGAAGGTCTGCTGGTTAATGCCGTCGACCTCGCGGTAGACGGCCTCGCCGCCCCACCAGTTCGCCAGCTTCTCCGGATTGCCGGCGCCGAAGAGCTCGCCCGTGCCGGAGCCGACGATCATGCCCGGCACCTTCACGTTGCGGGCGGCGTCGTAGGAGGAGGGGGAGACCTCGGCCGGGAAGAGAGCGCCGACGGCCTTCACCCGCTCATTGTTGGCGGCGGCCAGCACCGCAGCGCCCGCGCCCATGCCGTGGCCAACCAAGCCGAGCCGGCCCGGGTTCACGGTGGCTTTGCCGTGGCCGAGGCGCACGCCGGCGAGGATCTGGAGGGTCGAATCTAAATCGGCGGCGAACCCGGTGTGATCCGGGTTGATGCCCCGCTCGGTGGCCGGCGCGCCGGCGACGATTCCCCAGCTCGCCAGGTGGCGCAGCGTGGCGTGGTAGTGCTTCGGCCGCTTCATCCAGTCGTGGCCGAAAGCCACGGCGGGCAGGCCATCGCCCTCGGCGGGGGTGTAGACCTTGCCTTCTAAGCCGGCGTACGCGAGGTCGCCGACCAGCACGCGGTGCGGGCCCCGCTTGGAGAGCTTGGACAGAGACTTCTTCAGGTTCGCAGACACGGCACCCAGAGTAGTGGAAATTACCTGAGGTGTATCTGTACGGGGTCAGGATGTCGGCCGCGGGCTCGGGCAGACACTCGGCCAGCGCGTCATTACAGAGATGCATGCGTCGTTTATTCTGTAGCCCATGTGTGGAATCGTCGGATATGTGGGCCACCGACAGGCCCTGAACCTGGCCGTTGATGCGCTGCGTCGCATGGAGTACCGGGGCTATGACTCCGCGGGAGTTGCGGTCGTCGGAAAAGATGCGGACGGCCACAACGCCATCCATGCCGTCAAGCGCGCCGGGAAGATCGCGAACCTGGATGACCGGATTGCGGAGGTCGGCGTCGATAAGTTCGAGGGCACCACGGCCATCGGGCATACCCGCTGGGCCACCCACGGCCGCCCGACGGATGAGAACGCCCACCCGCACCTGTCCTATGACGGCAAGGTCGCGGTGGTGCACAACGGCATCATCGAGAACTTCGCGTCCCTGCGCGAGGAACTCGAGCGCGATGGGATCGAGCTTGTCTCCGACACGGATTCTGAGGTCGCCCCGCACCTGCTCGCCCAGGCGTACAACGAGGGCGATACCGCCGGTGATTTCCGGGCCTCCGCGCTCAAGGTGCTCAACCGCCTCGAGGGTGCGTTTACCATCTTGTTCACCCACGCCGATCACCCGGATGAGATCATCGCGGCGCGACGCTCCACCCCGCTGATCGTCGGCGTGGGCGACGGCGAGATGTTCTTGGGCTCGGATGTCGCGGCTTTCATCGAGCACACCAAACACGCCGTGGAGCTGGGCCAGGACACCGTGGTCTACCTCGCCGCTGACTACTACGACATCCTCAACTTCGACGGCACGCCCGCGCAGGGCAACCCCTTCACCATCGACTGGGACCTGGAGGCCGCCGAGAAGGGCGGGTTCGACTCCTTCATGATGAAGGAGATCCACGAGCAGCCCGCCGCCATCCGCGACACGCTGGCCGGTCACTGGGACGGCGAGCGCGTCACCCTCGACGAGAACAACCTCGCCGACACCGACTTGAAGTCCTTCGACCAGGTCTTCGTCGTCGCCTGCGGTTCCGCGTATCACTCGGGCCTGTTGGCGAAGTACGCCATCGAGCACTGGGTGCGCATCCCGGTGCAGATCGAGGTCGCCAGTGAGTTCCGCTACCGCGACCCAGTGCTCGGCGAGCGCACGCTGGTGCTCGCGATCTCCCAGTCCGGCGAGACCGCCGACACCTTGGAGGCCGTGCGCCACGCCAAGGCCCAGGGCGCGAAGGTGCTGGCGGTGTGCAACACGAACGGCTCGCAGATCCCGCGCGAATCGGACGCGGTGCTCTACACCCACGCCGGCCCGGAGATCGGCGTGGCCTCCACGAAGGCGTTTCTGGCGCAGGTGGTGGCCAACTACATCGTCGGCCTCGCCCTCGCGCAGGCGCAGGGCACCAAGTACCCGGACGAGATCCGCGAGATCTGGAACGCCCTGGAGGAGATCCCCGACAAGGTGCAGCAGGTCCTCGATACGCGGGAGGACATCGCCGCCGTCTCCCGGGCGCTGGGGGCGGTGCGCACCATGCTCTTCCTCGGCCGCGGCGTCGGCTTCCCGGTCTCCCTCGAGGGCGCCCTGAAGCTGAAGGAGCTGGCTTACATCCACGCCGAGGGCTTCGCCGCCGGCGAGCTCAAGCACGGCCCGATCGCCCTGATTGAGGACGATCTGCCCGTCGTCATCGTGGTGCCTAGCCCGCGCGGGGTGAAGCTTTTGCACTCCAAGATCGTCTCTAATATCCAGGAGATTCGCGCCCGCGGAGCGAAGACGATCGTCATCGCAGAAGAAGGCGATACCGCCGTTGAGCCCTACGCCAACTGGCTGATCCGCATCCCGCAGACCCCGTCGATCATGCAGCCGCTGCTGGCCACCGTGCCGCTGCAGTTTCTGGCCGCGGACATCGCCGAGGAGTGCGGCAACGAGGACATCGATAAGCCGCGCAACCTGGCCAAGTCGGTGACCGTCGAGTAGCCCGCCTAGAACCGAAACCTTATGAGTCAGTTGCGTACACGTATCGATCTCGCGGCGATCGCCCACAACACCCGCGCGGTGGCCGCCCACATCGGCGAGGACGTGCGCCTCATGGCGGTGGTCAAAGCCGATGGCTACAACCACGGCGCCGTCGAGGTCGCCCGTGTCATGGCTGCTCACGGCGCCCAGGCCGTCGGGGTGGCCACCATCGCCGAGGCGCTGAGCTTGCGCACGGCGGGTATCGACGCCCCCGTCCTCGCCTGGCTCTGGGACGCAACAGATACAGCCCTTGTCGCCGAGGCGCTGAAAAACGGTATCGAGCTCGGCGTGCCGAGCCTTAAGCACCTGCGCGTGCTGGCCGAACAGGACCGGCCAGCCAGAATCTGCCTCAAGGTCGAAACCGGCATGCACCGCTCCGGGATCGACCGGCACGCGTGGCGCGAGGCCTTCATGCTGGCCGGTAGCGCAAAGCACCTCGAGGTCACCGGGCTTTTCACCCACTTCGCCTGCGCCGATGACCCGGAATCGGCAGCGACCGACGAACAGCTCGCCGAGTTTCGCGACGCCATCGCCCAAGCCCACGCGCTGGGACTAAACGTGCCGATCAACCACGCTGCCAACTCCCCGGCGACGCTGAGTAGGCGCGATACCCATTTCGACCAGGTGCGCGTAGGCCTGGCGCTCTACGGGCTCAACCCCCTGCGAAGTGAGCCCGGAATCGAGCTGCGTCCGGCGCTGAGTTGGGAGGCGGAGGTGACCGTCGTCAAGCCTCTGCAACCCGGGGATGCCGTCAGTTATGGGCATACCTTCACCGCCGATCGCGCCGGGTACACCGCCGTGATCCCGGCCGGCTATGCCGACGGCGTTCCGCGCGCGGCCCAGGGGCAGTTGGAGGTGACCATCGGTGGGCGTCGCTACGCGCAGATCGGCAGGGTGTGCATGGATCAGATCGTGGTTGATCTCGGCGATACCCCCCACGGGGTCGCCGCCGGTGATACCGCGGTGATTATGGGGGTCGGCGGGATGAGCCTCGACGAGCTCGCCGAGCGCCTGCACACCATCAACTACGAGATCGCCTGCCTGCCCAAGGGGCGCACCGTGCGGCAGTATGTGAACGGATAGCACCATGGACGTGCAGTTTCCCAGCCACGGAACCACAAGGTGTGAGACCGCCGAGGACACCCAGGCCTTCGGTGCCCGGCTCGGCGCGTGCCTGGAGCCCGGCGACCTGGTGATTCTCGACGGCCCGCTCGGCGCCGGCAAGACCACCCTGACTCAGGGCATCGCCGAGGGGCTCGGGGTGAGCGGCCGGGTCAGCTCGCCGACGTTCGTCATCGCCCGCGAGCATCCCCCGCGCGGCCAGGGCCCGGGGCTCATCCACGTCGACGCCTACCGGCTGGTCGGCGAGTCGGGCGATCCGATCGGCGAGCTCGACGCGCTGGATCTGGAGACCGACCTCACCGAGGCGGTGGTGGTCGCCGAGTGGGGCGGCGGTTTCGTCGAGCAGCTCAGCGATTCTTATCTGTTCGTCCACCTCGATCGCACCATGGCGGTGTCGCAGGACCCGGAGTCCGAGGCGCGCATCATCACCTGGGATAGGCGTTCAGCGCTGCTGTAGCGGAAGCGAGCTATTAAGGTAGGGAGAATGTCGAAGACCCTGAAAACTTTTGCCGGAATCGTCATTGCCCTCTTCGCCGTCGCGATGATCGGGTTGGTCGCCCTAGCCGGCCGCGCCGTGGGGGCGGATCAGTTCCCGGACGGCGGGCTGGAGCGCGCCATCGCCGCCGCCGAGGAGGAGAACCTCAATGTCACCGCCGCCTCGCCCTATGACATCTACGGCGAGGAGTTCGTCGCCGGCGTGCCCGTCTGCCCGGGCACGGATAGCCAGCAGCTGATGCAGCTGACCGGCCTGCCGGAGAAGCCGGAGGGCTTGCCGGAGGAGATCTCGGAGAACGAAAACTACCTGGTGCTCGTGCGCGAGGACGGCTCCTCGGTCGCCGATGGCTTCGACCGCGCCAGCCTGGATCTGTGCGCCGTGGGCGTGATGCCGCCGTTCTCCTCGGCCGCGATCCTGCCTTTCGCCAAGACCGAAGAGGGCAACTGGGTTCTCGCCGGATAAGCCCACTACGCTAGGGGCCGTGCTGATACTCGCCCTGGATACCGCCACCACCGACCTCGTCACCGGCTTAGTCGACACGGAGATTTCCGCCGCCTATGACGCGGTCGTGCCCGGCACACGCGGGCATAACGAGCAGCTCATGCCCACCATCATGGCGCTTCTCGACGACCACGCCACCACCCTCGCCGACTTAGACGGCATCGTCGTCGGCCACGGCCCGGGGCCTTTTACGGGCTTGCGGGTGGGGATGGTCACCGCCCAGGCGCTCGGGCAGGCGCTGCGCATCCCGGTGCATGGGGTATCGAGCCTCGATGCGATTGCCACCCGGCACAGCGCCGACAACCTCTTGGTCACCACCGACGCGCGGCGCCGGGAGGTCTACTGGGCGAGCTACCAGGCCGGCCGGCGCAGCGCCGGGCCTGGCGTGGTGCGCCCGGAAAACCTTGAGCCCCCGCACCCGGTGGATGCGGTGGTGGTGCCACAGCGGCTCGTCGTTAAGCTCCCTTCCCACCTGCAGGACCTCGAGACCGTCGAGCTCAGCCCGCGGGCGGCCGGGCTGGTTGCGGTGGCCGATCTCGCGCAGGCCCCGGAGCCTTTGAGCCCTGAGTATTTGCGCCGCCCCGATGCCGTGCCGCCGCCGGAGCCGAAGCGTTCGGCGGCGCTGCCTCCGCTGAAGAAAGAGGCGAGGCCGTGAACTACACCGTCCGCGAATTAAAACCGGCGGATGCTGCGCGTTGCGCGGAGTTAGAAAAGCAGCTGTTCGCCGGCGAGAGCCCCTGGCCGGAAAACGTGTTCTTGGTCGAGTTCGCCGCGCCGAACACCTTCTATGTCGGGGCTTTCGAGGCCGAGCGATTGATCGCGTACGCGGGCATCGCGATGCTCGGCCCACGCCAGGACCCGGAGTTCGAGGTCCACACCATCGGCGTCGACCCCGCCTACCAGCGCCGCGGTTTAGGCCGCGAGCTCATGGACCAGATCACGCACGCGGCGGATCTTCTCGACGGCCCCATGTTCCTCGAAGTCCGCACCGACAACGACGCCGCGATCCGCCTCTACGAAGACTTCGGCTTCCACACCCTGGCCACCCGCCGCGGCTACTACCAGCCCTCGGGCGCGGATGCCTACACCATGACGAGACCCTCCCGGAGTGAGCGATGAACATCCTCGGAATCGAGACCTCCTGCGACGAAACCGGCATCGGCATCGTCCAGCTTGCCGACGACGGCACCCTCACCGTCACCGCCGATGTCGTCGCCTCGTCGATGACTCAGCACGCCCGCTTCGGCGGCGTGGTGCCCGAGATCGCCTCCCGCGCGCACCTGGAGGCGATGCCGCAGGTGATGGACAAGGCGCTGGCAAAGGCGGGTATCGACGCCCCGGACGCCGTCGTGGCCACCGTCGGCCCGGGACTCGCGGGGGCGCTGCTGGTCGGCACGGCCGCCGCGAAGGCCTATGCTGCCGGCTGGGGCGTGCCTTTCTACGGTGTCAACCACTTAGGCGGGCATGTCGCGGTGGCGGATCTCGACGGCCGCCCGCTGGAAAACGCCATCGCGCTGCTGGTCTCGGGAGGGCACTCGCAGATCCTGCGCGTCGATTCCGCCGGGGCGCTACGCGAGCTGGGCACCACGCTTGACGACGCCGCGGGCGAGGCCTACGACAAGGTCGCCCGGCTTTTACACCTGGGTTATCCCGGCGGCCCCGTGATCGACCGCCTGGCGCATGAGGGCAACCCGGAGGCGGTGGCGTTTCCGCGGGCGCTGAGAAAGGCGAAGGACCTTAAGAGCCAGCACCGCTACAACTTCTCTTTTTCAGGGCTGAAAACGGCGGTGGCCCGCTACGTGGAGGCAGCCGAGCGCGCCGGGGACGTGATCGACATCGAGGATGTGTGTGCCTCTTTCCAGGAGGCGGTCGCGGACGTGCTCAGTTTCAAGGCGGTCCTTGCCGCGCGCGATACGGGGGCGCAGACGATGCTGCTCGGCGGGGGAGTGGCGGCGAACTCGCGGGTGCGCTCGCTGCTTCAGGAGCGTTGCGACGCCGCCGGTATCGAGCTGCGCATCCCGCCGATGCGGCTGTGCACGGATAACGGCGTGATGATCGCCACCCTCGGTGCTCGGCTGATTCAGGCAGGCGCGCAGCCTTCGTCGTTGGCGGCGGCGACCAACCCGGGCCTCGAGGTGGAGACGGCGCTCGTCGACTAGCACCGGGTACAGTTGAGCGCTAGCACTTGGTTGACTAGAGTGCTAAAGCAGGTTGTTTAACGAACACAGTTGTTCACCCGCGACGACGGCTGCGTTGGCACCACAACCGCGAAGAAATGTTTCTGACGAAAGGAAATCACCGTGGCAAACGTCAACATTCGTCCGCTCGAAGACAAGGTCCTCGTCCAGATCCTCGAGGCTGAGACCACCACCGCCTCCGGCCTGGTCATCCCGGACTCCGCCCAGGAGAAGCCGCAGGAGGCCAAGGTCATCGCCGTCGGCCCGGGCAAGCAGAAGGACGATGGCTCCCGCAGCCCGATCGACGTCAAGGAGGGCGACACCGTCGTCTTCTCCAAGTTCGGTGGCACCGAGCTGAAGTACGACGGCGAGGAGTACCTGCTCCTGTCCGCCCGTGACCTGCTCGCAGTCGTCGAGAAGTAAGTAAGGAGCCTCAATGGCTAAACTCATTGCTTTTGATCAGGAGGCCCGCGAGGGCATCCAGCGGGGCGTCGATCAGCTCGCCGACACCGTGCGTGTCACCCTGGGCCCGAAGGGCCGCAACGTCGTTCTGGCGCGCGGCTTCGGCGGCCCGCTGGTGACCAACGACGGCGTGACCATCGCCCGCGAGATCGACCTCGAGGACAAGTTCGAAAACCTCGGCGCCCAGCTGGTGAAGTCCGTCGCCGTCAAGACCAACGACATCGCCGGTGACGGCACCACCACCGCGACGCTGCTCGCCCAGGCACTCGTCTTCGAGGGCCTGCGCAACGTCGCCGCCGGTGCCAACCCGGTCGCGCTGAACCGCGGCATCTCCGCGGCGGCCGAGAAGGTCGTCGAGGAGCTCAAGGCCCGCGCCACCGACGTGTCCTCGACCGCGGAGATCGCCAACGTCGCCACCGTCTCTTCGCGCGACCCCGAGATCGGCCAGGTCGTCGCCGGCGCCATGGACAAGGTGGGCAAGGACGGCGTCGTCACCGTCGAGGAATCCCAGTCCATCGAGTCCTCCGTCGACGTCACCGAGGGTGTCTCCTTCGACAAGGGCTTCTTGAGCCCGTACTTCGTCACCGACACCGACGCCCAGCAGGCCGTGCTCGAGGATGCCAACGTGCTGCTCGTGCGCAACAAGATCTCCTCGCTGCCGGACTTCTTGCCGCTGCTGGAGAAGATCGTGCAGACCTCGAAGCCGACGCTCATCATCGCCGAGGACATCGAGGGCGAGCCGTTGCAGACCCTCGTGGTCAACACCATCCGTGGTGCGCTGAAGATCGCCGCCGTCAAGGCGCCGTACTTCGGTGAGCGTCGCAAGGCGTTCATGGATGATCTGGCTGTGGTCACCAAGGCCACGGTCGTCGACCCCGAGGTGGGTATCACGCTGAAGGAGGCCGGCACCGAGGTCCTCGGTGGCGCCCGCCGCATCACCGTGACCAAGGAAGACACCGTCATCGTCGACGGTGCCGGCTCCGCCGAGGACGTCGAGGTCCGCCGCGAGCAGATCCGCAACGAGATCGCCACCACCGACTCCACCTGGGATAAGGAGAAGGCGGAGGAGCGTCTGGCGAAGCTCTCCGGCGGCGTGGCCGTCATCAAGGTCGGCGCCGCCACCGAGACCGAGGTCAACGAGCGCAAGCACCGTGTCGAAGATGCCATCAACGCCGCCCGCGCGGCCGTGCAGGAAGGCATCATCGCTGGCGGTGGCTCCACGCTCGTGCAGATCGCCAAGTCGCTTGAGGCTTATGCTCAGGAGTTCGACGGTGAGGCGCAGACCGGTGTCCTGGCTGTGGCCAAGGCCTTGGTGAAGCCGGCCTACTGGATCGCGGATAACGCTGGTCTGGATGGCTCGGTGGTGGTCAACCGCATCGGTGAGCTGCCGAACGACGAGGGCTTCAACGCCGCCACCGGCGAGTACGAAAACCTCGTGGACGCCGGCATCATCGACCCGGTGAAGGTCACCCACTCCGCGGTGGTCAATGCCGCTTCCATCGCCCGGATGGTGCTGACCACCGAGGTCTCCGTGGTGGACAAGCCCGAAGAAGCCGCCCATGATCACGGTGTCCACGGACACCACCATCACTAGGCGCTAGGAGCTAGGTACACCAGACGGCCCGGAGCGCGGTTGGGGGGAAATTACCCCGCCGCCTTCCGGGCCGTTGTGCTGTGTGCGGGTGTTTAGGCGCGGCTGTGGGAACGGGAGTTACGCTCGCGCAGCATGGCCATGCGCTCCGATTCGGAGAGGCCGCCCCAGATGCCATAAGGCTCGGCGGCCTCGAGGGCGTGGGCGCGGCAGTTGGCCATGACCGGGCAGTTGCGGCAGATCGCCTTGGCGCGGTTTTCTCGCTGGGCGCGGGCACGGCCGCGCTCACCGTCCGGGTGGTAGAACACATCGGATGCCTCTCCACGGCACAGGCCGTGCAGCTGCCAGTCCCAAAAGTCAGCGTTCGGGCCGGGGAGCAGATGGGGCTGAGACATTAACGCAAGACTCCTTCTCACCAAAAGTAAAAACTTCGCTCGTCGCCGAGCGCTACGGCTTGAAGTGTGATACCCGATGATGAACGAAATGTAACGCAAGTGTTACCGGCAAGTTCCACGCCTGGAAACCGGATTCATTTCCCTGCCTTGAGCAGGACTTTTATGGAAAGTGAAGAATGCGTTAACTTTGTTTGGCGGTAGCTGTGAGGCTCATGTGAGGTTGTACGCTCGCCCAGATAGTCTCGCGGAGGCCGTAAAGTTGCTATAGGTCAACAGGGAGTTATGTAGTTAATCCTTCCGGCTTCTATCAACGAGGAGGACACGCGTGAGCGAGGAAGACGACGAGCTTGGTGAACTCGTCCCGAAGGCGTGTTCCGGCGATCGCCGCGCTTTAGGGCGGATCATTCAGATCATCCACCCGCGTGTCCTGCGCTATGCCCGCGCCCGCATCGGCGGCGGCAAAACCCCCACCGCGGAGGACGTCGCCCAGGAGATCTGCCTCGCGGTGTCGACCTCCATCGCCTCCTACGTCGACCGGGGAAAACCGTTCATGGCCTTCGTCTACGGCATCGCCTCAAACAAGGTGGTCGACGCCCACCGCAGCCTGTCTCGCGACCGCTCGCACCCGACGGAGGAGGTGCCCGACAGTGTCGATCAGCAAGCCACGCCGGAAGAGGCCTCGATCACACTGGATGGTAGTAACAGGGTCCGGGAACTTCTCGATACATTGGGTGAGCGCGCACGGGAGATTCTTATCCTGCGGGTCTTCGTCGGTTTGAGCGCCGATGAAACCGCGCAGATTATCGGAAGTACCCCGGGCGCCGTGCGGGTGGCACAGCACAGGGCGCTGGCGAGCCTGCGCTCACGGGTAGAAGAAGACCACAGTGTCACCAGGGAACGAAAGGGAGTGGAAAGCTGATGGACCGCCGCGATCGACGGCCCGGTGAGGGCAGCGACGACCAGCTCACTCCGCTGTATGAGGACGATGCTTTCTTAAGCGCTCTCTCCCGAGGAGAGGATCCTTCCGGGGGAGAAGATCCCACCGCGCGCCTGCTGCTGCAGCTGCGCGATGACGTCGAGCGGGAGATGTCGCCGGCCCCAGAGATCGATACGGAAGATGACGCTGAGGATGACCACGGCACCGCGGCGCTCATCAGCCGGCGTCGCCGGCGTGCGGGCGGCCCGCTGGCCTATGGGCTTGTCGGCGCTGCGGCCGCCTCGGCGCTGATCCTAGGCGGGGGAGCGGTGATCACGCAGACCGACATGTTCGGCTCTGGCAACAATGCCACCGTGGTCGATCTGGCCGGCACCCTCGACGAGATCGACCGTTCCAACATCGAAGGCGACGTCGAAGGCACTCAGCGCCTCGTCGAGCAGGCGCGTCGTCTGCTCGCCCAGGTTGAACGCGACGAGGACGACGGCGAGGCTCGCTCGCCTAAAGATGCCGTGAGCGCCGCGGAAGAAGATGAGAAGGACCCGCTGCCGCGGCAGACCGCCACCGTCACGGAGACCGTGGCCCATCCCGCGCCCGCACCGCAGGGAGCGGAGGCACCGGTGACCACGACGGTCACGGAGCGTCCGGAAGCCGAGCGCATCACGGTCACGGAGACCGCGCCCGCCGGCCAGCCGACCGTGACCGAAAGCGTTACCGTCACCGAGACTGTCCTCGTCGAGATGGTCGAGCCGCCGCAGACCGCCCCCGCCACGGAGCCGACCCCGCGGGAAGGCCGTTAGCGGCCCTCGAGTCCGTCGAGGTAGCCGAGGGCGTAGTCCCACGGCACGTAGGCGCGCACGTCGGGCTCAGCACTGGGCTCATGGACCGCCGCGAGCTCCCCCTTGAGGGAGGCGAGCATGTTGGCGGCCATGATGTCCCAGTCGTAGTAGTGCATGATTTCGCAGTCCTCGCAGAAGAAGTAGATTCCGCGCATACCGCGGGGCGCGAGAACGGCCTTGCATTCCCGGACGATCCGGAGGTCCTCGATCACCTGGGCGCGCTCCTCGTCGCTCAGCGGCGTGACGGAGTCTTCCGCGTCGAGGAACGACGCGGGGTCGTTGGGGTCTCCCTCGAAGGGGTCGCGGGGCATCATCGAGTCGTAGTTCACACTGGTCACCCTATTGGTGTGAGGGCGTACGTAGCAATTCACCTCGCCGGGGATGAGGCACTACAGTTGAGGGCATCCTCAATCGGTGGGGGTCGCGTGAAACGCCCTGCACGGTGACAAAGTCGGTGAGTAAAGGAGTGCCTCAATGACCAACCAGCCCCTGTCCTACGGAGGAGACGACCCGACGAAGGTCGCCTTGACCGGCCTGACCTTCGACGATGTGCTGCTGCTGCCGGCAGAATCCAACGTGGTGCCCAGCGAGGTCGACACCGCCGGGCAGTTCACCCGCAACATCCGCCTAGGCATGCCCATTGCCTCGGCCGCGATGGACACCGTCACCGAGGCCCGCATGGCCGTGGCCATGGCCCGCCAGGGCGGCATCGGCGTGCTGCACCGCAACCTCTCCATGGAGGAGCAGGCGGGGCAGGTAGAGATCGTCAAGCGCTCCGAATCCGGGATGGTCACCGACCCCATCACCGCCCGCCCGGACATGACCATCGCAGAAGTCGACGAGCTGTGCGCCCGCTTCCGCATCTCCGGTCTGCCGGTGGTGGAGCCCGACGGCACCTTGGCCGGCATCATCACCAACCGCGACATGCGCTTCGAGCCGGACACTGACCGCAAGGTCCACGAGGTCATGACCAAGATGCCGCTCGTGGTGGCGAAGGAAGGCGTGACCAAGCCGCAGGCACTCGAGCTGTTGAGCGCCAACAAGGTGGAAAAGCTGCCGATCGTCGACGATGATGGCAAACTCACCGGCCTGATCACCGTGAAAGACTTCGTCAAGACCGAGCAGTACCCGAACGCCTCGAAGGACTCTTCGGGCCGCCTGCTGGTCGCCGCCGGCATCGGCACCGGCGAGGAGTCCTACCAGCGCGCCGGCGCCCTCGTCGACGCAGGCGTCGACGTCTTGGTCGTCGACTCCGCCCACGCCCACAACAACCGGGTGCTCGAGATGGTCAGCCGGGTCAAGAAGGACTTCGGCGATAAGGTCGACGTCATCGGCGGCAACCTGGCCACCCGCGAGGCCGCCCAGGCCATGATCGAGGCGGGCGCCGACGGCGTGAAGGTGGGCATCGGCCCCGGCTCCATCTGCACCACCCGCGTGGTCGCCGGCGTCGGTTCCCCGCAGATCACCTCGCTTCTGGAGGCACGCGTTCCGGCAAAGGCCGCCGGCGTGCCGCTCATCGCCGACGGTGGTATGCAGTACTCCGGTGATATCGCTAAGGCGCTGGCCGCCGGCGCGTCGTCGGTGATGCTGGGATCGATGCTCGCCGGCACGCGGGAGGCGCCGGGCGATGTGGTCGTCGTCAACGGCAAGCAGTACAAGCGTTACCGGGGCATGGGCTCGATGGGGGCCATGCAGGGCCGCGGCTTAAGCGGCGAGAAGCGCTCCTACTCCAAGGACCGCTACTTCCAGGCCGATGTCAAAAGCGAGGACAAGCTCGTCCCCGAAGGCGTCGAGGGCAAGGTGCCCTACCGTGGCGAGATCGAAAACATCTGCCACCAGATCGTCGGCGGCCTGCGCGCCGCGATGGGTTATACCGGCTCCGCCACGATCGAGGAGCTGCAGGAGAAGAAGTTCGTCCGGATCACCGGCGCCGGCCTGCGCGAGTCGCACCCGCACGACATCCAGCAGACCGCCGAGGCACCGAACTACCGCTAGTACCCACACCACCCGGAAGGTTTTCTTTCATACCTCATGCGTGACTACGTAGAAGTCGGTATCGGCCGCGAGGCCCGCCGCACCCACCACCTGCAGGACATCTCGCTCGTGCCGGCGCGGCGCACGCGCTCGTCGCAAGACGTCGATACCACCTGGCACATCGACGCCTACACCTTCGACATCCCCGTGGCCTCCTACCCGACGGACGCGCTCGCCGGCGACGTCGATTTCGTCAACGCCATGCACAACCAGGGCGGTCTCGCCGTGATTAACGCCGAGGGCATGTGGGCCCGTCAGGCCGATATCCCGGCGGCGATCAAGGAGGTCATCACGGCCGCCGAGATCAGCCCGGCCGAGGCCACCCGCACCCTCCAGCGGCTGCACGCCGCTCCGCTCGATACCGACCTGCTCACCGAGCGCCTGCGGGAGGTGCGCACCACCGGCGCGACCGTCGCCGTGCGGGTCTCCCCGCAGAACGCGCGCGAGCTCGCGCCGGCCGTCGTGGCCGCGGGGGCGGAGATCCTGTTCATCCAGGGCACGATCATCTCGGCCGAGCACGTCGCCAAGGGCGGGGCGCCGCTCAACCTCAAGGAGTTCATCGGCTCGCTCGAGGTGCCGGTGATCGCCGGCGGGGTCTACGACTACTCGACGGCCATGCACCTCATGCGCACCGGCGCCGCCGGCGTCATCGTCGGCGGGACGTCGGCGGCCTCCGAGTTGGCCGTGGGCATCGCGCCGGGCATGGCCACCGCGATTGCCGACGTCAACGCCGCCCGCCGCGAATACCTCGATGAAACCGGCGGCCGCTACGTGCATATCCTTGCCGACGCGCACCTCGAGACCTCCGGCGACATCGCCCGGGCGATCGCCTGCGGCGCCGACGCCGTCATGCTTGGCTCCCCGCTGGCGCAGGCGGCCGAGGCCTCGGCGAGCGGGCACTTCTGGCAGACGGCCGCCGCCCACCCGCGTTTCCCCCGCGGCGTCGTCGAACGCGACGAGAGCGCCTTCGATAGGGCAGAGCCCGCCAGCTTGGAGACCATCCTGCACGGCCCGTCGTCGGATGCCTTCGGCTTTGAGAACCTGGTGGGAGGCCTGCGCCGCGCGATGGCGAAGTGCGGCTACACCGACTTGAAGAGCTTCCAGAAGGTCGGCCTGGCGCTGGCCTAAGCGCTGGCTTAAGCGCACTACGACCGCACGCATCGGAGAAGGTAGGATACGGGGCCGTGAGCACGAATAAGGTTTCAGTCCGCCCAGTCCTCGTCGTCGACTTCGGCGCGCAGTACGCGCAGCTGATCGCCCGGCGGGTGCGTGAGGCGAACCTCTACTCGGAAGTCATCCCGCACACCGCCTCCATCGAGGAGATCCGCGCCAAGGACCCGGCGGCGATCATCCTCTCCGGCGGCCCATCGTCGGTGCACGCCGAGGGCGCACCGCAGATGGATCCCGGCCTGGTCGATCTGGGCGTGCCGGTCTTCGGCATCTGCTACGGCTTCCAGGCGATGGCCCAGGCACTCGGTGGCACCGTCGCCAAGACGGGGGCGCGTGAGTACGGCCGCACCCAGCTCTCCGTGTTGTCCGGCGAGCTGCACGACGGCTTCGAGGCCACCCACCAGGTGTGGATGAGCCACGGCGACTTCGTGACCTCCGCCCCCGAGGGTTTCGAGATCACCGCCACCACCCCGGGCGCGCCCGTCGCCGCCTTCGAGTGCCCCGAGAAGCGCATGGCCGGTGTGCAGTACCACCCGGAGGTCGGCCACTCGCCGAACGGGCAGCGCGTCCTCGAGCGCTTCCTCACCGAGATCGCCGGCCTGGAGCCCACCTGGACGGCGGAGAACATCGCCGAGGAACTCATCGAGCGGGTGCGCACCCAGGTCGGCGACGGCCACGCCATCTGCGGCCTCTCAGGCGGTGTGGATTCCGCCGTGGCCGCCGCGATCGTGCAGCGGGCCATCGGCGACCGGCTGACGTGCGTGTTCGTCGATCACGGCCTGCTGCGTAAGTACGAGCGCGAGCAGGTGGAGAAGGACTTCGTCGCGGCCACCGACGTGCGCCTCATCACCGTCGACGAGTCCGAGGCCTTCCTGGCCAAGCTCGAGGGCATTAGCGATCCCGAGGCCAAGCGCAAGGCGATTGGTGCGGAGTTCATCCGCTCGTTCGAGCGCGCCGTCGACCAGGCCCTCGAGGGTCAGGAGACCGCCTACCTCGTGCAAGGCACCCTGTACCCGGACGTCGTCGAGTCCGGCGGCGGGTCCGGCACCGCGAACATCAAGAGCCACCACAACGTCGGCGGGCTCCCCGACGACGTCGAGTTCGAACTCGTCGAACCTCTGCGCCTGCTGTTTAAGGACGAGGTCCGCGCCGTCGGCCGCGAGCTCGGCCTGCCGGAGGCGATCGTCGACCGCCAGCCTTTCCCCGGCCCGGGCCTGGGTATTCGCATCATCGGCGAGGTCACCCGCGAGCGCCTCGCGGTGCTGCGCGAGGCCGACTTCATCGCCCGCGAGGAGCTCACCAAGGCGGGCCTCGACGACGAGATCTGGCAGTGCCCGGTGGTCCTGCTTGCCGACGTCCGCTCCGTCGGCGTCCAAGGCGATGGCCGCACCTACGGTCATCCCATCGTCCTGCGCCCGGTGACCAGCGAGGACGCGATGACCGCCGACTGGTCCCGCATCCCCTATGAGGTGCTGGAGAAGATCTCCTCCCGCATCACCAACGAGGTCGCCGAGGTCACCCGCGTGGTCTTGGACATCACCTCGAAGCCGCCGGGAACTATCGAGTGGGAGTAGGCGCATCGACCCGAGCGCTGAGCTCGGGGTGGTCGACGTGCGCCGGCGGCGCGCCGGGGGCTTCCACCACGGTGAGATGCAGCGTGGGCTCATCCGTACCTGCCTGCACGTTGTAGGTGCCGCTTTCGCAGGTGGATGCCAGGCTGGTCTCACAGACAAGGTGCACCGGCACCTCCTGCGGCAGGGTGATCTGCAGGGGATAGGCGGTGGCAGTGGGGGTGGTGGCGGTGTCGTCGTCAAGCGAATCTAACCCGTAGAGGTTCAGTGATAAGGCCGCCTCGTCGCTGCGGTATTCCTCGCGCAGGTCCTCGGCGCTGGTGACCTCGTAGGATTCGCGCATGGTGGAGTAGGCCGTGGCGCCGAGGAAGAACACGATCACGGCGGCGATCACAACAATCGGCAGGGCGATGCTGAAGCCGATGAGCACCCAGCGCCACGTCGAGTGCTTCTTCTTCGGCCTCGGTGGGGGATCCGGCAGATGCCAGGCGAAAGGCGCGGTCCCCAGCGGGTCCCACTCCGGCGGGGCGGGGTGCGCCTGCGGGTCCATCGACGAGTACTCGCTGAGATTCACCCGGGGTGCCTCGTCGGTATCGGCGGGGTGCTTATCGACGTTCGGCAGCAACCCATACGGCGGCACTGGCGTCAAGTGGTGCAGCCCGTACCAGGCGGCGAGCATGAGCGCGATGGCGAAGAAGGCGCTCGAGCTGAAGAGGCTGCCGCTGAGGCCGGGGCTATCGGCGTCCGAGAAGGTGACCCCGATGCCGATGATGCCCGAGAACAGGATGAATCCGATCAGGAGCAACCAGCCGGTGCTGCGCTCGTCGATAACTTTGGGGTGCAGGGTGTTCTTCGGCTTCGCGATGGCCTGCAGCGGCGCCGTCCGCAGCCCGTAGCGGGGCATGAACCCCCAGGCCAGCAGGTAGGCGGCCAGCCCGCCGCCGACTGCCAAGGTGGTCACCACGAATAAGACGCGCACCAGGAGGGGATCGATCTGGTAGCGCACGCCGATGCCCTCGCACACTCCGGCGATATGGGCATTGCCGCCTTGATCTTCCGGGATGCGCGGCGGGCGACTCGCCCACATCTGTTTGAGCGTGTCGGAAAAGTTCCGTGGTTTCTCCTGGGTGTCCATGGTTCTCATTGTCGTGCGTGGGCTTGCTCGGCGGTATCGGGTGTGACCCTGATTTTTGGGTCTCGGGGTAGACCCTGATGTGGAGAGGAGGCCGGCGTGCGACGATAGGAGTCATGCCCAGTTCCTATTCTGTGCCGTCCGGCCCGGCGTATCCGACGCTCGTGCGCCCCGAGCGCGGCCGGGCGGTGGCTGGTGTCGCCGCCGGGGTGGCGTCCCAGTTGCGTATCGACGTGCTCTACGTGCGCCTGGCCTTCGTCGTCATGACAGTGTTTTCGGGTTTGGGCGCCTGGGCGTACGGGGGCTTGTGGATCTTCACCCACGCGCGTTCCGACGCCCCCGCCCCACCCTCGCGCCATAACCTGCCGCGGTCGGTGAACCTAGTGCTCGCCGGCGTCGCGGTCGCGACGGTGGTGGGTGGCTCCTGGGTGCTGACCACCCTGCCAGCGGCGGTGATCTTCGCGCTGGTCATGGCCGGTGTCGGCGGCTTTTTGGCGTGGATGGCCTACGACCGGGGTACCTCGAGTGCGAATGCGATTGTCTTCTTCGTCGTCGGCGCGGTGCTCGTGGTGGGTGGCCTGGGCCTATCGATCTGGTGGTGGGAGTCCGGCGGCATGGCCGGCACGCTCGCGGCGGTGCTGTTGACCCTGGCGGGCGTGGCGGTACTCGCCGGCCCAGCGGTGGTGCGGCTGTGGGAATCCGAGGCCGCCTCCCGGGCGCAGAAGGTCGCCGCCGAAGAGCGTGCCGATATCGCCTCCCGCCTCCACGACTCCGTCCTCCAGACCCTGGCGCTGATCCAAAAGCGTGCCGAGGACCCCGAAGAAGTCGCCCGCCTGGCCCGCCAGCAGGAGCGCGAGCTGCGCGGCTGGCTGTTCGCGCCGGAAGACGCCCACGCCGAGACCACCGTCTTCGCCGCGCTCAAGCGCGCCGGCGGGGAGGTCGAGGACATGTTCGGCCTGCGGGTCAGCTGCGTGACCGTCGGCGAGGACAAGGAGCTCAACGACGCCTCGAAGGCCGTCGTGCTCGCCGCCAGAGAGGCGATGGTCAACGCGGCGAAGCACGCCGGCGTGGACACCCTGGATGTCTATGGCGAGTACTTGGCGGGCGAGCTGGCGATCTTCGTGCGCGACCGCGGCTGCGGCTTCGAGCTGGAGGCGGTGGGCGAGGACCGTCACGGGATTCGCGATTCCATCCAGGCCCGCGTCGAGCGCGCCGGCGGCGCCGTGCAGATCTCGTCGACGCCGGGGGAGGGCACAGAAGTCGAGATCACGCTACCCTGACAGCCATGGTGAAAGTTTTTCTCGTGGACGACCACAGCGTGTTTCGCGCCGGGGTGCGCGCCGAGCTCGACGGGCTGGTGGAGGTCGTCGGCGACGCCGGCACGGTCGGCGACGCGATCGCGGGAATCACCGAGACCACCCCTGACGTCGTGCTTCTCGACGTCCACATGCCCGACGGCGGCGGCGTCGCCGTCCTGCAGGGCGCCCCGGGGCCACGGTATTTGGCACTGAGCGTCTCCGACGCCGCCGAAGACGTCATCGCCCTGATCCGCGCCGGGGCGCGCGGGTATGTGACCAAGAACATCGAAGGCCCCGAGCTTGCCGAAGCCATCGAACGCGTCCACAGCGGCGACGCGTTCTTCTCCCCGCGCCTGGCCGGCTTCGTGCTGGACGCGTTCGCTACAGGTGGAGTCGTCGAGGACCCCGCCGGGGAGCCGGAGAAGGTCGAAGACCCAGTCGTCGACGCCCTCACCCAACGCGAAATGGAAGTACTCAAGCTGCTGGCCCGTGGGTATACCTACCGGGAGATCGGCAAGAAGCTGTTCATCTCCATCAAGACGGTGGAAACGCACGCCTCGAACATCCTGCGCAAAACGCAGCAATCCAGCCGGCACCAGCTCACGCACTGGGCCTACCGGCACGGATTCGGGGGTTAGGTGGGTTGTCTCGCGCATGTTTGCGCGGGGCTGTGGGGGGCGCGGGGCTGAAACATCCTCTGGGATTCATGCAGCGGTAGTGCGTTCGCACGCCTGGTCGAAAGGAGCCTTATAGAAAGGAGCCTCGCGCGGTCGAAACGAGTAGTCCTTTCGGTGTGACTGTTTTCGACCAGCAATAACGCAATATGGTGCGTGACCGGACGGGTGTGCGGTTTTTGCCGACTGGTCGCCTCACCTGTCCCATCGGTCTCTCCTGTACGGCTTGTCGTCCGTCACGCCTATTCCTCCATACCACGCCCACGCCTGGTCGAAAGGAGCCTTATAGAAAGGAGCCTTGCGCGGTCGAAACGAGTAGTCCTTTCGGTGTGGCTGCTTTCGACCAGCGATAACGAACACGCCGCCCCTCAACCTAAACGCGCTACTCCAGCGCTTCGGCGTAGGCGAGTTTCCGACTGCCGTCGACATGCGGGTAGAGCAGAAACGCCAGTGCGAAGCCGACAAGTCCTACGAGTAGGCTGCCCCACAGCGGGAGCGAGAGCAATACGAGGAGCATTGCCGCCAGCCACCAGATCATCAGCGGGAAGATCTGGCCAATATTCGGGGCCATGGTCACGTTGTGTCGCTGGGCGTAGTCCCGCAGCCTCCTGCGGTAGGGGTGTATGAGCGTGCATGCAACCGCCGCCGCAGCAGAGATCACCGCGATGAGCACGGCCACCGGCAGCGCGATCAGCTCCGTCGCCGTGAGTATGGCCAGGGAAAGGCCCACCAATGCGGAGCCGGCCAGCCGGACCGCCACCGGCGTGGGGATGGGTGTGCGGCGGGCGCGGAAGTCTGTGAGCGCGGTGTTCATGCGGATAGACCTTAGCAGTTGACGTAAGTGTCGTCGGGGAGCATACTTTAACCCCATGAGGGGAACAACAGTTCGAAAGGATCTCTCCGGGTTAACACGCTTGGAGCAGATCGACGAGCTGCGCGCCCGCATGGCTGCTGTCACCGGAGAACCTGCGAAAGGCGCCGCCACCCCGGTGGAATCTCCCGCCGAATATGCCCTGGAGGTGGGCCTTCCTGCACCGTTGCCGCGACGGGGGATCACCGAGTGCAGTGAGTGCCCGGCCTTGGCCGTGGAGCTTATCCGTCAGGTTACCGCGGCGGGTGGGTACGTCGGGGTTATCGGGTGGGCGGATCTGTCGTTCGCGGCGGTCGAACACCTGGACCAAGTGATCACAATACCGGATCCGGGCAGTGACCCGCTGGGGATAGCTTCTATCCTCGTCGAGGGGTTGGATCTGGTCATTCTGCACTCCGCGGTGGAGATGAACCTCTCGCCGGTGCGGGTGCGCCCGCTCGCCGGCCGGCTGCGCCGGGGGCAGGCGGCACTCGTGCTCGTCGGCTGGAAGGCCCCCTCGCCGGCGCTGACTATCGACGCACACGTCTCCGCCTACCGCGGCATCGGGCGCGGCACGGGCCGGATCACGGGCTATGACATCGACGTCACCGTTGCCGATAAAACCCACCGCCAGCATGCCACGTACGGGGTGGGCCAGCGACCCAGGCTGCGGGCGGTGTAGAAGATGTCGCTCAGGATCGCTGCCCTGTGGTTCCCCGACTGGCCCGCCCAAGCCGCCCGCCTCGTCACCGAGAAGGTGGGCCCGCTGGCCGTCGTGGCCCGCCACCGGGTGCGGGTGTGTTCGCAGGGGGCTAGGGCGCTCGGCATCCGGCGGGGCATGAAGGTGCGCCAGGCGCAGGCACTGTGCCCGCAGCTGCACGTGATCGACAACGACCCGGAGCGAGACGCCCGCGTGTTCGTGCCCATCGCCGACGGTCTGGACGATGTCGTCGCCTCCATCGAGGTGATGCGCCCCGGGCTCATCGCGGTCGACGCCGGCAGCGCCGAACGCTTCCACGGCGAGCGCGCCGGCGAGATGCTTCTCGACGCCGCCGGCTACCGCGGCATCGACGTCTTCATCGGCGCCGCCGACGAGATCACCACCGCCGTTCTCGCCGCGCGCACCGGCACCATCGTGCGCCCCGGAGCCTCGCAGGATTTCCTCGCTCAGCTGCCCATCGGCCTGCTTGCCGCCGAAGAGGCCTTGGGCTGCGATGACGCCGTCGTCGATAGCCTCGCCCAGCTGGGCATCGACACCTTAGGCCAGCTCGCCGAGCTGCCGGCGAGTGCGGTGACCACCCGCTTCGGCGCCGCCGGGGCGAGGTGTCATGAGGTGGCGCGGGCGGGCGTCGATAAGCGCGTCGCCCCCGCCGAGAAACCCCCGGACCATAGTGTGACGCACGTGCCGGAGGAGGAGATCACGCGTGTCGACGAAGCCGCGTTCGTCGCCCGCCACCTCGCCGCGCGCCTGCATCGGCGCCTCGAGCAAGCCGCCCTCGCGTGCCACCGGCTGCGGGTGAGCGTCGAGCTTAGCGACGGCACCACGCTTAAGCGCATCTGGCGCACCCGGGAGGTGCTCACCGAGGCTGCGACCGCCGATCGGGTGCGTTGGCAGCTCGATGGCTGGCTGAGCGCCGGCGGGGCAGGCGCGATCCGGGAGCTGACCTTAAGCCCGCTCGAGGTCGCACCGCCTGCCGAAGAACAACTCTGGGGGCAAAGCCGTGGCAAGGAGATCGCGCACCGGGCGATTGAAAGGGCCCAGTCGAGCCTCGGCACGGACGCGGTATTGCAGCCGCGGGCCGTTGGCGGGCGCGGGGTGGCCGAACGCATCGAGCTCGTCCCCTTCGGTGAGGCCGTCGAAGACACCGAGGCAGCCGAATGGCCCGGAGCAATCCTTGCGCCGCTGCCCGCGCGCCTCGGCGGCGGCCCCCAGCACCCGGCTGCACGCATCCGGCTTATCGACGCCACCGCCTCCGACATCTACGTCACCGCCGAAGCACTGCTGAGCTCGGTGCCCTGCGGGCTCGGGTGGGGCCAGCACCGCTACCTCGTCGAGGCGTGGGCCGGGCCGTGGCCCGTGGCCGGGCGCTGGTGGGCGGGGGAGGAGCAGTTGGCGCGCCTGCAAGTCGTCGGCCGTGGTGAGGACGGGCAGCCGCGAGCGTGGCTACTGATGTGGGTGCGCGGGCGCTGGCGGGTGGAGGCGACCTACGCGTAGCGCGCGGCTATTGCACGAGGTCGATGACGAGGCGCTGCGGGTTATCGAGCACCTGCACCGAATAGGGCACCGGCGTGTTCAGCCCGATGACGAACTGGGAGCGCCCCTCAAAGGTGCCGAGGCTATAGACCTCAGTGACGTTCCCAGAGCCCGGGATCGTTCCCAGCTCGGGGTCTTCCTCACCGAGCTCGAAGGGGTAGACGGTGCCGTCGATGTTGACGTTGAGGGCGATATCCCCGGTAAAAGTCACACCCCGGCCCGAGCCCTGCTGGGAGGGGGCGTCGGTGTAGTCGATGAACCAGCCGGGCTCGCCTTCGCCGATGAGGTCGAAGACGACGCGGTCGAAACCAGCGTGCGAGCCGATGCGCACATCAGTGACCATGAGCTGCGAGGGCTCCGGCGGGCGCAGGGTCTTCATCTCCCGGTCGGCGTTATCGAAGGGGTCGATGCCTGCTTCCGCGGACGAGGAAGAGACCCCAGCCTCAATGGTCTCGGAGACGCCGGCGCCGGCCGAATCCTCGGCGACCGCGCAGGAAGGCAGACATAACGCCGTGGCGCCGACGAGAGCGGCGGCAATCCGGCGATGTCGTACCTCTCCTATGAAATCCATCGCCCCTAACCGTATAACGCCAACGCACCCTGAGGAAACTTGGACGAGTACTTCAAAAGCTTTTGTGAGGTGATTGTTACCTTTTGGGAGGGGGCGCGGGCTGCGCTTATGGTGCGTTTACGCGTTTCGAAGGCGGTGTTTCCTTGAGGGCTGATTTCGAGCAGCGATAGCGCGGCGTGCGAATGCGGGGACTCAGGTCTGGTGGCGGCCGGCTTTATGGAATTTCGTGTCGTTCGAACACAAATGCTTGAAGGAAGAACCTTGTAGGACGCGCCCTTCAAGCATCTTCCTTTAAGGGTTTGTGCAGCAGCAACGCGGGCCGCGCAGAAAAGCGGGCCTGCGGAATGTCAAGCGCCCTACCGGTTATGCAGCGGTAGCGCTCTCGCGCGCCTGGTCGAAAGGAGGAGCCCCTAAACGAGTCCCACGCGGTCGAAACCAGCACTCCTTTAGGGGTGACTGTTTTCGACCAGCGCTATCGCATCATGGAATTACGGCGAAGCAAGCGCGCTCCCTCACCGGCGGATCGCACCACCCGCCCCATCAGCCCCAACAGTGAGCTCGCACGGTCGGCTAGGCGCAGTCCTGCCATGCCGCGCTCACGCTGGTCGAAAGGAGGGACCCCTAAACGAGTCCCACGCGGTCGAAACCAGCACTCCTTTAGGGGTGACTGTTTTCGACCAGCGCTATCGCAACATGGGGCACGCAAACGTCCAGCCCCAGCAGCCCCAGCAGCCCCAGGCCCCAAGCGCAGAGCAGCGCCTACCGCCGCATGACCTTCTTGGAGAGCCAGTTGCCGATGAACTGCGCGATCTGGACGATCACGACGATCACCAGCACCGCGGCGTAGGTCGCCTCGAGGTCGAAGGCGCGGTAGCCGTAGACGATCGCGAAGTCGCCGAGGCCGCCGGCGCCGATGTAGCCGGCCATGGCGGACATGTCGACGATGGCGATGAACAGGAAGGTGTAGCCCAGAATCAGCGGGCCCAGGGCCTCCGGGATGATCACCGTGCGGATGATCTGCCACGGGGTAGCCCCCATGGAGCGGGCGGCTTCGATCTTGCCGGGGTCGATGGCCACGAGGTTCTGCTCGACGATGCGGGCCACCGCGAAGGTCGCGGCGATGACCATGACGAAGATCGCCGCGCTGCGCCCGATCGTCGTGCCGACCACCAGGATCGTAATCGGCGCCACCATCGCGATGAGGATGATGAACGGGATCGGCCGGATGAAGTTCACCAGCACGTTGAGGATCCAGTAGATGGGGCGGTTGCGCAGGATGCCGGAGTCCCGGGTGGTGTAGAGCAGCACGCCGACGATGAGTCCGAACACGCCGGAGAGCGCCAGGGTCACGGTGACCATGACGAGGGTGTCGACGATCGCCTCCAGGAACGACGGGCCGAGCCGGCCCCAGTCAGCTGCCAGGATCATTGCGTCGGTCATCGGGAGAGCTCCTCAATCTCGGTGCGGGTGGCCATGTCCTTGTGGAAGCGGTCGATGGCGGCGTCGTCGCCGTTGAGCTGGACGGTGACTTTGCCGAAGGACTGTTCCTGCAGGGTGGTGATGCCACCGTGGACGACGTTGATGCTCACTCCGGCGTCACGCAAGGGGGCGATGGCGTCGAAGAAGCCGGATTCCTCGGTGAGGTTGACGGTGAAGAAGCGCCCCGGCTTGGCGAGCAGCTCCTGGGTCTCTACCGCATCGGGGGTGTTGCGCAGGCTCGTGGCGACGAAGCGTTGCGCCACCGCGGTCTGCGGGTGGGAGAAGACCTCGTAGACGGTGCCGTATTCGACGACGCGGCCGTTTTCCATGACGGCGACCTTGTCGGCGATGGAGCGCACCACCTCCATCTCGTGGGTGATCACGACGATCGTGATGCCGAGCTCCTCATTGACCTTGCGCAAAAGCGCTAGCACCTCTTGGGTGGTTTCTGGGTCGAGGGCGGAGGTGGCTTCGTCGGCAAGCAAAAGCCGCGGCTCGCGGGCCAAGGCGCGGGCGATGCCCACGCGCTGCTTCTGGCCACCGGAGAGCTGCTCGGGGTAGCTCTTGCCGCGCTCGGCGAGACCGACGAACTTTAAGAGCTCCTCGACGCGCTCTTTGCGGTTCTTCACTCCGGAAATCTGCAGCGGGTATTCGATGTTGCCGGCCGCGGAGCGCGAGTCGAAGAGGTTGAACTGCTGGAAGATCATGCCGATCTCCCGGCGGATGGCGCGCAGCTGCTTTTCTGACTTGCCGACGACGTCGGTGCCGTCGAGAAGCAACTCGCCGCCGGTGGCGGAATCCAGGCCGTTGATAAGCCGCACCAGGGTGGACTTGCCAGCGCCCGAGTAGCCGATGACGCCCAAGATTTCGCCGGGCTCGACGGTTAAGGTGACGTTGTCGACGGCGCGGACGTCGCCGAAGTCCTTCGTGACTCCGCGGAACTCGATGCGCGTGCCGGCCACTACTGAGCCTCAGACTCGAGTCGGTCGAGGATCTCCTGGAGCTCCTCCTGGGAGCGGTCGACGGGCACGGCGGTGCCGCCGGAGGACTCGAGCACGGCCTCCTCGACGGCCGGGTCCTTCCACAGCTCAGCCAGGCGGTGGATCTCCTCGTTGTCCGCGTTATCCGGTGTGGTCACCCAGACGTTGATGTAGGGCTCGGCCTCCTCGTTGGACGGGTCATCCTGGAAGATGGCCTCCTTAGGGTCGATGCCGGCGCGCTCGAGGAAGGAGTTGTTGATGACGGCCGGGTTGCCCTCCTGGTAGACGGCGGCGGTCTGGGCGGCGTCGACCGGGGTGACGGTGACGTCGGAGGCCTCTTCGTCGATATCCGCCGGGGTCGGGTTGATGAGGCCGTCTTCGCGCAGGGTGACCAGGCCGGCCTGGACGAGGACGTTGATGGCGCGGCCCTGGTTGGTGGAGTCGTTCGGGATGGCGATCTCTTCGCCCTCGATGCCGTCGAGCGAGTCATGGCCCTGCCAGAACAGTGCCAGCGGGTAGATCTCGGTGGCGGAGATCGGGGTCAGATCGGCGTTCGAGCCGACGTTGTACTCGGAGAGGAACTGCAGGTGCTGGAACTTGTTGACGTCGATCTGGTCCTGCGCCAGGGCGTCGTTCGGGGTGTTGTAGTCGGAGAAGTCGACGATCTCGATGTCGATGCCCTCTTCCTCGGCAAGATCCGCGAAGACATCCCACTCGCGCATGTTGGTATCGGTGCTGCCGATGCGGATCGGGCCGCCTTCGCCGGGCTCTCCGCCGCCGTCGGCACCGCAGGCGACGAGGGTGGTGGCGCTCAGGGAAACGGCAGCCAGGCCGCCGATGATCTTCTGAAACTTCATGAATGAGTCACCTTTCTGGAGTCGGTGGTTATAACACGCCACCTGCCGAAGCGGTGAGGCACGCGGGAAGGGAGCGCTGAATCTCCTGCCAGAAACTAGCACCCGTTGTACCGCTTAGTCTAGTTGGCGCAACCCTTGCGTGCGAAAAAGCGTTCGATTATGGTGTGGGGCGTGAGATTTAACGGGGGAGTACCACTGAACTGGTCCCGCTTTGAGTGCATCCTCGCCGGGCGGTCAGGGCCTACACCTATACCTGCCAGTACACCTGAGCGTACCCACGGCCCGGCGGGTGTCTCGCGGCCCTTCGCGGAGCTGCACGCCGTGTCCAACTACAGTTTTCTCGGCGGCGCCAGCTCCCCGCGGGAACTTGTCTACCGCGCTCATGAGCTGGGGATTCGGGCGCTCGGCTTGGTGGATCGGGATGGCTTTTACGGGGCGGTGCAGTTCGCGGAGGCGGCTGCGGAAATTAGCATGCCCACCGTGTTCGGCGCGGAGTTAAGCCTCGATCACAGGGTGTTGACGGTGCTCGCCCGCGGCCCGGAAGGCTACCGGCGGCTTTCTCGCCTCATCGCCGAGGCCGCGATGGCCGGCGGGCAGAAAGGTAGTGTCTCGTATCCGGAATTAGAACAGGTGGCCGAGCGACTCAAAAACCATTGCGTGGTGCTCGCTGACCCCTCCTGGGTGGCCGATATTCCCCGCCTGACCACCTGTTTCGGAGTGGACCAGGTGGTTCGTGAATACCCGGTGACCATGCAGCCGAGTGATGCCGATGATCACGTGCTCCTCGATCACTACAACAACCTCCGGGCCATCGCCTCGGCCCGCCCGGCCGCCGCCACCCGCCACCACGCCCGGCTGGCCGGCGCCAAACGCGCGCTGTCCCAGCGCCGCAGCCTCGCCGATCACTACGGCTTCTCCCACCCCATGGGCGCACCCTGGCTCCGCAGCGGCGACCAGCTCGCGCGGATGCTGCCGGGGCGAGAGAAGCTTATCGACGACACCCTAACGCTCGCCGAGGAATGCGCCTTCACCCTCGACCTCGTCGCGCCCCGCCTGCCCGATTTCCCGGTTCCGGAAGGGCACACGGAGATGAGCTACTTGCGCGCTGAGACGTGGCGGCGGGCGCAGCATCGCTACGCCCATCACCCAGAGGCAGTCCGCGATAAAGCCCGCAGCCAGATCGAACACGAGCTGAGCGTGATCGAGCAGCTCAACTTCCCCGGCTATTTCCTCATCGTCTGCGATCTGGTCGATTTCTGCGCTCGCGCGAACATCCTATGCCAGGGCCGGGGATCGGCGGCGAACTCCGCGGTGTGCTTCTCGCTGGGGATCACCAACGCCGAACCTATCGGCGCCGGCCTGCTGTTCGAGCGTTTCCTCTCCCCGGAGCGTGACGGGCCGCCGGATATTGATATCGACATTGAATCCGGCCGGCGCGAGGAAGTCATCCAGTACGTCTACGCCACCCACGGGCGCGAGCGTGCCGCCCAGGTCGCGAACGTGATTACCTACCGTCGCAAAGGGGCACTGCGCGATGCCACCCGGGCGCTGGGCTATCCGCGCGGGGTGGAAGACGCCTGGTCGAAAGGGTTGAGCGCCCCGCCCCAGGACGTCGCCGAGCTCGCCGCCCAGTTCGAACGCCACCCGCGTCATCTCGGGATCCACTCCGGGGGCATGGTCATCTGTGATCGGCCTATCGCCGATGTCGTGCCCACCGAATGGGCCCGGATGGAGGGCCGTTCCGTCATCCAATGGGACAAGGACGACGCGGCGTCGGCCGGGCTGGTGAAGTTCGACCTGCTGGGCCTCGGCATGCTCGAGGCGCTTCACCACATGATTGACCTAGTGGCGGAGGCCGGTGTGCAGGTCAACCTCTGGGAGCTCGACCTCGCCGATGACAAGGTCTACGACATGCTCAGCCGCGCCGACGCCGTCGGCGTCTTCCAGGTGGAATCCCGCGCCCAGCTGGCCACCCTGCCTAGGCTGCGGCCGCGGGAGTTCTTCGACCTCGTCGTCGAAGTCGCCCTCATCAGACCCGGCCCGATCCAGGGCGGTTCCGTGCACCCGTATATCCGCCGCCGCAACGGCGAGGAACCTGTCACCTACGATCACCCGGTGTTAAAGAAAGCGTTGGCGAAAACCCTGGGGATCCCGCTGTTTCAGGAACAGCTCATGCAGATCGCGGTCGATGCCGCCGGCTTCAGCGGCGCGGAGGCCGATTCGTTGCGCCGGGCGATGGGCTCGAAGCGCTCCGTCGAGAAGATGGAGGCACTGCATGCCCGTTTCACTGAGGGGCTGAAAGAGACCAACAACATTACCGGCGAGGTCGCCGAGGTCCTCTGGAACAAGATCGTCGCCTTCGCCGCCTACGGTTTCCCCGAATCGCATGCGCAGTCTTTCGCCTCGCTGGTGTATTTTTCCGCCTGGTTCAAATGCCACTACCCGGCGCAGTTCTGCGTCGGGCTTCTGCGGGCCCAGCCGATGGGTTTTTATTCCCCGCAGTCGCTCATCCAGGACGCCCGCCGCCACGGCATCACCATCCTGCCGGTTTGCGTCAACCACTCCGGTGCGCAAGCCCGGGTCGTCGACGGCGCGATCCGCATCGGGCTCAACCTCATCAAAGGACTCGGGCAGAAGGCGGCCGAAAGGATCGAGGCGCACGCCCCCTATGACTCCGTGGCGGATGTGGCCCGGCGAGCGGAGCTTAGCGTCGCGCAGGCCGAGGCGCTCGCGCGCGCCGGGGCGCTCGATATCTTTGGGCTCACCCGCCGGCAGGCGCAGTGGCAGGCCGGGGTGGCCGCCACCGAGAAACACGGCATGCTGCCGGGGATGTCGGCGATCTCCGCCCCGGCGCTGCCGGGCATGAACTCCTTCGAGATGATGGTCGCCGACATCGCCTCGACCGGGGTGAGCCATGACCGCCAGCCCATGGCAATGCTGCGCTCCCAACTTGCCGCCGCCGGGGTGTGCACGGCCGCGGAGCTTAGCACCGTGGAAGACGGCACGCGGGTACGCGTCGCCGGGGTAATCACCCACCGCCAGCGCCCCCAGACCGCCTCCGGGCTGACGTTTTTGGGGCTGGAAGATGAGACCGGGCTGATCAACGCGATGATCTCCGTCGGGCTCTGGGCGCGCCAAAAGAGGTTGGCGCGCACCGCGAAGGCGCTCATCATCCGCGGCCAAGTCCAGAACGCCTCGGGCGCGGTCACGCTCGTGGCGGATCGCCTCGAAGACATCGACGTCGGGCAGTGGCTCTCACGCGGTGCGCGGGACTTTCGCTGAGACTCTCACCGAGCGCCAGTGGTGCACCACGAGCACCACGGCGAAGATCAGCCCGTAGATCACCGCCATCGTGGCGGAGGTGGCCACGTTCAACACGAGCGCGAAGAAGAACCCACTCGTAGCCGCCACGGCGGCGATCACCAGGGTCCAGATCGTCAGCGGCGCCAGCCGGGTACAGAAGACCTGCGCCGTCGCCGCTGGGGCGATCACCAGCGCGATGACCAAGAGGGCGCCGGCGGCATAGAACGCCGCTGTCACCGTCAGCGCCACGATGAGCATGTACACGCCGTGGATCAGGCCCCGCCGAATCCCCAGCACGCTCGCCCCGTCCGGGTCGAAGGTGGAGATCACCAGCTGAGGCCACAACGCCGCCAACACCACGACGTTGAACAGCAACACCGCCAGCATGATGTAGAGATACGTCGGCCCGAGATCGAGGCCGCCGATCACCAGCCGGTCGAAGGCCACCAGGTTCAAATCCCCGACCAACACGGTGTGGGTATCCAGATGCAGCGAGGCGAACTCGCTGGAGACGATGATGACGCCCACGGCGAAAAGCGCGGGAAACACCAGCCCCAAGGGAGCGTCGCCAGCCACTAACCCGGTGTTTTTCAGCCACTCCGTACCCACGACCACGACCAGCCCCGCGATGGTCGCGCCGAGGAGCAAAAGAGGCGATTGCAGATCGCGGGTAAAGAAATAGCCGAGCACGATGCCGGGGAAGACGGCGTGGCCGAGGCCGTCGATAAGCATGGACTGCTGGCGCAGCACCACGAAAATCCCGGACAGCGCGCTGGTCAGGGCGGTGGCTAAGGCGACTACCCAGACACTGAGGAGGAACATGCCGCCTCCTTTCTCACACCGCGCCGCTGCCGGCGCGCCCGCGGCGAAAGTGTTAGCGAGACCACCATGAGCACGGCCAAAACGATGACGATGATCGGACCGGTGGGCAAAGGCCCGTAGGCCAAGGAGAGATAGGAGCCCACGAGCGAGGCCACCAGCCCGACTACCCCGGAGAGCAGCGCCATCGATGACGGCCTTCCGGTCCACTGGCGGGCGATGACCGGAGGGGTGATCACGAAGGCGACCATCAAGACCAGCCCCACGGTTTTGACGCCAATGACGGTGGCGACCACGATCGACGCGGTGAGCAGAAGATCGAGCACACCTGCCCGAAAGCCCAAAAGGCGCGACTGATCGGGGTCGAAGGTGTGCAGGATGAGTTCCTTAAACACCACCACGACCACCGCGAGCACCACGGCGGAGATCAGCAGCGAGATGTGCAGATCCGAGCGGGTGATCGAGGCGGCGTTGCCGAACAGGTAGTCCTGGATGCCGCCTTTGTCCGGATAAGGGTTTTGGGAAATGTGCTGCATAAGCACCATGCCGAAGCCGAACGTGGTGGATAAGACGATGGCCATGGCGGCGTCGTGGCGCACGGTGGTTAGCCGGGAGATCCACCGGGTGAGATACACCGCTGCGGTGCCCACGATAACCGCGCCCAGAAGAAGGCCCGCGAGGTGGCGCAGCGGCAGGCCGGCGGCGCTTAATGCGAGGAAGGCGATCATGGTGCCGGGCAGGGCGGCGTGGGAGATGACGTCGGCAAGCATCGCTTGGCGACGCAAATACGTAAACACCCCCAACGTTCCCGCGGTGGCGCCGATTATGGCGCTGGTCGCGGTGGTCATGAGGTAGGTGTGGTTGGTCACCATCTGCGCGAATTGTTCCCAGAGGGTCATGCTAGGAAAACTCCGGAAGGTCGTAGGCGTAGGCGAGGGTCGATTGATCGAGGACGTTGCGCCCGGCGGCGACGAGCTCACCCTGTTTGAGCACCACGGCGTAGTCGCACAGCTCGCGCACGGTGCCGAGGTCGTGGTGGACGATCAGGATGGTGGTGTCTCTAAGCTGGCGCAAGACGTCGATAATTGCGGCCTCACTGGCGAGATCGATGCCGGCGAAAGGCTCGTCGAGCACCAGCATCCGGGGTTCCTGCACGAGCGCGCGGGCCAGAAACACCCGCTGGCGCTGCCCGCCCGAGAGCTGCCCGATCTGCCGGTGGGCGAGATCCTCGACCCCGGTCATCTCCATGGCTTTAATAGCTTCTCGACGCTCCCGCCGCCCCGGTCGCCGAAACCACCCCAGGCGGCCGTAGGTGCCCATGAGCACCACGTCGGCGACGGTGACTGGGAAGTCGAGGTCCACCGCGGAAGACTGCGGCATGTACCCCACGAGCCCGCCGGAGGCTAAGACCTCGCGCTGGGGCTGGTCGAAAAACGAGACCGTGCCGCTGTGCGGGGTGAGTCCGAGTATGGCTTTGGCGAAGGTCGATTTGCCGCTGCCGTTGGGCCCGATGAGCCCGGTGATGCTGCCTTCGGGGACCGTGCAGCTGATCTCCTTCAGTGCGCGCGTGGTGCCGTAGGTGACGCTGAGGTCGGTGACAGCCAGCGCGACACTCACCGGTTGAGCTCCTCCGAGATCACGGTGGCGTTGTGCAGCAGCGCGCCGATGTGCGTATCGACGGGCGCCTCCGGGCCCAGCGTGTCCGCGAAGAGTTCCTCATCCGAGATGCGCACGTCGTGTCCGCGCGCGGCGATGGCTTCCTTGAGGGCGGTCACGGCCTGCGGGTTGGCCTGGTTGTCCTGGAAGATGACCGGCACCTCGCGCTCGGCGATGAAGTCGGCGAGCTCGGAAAGCTCGGTGGCCGAGAGGCTGGCCTCGGTGGAGATCACGTCGGTGGCGTGGACCTCGAGGTCGAAGGACTCGCCGAAGTAGTTGAACGCGTCGTGGCCGGTGACCAACACGCGCGGCGCGTCGAGGTCGTTGAGGTGCTCTGCGGCCTCGGCGGCGGCGTCGGCGAATTCCTTCTGGTAGGCCTCGGCGTTGTCCTCGTATTCCTCGGCGTTGTCGGGGTCGATCTCGCGGAGGTGGTCGGCGACGACGTCGATAACCACCGACCACGCCTCCGAAGAGTTCCAGATGTGCGGGTCGTAGTAGTCGTCCTCGCCGGGCAGAAGCATCTCTTCGGGCAGCTCTTCGCCGACGGCCACCTGGCTCTCGCCGAGGGAGGAGAGCTGGTCGGTCATCTGCGCCTCGAGGTTGAGGCCGTTCCACAGCACGGCGTCGGAGTCGCGCAGCTTCTGGATATCGGGGGTGGTCGGCTGGTAGGTGTGCGGATCCCCGCCGGGGCCGACCATGGTGGTGATCTCCGCCTCCGGGGCGATATGCGCCGCGGTATCAGCGAGGTAGCCGGTGGTGGCGTAGATGGTCAGCGGGCCCTCGCCGCCGCCTGATTCCGCCTCCGTCGAGCAGGCCGCAAGGCCCAGCCCCGCCGCCGGGATGACCACCAGAGCCACGGGCAGGTGAACTCGTTTCATTTTTCTCCCTTACATAGAAGTTCAAGTAGATGAACTAAAATCTAGCACAGCGTGAAATGGCGGGATAGTTCACCCGGCTAGGATGGGAGACTATGCACGTCAATGACCTGCCCGAGATCACGCAGGACTACCTCAAAGTCATCTGGAACATCGTCGAAACCACCGGCGAACCCGCCGCCGCGGGCAAGATCTCCCAGGCCACGGGGCAGAAGAAGTCGACCACCTCGGAGGCGCTCAAAAGGCTCGCCGAGCAAGGCCTGGTCAACCACGAGCCCTATACCGGCATTACCCTGACCGACCTCGGCGATCAGCTCGCCGCCGCGATGGTCTGGCGCCACCGCCTCATCGAGGTCTTCCTCGTCGAAGTCCTCGGCTACCGCTGGGACGAGGTCCACGACGACGCCGAAATCCTCGAGCACTCCGTCACCGACCGCTTCATGGAGCGCCTCGACGCCCATCTAGGTCACCCCGCCCGCGACCCCCACGGCGATCCCATCCCGCGCAGCGACAACCCCGGCGAGCCGCTGTCGCACATTACCCTCGCGGAGGCGGAGGGCGAGACCGTCGTCGAGCAAGTCGACGACCGCGACCCCGAGCTCCTGCGCTACCTCGCCGATCACCACATCGCGCCGGGCACCACCGTGCGCGTCGATAAGGTGGTGGCAGGCTTGGCGACGGTCACCGTCATCGCCGGTGGCGCCAACCGCACGGTCACCCTAGCCGAGGCCGTGCTCTCCGACATCCGTGTGCACCCCACCCCAAGGTGTTAGAAAAGAGCCATGAACCGCGTCTCGCCGAAACTGACGACCGCCCGCTACCTCGCAACTTTGCCCTGGATCCTCATCCTCGCAGTCGCCGCGGTGATCGCCGGAATCGTGTGGGGTAAGTGGTGGTGGTTGGCCACCGCGGCCGTCGCGATCCTCTTCGTCTGGCTGCTGTGGCTGATCCCCACGCAGGTTAAAAGGATCGGCTGGCGAGAAACCGACGATGAGCTACTCATCGAAAAAGGCAAGATCTTCCACAGCCTCACCGTCGTGCCCTACGGGCGCATCCAGTTCGTCGACGTCTCCTCCGGGCCGGTCGAACGCAAGCTGGGCTTAAAGACCATCGAGCTGCACACCGCCTCGAGCTCCTCGGATGCCACGGTGCCGGGACTGCCCGCCGATACCGCCGACGAGCTGCGCGCCCGCCTGGCCGACAAGGCCCGCGAGAGGATGAGCGGACTGTGACCGATACTGATACTGATATTTCCTATCGTCCCGTTCACCGCCTGACGCCGCTACTGAAACTCTGGACACTCATCGTGGCGCTCATCGCCGCGGTCCTGCTCAACCTCAACGCCGGCGCGCTGGCCTCCATCGGGGCGTTCATGCGCGGCGACAACGCGCTGATGCCCATCCTCATCGCCGTCGGCGGGCTGGTGGGACTGAGCGTGCTGGTCTGGCTCGTCTCCTATATCTGGTGGCGCGCCATGGGCTACCGCCTCGACGAGGAGAAGGTCGCCTACCGCCAGGGCGTGATCTCGAAACGCGAGCGCACCGCCCGCTACGACCGCATCGAGGCCGTCGACGTCGTCGAGCCATTCATCGCCCGCCTCTTCCGCGTCGCGGCCGTGCGCGTCGAGACCGCCGGCGGCAAGGGCTCGGTCATCGAGATCGCCTACCTCAACCGCGCCGAGGCCTCCCAGCTGCGCTCTGAGATCCTCGCCCACCGCCGCGGCACCCCGGCCGAGACCCCGGGAGAGACCCAGGACGAACAACCCGAGCGCACCGAGGCCGTCGTCGACGAGATCCCGATCGGGCGTTCGCTGGCCGCCTCCGCGCTGAGCTCAGCCACGCCCGCGGCCGTGATCGTGCTCGGCATCGTGGCGTTGACCCCGATTCCTTTCGCCACCATCATCCCGATTCTCATCGGTGTCGTCCCCGCGATCTGGAAAATCATCGACCGCTCGTGGCGCTTCCGCGCCCACCTCGTCGACGACGGCGAGACCCTCGACCTCAACTATGGGCTCGCCTCGCGGCGCCGCCAGACCGTGCCGCTCCAGCGCATCCACGCGGTGAGCATCCACCAGCCGGTTCTCTGGCGCCTGACCGGCTGGTGGCAGGTGCAGGTCTCCGTCGCCGGTTATGGCGCCTCGCCGGAGAGTTCCAACTCGGGGTCGACGACGATTCTGCCCGTCGGAACCCGGGAGCAAGCCGTGCACCTCGCCGCGATCGTCGGCCCGCTGAGCCGTCAAGAGATCGAGACCGCCGCCCGGCCCGAAGGGCACACCCAGCCCACGTTCACCTCCCCGAAGCGCGCGTTCTGGGTCAGCCCGATCGATCGCGACCAGCAAAGCGTGACGTTTCTCGACGACACCGCCATCACCCACCGCGGACGCCTGGCGCGCACCGTGAACTTCATCGCCATGTCCCACATCCAGGAGCTCACCTTCCGCCGCGGGCTGTTGAACCACCTGTGCAACCTGGCCGATGTGCGTTTCGATCTCGTCGCCGGGCCCGTTAGGATGGCCGGCCGGGACTTAAGCGTCGACGACGGCTACGAGCTTCTGGGCCGGCTGCGCCAGCGCTCCCTGCCTAAGATGCAGCCGGTGGAGGCGGAGCTCTAGCCGCTGAGCGGGGTGCCTACACCCCGCCTTCAAACCCCATCTGCCGCCACGCCTCGAAGGTGGCCACCGCGGCGGAGTTCGCCAGGTTCATCGAGCGGCGCGCCGGTTTCATGGGGATGCGCAGCTGGTCGCTGATGCGCGGGTGGGCGAGGTGCTCGTCGGGAAGCCCCGTGGGCTCGGTGCCGAAGAGCAGGGCATCGCCGTCCTCATAGGCGACGTCCGTGTAGAAACGGCTGGCCCCAGTGGTAAACGCGAAGACCCGGGAGCCGGGAAGCGAGGCTAGGCAGGTGTCCAAATCCGGGTGAATGACCAGATCGGCGAGGTCGTGGTAGTCGAGGCCCGCGCGGCGGAGGTGCTTGTCTTCGAAGTTGAACCCCAGCGGTTCGACGAGGTGGAGGCGCGCGCCGGTGACCGCGGCGAGGCGGATGGCGTTGCCGGTATTCGAAGCGATGACGGGGTTATCGAAGATGACGTGCAGACTCGGCATGCCCGTCAGTCTAGGATGGTAGCCGTGACTGCGAAGAAACTGGACGGAAAACTGTACCGCGACGAGATCTTTGCTGACCTCAAAAAGCGCGTCGACGCACTGCGCGAGAAGGGCGTGACGCCCGGTCTGGCGACGGTGCTCGTCGGCGATGACCCCGCGTCGCACTCCTATGTGAAGATGAAGCACCGTGACTGCGAGCAGCTCGGCATCAACTCGATCCGCAAGGATCTGCCGGGCGATATCTCCCAGGACGAGCTCATCGCCACCATCGAGGAGCTCAACCAGGACGAGGCCTGCACCGGCTACATCGTGCAGCTGCCGCTGCCGAAGCACATCGACGAAAACGCCGTGCTCGCCGCCATCGACCCGGACAAGGATGCGGATGGGCTGCACCCTGTGAACCTCGGCAAGCTGGTGTTGAACGAGCCCGCCCCGCTACCGTGCACCCCGAACGGCGCGATCCACCTGCTCAAGCGTTTCGACGTCGACCTCAACGGCGCCAAGGTCGTGGTCATCGGCCGCGGCGTCACGGTCGGCCGTCCCATCGGGCTGATGCTGACGCGCCGCTCCGACAACGCCACCGCCGTGCTCTGCCACACGGGCACGAAGGACCTGGCGGCGGAGACCCGCACCGCGGATGTCATCATCGCCGCCGCCGGCAAGCCGCACATGCTCACCGCGGATATGGTCCGCGAGGGCGCCGCGGTGCTGGACGTGGGGGTCTCGCGTGTCGACGGTAAGCTCACCGGCGACGTCCACCCCGACGTCTGGGAGGTCGCCGGGGCCGTGTCCCCGAACCCGGGTGGCGTGGGCCCGCTGACGCGTGCGTTCCTCGTGCGTAACGTCGTCGAGCGCGCGGAGCTTAAGGCTTAATAGCCGAGGCCCAGAAACCGCACAGAGTATGCCTGAGCTATCCCTGGATAACCCCCACGACATAGGCAACCCCGCCTCGCGCCTGCCCCGCTGGCTGCAGCTCGCCGGCCTGGTGGCTTTTCTGGCGCTGATCGCGGCGTTTTTCGGGTGGATGCTCACCGAGCACTGGCGCCGAGCCACCTTCGCCCTCGGCGTGGCGATGGTCTGGCTCGGCGTTCTGCGCCTGACCTGCGATTCCCGCATCCTGGGGATCTTCGCGGTGCGCTCGGTGAAATTCGACGTCGCATTTTGCTTCGCGGTCGGCGGGCTCATGGCGGCCGCCGCCGCGAGCGTCGACGCCCTCGGCAGCTAGATGTTCCACACCCCTTCGGGGTCGTGGCCGAAGCCGTCGGTGGGTTCGGCGCCGTCGTTGGCCTTGTTGATGAACATCCGCAAAATGCGATCCATCTGCCGCGTC
Organism: Corynebacterium yudongzhengii; assembly: GCF_003065405.1. Taxonomy (NCBI): domain Bacteria; kingdom Bacillati; phylum Actinomycetota; class Actinomycetes; order Mycobacteriales; family Corynebacteriaceae; genus Corynebacterium; species Corynebacterium yudongzhengii. The sequence goes on from NZ_CP026947.1 coordinate 496,453, forward strand.
TCCGTGAGAAAGGCGTCGTGGCCGACCGGCGAGACCAGCTTGCGCAGCCCCATGAGCTGGCCGATGTTACGCGAGAGGTGCTCCTGCTGGTGGAAGGGGTAGAGGATGTCGGTATCGACGCCCACCAGCATCGTCGGCACGGTGGAGGAGTACAGCGCCTTGTTGAGCCCGCTGCGCCCGCGCCCGACGTCGTGGCGGTTCAACGCCTCGGTGAGGGTGACGTACGAGCCGGCGTCGAAACGCTCCACTAGCTTGCGGCCCTGGTAGTCGAGGTAGGAGTTGACGGCGAAGCGTTGATCGGGGCGTCGAAAAGCGCCGAGCGGGTTTTCGCCCTGCTGGGCGATGGTGCCGAAGCGCTCGTCGATCTCCATCTCCCCGCGGTAGGTCAGATGCGCGATGCGCCGCGCCGCCGAGAGCCCTTCGCGGGGGCCGTCGCAGATGTCGTAGTAGTCGCCGCCGTGCCAGTCGGGGTCTCGGGTGATGGCGGAGATCTGCGCGGTCTGGATGCCGATCTGCCAGCCGGAAGCCCGCGCGGAGACCGCGATGATACAGGCGGCATCCACGAACGTCGGATACATCAGCGTCCACTCGAGCGCGCGGGCGCCGCCCATTGAGCCGCCGATAACCGCGTGGACATGGTAGATCCCGAGCTGCTCGAGCAGACGCCGCTCCGCCTCCACGAGGTCGCGGATGGATAGGGCGGGAAAGCGCGAGCCCCAGGCGCGGCCGTCGGGATGCACACTCGAGGGTCCGGTGGAGCCGCCGCACCCGCCCAAGGCGTTGGTGCAGATGACGCAGAAGCGGTCGGTATCCAGCGCGAGGCCGGGCCCGATGAGCCCGGGCCACCATTCGGTGACGTCGGTATCGCCGGTGAGCGCGTGCTCGACGAGGATCACGTTGTTGTCGTACGCGTTGCCGCGGAATTCTCCGTGGCGGCGGTAGCTGATCTCGGCTCCGGTGACGGTGGCGCCGGCGATCGTCGTGAAGTCTCCGATGGAGGTGATCGCCAGGTCTCCGGCGGGGGCGAGGTCGACCATGAAGATACCTCCGGTTTAAATGGCGGCGAAGCCGCGCTCGAGGTCGGCGATGATATCGTCGATGTTTTCGATACCGACGGACAGCCGCACCGTGGCCTGGGAGATGCCGGCGCGGGCGAGGCCGTGCTCGTCGGACTGCGAGTGCGTCGTGGTCGCCGGGTGGACGACGAGCGAGCGCACATCGCCGACGTTCGCGAGGTTCGAGTGCAGCTTCAGCGCGTCGATGAACTTCCAGGCGGTGCTGCGATCGTTCGGATCCCCGGCGACGTCGAAGGTCAAGACACTGCCGGTGTGCCGCAGGCCGAGCTTCTCCTTCGTGGCGTGCCACGGCGAGGACTCCAGGCCGGCGTAGTTGACCTTCGCCACCTTGTCGTGGTTGTGCAAAAACTCGGCGACCTTCGCGGCGTTCTCATTGTGCTTCTCGACGCGCAGGCTCAACGTATCCAGCCCCTGCAGCGCGACCCACGCGTTGAAGGGGTACAGCGCGGCACCAGTGTCACGCAGCCAGCCAGCGCGGGCCTTCAGGGCGAAGGCGGCCTCGCCGAGGTCGGCGTACTTCAGGCCGTGGTAGGCGGGGTCCGGGGTGACGAAGTAGGGGAAGACCGGCTCGCCGTTGCGCTCGACGGTCCAGTCGAAGTGGCCGCCGTCGACGATCACGCCGCCGAGCCCGGAGCCGTTGCCGGTGTAGAACTTGGTCAGGGAGTTGACGACGATATCCGCTCCCAACTCCAGCGGGCGTACTACCGCGGCGGTGGCGATGGTGTTATCGACGATCAGCGGCACCTTCGCCTCGTGCGCCACCTCGGCGACGGCCGGGATGTCGAGCACATCGGCCTGCGGGTTGCCGAAGGTTTCGCCGAAGAACGCCTTCGTGTTGTCCTGCACGGCGTCGCGCCAGGACTGCGGGTCGTCGGGGTTGTCGACGAACGTGACGTCGATACCCAGCTTCGGCAGCGTGTACTGCAGAAGCGTCTCCGTGCCGCCGTAGAGGCGCGGGGAGGTCACGATGTGATCGCCCGCCGAGGCCAGCGTGGCAATCGCCGCGTGCTCCGCCGCCATGCCGGAGGAAAACGCGACGGCCCCGACACCGCCTTCGAGGGAGGCGAGGCGGTTTTCGAGGGCCTCCGTCGTCGGGTTGGTAATGCGGGTGTAAATCGGGCCCGGATCCGAGAGGTTGAAGCGGTTAAAGCCGTGCTCGGCGTCGTTGAAAACGTAGGAGGTGGTCAGATGGATCGGCTGGTTGCGGGAACCGGTCTGCTCATCGACCTGCTGGCCGGCGTGGATGGAACGGGTCTCGAAGGCCCACTCGGCGGCATTCGAGTTGTCATACTTAGGCATCGTTGCTCCCTCGTCTCGTGGATCGAATTGGCCTCCACTGTAGATTCGCTTGCCGACGATCCGTTATCCGCCGCCCATCAGAAACGCCCGTGTGCAGTGCAAACGAGGGTGAATAAAATTAGACCAAGCGGTTCATCGAAGGAGCTAGCCGGAAAGCAGGGTGGTTAAACGCTGGTCGCGCACGCGGCGAAGTCCGAACCAGGCGGCAGCGGCGATGAGCACCGAGAGGAGCGCCACGGCCGCCGTCGAACGCAGCGACTGTTCGGCGTTGACGATTCCCGCAGGAGCCCCGATGAAGAGGCCCGAAAGCACTAAGAGAATGAAGCCGCGAACCACCCCGCCGCCCCAGGCGCAGGCGAGCCACAGCCCAGCTGTCGCGGCGACCCCGAGCGCCTGCGCGAGCGCGAGTAACGGAGGAATCTGGAAGAAGAGCAATCCGATAAAAGAACCCACAGCGGCACAGGCTATGGCGTAGACGCTGGTGCGCCGAAACATCCGACTCGTGAGTCCGGGGACGCCGATGGTCATCACGATGGGCCCGCGCTCCGAGATGAACGAGAAATACAGCGGGAACAGGCTCAAAATCGTCACCGTGCCGACAGTCGTGTTCTGGGGCAGGCCCAGTCCCACGAGGACAGTGACCGCGCCGAAGAGACCGGGCAAAAGGGTGATGGTCACGAGATGCGAGCGGTAGAAGATGTGCGGCCAGCGTAACGAAAGGTCGTCGACAAGCACGCGCACGAGACCGAACGCCATAGCAAGCCCCGCGATGATCAGGATGACCAGCGTTTTATCGGGGAGTGTGCCCATGATTAAGCGATACACCACGAGTCCGGCGGCGGGCATCAGCTCCAGGAAGCGAAATCCTAGGGCGGCGCCGACTATACGGGGCAGGGTGCCGATGGGGATGATCGGCACGCGCAGGGCCGGACTCAGGGAGACGGCGGCGGGCGTCGACACCAAGAGGACACCGGCCCATATGGCCAGTGAAGTACCTGCCTGGCCGAGCGCCGCGGGGGCTCCCATGACTGACAGTGGGGTGATCAGGAAGAACGCGCGCAGCAGAGAGAACAGAATGCCCTGGTGTTTCTGCTCGAGGAAATGACTGTGGCGGACGAGGTTGACTTCCTTAAGGAACAACATGGAGGTGCTCTTCTGAAATCTCGTAGGTCGTATCGACGTCCAACAGTTGCGCTATTTCGCGGTGCGAGACCACGATCACCGCTGCTCCGGCCGCACGCTGCTGCTCAATGATTCGGGCCATGGCAGATTGGCCTTCGTTATCTACCTCGTCGAAGGGCTCATCGAGCACGAGAAGCTCGCGCTGGATCGCGCACGCCGAGGTGAAGAGGGCCTTGCGCAGATTTCCACTGGAGAGCTGGTCGAGCATCGTGGTGGGCAGCGCTCGGCCGCCGATAGCATCCCAGATTTCCTGGATCTCGGAGCGCTCGCGTCGATAACCGACCGCCAGAGCGTCCAACCACTGCGGCAACGTCAGCGACGGCAGCCGAGGCACCATCGATGGCATGTAGCCAAACATCGCTTGGTGCTCCGTGGTCGCGGGAGCCGGGAGCTCAGGCCCGCGGGCGCCGCCAAGGAGAGGCAGGTAGCCCAGAATGGTGTGCAACAGCGTCGTCTTGCCGACGCCATTCTTGCCGACCAACCGAATCAGGCAACCAGGCTCCACCGACAGGGTGACAGAGCGGATCAGGGGTGTATCAGCGCGTCCAACATCAGCGTTGTCGAGCAAGATCACTTCAGCAGCGCCTCGATTCGGGTGAATTCGTCCTCGAAGAACCGCTCAAATTTTGGGAAAGCGTATGCCACCTTATAGGTGGGCATCATAGTGACGTGAGCTTGAGAGCCATTCCGGTTGATGGCTATTTTCACGGGGGCGGTGTAATTAGTCGTGATATAGACGCCGATCATGCGCGCCATGAACTCGCTACCGACCTTCACTACCGCGTGGTCGGTGTTCATAGACTTTTCGCGGTAGCCGGAGACAGATTTCAGCTTGCGGGCGATGTCGGCGGCGGTACAGTCACGGCCGCAGTCAATGGTGATTGTCCGTTCCATGCTAAAAGATCCTATAATTCCAAAAGGAGTTTGATGATGTGTGGTGTAGGTAACGACGAACGATGACAAAAACCGGAAAGTGTCCGGCGTGGGCGAAAAGATACGCAGCTTCGCCCACGCCGGAACTACCGGCCCCCTAGGCTCGAAGACCAGCTAGTCACCGGAGACCTTGTCCCATGCCCAGCCCACGGCTCCGGAGACTGTCCCCCTTGCCTACGTCACCGAGGAACCCATACTGGGAGATCTGGCCGTCGGCAATCTCCGCGTTGGCTTCCAGATCAGTGTCGAGCCCGGTGTCCTGCTCGGTAGGCTCCGAAGTGTAGTCGGTCGATTCGTTGGAAAACTCAGAGTTGAGACCGGTCTCAACGGTAGGGGTGCTTCACGCTTAGGTGTTTTTAGCTACCGCTCTCGGTAACTGAAACACCGGTGAGTGAGGCGAGATCTGGTTCGTTACCGCAAGAGCCCTTCGAGCCGGTCGTACTCACGCACGAGCATGCGCTCATATTTGGGAAGCGAAATCATGAGGTTCATCGAGCTCTCCATGTAGACGTGCGCCTGGGCCCTTCCTTCTCGATAGTTACCCGCACCGGAGTGGTGTAGTTGGTGGAAGAGGCGCCAAAGAACCGTGCTTTCAGCTTGTTGCCTACCGTGACCACTGCGCGTTGATCGTCGATGGACTTTTCGCGGTATCCGGATACGGATTCCAGCTGACGGGCGATGTCCGCGGCGCTCGTCTGGGGTGTGCAGTCGATCGTGAGGGAGCGGGTGCAATCGACGGTGTCGGGGTTAGCCGTGTCCGGCATAAAGAAAGTCTCCTCGAAACAAATAGGGCTAAGAATCGTCGGCGACGATTATGAAGCGCCAACTCCCGCGACCCTATCCAAAGACTTCTGCCACGAAAAGCTTTTTCGCTGTATAGGGTACTTTCGTACCCTATTAATATGATTCGGTTGACTGGCGATGCCCAAACGAGATATGCCCCTACAACGCCTATACAACGCGAAGAGGCAGAGACCAGCGATCCACGCTGATCTCTGCCTCGCGCTGAAAAGGAGCGTTGAGCTCCTGGCAGTTTTCCCTTACTTCTTCAGGGAGTCGATGAGCTCGTTGAACTCGGCGACCGGGCGCATGATCGCCGTGGTCTTCTCATCGTTCGGCAGGTAGTAGCCGCCCAGGTCGACCGGCTTGCCCTGCTCGTCGATCATGGCCTGGTTGATCTCGTCGACCTTGGCGCTGAGCTTCTCGGCCACGTCCGAGAAGGTGGCGGCCAGCTCGGAGTCCTCGGACTGCGCGGCCAGGGCCTCGGCCCAGTAGGTCGCCAGGTAGAGGTGGGAGCCGCGGTTGTCGATCTCGCCCGCCTTACGCGACGGGGACTTGCCCTCGTTGAGGAGCTTCTCGGTGGCGGTGTCCAGGGCGTCGGCAAGCACGCCGGCACGAGCGTTGTTGTTCGCGTTGTGCTCGTGGCGGAAGGACTCGGCCAAGGCCAAAAACTCACCCAGGGAGTCCCAGCGCAGGTGGTTTTCTTCCTGCACCTGCTGGACGTGCTTCGGGGCGGAGCCGCCGGCACCGGTCTCGAACAGGCCGCCGCCGTTGATCAGGGGGACGACAGAGAGCATCTTCGCCGAGGTGCCCAGCTCGAGGATCGGGAACAGGTCGGTGTTGTAGTCACGCAGCACGTTGCCGGTCACGGAGATGGTGTCCTCGCCGCGGCGGATGCGCTCGACGGAGACCTTGGTGGCCTCGACGGGGGACAGGATCTCCAGATCCAGGCCCTCGGTGTCGTGGTCCTTGAGGTAGAGGTTGACCAGCTCGATGAGGTTGGCGTCGTGGGCGCGCTCCTCATCCAGCCAGAAGATGGCCTTCATGCCGGACAGGCGGGCGCGGTTGACGGCGAGCTTGACCCAGTCGCGGATCGGCTCGTCCTTGGTCTGGCAGGCGCGCCAGATGTCGCCGGCCTCGACGTCGTGCTCGATGAGCACCTCACCGGCGGAGTTGGTCACCTGGACGGTGCCGTTGGCCGGGATCTTGAAGGTCTTGTTGTGGGAGCCGTACTCCTCGGCCTTCTGGGCCATGAGGCCGACGTTCGGGACGGTGCCCATGGTGGTCGGGTCGAAGGCGCCGTTTTCCTTGCAGTCCTCGATCACGGCCTGGTAGACGCCGGCGTAGGAGGAGTCCGGGATGACGGCCAGGGTGTCCTGGGTCTCGTCGTTCTTGTTCCACATCTGGCCGGAGGTGCGGATCATGGCCGGCATGGAGGCGTCGATGATGACGTCCGAGGGCACGTGCAGGCCGGTGATGCCCTTGTGGGAGTTGACCATGGCCAGATCCGGGCCCTCCTCGAGGACCTTGTCGAACAGCTGGCGGATCTCCTCGCCGTTGTCGAGCTCGTCCAGGCTGTCGATGATGTGGCCGAGGCCGTTTTCGCCGTCCAGGCCGGCGGCGGAGAGCTCGTCGCCGTAGGTGCGGTAGACCTCTTCGAAGTAGGCGCGCACGACGTGGCCGAAGATGATCGGGTCGGAGACCTTCATCATGGTGGCCTTAAGGTGCGCGGAGAACAGGATGCCCTTTTCCTTCGCCACCTTGACCTGCTCGCGCAGGAACTCGTCGAGAGCCGCGGCGGACATGAAGGTGCCGTCGACAACCTCACCCTTCTGCACGGCGAGGTCGTCCTTGAGTACCTCCTCGGTGCCGTCCGGCTTGACCAGCTTGATGGTCAGGGTGTCGGCGTCCGGCATGATGACGGACTTCTCGTTGTGGCGGAAATCACCAGAATCCATGGTGGCCACCTGGGACTTCGAGTCCGCGGACCACTCGCCCATGGAGTGCGGGTACTTCTTCACGAAGTTCTTCACGGCCTGCGGCGCGCGGCGATCGGAGTTGCCCTCACGCAGCACCGGGTTGACCGCGGAGCCCTTGACGGCGTCGTACTTCTCCTGGGCCTCTTCGTACTCCGGCAGGTCATAGCCGGCGGCCTGCAGCTCCTTGATGGCGTTGCGCAGCTGCACCAAAGAGGCGGAGATGTTCGGCAGCTTGATGATGTTGGCTTCCGGGGTCTTCGCCAGATCACCCAGCTCAGCGAGGTGATCACCGATCTTCTGCTCCTCGGTCAGGCGCTCCGGGAACTGGGCGATAATACGGCCGGCGAGGGAGATGTCGCGCGTTTCGACGTCGATATCCGCCGTGGACGCGAAGGCCTCGACGATCGGCTTGAACGAGTAGGTCGCCAGCAGCGGCGCCTCGTCAGTGCGGGTCCAGATAATCGTGGACATGTGACTCCTTGAAGATACACATCGGTTTTCTTGGAAGACTTCACCCCTAATGTACAGACGCCAAGACCTTCAGGCGGGAACTTCCCCGGGATTCGGGTACGGTGCCCATCCGTGCCTACTTCCGAACCACGCCCGCGCGGTCTGCGCCTGCCGCACCGCCCGCCGCTGCCGCGGCAAACCGAGATCTCGAACCTGCGCCGCTGGATCGTCATGATCGCCCTAGCCATGGGCGGGTTCGCCATCGGTACCACGGAGTTCGTCTCCATGGGGCTTTTGCCGCTGATCGCCGAGGACTTCTCGATCACCGAAGACGAAGCCGGCTGGATCATCTCCGCCTACGCGCTCGGGGTCGTCGTGGGAGCACCCACCATCACCGCCACCACCGGCCGCGTGCCGCGCCGGCGCCTGCTCATCCTGCTCATGGCGGCCTTCGCCATCGGCCACGTGATCGCGATGTTCGCCGCCAGCCCCGGGCTGCTCATCGCCTCCCGTTTCATCGCCGGGCTGCCCCACGGCGCCTACTTCTCCGTCGCGGGACTGGCGGCGACGTCCATGTCGCCGCCGGGCAAGAGGGGACAGGCCGTCGCGTTCATCGGCTTAGGCCTGGCCACAGCCACGGTCGCCGGTGTCCCGGCCGCCCAGTCGCTCGGCCAGGCTTTCGGCTGGTCGGCCGCCTATCTGTTGGTGGCGCTCATAAGCTTGGCGACGATGGCCTCCCTGTTCATCCTCATGCCGCACATGACCCGCATGCCGCCGACGAGCGTGCGCACCGAGCTGGGCGCGCTCACCCGCAGCCAGGTGTGGCTGACCCTGGCTCTCGGGTCGGTGGGCTTCGGCGGCATGTTCGCCGTCTACACCTACATCACCTGGACGATGACTGAACGCGCCGGCCTTCCGCCCGAGTGGATCCCGGTGGTGCTCATGGTCTACGGCATCGGCAACGTCTTCGGCAATATCCTCGGCGGGCGCCTAGCCGATCGAAACCTCGACGCTGGTATCCTGTTCTCGCTGGTGATGATCGTCATCGTGCTGATCGCCTTCTTCTTCACCAGCACCCATCCGGTGGTGGGCACCGTGAACTTCGGGCTCATCGGCCTCTTCGGCTCCTCGCTGGTGCCCAGCCTGCAAGTCCGCCTCATGGATGTCGCCGGCGATGCCCAGACCCTGGCGGCCTCGCTCAACCACTCCGCGCTCAACCTCGCCAACGCCTCGGGCGCCGCGGTGGGTGGGGCGGTCATTGCCGCCGGCCTCGGCTATGCCGCCCCGGCCCTGGCGGGCGCGGCGCTGGCCTTGGCGGCGATCGTCGTTTGGGTTCCTACGGCATGGCTGAGGCGGCGTTAGATAGTCTGAATTTCATGATTATCGCCAGCGTCAACGTCAACGGCATCCGCGCCGCCACGAAGGTCCGCAACGACGACAACCCGGGCATGCTCGCCTGGCTCAACGAGACGGCCGCCGACGTCGTCCTCATGCAGGAGGTCCGCGCCACCGTCGAACAGGCCGAAACCGCCCTGGAGCCGGCGCTGAACAACGGCTGGAACCTCACCGTCGCCCCGGCGGCCGCGAAGGGACGCGCGGGCGTGGGCATCTTAAGCCGCAGCCCCCTAAGCGACGTGCAGGTCGGCTTCGGCAGCTTTGACGACGCCGGACGCTACCTCGAAGGCACCGTCGAGGGATTGCGCGTGGCCTCGCTGTATCTGCCCTCGGGCTCCACCGGCAGCGCCAAGCAGGACGAGAAGTACTACTTCCTCGATGAGTTCACCGACGTCCTCGCCGATAAAGCCACCACCTTCGATGCCATGGTCATCGGCGGCGACTGGAACATCTGCCACCGCGAACAGGACCTGAAAAACTCCCGGCCCAACCGCAAGAAGTCCGGCCACCTCGACGATGAGCGCGCCTGGATGGACTCCATCTTCGGCGCCTTCCCCGACGACGAACCGCAAGATAAGCCCGGCCGCGGTGACTACCTCGGCGTCGTCGATTACCCGCACCGCGAAGTGCGCGAGGCCACCGAGGATCCGCAGTGGTTTGACATCGCTCGGCGCCTGCAGCCCGACGATGCGCCCTATACCTGGTGGACCTACCGGGGCCAGGCGTTCAACAACAACGCCGGGTGGCGCATCGACTACCAGGCGGGTACGAAGAAGATGCTCGACGCCGCGCGTCGCAGCTGGGTCGAAAAGGCCTCGAGCGTGGAGACCCGCTGGTCGGATCACTCCCCGCTGCTCGTCGACTACGACATCTAACTAGGGAAGACAACGGAAGAAAGGCAGTAGAGCCAGGCATGGAGACGTCGATGCTGCTGACGATCACGTTCATCGTCGGCATCACCGCCGAAGCGATCACCGCCGCGCTGTCGGCGGGGCGGATGCGCATGGACTGGTTCGGGGTGATCGCCCTGGGCTCTATTACGGCGCTCGGCGGCGGGACGGTCCGCGACATTTTGCTCAACAACCACCCGCTGACCTGGGTGGGAGAGCCGCGGTATCTCATCATCACGATCGTCGCGGCGCTGGTGACAGCCCAGCTGTCGTTCCTCGCCGCGCACTTTCGCCGCGTCTTCCTCACCGCCGACGCCGTGGGCCTGGCGGCGTTTTCGGTCATCGGCACGCAGATCGCGTTCGATCTCGGCCACGGCGTCGTCATCGCCGCGGTCGCCGCGACCGTGACCGGCGTGTTCGGCGGCGTGCTGCGCGATATCCTCTCCGACCGCGTGCCCCTCGTGTTCTCCCAGGAGATCTACGCGGCTGTCTCCATCCTCACGGCGGTCCTCTACTGGGGTCTCGACGCCGCCGGGGTCCCCGTCAACTGGATCATCGTGATCACCCTGGCGTTTGCGTTCTCTTCGCGCATGATCGCGATCAAATCGCACAAGAACTTCCCGCAGTACAACTACCAGGGTCGCGAGACCCCGGTCGATCCCCGGCTGCGGCTGTCGGCGCAGCTCATCGGCAAGGGCGTGCGCAAGGCGAAGCGCAAGGCCAAGGAGGGTGCGGAGCACCTGCGCCCGCGCCACCGGAGGAAGAGCCGCGATCACACCCACGACAGTGACGAGACGCCTCCGGATTCTCAGTGAACTGCTAGGATGTCTCTGATCGTTTCAACCGTAGTCTCGTGAGAAAAGGTGTCTCGCCCATGCGCTCGCTTATCTACATCATCCTTGGCGCCATCATCGTCGCTCTTGGTATCTGGTGGATGATCCCCGCCGGCTTCACCGTTCAGGGCATCTTGGCCGCCATCGTCGTCGCCGTCGGCGGCACCCTGGTTACCACCGGCCTGGGTGGCTTTGCGGATTCGGCCAACCCGACGAGCAAGAAGGTCTAAGCAGTAGACTTCTGCACTATGAGTGAAAAGCAGCGTGTCCTATCCGGTATCCAGCCCACCGCGGATTCCTATCACCTCGGCAACTACCTGGGTGCCGTCAAGCAGTGGATTGATCTGCAGAACGACTACGAGGCGTTCTACTTCATCCCGGACATGCACTCCATCACGGTCGACCAGGACCCAGAGGAGCTGCGCCACCGCACCATCGCGGGCGTAGCCCAGCTCATCGCCCTCGGTATTGATACCGAGAAATCTACCCTGTTCGTCCAGTCCCACGTCCCGCAGCACGCGGAGCTGACCTGGGTGCTCAACTGCCTCACTGGCTTCGGCGAGGCCGGCCGCATGACCCAGTTCAAGGACAAATCCGCCAAGCAGGGCCAGGACCGCACCTCGGTCGGCCTGTTCACCTACCCGGTGCTCATGGCCGCCGACATCCTCCTGTACCGCCCGCAGCTCGTGCCGGTGGGGGAGGACCAGCGCCAGCACCTGGAGCTCACCCGCACCCTCGCCGAGCGTTTCAACGCCCGCTACGGCGAGACCTTCGTCGTGCCCGAGTCCTTCATCCCGGAGGGCGCGAACAAGATCTACGACCTGCAGGATCCCACCTCGAAGATGAGCAAGTCGGGCCAGAACCCGAAGGGGATTGTCAACCTGCTGGATTCGCCGAAGACCTCTGCGAAGCGCATCCGCAGCGCGGTGACGGACAATGACAACGAGATCCGCTTCGACCGCGAGAACAAGCCCGGCGTGTCCAACCTGTTGGTTATCCAGTCGGCGCTGACGGGGAAGTCCATCGACGATCTCGTCGCCGGCTACGAGGGCCAGGGCTACGGCGCGCTTAAAGTGGACACCGCCGAGGCTCTAGAGGCGTTTACCACCCCGCTGAAGAAGCGTTACGACGAACTCATGGCCGATCGCGCCCAGCTCGAGGACATCCTCGCCCGCGGTGCCCAGCGCGCCCGGGAGCTCGCCGAGCCGCTGGTCCAGGACGTCTACGACAAGATCGGTTTCCTCGCCCCGCGACGCTGAGCTGGCAGCCAGCGTGCTTTATGCTTAGCTTGGATATATCTGTCATCCGCCTGCCCCGGTGATGCCCGCCGGGGCTCGCGGTGTCTCAGACCGTCAGTGCATCCGTATGCGGAAGGACCCGAGTCACCCCATGGCGACGAGAACGAACCCTGATACCCGTTACACCGACGTCTACGGCATCGAGCGCCTGCGTGACGATGATCCCGGGGCCGTCGACAAGGTCCGCGAAAAGGCCCCGCTGGTCGATCACCTCATGCGGATGCAGGATCGCTTCGCCTCCCAGGGCGGCAACCAGTACTCCGCCGGCATCACGTACTTCTCGGTGATGGCGATCTTCCCGCTGACGATGCTCACCTTCGCCATCCTGGCGTTCGTGCTCGCCGCCCGCCCGGACCTGCTCAGCGAGATCCAGAGCCAGATCGCCAACAGCCTGCCCGACGAGGTGGGCACGGTGGTCAACGACATCATCGAGCAGGCCATCGCGTCTCGCGGCGCCGTTGCCGGCGTCGGTGGCCTGACCGCCCTGTGGTCGGGCCTGGGCTGGATGACCAACCTGCGCGCCGGCGTCTCCTCGATGTGGCTGATCGACCCGACGCAGGGCGGCAACTTCGTGGTGAAGAAGCTCAAGGACTTGGTCGCCCTGCTCGGCCTGCTGCTGGCCTTTTTCATCGCGTTCACCGTCACCGCGATCGGTTCCTCCGGAATCACCCGCGACGTGCTCGAACGCCTCGGCATCGACGGCTTCCCCGGCATGACCTGGGTGATCTTCGGCGTCGGCCTGGCCATCGGCGTGCTGGCCAACTTCCTGGTGTTCTCCTGGATGCTCATGGCGCTGCCGCGCACCGAGGTCCCGCGCCGCTCCGGCCTCCAGGCAGCCCTGATCGGCGCCATCATCTTCGAGGTGATCAAGCAGTTCTCGACCCTCATCTTCGGCGCCCTGCTCGGCAATCCGGCCGGCGCGATCTTCGGCCCGATCATCGGTCTGATGCTGATCTTCTATTTGATCTGGCGCATCGTCATGTACCTCTCCGCCTGGGCCGCCACCACGCGCGAGTCCCTGGATGCCACCCCGACCCCGGCGCCCGACCAGGCCGTGATCAAGGTCCGCAACGAGGTCAGCGAGGGTCCGGGCGCCGGCGTGCTGCTCGGCGTCGGCGCGGCCCTCGGCGCGGCCGGCGCAGGCGTGGCCGCCCTGCTCAGCCGCCGCAACAACTAGCGACGCCGCGTCGCAAAGACCGCCGCGGCCACCAGCCCCACCAGCACCACGACGACCGCCACGATGCCCACCCCGACATAAGGGGTCGCCGCCTCGTCGCTGGTAGGGGTGCTCTGCGCGGCGGTGTCGTCGGCACGCGGCGTCGGGGTGGGCGCCGCCTCGGTCTCTTGCTTGGCGACGGGCTCCAACCGCCCAATACCCGCCCCCGCCGGCACCTCATAGGCCTCGTGCAGCAGCGCCTGCGCCTGCTGCCACGGGCGGGCCTTCGCGATGGTGGTATCGAGGATCACGGCCATCAGCCGGCGGCCGTCGCGGTCCAGGGCGCCGACGAAGGTGTGGTTGGCGTCGTCGGTAAACCCAGTCTTGCCGCCGATGCCGTCGGGATCGAACATGAACAGGTGGTTGTCGTTCCACACCTCGTAGCCCTCGTGCTCGTCGTAGCCGGGGAAGTCGATGTATTCCGTGTTGACGACGCGCGCGAAAACCTCGTTTTTAAACGCCTCCTCGTAGATGAGCGCGAGGTCGTGGGCGGAAGACGACATGCCCGGGGCATCGAGGCCGGAATACGTCGCCGCGCGGGTATCGGTGGTGCCGATCTTTCGGGCACGTTCGTTGATGAGCTCCAAGGTGCGCTCGTCGCCGCCGAGCTCCTGGGCGAGCTGGTGGGCGGCGTCGTTGCCGCTGGCCAGCAGCAGACCGTGCAGCAGCTCGTTGACGGTGTACTCGCCGCCGGCGCCAAGACCTACGGCCGAGCCGTCTTGTGCGGCAGACTCCTCAGAGGCGATGACCTTCTGCTCCGGATCCAGCCTGTCGATCACCTCCAAAGCCAGCAGCACCTTAATCACCGACGCCGGCCGGTAACGCCCGTGCGGGTCCTTCTGCGCGATGATCTCCCCGGTATCTAAGTCGGTGATCATCCACGCGCTGGCCAGCACGTCCTCGGGCACCTCGAAGCCCTCCGGGGCGCTCACACCGCAGTGGCCATCGGCGGCCACGGGCAGCGGCTCCGGGGCCTGCTTCCCGGGGGCGAGCGCCTCCGAGGTGGTCGTCGGCTCCGGCGGGGTGAGCGAGTTCGGGCAGTGATCGGTATTCGGCGCCGACTCGCGGGTGGTGGGCTCGGCCTCGGTCGGCTGATCGACGCCGGGGGTTTCGGCCTCCTGGGCGGCAGCGATACCGAAAGACGCGGGCGTAATGAGGGCGCAGCTCAGACTCACGGCGAGCGCACGGCGGGCGAGACGGGCATTCATAACCACGACATCGTATACCCGGGACTACCATTGCCGGCATGTACAACGCGCCGAATATCAGTCCCAATAACAAGCAGGTCGATCCCGCCCAGGTCGCCGAGTTGCCGAAGGTCGTGCTCAACACCAGCGTCAACATCGCCGGCGCCCGCGGCGAGGGCGACGTCGAGGCGGCCGTGCGCGAGGTGGTCGCCGCCCTCGCCAACGATCACGTCGCTTATGCCGAAATCCGCCTCAACCCCGCCGAGGCGGAGGCGGTGGATAACGCCCAGGTGCTCGCCGCCGCCGCGCGGGGCGTGCGCGCGCAGGAGTATATCGACGCCCGGCTGCTCATCATCGCCGATACAGAAGGGGTGGGCGATGCGGTGGTGGCGTATCGTCGGCACGCGGACGACCCTCGCGCCGTGGTCGGCGTGGCGCTGACCGAGGCGGCCGACCTGAAAGCGCACGCCGAGGTCCTCGGCCGGCTGCGCGCCGCATATATCCCGGTGACCATCGATGCGGGGGCGCGCGGGGACGTCGAGGCGATCGCCACCGCCGTGGCCGCCGGGGCGCAGCGACTCGGGCTGGCCGGGCGGGTGTTTGAGGATTTCTCCGTCGACACCAGCGGCATCACCGCCGGAGAGACCTCCGCCTGGGTGCGCGACCGCGGCATCTGCCTCGAGCTCGCGCCGACGAAGGAGGTCGCCCTCGGCGTCGTCGAGGAGTTCGCCGACCACCCGCTGACCCTGCTGCAGCAGATGGGCTTCACCGTCACCGTCAACCCGGCCGACGCGGAGCCCACCGTCACCGACGAGCTCATGCGCCTGGTGGAGACCTTCGACTACGGCTACGACGAGCTCTTCGATCTCACCCGCACCGCCCTCGAGCACGCGTTCGTGGACACCCCGCGCCGCCACGAGATCATGGCGCAGACGATCCTGCCCGCCTACGAGGAACTCACCGGCGCCTACAACGAGGACGCCGCCTTCGCCGAGGCCCACCACGACCACGAGGAGCAGGAATAATGCCCCGCAAGATCATCCTCGACTGCGACCCCGGCCACGACGACGCGGTGGCGATGCTGCTCGCCGCCGGCAACCCGGAGATCGAGCTGGTAGGCATTACGACGATCGGCGGCAACCAGACCTTAGAGAAAGTCACGTTCAACGCCCGCCAGGTCGCGACGATCGCCGGCATCACCGCCCCCATCCACGCCGGGTGCACCCGCCCGCTGCTCCGCCCCATGCGCACCGCCGCCGACATCCACGGCGATAGCGGCATGGAGATCCACGGCTACGACCTGCCCACCCCGGATGTGACGGTGGAAAGCGCCCACGCCGTCGACTTCCTCATCGATACGATCATGCGCCACGCGCCGGGCGAGATCACCCTCGTGCCCACGGGCCCGCTCACCAACATCGCCTTAGCCGTGCGCAAGGAGCCGCGCATCGTCGAGCGCGTGCGCGAGGTGGTGCTCATGGGCGGCGGCTACCATACGGGCAACTTCTCGGCGGTCGCCGAGTTCAACATCAGCATCGACCCCGAGGCCGCCCACATCGTGTTCCACGAGCCCTGGCCGGTGACGATGGTCGGGCTCGATCTCACCCACCAGGCGCTGGCGACGAAAGAGATCGAAGCGGAACTAACTGCCCTCGGCGGGCCGGTGGCACAGTTCGTCGTGGCGCTGTTCGGCGCGTTCCGGGAGAACTACCGCAACGCCCAGGGCTTCGATAACCCGCCGGTGCACGATCCCTGCACCATCGCCTACCTCATCGACCCGGAGGTGGTCAGCGTGCGCAAGGCGCCGCTCGAGGTGGAGCTGCGCGGCGAGCACACCGCCGGCATGACCGTGGCGGACTTCCGCGCCCCGGCGCCGGCCGAGTGCCACACGCAGGTCGCGGTGGATCTCGACTGGCGGAAGTTCTGGGATCTCGTCCTCGACGCGGTGAAGGCGCTCAGCTAGAACTTGGAGAAGCGCTTGATGAGGATATCCTCCAGCTCCCGCCAGCTCTGCGCCTTATCGTCATAGGGCTTCGAGGGCACATAGCCGGAGGAATCCGTCGCGCCGAGCATGTACGACAAGTAGTCCTGGAAACGCGGGTTGGCCAGGAGGAAAGAGTTCAACGAGTCGTCGCCGGCCCAGTCGGCGGCGTCGGCCATGACCTCGTAGGCGCGGTTCATCTGCTGCGTATCGACGGCGTCCGGCCCCTTGAGGATGTCGTCGGCGATGCCCTGGAAGGAGTAGACGTTGTCGTCGTGGACCGTGACCTCGAGCTCGCCGCCGGTTGCCGCCGTGGAGATCTCCTCCCAGGTGGACATGCGGGCCAGATCGTGTTCGTCGTGCTCCATGATCCAGCGCAGCATTTGCTTGGCGGTGGGGAAGGCGAAGATCTCGCCGAAGCGGCCCAAAAACACCGGGTTGCCGTCGAGATACGTGCGTAAGGTGTAGACGGCCTTGCCCTGGATGATCACCTTCACCGGGTCGATGCCGGCGGTCGCCCACAGCGAGTTGTCATAAGGGTCGGCCTGCTCGGCTTCGGCGCGGCGGCGTTCCTCGGCCTCCTTGCGGGCGGCCTCGGCCTCGGCGGAGGCGTTGGAAATGCGCCCGGCGGCATCGGCTATGCGCTCGTCGCTGAAGTCGGTCTCGACGATACGCACTGCCTCGTCGAGGGACTCGCACACCTTCTCCCAATTATCGACGACCGCGCGCCCCACCGCTGTCCACTCCTTTGGGCCTTCCGGCCCCGAGTAGTGCTCGGCGCCGCGGTGGACGTTGCGCAGCACAGAGTGCGAGGAGAAGAAGATGCTCGCGTCCTCGGCCGCGCCGACGTTAGCCAGCGCGGCGGCGATCTCAAAGACCCCGGAGGTGGTGGAGACGTTCTCATATGACGCCCGCCCGGCGAGCGCCTCCGGCACGCCGACGATGTCGTAGTAATCCTTCTTGCCCGGCACGACGCGGTGAGCCGGGCGCTGGTTGAAGCTCTTCCACTCCGGGTGGCTGGTGAGATCGTGGCGCTCGTTCGTCTCGATGTACAACAGCAGCTCCTCGACCGAGTGGAAGGCGAGGATGTGCTCGCTATCGCCCAAGAAGGCCTGCCAGTCAGTGCCGTGTTCCGTCCAGGTCGGGGCCCAGAGGGTGTAGACATCACCGGAGTACAGCGACAGCTTAACGGGGACGATCGCGCGGGTGCTCATGAGCGAAAAGTGTACTAGCTACTGCGCGGTGGGTCGGTAGAAGCCCTGGAATGCCATGCCCATGTTGTTCGTGCGCACAGGGTTGGTCTGCACCGGGTCGCCGGCTTCCACCATCTGCCCGTCGCCGATGTACATGGCCACGTGCCCGTCCCACACCGCGAGGTCGCCGGGCTGAAGCTCCTCCGCGCTGACTTGGGTGCCGACGGCCTGCTGGTCCGCGGTCCGCGGGATCTCGACGCCGGCCTGCCGGTAGGCCCACTGGGTCAGCCCGGAGCAGTCGAAGCCGTTTTCGCCGGTACCGCCCCAGACATAGGGCCGGCCGAGCTGCGTCAACGCGGCATCGACGGCGCGCTGCCCGGCCGCGGCATCGCCGGCGTCCTCCGGGTTATCGACGACACGTTCTTCCACATGCGCCGCCGGCTCGACGCGGACCGGCTCTGGGGGTTCTTCCGCCGCCATCTGCGGGGTGGTGCGCAGCTCGGGGTCGTCCCCGGCGGCTAAGGAGTCCAGATCCGCGATGATCGGGCGCAGATCTCCTTCCAGCTGGCCGAGGTGGGCGAGGGCCTCCTGGGCGGTGTTGGTGGCCAGGCGCATCAGCTCCGCACGCGCCGATAGCGCTGCTGCCGGATCCGGCATCAGCGCGGCCGCCGCCAGCGGCAAGGCTCGCTGGAGGAAACTCATGCCGAGTGCCACCAGGTCCTGCTGGGCGGAGCGCACCGGGGCGGCGGCCGAGGAGACGAGGCGGGTGAGATCGGCGCGCTGGAGGCCGTGGTGGCGGAGGGTGTCGTCGATAAGCGAAGTCTCACCGTTCATCGCCTCCGCCAGCGGGTGAAGCGCCGCCAGATCCGGCAGTGCGGGCACCTCGAACGCGGGCAGCGACGGCGGGCGCAGGGCATCGAGGTGTTTGAGGGTGGAGACGATCTCGTTCATGCTTGCGCCTCCCAGCCGCGCGCGAGGCGCTCGTCGGAATGCTCGACGGCGCTGACGAAGGTTTCACCGTCGACGCCGAGGGCATCGAGGTGGGCGGAGATGATCGCCGAGCGCCGGTGGAGCGCCGCGGCGGCGGCCGCGGTGGCGCGGGCGAGCTCGCTGATGCCTCCCGGGCCTAAGGGGAGTGGGGGTGGGGTGAAGGAACTCAAGCTGGTGGCGTGCGCGGCGGCACGTAGCTCGTGGGCGAGTTGGCGGGTACGGGCGGGATCGATGTCGAGATGTGGCATATCCCTTAAGACCGCGCAGCGTCGAATTCGGTTCCCGCAGTACTTGATCGCCTAGCATGAGGTCCATGGACATCACCGTGGTCGATCACCCGCTTGCCGCCTCCCGCCTGACGATCCTGCGCGACGAGAGGACCAACAACTCCGGCTTCCGCTCCGCGCTCAACGATCTCGGCGCGATGCTCATCTACGAGGCCGCCCGGGACCTGCCCGTGGACCGTTTCCCGGTGGTCACGCCCGTCGCCAAGACGGAGGGCACGCGGCTTAAGAAACCGCCGATCATCGTGCCGGTGATCCGCGCCGGGCTCGGCATGGTGGATCCGGCACTGTCGATGATCCCGGACGCCCAGGTCGGGTTCATCGGGCTCGCGCGCAACGAAGAGACGCACGAGCCGGTGCCTTATCTCGAGGCGCTTCCCGACGACCTCACCGACCAGCCCGTCTTCCTCGTCGACCCGATGCTGGCCACCGGCGGCTCGCTGTTGCACGCGATCCGCCTGCTCGCCGCGCACGGCGCGCGGGATATCACGGCGGTGTGCGTGGTCTCGGCCCAGCCGGGTGTCGACGCGCTCGCGGACGCCGAGGTCCCCGTCCGCCTCGTCACCGCCACCATCGACCCCGCACTCAACGAGGCCGCCTACATCGTGCCCGGTCTCGGCGATGCCGGCGACCGCCTGTACGGGCCCCGCAACATTGACCTTTAAGGTATTCTCGTCCCCGAGAACAAGGGGGGAATCGGCTGATGAAGCACTGGCCGCACTGGTCGAGCTACGCGCATGCGCTGGGGCGTCGGCTGCGTCAGGTGCGGCTGGCCCGGGGTCTAAGCCAGGCGCGGCTCGCCGAGCTGGCCGGCTTGTCGCGCAACCAGGTCTCGAACCTCGAGCGCAACGAGAACAACCGCCACGGCTCGATCGACCCGGTGATCTCCACCATCTACCGGCTGGCGGTGGTGCTCGATATCCCGCCGAGCAAGCTGCTGCCCGCCTCGGGGGAGAAAGTCGGCCAGTTCTGCCCGCCGGGCTCTAATGAAGGCCCTGCTCTGCGGCCTTTTTCGGAGGCGTTCATCACGCTCGCCGAGCCGGGCGAGGCCCCGGAATACGCCGCGCCGGCCGGCGAGGATTAGTGAACCGCTTGGTCTAGTATTACACTCTCTGCGATAAGCACTTCTGCCCGCAGACAGTGAAAGGACGGCCGCGAACATGTCGATTGCCTCGCTTGTCGACGACTGGCTCACCACCCACCGCGACGAGGTCATCGGCTGGCGTCGCCACCTGCACGCCCACCCCGAGCTGTCCAACCAGGAGCGCCAGACCACGGAGTTTCTCGCCACCGTGCTGCGCGCCCACGGCCTGGAGCCGGTGCTCTTTCCCACCACCGGCCTCATGGTCGACATCGGCCCTGATACCGACCAACGCATCGCCTTCCGCGCCGACATCGACGCCCTGCCGATCACCGAGGTCACCGGCCTCGAATGCTCCTCGCTCAACCCGGGGGTCGCACACGCCTGCGGCCACGACGTGCACACCACGATCGTCCTCGCGCTAGCCTGCGCGCTGGCCGATGCCGATCTCCCGCACGGCGTGCGCATGCTCTTCCAGCCGGCCGAAGAGATCGTCGACGGCGGCGCCGAAGACGTCATCGCCTGGGGCGGTCTTGAAGGGGTGAGCTCGATCTTCGCCGTCCACGTCGAGCCGAAGCTGCGCGTGGGGCGCATCGGCGTGCGCACCGGCGCGATCACCTCCGCCACCGACATCATCGAACTCGAAGTCCACGGCCCGGGCGGGCACTCCTCGCGCCCGCATCTATCTGCCGACGTCATCTACGCCCTCGGCGCCCTAGCCACCCAGCTGCCGGCGTTGCTCTCGCGCCGGGTTGATCCGCGCAGCGGCACCGTGTTGGTGTTCGGCCAGGTCGACGCCGGCTATGCCCCCAACGCCATCCCGGAGACCGGGCGGATCACCGGCACCCTACGCACCGCCGATCACACCACCTGGCGCACGTTCGAGCCGCTGCTGCGCGAGCTCATCGGCCAGGTGCTCGCCCCGACGGGCTGTAGCTACGAACTGACCTACCACCGCGGGGTGCCGCCGGTGCTTAACGACGACGTCGCCACCTCATTGCTCGCCGCCGCGGGACGCTCCGGCGACCCCCAGGCCGTCGTCGAGGCCCCGCAGTCCTCCGGCGGGGAGGACTTTTCCTGGTACTTGGAGCGCGTGCCCGGCGCTATGGCCCGGCTGGGCTGCTGGTCCGGCGAGGGGGATCGCCAGGACCTGCACCAGGGGGACCTGGTGGTAGATGAAAACGCGATCTTCGTCGGCGCCCGGTTGTTCGCCGCCGTCATCGACGAGTACTGCGCGGTACCGGAACAGCGCGCGTAAAGACGAGAACAGGTAGAGTCTCACCCGGAATAAAAATCTTTTGGTGGAGGCTGAGACACAGTGAAGAAGAGAATCGTCATCATTGGTGGAGGCCCCGGCGGATATGAGGCGGCGCTGGTCGGTGCCGCCAACGGTGCGGAGATCACCGTCGTCGAAGACTCCGGTATGGGCGGCGCGTCGGTGCGGCTCGACTGCGTGCCGTCGAAATCCTTCATCGCGGCCGCGAACATCAAGACCGACCTGCGCCGCGCCGACGACATGGGGCTCAACGAAGGCATCGGCGCGACCCATCTGTCGCTGACCGCGCTGAACAAGCGCGTCGCGGAGCTCGCCAGCCGGCAGTCGGAGGACATCTCGAAGCAGATGAAAGACTCCGGGGTGACGGTGATCAAGGGCCGCGGCTCCTTTACGAAGGAGCAGAAGAACAGCCTCATCCACACCGTCACCGTCGAAGAGCCCGACGGCACCACCCGCGACCTGGATGCCGACATCGTGCTGCTCGCCTCCGGCGCCCACCCGCGCGTGCTGCCGGGCGCGCGTCCCGACGGCGAGCGCATCCTCGACTGGCAGCAGATCTACGATCTCACCGAGCTGCCGGAACACCTGGTAGTCGTCGGCTCGGGTGTCACCGGCGCGGAGTTTGTCTCCGCCTTCGCCGAGCTCGGGGTCAAGGTCACGATGGTGGCCTCCCGCGATCGCATCCTGCCGCACGACGACGCGGATGCCGCCGACGTCCTCGAGGAGGTCCTCGCCGAGCGCGGCGTGAACCTGGAGAAGGACGCCCGCGTCGAAAGCGTGGAGAACACGGGCGACGGGGTGATCGTGAAGACCCAGGACGGCCGCGAGATCCGCGGTTCGCACTGTTTGATGTCGATCGGCTCCATCCCGAACACTGAGGCGCTTGGCCTGGACAAGCCCGGGGTGGAGACCACCGCATCCGGCCACATCGAGGTCGACCGCGTCTCGCGCACCAACGTCCCCGGCATCTACGCCGCCGGCGACTGCACCAACTCCATGCCGCTGGCGGCGGTGGCCGCCATGCAGGGGCGCATCGCCATGAACCACGCGCTGGGCGATAGCGTGCAGCCGCTGCGCATGAAGACCGTCGCGCAGGCCGTGTTCACCCGCCCCGAGATCGCCGCGATCGGCGTGACCGAAAAGCAAATTGCCGACGGCGACGTCCAAGCCCGCGCCATCACCCTGCCGCTGGCCTCCAACCCGCGGGCGAAGATGCGTTCGCTGTCCCGCGGTTTCGTGAAGCTCTTCTGCTCGAGCCGCTCGGGCACGATCATCGGCGGCGTCATCGTCGCGCCGATAGCCTCCGAGCTGATCACCACCCTGGCGCTGGCGGTCTCGCGTTCGGTGACCGTCAACGAGCTGGCCGATACCTTCTCGGTCTACCCCTCGCTGTCCGGTTCGATCACCGAGGCGGCGCGCCGGCTGATCCAGCACGACGTGCTCGACTAGTCGCGGGTGAGGTAGCGCTCTTCGGAACCCGTCTCCAAGTCGACGACGACCGTCTTGCCCGCCTCCGGGAACGCCCGCTGCGGGCAGTGCCGGCGCGGGCACGCCGTACACCCCGGCCCGATCGGGGTGGCGGCCTCGGCGGTGAGCTCGAGACCGTCGGAATATACCAGCCGGTGCGCCTGGTCGAGGTCGCAGCCTAGGGCCACCGCGAACTCCTTGCGCGGCTTGCCGAAGCCGCGCGCCGGCGCTGCGACATAGCGAGCCACCCACAGATAGCTCCGCCCGTCCGGCATCGAGGCGACTTGCCGGGTCACCCGCGCCGGGGTCTCGAACGCCCGGTGGATCACCCACAGCGGGCACGTTGCGGAGCTGCGGGAGAAGTGGAACCCCGTCGCCGACTGCCGCTTCGAGATGTTGCCCGCCCGGTCGGTGCGCACGAAGAAGAACGGCACCCCGCGCGCGCCGGGGCGCTGCAGTGAGGAAAGCCGGTGGCTGGTGGATTCGAAGCTGGCGGAGAAGTGGTAGGCGATCTTTTCGACGTCATAACGCGTCTCCTCCGCCCGCTGCAGAAACTCGGTATACGGCAGGGTCACCGCCGCGGCGAAGTACTGCGCCAGCCCTAAACGGGCGATCTCGCGGGATTCCTCCGTGGGCAGTTCGGCGGCGAGTTCGCCTAAGTGCTCGTCGTGGACGATGAGCGCGTACTGCAGGGCCATCTGGAAGCACAGCTGCGTGTGCCGCAGCCCGGTGCGCAGGGTCAGCGCCCGGGTGGCGCGATCGAAGTGCCGGGCCGGGCCGGTGACGTCGCCGCGGAAGTTGACGGTCACCCCGGCGTCGCGCTCCAAGCGGTCGGCGAGCCGGCCGACGCGCAGCTGCATCGAGCCGAGATCGGCCGCGAGCTGCTCGCCGGCGGTGTCGAGCGAGTGGATGTAGTTGCGGGTCTCGTAGAAGTAATCGCGCACCAGGGCGTAGGCGCCCGGGTCCTGATTCGGGGTGTGTAGCTGGTCGGTGAGTTCCTCGGCGATATGCGGGTAGCGCGCGGCGAGGTCGCTGAGCTGCTCGGCCGGGACGCGGGGGAGCGCCTCGTGCAGGGCGGCGACGGTGCGGGCGTCGGCGTCTTCGGAGAAGAACGTGGGATCGACGTCGAAGCTGCGCGCCAGGTTCATCAGCACGGTCACGGTCAGCGGGCGTTGGTCGTTTTCGAGTTGGTTGAGGTAGCTCGTCGAGATATCTAGCCGACGCGCCATCTCCGTCTGCGTCAGTTCCGCGCCCCGCCGAAGTGTGCGAATCCGTCCCCCCGCGAAGAGTTTCGCCATGGTCTCAACATCTCCTGATTCCGTACTGAACTGCAGTTTCCACAGTTTTCACAAATTTACCAGTGTGACGCCACATAATTTAACACCTTTTGCAGTGACCTGCGGCACATTTTCGTGATTAGGCTGGCCGGCAGACAACGCGCGTCGCCAAGCACGAAGAAGGAGCCGCACCACAGTGATCGACCACACCGTCCGCACCCACCGCTCGGCCGAGGACTTCCCTTACGAAGAACACCTCGCCTACAAGATCGCCCGCGTCGCCGCCGACCCCGTCGCCGTACCCGCCGAGACGACCGAGATGATCATCAACCGCATCATCGACAACGCCTCCGTCGCCGCCGCCTCGCTGACGCGGCGCCCGGTGACGGTGGCCCGTCGACAAGCGCAAGCCCACCCCGTGGAAGGCAAGGGCGCGACCGTATTCGGCACCCACGGCCTCTTCTCCGCCGAATGGGCGGCCTGGGCCAACGGCACCGCCGTGCGCGAGCTCGACTTCCACGACACCTTCCTCGCCGAGGAGTACTCGCACCCCGGCGACAACATCCCCGCCATCCTCGCCGCCGCCCAGACCAGCGGCGCCACCGGCGCCGACCTCGTGCGCGGCATCGCCACCGGCTACGAAATCCAGGTCGACCTCGTACGCGGCATGAGCCTGCACAAGCACAAGATCGACCACGTCGCCCACCTCGGGCCCTCGGCCGCCGCGGGTATCGGCACGCTGCTGCACCTCGACGTGGACACCATCTACCAGGCCATTGGCCAGGCGCTGCACACCACCACCGCCACCCGCCAGTCGCGCAAGGGCGCGATCTCCTCCTGGAAGGCTTTCGCCCCCGCGTTCGCCGGCAAGATGGCCATCGAAGCCATCGACCGCACCATGCGCGGCGAAGGCGCCCCGGCGCCGATCTGGGAGGGCGAGGACGGCGTGATCGCCTGGCTTCTCGACGGCCCCGACGCCTCCTACACCATCCCCCTGCCGGCCGAAGGCGAGCCGAAGCACGCCATCCTGGACACCTTCACCAAGGAGCACTCCGCCGAATACCAGGCCCAGGCCATCATCGACTTAGCCCGCCGCATGCGCGAGCAGATCGACGACTTCTCGCAGATCGACTCCATCGTCTTGCACACCTCGCACCACACCCACTACGTCATCGGCACCGGCGCGAACGACCCGCAGAAGATGGACCCCCACGCCTCGCGCGAGACGCTCGATCACTCGATCATGTATATCTTCGCCGTCGCCCTCGAAGACGGCACCTGGCACCACGAGCGCTCCTATGCCCCGGAGCGCGCCAACCGCCCGGAGACCGTCGAGCTGTGGCACAAGATCTCCACCGTCGAGGACCCGGCGTGGACGAAGCGCTACCTGTCCACCGACCCGGACGAGAAGGCCTTCGGCGGCCGCGCCGTGATCACGCTCAAGGACGGCACCGAGATCGTCGACGAGATCGCGCTCGCCGACGCCCACCCCGGCGGCGCCCGCCCGTTCGCGCGCGAGCAGTACATCGCGAAGTTCCGCGAGCTCGCCGAAGGCATCATCGATGACGCCGAACAGGACCGCTTCTTGGAGGCGGCGCAGAACGTCGAGAACCTCACCAACCTGACGGAGCTCAACTTCACCGTCAGCGAGGACGTACTCCACCGTGCACCCGAAACCCCGGAGGGACTGCTGTAAATGGCCGGACTGTTCAATTCCACGAAAACCCCCGCGGAGATCCGCCGCGAATTCCGCCAGGCGCTGAACTCCGGGACGATCCAGAAGCTGCCGGGCGCGTTCAACCCGCTGACCGCGAAGCTCATCGAAGACATCGGCTCGTTCGAGGGCGTCTACATCTCCGGCGCCGTGGTGGCCAACGAGCTTGGCCTGCCGGATATCGGCTTGACGACGCTCACCGAGGTCACGAATCGCTCTCGCCAGATCACTCGCGCGACCAGCCTCCCGGTGCTGGTCGACGCCGACACCGGATTCGGCGAACCCATGAGCGCGGCGCGCACCGTCAGCGAATTCGAAGACGCGGGCTTGGCCGGCTGCCACTTCGAAGACCAGGTCAACCCGAAGCGCTGCGGGCACCTCGACGGCAAGGAGGTCGTGCCGACCGAACTGATGGTCCGGCGCATCACCGCCGCCGCCAACGAGCGCCGCGATGAGAACTTCATCATCTGTGCCCGCACCGATGCCGCCGGCGTCGAGTCGCTGGACTCGGCGATCGAGCGCGCCAAGGCCTATGCCGACGCCGGCGCCGACCTCATCTTCACCGAGGCGCTGTACTCGCCGGCGGACTTCGAGAAGTTCCGCGCAGCAGTGGACACGCCGCTTCTGGCGAACATGACCGAGTTCGGCAAGACCGAGCTCATGAGCGCCAGCCAGCTGCAGGACCTCGGCTACAACGCCGTGATCTACCCGGTGACCACGCTGCGCATCGCCATGGGCGCCGTGGAAGAGGCGCTGCGCGACATCGGCGAGACCGGCACCCAGACCGGGTGGCTGGATCGCATGCAGCACCGCTCGCGGCTCTACGAACTGGTCCGCTACGCCGACTACAACGCCTTCGACCAGGACGTGTTCACCTACTCCGCGGACACCTACCAACCCACCTTCGACACCGACAAGTAAAGGACGGAACAACTGCCATGACTGCACCCGAGATCAAGAAGGGCCTCGCCGGCGTCTACGCCGACTACACCGCCATCTCCAAGGTCAACCCGGAGACCAACTCGCTGCTCTACCGCGGCTACCCGGTCCACGAGCTCGCCGAGAACTGCACCTTCGAGGAGGTCGCCTACCTGCTGTGGAACGGTGAGCTTCCCAACGACGAGCAGCTCGCCCAGTTCAAGAAGGAATGCCACAGCGGCCGCGAGCTCGACCAGGCGACCATCGACGTCGTCGAGTCCATGCCGAAGGACTGCCACCCGATGGACGTGCTGCGCGGGGCGATCTCCTTCCTCGGCACCTACGACGAGGAGCACTTCACCCCCAGCACCGAGCACATCCAGAAGATCGCCCGCCGCCTGCTGTCGAAGATCCCGACGATCGTCGCCCTCGACATCCGCCGCCGCCGCGGCGAGGGCTACGTCGCCCCGCGCACCGATTTGGGCTTCACCGAGAACTTCCTCTGGATGGTCTTCGGCGACGGGCCTGACTCCCCGCTGAACAAGCCGGGCGACGTCGAGTGCTTCGAGAAGTCCATGATCCTCTACGCCGAGCACTCGTTCAACGCCTCGACGTTCACCGCCCGCGTGATCACCTCGACGCTCTCGGACGCGTGGTCCGCGATCGTCGGCGCCATCGGCGCGCTGAAGGGCCCGCTGCACGGCGGCGCCAACGAGGCCGTCATGCACAACATGATCGAGGTTGGCGACCCCTCCCGCGCCGCCCAGTGGTGCAAGGACAAGCTCGCCAACAAGGAGCTGGTCATGGGCTTTGGGCACCGCGTCTACAAGAAGGGTGACTCCCGCGTGCCGACGATGGAAGCCGCCTTCCGCAAGCTCGCCAGCGAGCACGAGGGCACCGAGAAGTGGGTCGAGATGTACGACATCATGGCCGAGACCATGTACGAGAACACCTCGATCAACATCCGCCCGAACCTGGACTTCCCGTCCGGGCCCTCGTACTACATCATGGGCTTCGACATCCCGTTCTTCACCCCGCTGTTCGTGATGTCCCGAATCACCGGCTGGACTGCGCATATCATCGAGCAGTTCGAGAATAATTCTCTGATTCGTCCGCTTTCTGCCTACAACGGTCCCGACGAGCGCCACGTGGAGAAATAGACTGGTTATAAGCGCCGTATCATAGAAGGGATTCACCGTGGCTAATGCCAACCTGCCATCATTCGAGAAGGTGCTCGTCGCGAACCGTGGCGAGATCGCTGTCCGTGCTTTCCGCGCGGCTTTCGAGACGGGGGCGAAAACCGTCGCCGTCTACCCGCGCGAGGACCGCAACTCCTTCCACCGCCCGTTTGCCGACGAGGCCGTGCGCATCGGGCAGGAAGGCCAGCCGGTCAAGGCGTACCTGGACATCGACGAGATGGTCCGGGCCGCTGAGAAGACCGGCGCCGACGCCATCTACCCGGGCTACGGGTTCTTGTCCGAACGTGCCGAGCTCGCGCGCGCCTGCCGCGACAACGGCATCACGTTCGTCGGACCCACCCCGGAGACCTTGGATCTGACGGGCGATAAGTCGGCCGCGGTCAACGCCGCGTCCGAGGCCGGCCTGCCGGTGCTCAAGGACTCCAAGACCTCCGAGGACCCGGACGAGCTCGCCGAAATGGCCAAGGACTTCACCTTCCCGGTGTTCGTCAAGGCCGTGGCGGGTGGCGGCGGCCGCGGTATGCGGTTCATCGAGAAGCCGGAGGACGTACGCGAGCTCGCCGCGGAGGCCTCGCGCGAGGCGGCGGCCGCGTTTGGCGACGGCCACGTCTACCTCGAAACCGCCGTCATCAACCCGCAGCACATCGAGGTACAGATCCTCGCCGATTCCCACGGCAACGTCATCCACCTCTACGAACGTGACTGCTCGCTGCAGCGCCGGCACCAGAAGGTCGTCGAGATCGCCCCGGCGCAGCACATCACCGATGATCTGCGCGAGCGCATCTGCGCCGACGCCGTGCACTTCTGCGAGCACATCAACTACCAGGGCGCCGGCACGGTCGAGTTCTTGGTCGACGAGCAGGGCAACCACGTCTTCATCGAGATGAACCCGCGCGTGCAGGTCGAGCACACGGTGACCGAGGAGGTCACGGGCGTCGACATCGTCAAGGCGCAGCTGCACATCGCCGCCGGCGCCTCGCTGGAGGATCTGGGCCTTACCCAGGATTCCATCGAGCTGACCGGCGCCGCGCTGCAGTGCCGCGTGACCACCGAGGACCCGCACAACGGCTTCCGCCCCGACTCCGGCGTGATCACCTCGTATTTCTCGCCGGGCGGTGCGGGCGTGCGTCTCGACGGTAGCGTCTCCGTCGGCACCGAAATCACCCCGAACTTCGACTCGCTGCTGGTCAAGATGACGTGCCGCGGCGCGGACTTCGCCATCGCCGTCAACCGCGCCCGCCGCGCGCTCAACGAGTTCGAGGTCGGCGGCGTGCAGACCAACATCGGCTTCCTGCGCGCCCTTCTGCGCGAGCAGGACTTCCAGCACAACCGCATCAGCACCAGCTTCATCGCCGACCACATCCACCTGCTCGAGGCCCCGCCGGCCTCGGACGAGAACGACCGCATCCTCGACTACGTCGCCGATGTCACGGTGAACAAGCCCAACGGCGAGCTGCCCACCCGCCTGCAGCCGTGGCGCAAGCTGATGCACATTGACATCGACAAGGAACCGCCGCGCGGCTCCCGCAACGACCTCCTCGAGCTCGGCCCGAAGAAGTTCGCCGAGAAGATCCGCGTGCAGAAGGCGCTCGGCATCACCGACACCACGTTCCGCGACGCCCACCAGTCGCTGCTGGCCACCCGCATCCGCACGGATACGCTCATCCACGCCGGCGTGGCCACCGGCCAGCTCACCCCGGAGCTCTTCTCCGTGGAGGCCTGGGGCGGGGCGACCTACGACGTCGCCATGCGCTTCCTCTACGAGGACCCGTGGGCGCGTCTCGACGCCCTGCGCGAAGCCATGCCCAACGTCAACCTGCAGATGCTGCTGCGCGGTCGCAACACGGTCGGCTACACGCCCTACCCGGAGAGCGTGACCCGCGCGTTCGTGCAGGAGGCGGCGGAGTCGGGGATCGACATCTTCCGCATCTTCGACGCGCTCAACGACGTCGACCAGATGCGCCCCGCCATCGACGCCGTGCTGGAGACCGGCACGAGCGTCGCCGAGGTCGCGATGGCGTACTCCGGTAACTTCGCCAACCCGAACGAGGACATCTACACCCTCGACTACTACCTGCGCCTCGCCGAGAAGATCGTGGACACCGGCGCGCACATCTTGGCGGTCAAGGACATGGCCGGCCTGCTGCGCCCCGAGGCGGCCCGCCGCCTGGTCACCGCCCTGCGCGAGCGCTTCGACCTCCCGATCCACATCCACACCCACGACACCGCCGGCGGCCAGCTGGCCACCTACCTGGCGGCGGCCGACGCGGGCGCCGACATCGTCGACGGCGCCTCGGCACCGTTGGCGGGGACGACGTCGCAGCCGTCGTTAAGTGCCATCGTCGCGGCGTTTGCCAACACGGAGAAGGACACCGGCATTTCGCTCAGCGCGGTTTCCGAGCTGGAGCCTTACTGGGAGGGCGTGCGCCAGGTCTATGCACCCTTCGAGTCCGGCATCCCCGGCCCGACGGGGCGCGTGTACCGCCACGAGATCCCCGGCGGCCAGCTCTCCAACCTGCGCACGCAGGCGGAGGCACTCGGCCTGGCGGATCGTTTCGAGCTCATCGAGGACACCTACGCTGGCGTCAACGAGATCCTGGGCCGGCCGACGAAGGTCACCCCTTCGTCGAAGGTCGTCGGCGACCTCGCGCTCTACCTGGTCGGCGCCGGCGCGACGCCCACCGAGTTCGCCGAGGACCCGCACCGCTACGACATCCCCGATTCCGTCATCTCCTTCCTGCGCGGCGAGCTCGGCGTGCCGCCCGGGGGCTGGCCGGAGATTACCGAGAAGATCCTGGAGGGCCGCGGCCAGGGCCAGCAGTCGCTTGTCGACGTCCCACCCGCCGAAGCCGAAAACCTCACCTCGGAGGATCGCGCGGTGCGGCGCGGCGCGCTTAACCGCCTGATGTTCCCGAAGCAGGCCGAGGAACTCGCCGAGCACCGCCGCTCCTACGGCAACACCGACCGCCTGGAGGACCACGTGTTCTTCTACGGCCTCGAGGAGGGCGTGGAGACGGTCATCCGCTACGGCGAGGCGGGCAAGAAGCCGACGCCGATGGTCGTGCGTCTCGACGCCGTCAGCGAACCCGACGAGAAGGGCCGCCGCAACGTCGTGCTGGTGGTCAACGGGCAGATCCGCCCGATGAGCGTGCGCGACCGCAACGTCGAGTCGACGGTCGCGGAGGTCGAGAAGGCGGATCCGAGCCAGTCCGGCCATGTCGCGGCGCCTTTCGCCGGCGTGGTGAACGTGACCGTCGACGCCGGCGATAAGGTCAAGGCCGGTGACCCGGTCGCCACGATCGAGGCGATGAAGATGGAGGCCACGATCACCGCGACGATCGACGGCACCATCGAGCGCGTCGCCCTCAAGGAGGCCACGAAGGTCGAAGGAGGGGACCTTATTGTAGTGATCTCCTAGCGCCGGCGCAGCGCTTCTCCAGCGCATCATGGACGGGCTGTGGATAACTCACCTGCGGGCGGGGTTATCCACAGCCCTTTCTGCATGCCGCGCGCGATCCGTTTAGCGTGCGAGCCATGACCTTCCAGACACTTCTCCAAGCCTTGAGCGGCTCCGCGCTCGACACGCTCGCCGGCTTCGACCGCCGTGCCGCGCTCGACGCCGGCCTCGATCCCGCGCGGGTGCGGGCGTGGGCCGGGCTTTACGACGTCTATTTCGCCCCCACCCACTCCCGCCAGAAGCAGCGCCAGGCCGCCGAGAAGGCGCGCCGGCGGGGTTTCTCGCTTGACCAGCTCGCGCTCATCGAGCGCCGCCTGAAGCCCGTGAAATCGGCGCGTACGCGGGCGAAGCTGCGCCTGCAGCTCCTCGACGCCCAGGGTGACTACCAGGCCCTCGCGCGCCTCGCGAAGCGGCTGGTGCCGGGCAAGAAGAAGCCGCGGCGCAGCCAGGTGCGCTTCTCCCGCTCGCGCGACGGCAAGCGCACCATGACCGTCACCGCCGACGAACGCGACCTCGCCGATCTGGAGCACGCGGTGAGCCGGGAGATCGACCCGTCGAAACCCGCCGCTCCGCAGATGCTCAAGGCCTTCTTAGACCTCATGCGTGGCGACGGCACCGGCGTACCCCGCGCCGTCCCCAGACCCTTGCTGCTGATCCCGCTGCCGGAGTGGACGAAGATCATCCGCGGCGACGGCGACGAGACCATCCTCGGGCTCACCGACGGCACCACCGTCACCGGCGCCGAATTCCTCCAGCGCTACGCCACGGAGGAATACGGCCTCGAGGCGGCGACCTTCCACCCGAAGGAAGGCGC
Source organism: Corynebacterium yudongzhengii (assembly GCF_003065405.1). Lineage (NCBI taxonomy): Bacteria > Bacillati > Actinomycetota > Actinomycetes > Mycobacteriales > Corynebacteriaceae > Corynebacterium > Corynebacterium yudongzhengii. The sequence goes on from NZ_CP026947.1 coordinate 528,622, forward strand.
GGTCAACCTGTACCGCACGAAAAGGCTGGCGAACCAGAAACAGCGCGATTTGGTGCGCGCCACCCAGACCGTCTGCCCGGTGCCGGACTGCCGGTGCGCGGCCGATATGTGCGAGATCCACCACGTGAAGGCGTGGAGCCGGGGTGGGGAGACGAACCTCGATAATTTGGCGGTGCTGTGCCGCTATCACAACCGCATGAACGACGACGACCCCGCCCACCCGCGGCGCGGACGCATCGAGATCATCGACGGCGCGCCGGTGTGGCGCTCGCCGCGCGGCTACGCCGTGGCCAACGAGCACCACCCGTACGGGGCGATGCAGACGCTCTTTACTTGATCTCCAGCAGCGCGTCGCCCTTGTTGACCTGCTGGCCCTCCTGAATCTTCAGGCCGGTGACCGTGCCTGACTTGTGGGCCTTGACCGGGTTTTCCATCTTCATGGCCTCCAGCACCGCGACGACGTCGCCCTCCGCCACCTCGTCGCCCTCGGCGCACGACAGCTTGATGACGCTGCCCTGCATCGGCGCCGTCACCGCATCCCCGGACGCCGCGGCCGCGTTGCCGCCCTTCGCCCGCTTGCGCTTCTTCTTTTTCGGCGCCTGGCCGCTCACGCCGAACCCGGCCGGCAGCGCGACCTCGACGCGTCGGCCGTCGACTTCGACGACGTACTTCTCGTGCGGGGCCTTCTCGTCGTCGCTGTCGGCGGGATCGACGTACGGGGAGAGCTCGTTGTTCCACTCCTCCTCGATCCAGCGGGTGTAGACGCCGAAGCCTTCCTCATCGCCGACGAACGCCGGGTCTTCGGTGACGGCGAGGTGGAAGGGGAGGACCGTCGGCAAGCCTTCGACGTTGAACTCCGCTAGCGCGCGCCGGGAGCGCTGCAGCGCCTCTTCGCGGGTTTCGCCGGTGACGATCAGCTTCGCCAGCATCGAGTCGAACTGCCCGCCGATCACGGAGCCCTGGCGCACGCCAGAGTCGACGCGCACGCCCGGGCCGGCCGGCTCCGAGTAGGCGGTGATCGTGCCGGGGGCGGGCATGAAGTTCGAGGCGGCGTCCTCGCCGTTGATGCGGAACTCGAAGGCGTGCCCGCGCGGGGTCGGGTCCTCGGTGAAGCGCAGCGGTTGGCCTTCGGCGATGCGGAACTGTTCGCGCACGAGGTCGATGCCGGTGGTCTGCTCGGTGACGGGGTGTTCGACCTGGAGGCGGGTGTTGACCTCGAGGAAGGAGATCAGGCCGTCGGAACCCACGAGGTATTCGACGGTGCCGGCGCCGTAGTAGCCGGCCTCGCGGCAGATACGCTTGGCGGATTCGTGGATGGAGGCGCGCTGGGCGTCGGTGAGGTACGGGGCGGGGGCCTCCTCGACGAGCTTCTGGAAGCGGCGCTGCAGCGAGCAGTCACGCGTGCCGACGACCACCACGTTCCCATGCTGATCCGCCAGCACCTGGGCCTCGACGTGGCGCGCGCGGTCGAGGTAGCGCTCGACGAAGCACTCGCCGCGCCCGAAAGCGGACGTGGCCTCGCGGGTGGCGGATTCGAAGAGCTCGGTGACCTCGGAGCGTTCATAGGCGACTTTCATGCCGCGCCCGCCGCCACCGAAGGCGGCCTTGATGGCGATGGGCAGGCCGTGCGCGTCGGCGAAGGCTTCGACTTCGGCGGCATCCGCGACGGGGTCTTTGGTGCCCGGGGCCATGGGGGCGTTCGCTTTCTCGGCGATGTGGCGGGCGGTGACCTTGTCACCGAGGTCGGCGATGGACTTCGGCGACGGGCCGATCCAGATGAGCCCGGCGTCGATGACGGCCTGGGCGAAGTCGGCGTTTTCGGACAAAAAGCCGTAGCCGGGGTGGATGGCGTCGGCGCCGCTGCGGCGGGCGGCGTCGAGGACTTTGTCGAAGTCCAGGTAGGACTCGGCGGAGGTCTGGCCGCCGAGGGCGAAGGCTTCGTCGGCGTAGGCGACGAACGGGGCGTCGGCGTCCGGTTCGGCGTAGACCGCGACGGAGGCGATGCCGGCGTCGCGGGCGGCGCGGAAGACGCGCAGCGCGATTTCCCCGCGGTTGGCGACCAGCACCTTGGTGATCTTCTTCGTTTCTGCAGCCACTTACGTAACCCTCCTGGATGTATTCGTGCACGCGAAAACGTGAGTGTTCGCTCAAGTCTCGCATGTTACAGCGTTTTAACCTACGCGAGCGTAACAAACGCCAGGTTAGGCCAACAAAAGTATCAGGACTCGTCATCTGGGCGGTCGACGCGGGCGATCGGGGCGCGCACCATGTTGCCCCACTCGGCCCAGGACCCGTCGTAGTTGCGCACCTTGTCGTAGCCCAGGATGTAGCGCAGCGTGAACCACGTGTGCGCGGAACGATCGCCGACCAGGCAGTAGACGAACGTGTCCTCATCGGCGTCGAGGTCGGCGAAGCGCTCGCGGATCTCGGCGGGCGAGCGGAAGCGCGCGTTCGGGTGCACGGACCCGTCCCACGGGATGTTCCGCGCGCTCGGGATGTGGCCGGTGCGCAGCACGCCGGGGGTCATGGCGTTGGTTTTCATGCCCTCGGTGGCGCCCTGGTACTCGGTTTTCTCGCGCACGTCGATGATCTGGGTGTCGTTCTCTAAGGCGGCGAGGACTTCGTCGGAGAACACGCGTATCGACGAATCATCCCTCTCCACCACCGGGTAGTCAGTGGCGGGGTAGGACGGCACTTCGAAGGAGGTGTCACGTTCCTCGCCCATCCAGGCGTCGCGGCCGCCGTCGAGAAGCCGCACGTCCGGGTGGCCGAACAGCTCGAAGATCCAGAGCGTGTAGGCGGCCCACCAGTTGCACTTGTCGCCGTAGATCACGACGGTGTCGTCGCGTGCGATACCTTTTTCGCTCATGAGCTGCGCGAAAGCCTCGCCGTCGAGGAAGTCGCGGGTGACGGGGTCGTTGAGCTCGGTGGTCCAGTCGATGCGCACGGCACCGGGGATGTGGCCGATGTTGTAGAGAAGCGAATCCTCGTCGGATTCGACGACTTTCAGCCCGTCCATCCCGAGGCGCGCGGACAGCCACGACGCGGAGACGACGCGTTCCGGGTGGGCCCACTCAGCGAACTCGGGTGCAGGATCATACTCGACTGCCATGTTTATCGTTGGTCACCTTTCTGCCCCGACGTGGGTGCAATTACAGTCACCCGTCTATGTTACCGCTGGCTCAGTCGAGAAGCTTCTCGACGCCCCCCGGATCCGCATCCGACAGCATCTGCCGGCAGCGGTCGTACTCGTCGTCCTCGCCGATCAGGCGCGCCGCTTTAGCGAGCGCGGCGATCGCACGCAGCACCGGCTGGTTCGGTTCGTGGGCGAAAGGCACCGGTCCCCAGCCCTTCCAGCCGTGGCCGCGCAGCCTATCCAGCGAGCGGTGGTAGCCGGTGCGGGCGAACGCGTAGGCGATGAGCTTCTCCTCGTCGCTGTGGGCGTGAGCGAGCGCCTGTTCCGCCTTGTGCGCCCACACGGCGGGGGAGGCGGGGAAAGAAAAAGCCGTCGAGGCCTCCCCGAGGTCGTGGCCGTGGGCCGGGTCCTCGGGAAGCTCGACGGGGTCAGGGGCAAGCAGGTCGTTGAATTCCATGCTGCCCAGGCTACGTCAGGTGCTTAGTCTCCCGCGATGAGCTGGGCGGCGCGCTCGCCGATGACGTAGCAGGTGATGTTCGGGTTCACGGCCGTCAGCTGCGGCATGACCGACGCATCGGCCACGCGCAACCCCGTGACACCTTTGACGCGCAGTTCGGGGTCGAGGGGGGACATGTCGTCGTCAAGCGAGCCCATCCGCACGGTGCCGGCCGGGTGGTAGACGGTGTTATGCGTCTTCGCGACGTATGCCGCGATCTCCTTGTCGGTCTTCACCTCGGGCCCCGGTGCGAGCTCCCGTTTGACGATATCCTTCAACGCCTCCTGCCCCGCGATCTTGCGCGCCAGCTTGATGCCCTCGACGGCGATGTGCATGTCGTGGCCCTCGTCGTCGGTGAAGTAGCGCGGGTCGACGGCGACCTTGTCGCGGTAGTCGGCCGAGCGCAGGCGCACGGTGCCGCGGGAGCGCGCGTGGGTGACGTTCGGGGTCAGCGCGAACATCTCCTCGGCGCTCGGGTAGCCGGCGCGGGCGGTGTGCATGTCGAAAGGCGTCGAACCGTAGTGCATCATGAGATCCGGCAGGTCTTCGTCCTCGTTGATCTGCGTAAAGATGCCAATCTCCCACCACTGCGTCGAATCGCGCACCATCGGGACCTTCGTTTCGAAGTTGATGACGGCCTCCGGGTGGTCCTGCAGGTTCGAGCCGACGCCGGGGGCGTCGACGCGCACGTCGATACCGTGCTCGCGCAGGTGCTCCGCCGGCCCGATGCCGGAGAGCATGAGCAGCTGCGGCGTGTTAATCGCACCGGCCGACAGGATGACCTCGCGGTTGGCGCGCAGCGTCGCCTTCCGGTTGAAGATATCGGCGCGGTACTCGACGCCGGTGGCGTGGTTGTTGTCGTCGAAAAGCACGCGGGTGACCCACATGTCGGTGAGGACGTCGAGGTTCTCCCGGTCGGCGATGGGGTGCAGGTAGGCAACGCTTGACGACGCCCGCGTCCCATCCTCCTTACGGTTGACTTGGAAGAAGTCGGCGCCGTGGGTGACGGTCTCGCCCTCGTTGAACGGTGTCCGCGGGATGCCGGCCTGCTCGCACGCTGCGAGCACGGCGACGCCGACGGGGTCGTCCTCGGTACCGGAGCGCAGCTCGACGGGGCCGTCGTGGCCGTGGTGCTCACCGTCGCGGTCGTTGGTCTCGAGCTTCTTGATCAGCGGCAGGATCTCCTCTGGGCCCCAGCCGTTGGCGCCGAGCTTCTCCCAGATCTTCAAGTCCTCGGCCGGGGTGTGAAACGCGATGCACGAGTTGTGCGACGAGCAGCCGCCGAGCACCTTCGCACGGGCGTGGCGCATGAAAGAGTTGCCGTTTTCCTGCGGCTCGATGGGGTAGTCCCAGTCGAGGCCGGATTCGAGCAGCTCGGGCCAGCGCTTGAGGGTGAGGACTTCGTCGTGGTCCTTATCGTGCGGGCCGGCCTCCAGCAGCGCGACGGTGATCTCGGGGTCTTCGCTCAGGCGTGCGGCGAGCGCGGCGCCGGAGGAGCCGCCGCCGACGATGATGTAGTCGTATGCGCGGGTATCAGTCATTGTGCTCCTTCTGCGGGAACCAGCCGGTCACGGCGGGTTCGGTGTTGTGGTAGATGTGCTTCGGCTGCTGGTATTCCTCTAAGCCGGTGGGCCCGAGTTCGCGGCCGATGCCGGACTTCTTGAACCCGCCCCACTCGGCCTGCGGGATGTACGGGTGGTAGTCGTTGATCCAGATGGTGCCGTGCTGCAGCCGGGCGGAGACGCGGTGCGCGGTGCCCATATCCGAGGTCCACACGGCGCCGGCGAGGCCGTAGTCGGTGTCGTTGGCGATCGCGATGGCCTCGTCCTCGGTGGAAAACGTCTCGACGGTGATGACGGGGCCGAAGCCCTCCTCGATGACCGCCGGGTTGTCGGCGGTGCAATTGTCTAAGACGGTGGGGGAGTAGAAGCAGCCGTCGGCAAGCTTTTCGGGCCCGAAGTCGCCGCCGCAGCGCAGCGTGGCGCCGGCCTCAACGCCGCGGCGCACGTAGTCGGCGACCTTGGCGCGGTGCTCGCGCGAGATGAGCGGGCCGGTTTCGGCGGCCTCGTCGAAGGGCCCGCCTAAGACGATGTCTTCGGCGCGGCGCACCAGCTCGTCGACGAACTTCTCCTTGATGGATTCCTCGACGATCAGCCGCGCGCCCGCCGAGCACACCAGGCCGGAGTCCATGAAGCCGGCGTTGAGGGCGTTGTCGACGGCGGCGTCGAAATCCGCGTCCGCGAACACGACGTTCGGGTTCTTCCCGCCGAGCTCGAGCGCGACCTTCTTGACCCCTTCGGCGGCCGCGGAGGCGATGATCTTGCCGGTGGCCAGCCCACCGGTGAAGGAGATCAGATCGATCTCCGGGTGCGAGGAGAGCACCGAGCCGACGTTTGCGCCGTCGCCGGTGACCAGGTTGCCCACGCCCTTCGGCAGGCCGAGCTCGTCGAGGACCTGAAGGATCAGAATTGTGGTGTGCGGCGTGAGCTCCGCGGGCTTAATGACGAAAGAGTTGCCCGTCGCCACCGCCGGCGCGATCTTCCACGCCGCCTGCAGCAGCGGGAAGTTCCACGGGGTGATCATGCCGCAGACGCCCACCGGTTCGTACGCGACGCGGGAGAGGACGGAGGGGTCGCCGGCGTCGACAAGCCGGCCGGGGTGCGAGTCCGCAATCTTGCCGAAGTACCGGAAGCAGCCCGCGATGTCTTCCATGTCGCCTTCGGCCTCGACGAGGCGCTTGCCGGTGTCCAAGGCCTCGGCGCGGGCGAATTCGTCCTTGCGGCGCAGGATCTCGTCGGCGACCTTGATGAGAAGGTCGCCGCGCTCGGCGGCCGGGGTGTCGACCCACACCCGCGAGTCGAAAGCCTTGCGCGCGGCCATGATGGCGCGCTCGGCGTCAGCGGCGCTGGCTTCGGAGACGACGCCGACCTCACTGCCGTCGGCCGGGCAGTAGATGGTGCGGGTGGCGTTGTCGGTGGCGGGCTGCCACGTGCCGTCGATAAACAGCGTGTCCACTAGTTGTCGGTCCTTTCCTCTTCGGGGTTACCGCCCTGCAGCGTACCCGCGTCGGCCCAGTCGTTGGGGGCCTCGGTATCCAATCCGGTGATGGAGGACCCGGCCGCGCCGCCGCGTTGCATGAGCTGCATATGCGACTCGTAGGCGTTGAGAACATCCGCGATGACCTGGTCTTTCGAGCAGCCCATGAGGTTGTGGCCGCGGGTGCCGCGGGCGTTGAATACCTCGACGGTGTAGTACTGGTCACGTCCGGCGTCGGTACGCGGGGCGTACGACGGCATCGGGTGCGCGACGGGGTAGAGCTCGTATTTGAACTCCTCCTGCTCCGGGAAGCGCGCCGAGAGGTTGACAAACGGCAGGTTCTCGTCCGCGGTCTCGCCGCTGGAGTAGCGGATATCGACGCCCAAATCATCCAGCTGGTCGGCCACTGCGGCGACTGCGGGGGTGGCGGTGGTGCGCAGGAAGTCGAAGGCCTTCTCCTGGGTGGGGAAGCTCATGCGGCGGGTCAGCCGGTCCTTCCAGTTGCTGCCGGCGCTATAGGGCTGCTCGCCGAGTGCGGTGACAAACGCCGCCTCCTGCGAGGCCAGCGAGCGGCGTTCGGCGCGCAGGGCCTTGTAGACGGAATAGATCAGCCCGTACATCACCAAGGAGAAGGGCAGGCCGATGAGCACGGTGGCCGCCTGGGTGGTGTAGACGCCGTCGATGAAGAGCATCACGAGGGTCAGCGCGCCGGTGAGCACGGCCCAGACGATGCGCAGGATCGGCGAGCCGTCGGAATCCTCGAGGGTGGTGTGCGAGGACATGTTCGCCATCACCAGCGAGCCGGAGTCGGCGGAGGTGATGTAGAACAACAGGGCCACGATGATCGCGATGGCGATGAGGAAGGTGGCGCCGGGGTATTCGGCAAGCAGGTTGAAGTAGCCGGATTCGGGCAGTTCGACGGCCTCGTTGAGGAAGGCGTCGTTGCCGTCGCGGAACTCCATGAGCGCGGCGTTGCCGAAGATGGAGACGAACAAAACGATGAACATCGGCGGGATGAACAGCACGCCGAGGATGAACTCACGCAGCGTGCGGCCGCGGGAGATACGGGTGAGGAACAGCCCGACGAACGGCGCCCACGCGATCCACCAAGCCCAGAAGAACAGGGTCCAGTCGGCGAGCCACTGATCCGCCGGGTAGTCGGCGGCGCCGTCGGTGTAGATGAAGGTTTCGAAGAGCATCGTCGGCAGGCGGGTGAGGAAGTCGCCGATGTTTTGCACCAGCCCGTACATCAGCTCGGCGAAGCGACCGGTGATAAGCACCCACGCCATGAGCCCGATGGCCAGAAGGACGTTGAGCTCGGAGAGCCGGCGGATGCCCTTGTCCACGCCGGAGACCGTCGACAAGATGGTCACAAACACCGACACCGCGATCAGCGCGACCTGCACCGTCTGGTTGGTGGGGATGTCGAAGATGTGCGACAGGCCGTAGTTGATGAACACCACGCCGATGCCCAGGGAGACGGAGATGCCGAAGATCGTGCCGATCAGCGCCGCGATGTCCACCGCGTCACCCGCGGCGCCCTTGATGCGCCGGCCGAGGATCGGCGCGAGCGCGGAGCGGATGCTCAACGGCAGGTGGTAGCGGTAGGCGAAGAGCCCCAGTGCGGTGCCCATGAGGGCGTACATCGCCCAGCCGGGGATGCCGTAGTGGAACATGGTCCAGACGGCGGCCATGCGGGCGGCTTCGTCGGAAAGCGGCTCGACGTCCGGCGGGGTGAGGAAGTTGGTGGCGGGCCCGGAGATCGAGAAGAACATCAGATCGACGCCGATTCCGGCCGCGAACAGCATCGACGCCCACGTGAACAGGCTGTAGCGTGGTTTCGAATGATCAGGGCCGAGCTTGATGTGCCCGGAGCTCGACAGTGCGATGACGACCACGAAGACCACGATCACCGCGGCCGTGAGCACGTAGTACCAGCCGAGGTTCGTGGCGATCCAGTCCATCGAGCCGAAGATGACGGTCTCGGCCTGCTCGGGCGCGAGCCACGCCCAGATGACGAACGCCGTCAGCATCGCCGCCGAAATGAAAAATACGGGTTTGTGGACAGCCGAATACCGCTTCTTCTTCTGCGGTTCGGGCTGTGTCTCGGTATCCGCGGATGCCGAGTGAGAAGCAGAAGCACTCACAACTCAAAAGTCCTGTCCGTTGTTGAAATCCAGTAGAACCGGATCAACGTTATCGGACAATCCCCAGAATCTCTAAGGACTCCAGAACTGGCTCACAGTAAAACCGAAGGAATACAGCGCCCGGCGCACGACGGGCAGCGACAGCCCGATCACCCCGGAAGGGTCTCCGTCGATGGAGTCGATGAACCATCCGCCGAGCGCTTCGAGCGTGAACGCCCCGGCGCATTCGAGCGGCTCGCCGGTGGCGGCGTACGCCTCGATGTCCGCCTCGCTCGCGGAGGCGAAGCGGATCGTGGTGGTGCCGACGTCTATGAACCACTCATCCCCGCACACCACCGCATGCCCGGTGAGCAGTTCCGCCTGCCGGCCGGCCTGCTTTCGCCAGCGCTCGACGGTGACTTCGCGGGTATGGGGTTTGCCGAGGAGGTGGCCGTCGAGAAGCAACATCGAATCCGCCCCGATCACCACGTCCTCGGGGTACAGCGGTGCCACCGCCGCGGCCTTCGCGCGGGCGAGGGTGGCCACGTAGTCCGCCGGGGCGTCGATGCCGGCGGCGAGCGCCTCTTCGTCCACGTGCGCCGGGTGCACCACCGGCTCCACGCCGGCGGCGCGCAGGATCGCCTGCCGCGACGGCGACTGGGAGGCTAAAACGATGTGCATCTAGTAGAACGTGACGTTGCGAAACGCGTTCGGGTTGAACAGGTGATCGCGCCGGTAGGGGTCCTTTTTGCCCCACAGGTTGCGCTCGGTGTCGCGCTCGGTGCGGGCCTGGGCGGCGAGCTGGGTGAGCACGGTGGTCAAGGCGGCGACCTCGGAGTCAGAGGGGTTGCCCTTGAGGACCGTGAACAGCGGTGCGGAGGTGTCGGACATGTGAGAAATCCTAGTTGCTTACGCCAGCGGGATGTTGTCATGCTTGCGCGGGCGGCGGGTGACGACCTTCCGGTCGAGCAAACGCAGGCCCTCAATGAGCTGGACGCGGGTGGTGTGCGGTTCGATGACGGCGTCGATAAGCCCGGACTCGGCGGCGCGGTACGGGGTGAGGTGGGCCTCGGCCCAGGCGTCGGCGTGGGCGTGGGCGTCGGCGCCGAAGAGCGCCTCGGTGGCGGTGGGGGCGTCGGCGACGGCGATTTGGGCGGTCGGCCAGGCGTAGGCGAAGTCGGCGCCGGTGTCCTTGGCGCCGAGGGCGACGAAGGCGGGGCCGATCGCCTTGCGGGTGGTCACGGTAAGCTTGCCGACGGTCGCCTCCGCGTACGCAAACGTCAACTGGGCAAGGGCCCGGGAGATGCCGGCGTGCTCTTGGTCGACGGAGGGGACGATGCCGGGGGAGTCGACGAGCGTGATCACGGGCAGGTTGAACGCGTCGCAGAAGCGGATGAACCGGGCGGCCTTGGTGGCGGCGGCGTGGTCGAGGCAGCCGGCGAGGATCTCCGGCTGGTTGGCGACGATGCCGACCGCCCGCGATTCGATCCGCGCAAATCCGGTGACGAGGTTCGCCGCAAAGTCGGGCTGGAGCTCGCGGAACTCGCCGCCGTCGACGATCGCGGTGATGATGTCGTGGACGTCGTAGGTTTCTTCTTCCCGATCCGGCATGAAGCCATCGAGCGCGCGCTCGCGATCGCCGATGGAGTCGTTGACGTTGCCGGTGATCGGCTCGCCGGTGCGCGGGGCTTCGGCGTGGTTGTTGGCCGGAAGGTAGCCGATGACCTCGCGGGCCAGCTCGATCGCCTCGACGACCCCGGCGGCGGTGAGGTGCGCCTGGCCGGTCTTCGTGGCGTGGATGTGGGCGCCGCCGAGTTCTTCCGCACTCGGCGTGGTGCCGGTGACCTTGCTGATGACGTCAGCGTCCGCCACCTGCACCGAGGTGCCCTCGACCTGGATGGTCAGATCGGCGAACTGGGCGTTGACCGCGGCGGTCGAGGTGTTATCGCCGGCGATGACGGCGATCTGCGGCACGATGCCGGAGGCCAGCGTGGCGGCGTTGGCGATGCGCGCGGCCATGGTGAGCCCGGCCAGTCCCTCGACGACGCGGGTGCCCCGCGCGGCGTTGATGGCCACCACCGGCACGCCGGTTTTGGTGGCGAGGTCGTAGACCTTGAGGATCTTCTCGCCGTTGACCTCCCCGATGGCGCCGTCGAAGATCTGGTCGTCGTGGGCGTAGACGCAAATGCGCCGGCCGTCGACGGTGCCGAAGCCGGCGACGACGCCGTCGGTCGCCGGGCGGTTGCGGCTCATGGCCTTGTCCTCGACGCGGTGGCGGGCCAGGGCGTCGGTTTCGACGAAGGAGCCCGGATCGACGAGCGCGAGCACGCGTTCCCGGGCGGTGATCACACCCGCCGCCCGGCTGTCCGCCGCCGCGGCCTCACCGAGGGGAGCTTGTGCTTCGCTTAAGCGGGTGCGCAGATCCGCCAGCTTGCCCGACGTCGTGGTCAGATCCGGTTTCTCGTCTGTCATGTCGTTTTAGTCTAGGACTCCTTCGCGAAACATGCGTGACCGGCCCGCTTAGAGCGGGATGTTTCCGTGCTTGCGCGCCGGGCGGGAGACGTTCTTATCGCGGTACAGGCGCAGGTTGCGCGCGACCATGCCGCGGGTTTCGGAGGGGAGGATGACGGCGTCGATAAGCCCGCGCTCGGCGGCGTTGTACGGGTTTAACATGTGGTCTTCGTACTCGCGCTCGAAGCTTTTCGCCAGCTCGGCGACATCCAGGCCCTTCTCGCGGGCCTGCTTGAGCTCCTTGCGGTAGATGAAGCCGACGGCGCCGGCCGCGCCCATCACCGCGATCTGGGCGGTGGGCCAGGCGAGGTTGACGTCGGCGCCTAGGCCCTTCGAGCCCATGACGCAGTACGCGCCGCCGTAGGCCTTGCGCATGGTCACGGTGATCTTCGGGACGGTGGCCTCGCCGTAGGCGTAGAGGAGTTTCGCGCCGCGGCGCAGGATGCCGCCGTATTCCTGGCCGGCGCCGGGGAGGAAGCCGGGGACGTCGACAAGCATGACAATCGGGATGTTGAACGCGTCGCACGTGCGCACGAAGCGGGCGGCCTTCTCGGAGGAGTCGATGTCCAGGCAGCCGGCGTAGACCATCGGCTGGTTGGCGACGAAGCCAACCGACTGGCCCTCGATGCGGCCGAAGGCGACCACGACGTTTTCGGCGCGGTCGGCCTGGATCTCGAGGTATTCGCCGTCGTCGGTGAGTGCTTCGATGACGTCGCGCACCTCGTAGGGCTGGCTGGGGGAGTCGGGGATGATCTCGTCAAGATGCAGGTCGTCGGCGGTGATGTTGTCCTCGACTGAACCCTCGTCGGCGTGGAAGGGCTCGTAGGGCGCAATGGTGCGGTTGTTGCTCGGCAGATAGGCCACGAGGTCGGCGACGAAGTCGAGGGCCTCCTCGTCGGTCTGGGCCACGTAGTGCGCGTTGCCGGCGGTGCGCATGTGCGTGCTGGCGCCGCCGAGTTCTTCCTGGGTGATCTCCTCGCCGGTGACGGTCTTGATCACATCCGGGCCGGTGACGAACATCTTCGAGGTCTTGTCCACCATCACCACGAAGTCCGTCAGCGCCGGCGAGTACGCGTTGCCGCCCGCGCAGGCGCCCATGATCACGGAGATCTGCGGCACGACGCCGGAGGCGTTGATGTTGTGCCAGAACGTCTTCGCGATCCAGTCGAGAGAGACCGCGCCGTCCTGGATGCGCGCGCCGGCGCCCTCGTAGAGGCCGATGAGCGGGCGGCCGGTGGTCACGGCCAGCTCCATGATCTTGCACATCTTCTCGCCGTAGACTTCGCCGAGCGCGCCGCCGAAGACGGTGCCGTCCTGGGAGAAGATGCAGACCTCGCGGCCGTCGATGGTGCCCCAGCCGGTGACGATGCCGTCGGTCTCGGGGCGCTTGGCCTGCATGTTGAAGTCGTGGGTGCGGTGCTTGGCCAGCATGTCCGTCTCCACGAACGACCCCTCGTCGAGAAGGTGGGCGAGCCGGTCGCGCGCGGTGAGGCGCCCGGCGTCGCGCACCTTGGCGTGCGCGCGATCGCCCATGGGGGCGTTGGCCTGCTCGCGGCGCTTCTTCAGCTCTTCGATCTTGCCTGCGGTGGTCGAGGTGTCGAACACGCCGTCGAGCTCCGATAAACGTGAGGAAATGGTCATGTTTGCGCAGTCTATACTTTCGATGCGGTTGTTTCCATACCCGAAGTGCCGGATGTTTCGCCGGGTTCCGGTTGGAGGTTACGATAGCGCAGGTTACGCAACCGTAGGTACGCTTGTCGACGTGCCACGTGCCCACCACCCGCCGGGGGTAAAATCCGGGGGTATACGGCTTAAAGTAGAGCTATGATAACCGCACCGGTACACACCCGCCCCATCACGCGCGCAGCCTACGCCGCCGACGCCTCCCACTACCTGCTGACCCCCAGCGCCGTGGTCGAAGCCCGCAGCGCCATCGAGGTCGCCGAGGTCTTTCGCGCCGCCCGCGAGCAGAACACTTCCGTCACGCTGCGCTCGGGCGGGACGTCGCTGTCCGGCCAGGCCTCCGGCGAGGGCTATCTCGTCGACGTGCGCAAACACTTCCGTGACATCGAGGTCCTCGATCAGGGCCGGCGCGTGCGCGTGCAGCCCGGCGCCACGCTGCGGCATGTCAACGCGCGCCTGCGGCCTTATGGCTATCAGCTCGGGCCGGATCCGGCCTCCGAGGTCGGCGCCACCATCGGCGGGGTGATCGCGAACAACTCCTCCGGCATGGCCTGCGGTACCGAGTTCAACGCTTATCGCACGCTCGAATCGCTCACCTTCGTGCTGCCCTCGGGCACCACCATCAACACCGCCGACAATGATGCCAACCAGCAGCTAAAAGCCCAGGAGCCCGAGCTGTGCGAAGCGCTTATGCGCCTGCGCCGCCGGATTCTGGGGAATCCGGCGTCGGTGCGGACCATCGAGAAGCACTTCGCCTTAAAGAACACGATGGGCTACGGGCTGAATGCTTTCTTAGATTTCGAGACCCCCGTTGACATCCTTTCCCACCTGCTCGTCGGCTCCGAGGGCACGCTCGCCTTCGTCGCCGAGGCCTACTTCCGCACCGTGCCGGTCGCGCCGAAGAAGACCACCGCGCTCGTGGTCTTCGACACCCTGCATGCCGCCACCAACACCCTGCCCGCGCTCGTCGACTCGGGTGCCGCCACCTTGGAGCTGATGGATCACACCTCGATCAAGGTGGGCCAATCCTGGGATAACGTGCCGGAAGAGATCACCGGCTTCGAGGTGCGCGATCACTCCGCCCTGCTCGTCGAATACCACGCCAACGCCGACGAAGAGCTGCGCGAGCTCAGCCGCCGCGGCGAGGAGATCCTGCATAACGCCACGTTCACCCAAAACGCCGCCGCGCAGGCGCGGGCGTGGAGTTTCCGCAAAGGGCTCTACGCGCAGGTCGCCGGGGCGCGTCCGGCCGGAACGACGGCGCTGCTGGAAGACGTGGCGGTGCCCGTCGATAAGCTAGCCGATACCTGCCAGCACCTCTCCGAGCTCTTCGATCAACACGCCTACCGCGACGCCGTCATCTTCGGTCACGCCAAAGACGGCAACATCCACTTCCTGCTCAACGACCGCTTCGCCGGCGAGGAAGCCCTAAATCGCTACAACGCCTTCAACGACGCCATGGTCGATCTCGTGTTAGGCCACGGCGGCAACCTCAAGGCCGAACACGGCACGGGTAGGGCGATGGCGCCTTATGTGCGCCGCCAGTACGGCGACGAGCTCTACGCCGTCATGCAGGAGCTTAAAGCCGCCTGCGATCCCACGAACACCATGAACCCCGGCGTCATTCTTGCCGAAGACCCCGACGCCCACCTCGAGAACATCAAACTCATCCCGAGCATCGACCCACAGATCGACGCCTGTGTCGAGTGCGGCTACTGCGAGTCGGTGTGCCCCTCGCGCGATCTCACGCTGACCCCGCGCCAGCGCATCGTTGTGCGCCGGGCGATGGACGCCGCCCGCGCGCAAGGTGACACCGAGACGCTGAAAGAGCTCGAGCGCGATTATGACTACTACGCCATCGACACCTGCGCCGCCGACTCGATGTGTGTTACGGCGTGCCCGGTGGGCATCGATACCGGCCGCTACGTCAAGGACCTGCGCAACCAGCGCGCCGGCGCCTTCAAGCAGAAGGCCTGGAAGACTGCTGCCGCCAACTGGAAGCTCGTCAACGCCGCGGCCTCCGCCACCATGACGGGAGTGAGCTTTTTGCCCGATGCGCTCGCCCGCGCCGCCACCGATGTCGCGCGCGCCGTGGTGGGCACTGACGACATGTGGCAGTGGCGCCCGGAGCTCGGCAAGGGTGGGCAGAAGCGCTCCCAGCTCGGCCAGGTTGTGGGCTCGCGCTTTCACGCCCCGCAGGCGGTCTACGTGCCGGCGTGCGTGCACCCGATGTTCGGCCGCGCCGAAGACTCGGACGGTGCCAGCCAGGCCTTCACCGCCCTGCTCGAGCGCGCCGGGATCACCCTCATCGTGCCCGACGAGATCGACTCGCTGTGCTGCGGCACCACGTGGTCGTCGAAGGGGCTGAACGAGGGCTATGAGGTGATGCGTCGCCACGCGGTGGACGTGCTTTCCCGCGCCACCGAGCACGGGCGCCTGCCGGTGGTGATCGACGCCTCGTCGTGCACTCAGGGCTTCAGCGGGCTGCTGGAAGAGGCCGGCATCACCGTCATCGACGCCATCGAGTTCACCGCCACCAACGTGCTGGAGAAGCTGGAGGTGAAAGAGCGCGTCGATACGCTCACCCTGCACCCGACGTGCTCGGCGACCCAGCTCGGCCTCGGGGAGGCGGTGATGCGCCTGGCCCGCGCCGCTGCGCGCGAGGTGAACGTGCCCACCGAGTGGAACTGCTGCGCCTATGCCGGAGACCGCGGCATGCTGCACCCGGAGTTGACGCGCTCGGCGACGCGTCGAGAAGCAGCACAGGTCGCCGCCTTCGACGCCAGCGCGCACGCCTCGACCAACCGCACCTGCGAGCTGGGGATGACGGCCGCGACGGGCAAGAGCTATCAGCACGTGCTCGAGATCCTAGAGCGCGCCACCCGCTAGGCTCACCCTCATGGGCACGTTAGATCTCGACATCCCCCGGCTGCGCGGGGAGCTCGCCGACACCGGCTTCAGCGATATTTCCTATACCGCATCGACCGGCTCGACCAACGCCGATCTCATGGCGGGCGAGGCGGTCCATCGCCGCGTGCTGCTCGCCGGGGAGCAGACCGCCGGCAAGGGCCGCCTCGGCCGGCAGTGGGTGAGCCCTTACGGCGGGCAGCTCATCTGCTCTATTTCCCTGATCGTGCCGGCGCGGCACTTCGATCACCTAGGCCTTTTGCCGATCGCCATCGGCACCGCACTTACCGACGCCCTGCCGCAGGCCAGCCTCAAATGGCCCAACGACCTGCTGCTGGACGGGCGCAAACTCGCCGGCATCCTCGCCGAGGCGGCGCCTTTGGATGAGGGCGGCTACCGCGTGGTCATCGGCTTCGGCGTCAACACGGGACTTCACGAGGCCCAGCTGCCCGTCGCCCACGCCACGTCGCTGCGGGTGGCAGGCATCGAGTATGACGCGACGGGGCTCGCGGCGGCGGTGCTTCGGGCCGTCGACCGGCGGCTGGAGCAGTGGTGGGATGATCGAGAAAAGCTTATCGACGACTACCGCCACGTCTGCGCCACCATCGGGCAAAAGGTGCGGCTGGACACGCCCAGCGGGCCCGTGGTGGGCACGGCGAGCGGGGTTGAAGCGGACGGGCGGATCATTGTCGACGGCGCAGCGTATGCGGCCGGGGACGTGACGCACCTGCGTCCGGGCGACTAGCGTTGGCGGGGATATGAGTTGGCCGAGAACTGATCACGACGAGGTTATCCGGGCGGATGTCACCACCCCGCCCGGGGTTCTCGCGTACCCGATGTTCGAGGCCATCGGCATAACGGCGTTTCTGTGGATCGCGATCGGGGTGCTTGATAACCCGCAGTTCGGGTTCTACGAGCCGACGCTGCGCTCCGCCCTGGTTATGGTGTGGGCGCTGCTTCTGCTGTGGCGTCTCGGGCTGCCCTTGATAAGGGCGCGGCGGCGCCGGGCGGTGGTGACGGATCAGCGCGTGATGATCCGGGCCGGTAGCCTGCGACCGCGCATCGACTCGATCCCGCTCTATGACATTCACAGCGTCCGGCGCTACAAGGGCGGGCTGAATATCGCGGTGTTCGGGCGCGACCGGCCGCTGTACTACCCGCACGTGGGTAAGGCGAAGAAGGTGGCGGAGATCATTAACTCCTCGTTGCCGCCGCGCCGGCCTTTCGCGCGCTGGTGAATCTAGCGCATGAGCTCCGGCGGGTCGATGGCCTCGGTAATCAGCGCGGCGGCGGCCTTGAGATCGTTGGTCTGCTTCTCGCTGAGGTTATCGAAGATATAGCGACGCACCGCGGCCACGTGTCCGGGGGCGGTGGCGGCGATTTTGTCTTTGCCGGCGTCGGTGAGCTCGGCGAGGGTGTAGCGGCCGTTGGTGGGATCGGTAACTCGGCGGGCCCAGCCGGCCTTTTCTAGGCGGGTGAGCACGCGGGAGAGGTGGGGCAGTTTCATGTTCGCCAGGCGGGCCAGCTCGCTCATGCGGATGGAGGAGTCTTGTGCCATGGAGATCTGCGATAAGGCGTTGTACTCGGTGAGCGAGAGATCGGAATCGCGGCGCAGCTGCTCGTCGAGGCGGTTGGGCAGCCACTCGAGGATCGACCAGATATTTAGCCAGGTATCCATCTCGGTGTCGTTGAGCCAGCGAGGGTTATCGGCGGAGGTCATGGGGCCATTATACATTGAGTTGACGAGTAAAGTTGACGGATCAACGGGAGGTGTTTAGAGTTGGGTTTACGCGTCAAGTCAGTGAGAAGGAGCGACCATGCCTGGCATTAAAAACCCCGAACTCCGCCTCGTTTTGGGCGGCAACACCTTCGGCTGGACCTCGGATCGCGAGACCTCGTTTGCAGTTCTCGACGACTTCCTGGCCGCCGGCGGCACCCACATCGATACCGCGGACATGTACGCCGCCTGGATCGATGAGAAGGGTGGACACTCCGAGACGGTGCTGGGCGAGTGGTTCCAGGCACGCGGCAACCGCGAGCGCGTGGTGCTGGCCACCAAGGTCGGCGGCCTGAAGCCCTATGACAACCAGCGCCGCGAGTCGGTGCAGGCCGCGCTGGAGGATGCGCTGCGGCGCTTGCAGACCGACTACGTGGACATCCTCTACAGCCACTACGACGACGAGAACGTCTCCATCGCCGAGCAGGCGAAGACCTATGACGAGCTGGTGCGCTCCGGCAAGGTCCGCGCCATTGGGCTGTCGAACTACTCGCCGGAACGCATGCGCGAGTTCTTCGCCTACGCCACCGAGCACGGCCTCACCGTGCCGGCGGTGATCCAGACGCAGTACAACCTCGTCCACCGGAGGGACTTCGAGCAAACCTTCCAGCTCTTAGCCGAGGAGTATGGTGCGGCGACGTTCCCGTACTTCGCGCTGGCCTCCGGCTTTTTGACCGGCAAGTACCGCACCCCCGAGGACCTGGAGGGCCGCGATCGCGCCGGGTTCGTCGAGGGCTATGCCACGCCGCCGGGCTTCGGGGTGGTGGACAAGCTGGTCGAGATCGCCGAGCAGCGCGGCGTCGAGCCCGCGAGCGTGCCGCTGGCCTGGCAGCTGGCGAAGGGGGCGAGCGCGCCGATCGCGTCGGCATCGAAGCCGGAGCAGCTGCCGGCGCTCACTGCCGCCGCGGGGCTGTCGCTTACCGACGTTGAGGTCGCCACCCTCGACGATGCTTCCTCTGTGTATGCGTAAGGGTTAAGAGCCTGAGGAAGTAGGTGTCGGCGGGAGGCTCGGGGCGCCGGTGTTGTTTCGCATCATCGGTGAAGCGCTAGGAGGGCGGCGGAAGGGCCGCTCTTCTTCTGTGTGCGCGCCGAGATCGTGGGGGTGGTAGCGATGGTGCGTTGGGCTGGCGGGGGGTACCTTGCTCTTCGGGGTGGGCGATGCGTCATTCCATGTGCTGTGGAAACGTTCAGCGCGGCTGGCGCCTGCAGAAATCAGTTTCCGTGAGGTGTGTTTGTGTATCTCAAAATGAAACGCACTGCTTGGTAAGAGTGACGCTTGGTTGACCGGAGGTGCGTCATTTATCGATCAGTGCAACTGCCGGCGAGTCTATCGGCACAATTACCTAGGTGACGTATTGCTCGTTTTAATTATCAGAGTAAAAATATTTCTCGAATCGTAGCGTTGTAGTTCAGAACTCGTGTCTCGAGTCCATCTACACCGCCTCGCGTGGGTTCCGAGAGTTACACATAATGAGTGAGTGTTCCGTCGGTTGTGAGTGCTGGCACTGGGATGGGTTATTCGTTAAGCCCAAACTCTGGGAGGAAAGCGGCGCTGAGAACGAGCTACTTTTTGCTCGCGACTGACATGCGGGGATGGGGCGGGTTAAACTCTCCTTTATGGCTAAACGCGAGACCCTGGAAGTGCTACGCACGTTCATGCAGGAAAGGGACTGGAACCAGTTTCATTCCCCAGAGAACCTTGCCAAGAGCATCGCCATCGAGGCTGGTGAGCTGCTCGAGTGCTTTCAGTGGAGTGCCGAAGCTGATGAAGTAGACGTTCGCGATGAGCTCGCGGACGTGCTTACCTATAGCCTTCTTCTCGCGGATCGGATGGGCCTCGACCCAGACGAAATCGTGCGGGAAAAACTCAAGATCACGGAGAAGAAATACCCGGTGGATCTGGCGTACGGGAAGGCCACGAAGTACACGAAAATTGATTCTACGGAGGATTAAGAGTGGTCGGTATTACGGGTAAACCGCATCCGGTTGTGGAGCGTTTCCCTTTCAGTCGTACTGAGCTGGATGAGTTCATTAGCCGAGCCGAAGCTAAAGGCGGCGAGGATGAGATTCTGCTCTTGAAGTACCCGACCGTGTACGTCGTGTACCGGAAAACCGGTGAGAACTATTCCGTCTATGTGGGAGAGACGAACAGCATCGTCCAGCGCACTGAAACGCACCTTACAGAAGGCAAAACCCGGCCCGCGGCTGCTCGCGTGGTGGAAGGGGAAGAGCCCGGAGAACTGGACGACGTGGAGGAAAAATCCAAGGCCGCGCGCTCCTACTGGGCAGATTTTCGGGAAGAGGGCTCTGAGATCTTCGTGATTGGGCACTCTCTCTTCAATAAATCCATGACCTTGGACGTGGAAGACAAGCTGATGCTTTTCCTATCCAGTAGCGAAGGTGTCGCCCGTGCCAATAAAGGTGCTCATAAAGGAGGAGTTGACCTACTCAACGCCCGAGGAAACACGCAGGGTCGGTATTTCACCGAGAAATACGTAGACGAGGCATTTAGTGCGATATGGCGAAAACTGCGACGCCACGACAAGAAACTGTTCCCACTCGAAAGCTTGATACGTCAGTCTGCGCTGTTCAAGGCTTCGCCATTCCACAAGCTCAACGAAGAACAGCTCACGGCAAAAGTTGAGATCCTCAAGGCTATCGATGCTGCCAGTCGTGAGACGGACCGCCAGCCCAGCACCCAGAGCGGAAAGCTTGTCCTAGTGAAAGGGGCTGCTGGGACGGGCAAGACGGTTCTGCTCAGCAGCGTATTCTTCGAACTGTTTCAGGATGAACCGGGAGCGGAAGAGTCGGTATTCGATTTCCAGAGTTTCGATGCCTATCTTCTGGTCAACCACGATGAGATGTGCACGGTGTACACGCAGATTGCGGAAACGCTCGGAATCTCCGACGGAAAGAATCTCCGTGTGATGAAACCCACCAAGTTCATCAACGAGCATGACCCCGCTAAACCGGTCGACGTCGTACTCGTGGACGAGGCCCACCTGCTTTGGACGCAGGGCAAGCAGTCTTATCGCGGCAAGAACATGCTCAAAGATCTTCTCGATAGAGCACGCGTGGTCATTCCCGTTTTCGACGAAAGCCAGATCATGGCGGGTAACCAATACTGGACGCCCGAAGAGCTGGACGCGCTGTATGAACGTGCCGATCACACAGTTTTGCTGAAGGAACAGATGCGTATCGATTCTGCGGGCCCAGCAGAAGAGTGGATTCGGTCCATCATTGACGATGGAGTCATTCATCCGGTACCGAAAGACTCGCGGTATGAGATCAGGGTTTTCGAATCTCCGCAGGCATTACATGAAACGGTGAAGCAACGAGCCCAGAAGGATGAGGAATCTGATTTCAAAAACGGAATTTCGCGGCTGATCGCTACCTATGATTGGGACTTCAAGCGCAGTGAGCGTGAGGATGGCCAGACCTGGGATGTGGTGATCGGTGGTTGGCGCTTGCCATGGAACAATCAGATCAGCAAGAAAGCGACGAAACGAGGCGAGAAGAAACGTTCTTGGGCAGAAAAAGGGTATACCCTCGACGAGGTTGGTTCCACCTTCACGGTCCAGGGATTTGATCTTAACTACGCCGGCGTGATTATAGGTCCTTCGGTGAAGTACCGCGAAGGCAGGATCGTTTTCGATGGCGAGGAAAGCAAGAATAAGGGTTTTACTGACAGGAGAACCATCGTCAAAGACGGCAAAAAGGTCAAAGTCTCACTGGTGGAGGAGCTACTCCGCAATCAGTTGAATGTCCTGCTGACACGGGGTGTGCATGGGCTTTATCTCTTCGCTGTGGACGAGGAACTGCAGCAGGCTCTACTCGCCGCCTCCCGTTAGGGTAGTGCCTTTTATGCAGCTATCTGGTTAGCGATGCGCTCGAGAGTCGTACATTCACGGTCATCTTGGCAAGGATTATTTCTGCGATAGGGGCGCGATGGGATTCCGCAATCTCTCTTAACCCCAGATGCTGTTCATCAGTAACCTGCAACGCAGCAGCATGGCATTAAACGCACCTGAAATCTATTTATACGACACTGCACTGGCTCGGTTTATGCAGACACCGCCAATAAATAAGCCCTACGGGGTGGCACACACCTCGTAGGGCCGTTTCAGGCGAAGGAATTCCTAACTGGCCTCTGAGCCGGCAGGCTCTTCCGCCGTCGACTTGTTCTTCTTGGCCGCCTTTTCTTCCGAGGCCGCGACCAGCTTGGAGCCGGTCAGGTCACCCACGATATTGGTCATGGTGCGGGCCATATCGAGGATCGCGTCGATACCCGCGACCAGGGCGATAGGAGCCATGGACATGCCGGTGGTTCCCACGGCCATCGTCAGCATGATCAGTCCGGCGCCAGGCACGCCGGCCGTACCGATGGAGGCCAGCACGCCGACCATCAGCACCGAGACGATTTCGCCGAAGGTGAGCTGGACGCCCAAGGTATCGGCGACGAAGATGACGGAGGCACCGACATAGATTGCGGTTCCGTCCATGTTGATCGTCGCACCCAGCGGCAGGGCAAAGGACGAGATCCTCTTCGGAACGTTGAGCTGGTTGGCGGCCCGAGTCGTGACGGGAAGGGTCGCCGAACTCGAGCGGGTGGCAATGGCGGTGAGCATCGGTGCGCGCGCGGCGCTGAAGAACTTGATGGGAGAGGCCTTAAAGAACCCGAGAAGCACTGCGTAGAACGCGAGCATGAGCAAGGTCGCGCCCACCACGACGAGGATGAGCTTGCCCAGTGGGACCAAAGCTTCAACACCGACCTCGCCGATGGAGACCGCGATCAGAGCCATGACGCCGATCGGGGAGTACTCCAGCACGCCGCGAACGAGGAGGAACACGATTTCCTGGCCGGTCTTGAAAACCTTGCGGATGATCTGTGCACCCTCGTTGATCTCCTTGTCTTCATGATCGTTCATGTAAGCAAGGGCGAAGCCTGCGATGAGGACGAAGAACATGATGGCGAGGATGTCGCCCTGCGATAGTGCGAGGAAGATGTTCTCGGGGAACATGTTGAGGAAGACGTCAGTCAGTGACGGTGCTTCCTCCGCTTGCTCCGCGCCGTTAGAGTCCACGCTGAGACCCCGGCCGGGGTGGACGAGCAGGGCAATGCCGAGTCCCAGTGCCATAGCGAAGAAGGTGGTCACGAGGTAGTAGCCCATGACCTTTCCACCGATGCGCCCCAAGTTCCTCGGAGTAAGAGAAGAGACGCCGAGGATCAGCGTAACGACGATGAGGGGGATCACCAGCATCTGGAGCAGACGCAGGAATAGGTCGCCGGCCGGGGCAAGAACCGCGGCCTGCTCACCGAACGTCAATCCGATGATGGTGCCGGCGGCAAGGCCAATGAGCAGCTTCCAGATCAGCGGAAAATTAAGATATGCGTTCGCTGTTGAACGCAGCATATTCCTTTTTGCCATGTCTCTCCTCGTGGTTCGGCGTGAGGAGTTCGAAGCCGGCTTTCTCCAATGCTTTCTTATACAGCTCTGCTTGCACCGTCGCTTCCGATGCCAAGAGGCCGATCTTCTTCGGGGTCGGCGAAAGCTGCTGCAGTTTGTAGACGGTGGCGTCGAGGATCGAGACCAGTTCAATGTTGACGTTCTTCACGACTTCAGGAAGGAACGCGTGCGCCCCGTTGCAGGGGACGGCGAATACGTCGGCCCCGCCGCGCTGGAACAGCTGGGCGCCGTCCAACAGGTGAGGGGTGGGATCCTCCCCGTTGTTGACAATTGCTTCCGTGCGGTCGGGGATGGTCGGGTTCGACCAGAGGAGCACTTTGGGGTGCTCCTGGTCGGTGGCCGCGTCCGTCGAGTCGACGAGCTTCTGGAGGAAATCTGCAGTTGCGGCTGGGCCCATTCCGCCCAGGACACCGATGGTTTTCATACCTACTCCACCATGATCGGGAATGTGTTCTGCGGCACTACTATAACTATCGGTGAATCCGGCAACAATTCACCCTATAGAGAAGGTGCAGGCGCCAGGCTGGGCGATCGCCGTACTGGACGTGTGCTCGGGCAACGCGCGTAGGATGGACAGGCGTGACTGATACCGCTGCACGCAACATCGATAATCCCGCCGCTCATGCCCCGGGCATGCCCGTGATCACCGTCATCGGTGACGGCCAGCTCGCGCGGATGTTGCAGACCGCTGCCATCGAGCTCGGCGCCTCGCTGCGCGTGCTCGCCGCGAAGCCGGATGCTTCCGCCGCGCAGGTCAGCGCCGATGTTCGGCTGGGCGACTACAAAGATCTCGACGATGTGCGCTTGGCCATCGAGGGCTCCGATGCCGTCACCTTCGACCACGAGCACGTGCCCAACGAGCACGCCAATAAGCTCATCGACGCCGGTTTCAACCTCCAGCCGCAGCCGGCGGCGCTCATCCACGCTCAGGACAAGCTGGTCATGCGCGAGAAGATGAAGGAGATTTCCGCGCCGGTCCCACCTTTCGCCGCGATCGAGTCGGTCGAGGACGCCACCGCGTTTTTTGATGAGGTCGACGGCGCCGTCTGCCTCAAGGCCCGCCGCGGGGGTTATGACGGGCACGGAGTGTGGTTCCCGTCGACGCGCGAGGAGGTGGAAACGCTCGTCGAAAAGCTGCTGGGCGACGGCGTGCCCCTCATGGCCGAAAAGAAGCTCGCGTTTACCCGAGAGCTCTCGGCGATGGTCGCGCGGACGCCTTCAGGTGAGGCGCGGCCGTGGCCGGTGGTGCAGTCTCGGCAAGAAAACGGCATCTGCGTGGAGGCCACCGCCCCGGCCCCGGACATGAGCGATGAGCTGCGGAAGCGCTGCGAGGTGCTGTCGGTGACCATCGCCGAAGAACTCGGGGTGGCCGGGGTTTTGGCCGTCGAGCTTTTCGAATACCTCGACGACAACCGCGAGCCCACCATCGCCGTCAACGAGCTGGCGATGCGCCCGCACAACACCGGCCACTGGACCCAGGACGGCAGCGTGACCAGCCAGTTCGAACAGCACCTGCGCGCGGTCCTCGACCTGCCGCTGGGGGATACGGCCACGCTGAAGCCGGTGACCGTCATGGTCAACACCTTGGGTGCCGATGCTTCGCCGGAGATGCCCGTCTACCAGCGCGTGCGCGAGGTCATGGCCCGTTTCCCGGAGGCGAAAATCCACCTCTACGGCAAGGACCACCGCCCGGGTCGCAAGCTCGGGCACGTCAACGTCACCGGCGAGGACCTCGATAACACCCGCGAGATCGCCGAGCTGGCCGCGCACTTCATCGTGCACGCCGAGTGGCGTGACGGCTACAGCGCCTAAGAACTGGAAAGGAAGGCAGGAAAATGAGCGATACCCCGCAGGTTGGCATCATCATGGGCTCGGATTCGGACTGGGATACCGTCGCCCCGGCCGCTGAGGTGCTCGCCGAGTTCGGTGTGCGCTTCGAAGGCGGCGTCGTCTCCGCCCACCGCACGCCGGAGAAGATGCTCGCCTATGCCAAAAAGGCCCACGAGCGGGGCCTGAAGGTCATCATCGCGTGCGCGGGTGGTGCCGCCCACTTGCCCGGCATGGTGGCGGCGGCGACGCCGCTGCCGGTGATCGGCATCCCACGCGCGCTGAAGGATCTCGACGGCCTCGATTCGCTGCTGTCCATCGTGCAGATGCCCTCCGGCGTGCCGGTGGCGACTGTCTCCATCGGCGGGGCGAAAAACGCCGGCCTGCTCGCCGTGCGCATCCTCGGCGCCGGCGATGCCACCTACACGCAGAAGATGGCTGACTACCAGCAGCAGATGGCCGCTGACGTCGAGAAGAAAGACGAACGCCTGCGCCAGCGCCTCCTCGGCGAATAGCCGAAAGCGCATGGAGAACATCCTCATCCTCGGTTGTCGCGTACGCCACAACCAACCGCGGCCCATGCTCGCCGCGCGGCTGCACCGCGCCCTGCCGCTTATCGACGCCCACCTGCGCACCCACCCTGCAACGCGCGTCGTCGTCAGTGGGGCAGGTGAAGCCGAGGTCATGGCCGCCTGGCTTTATGAGGCGGGAGTGCCGGGGGAGGCGGTGGTCGTCGAGAAGCGGGCGCGCAGTACGAACGAAAACCTAGAGAACGCGCATGCCCTGCTTCCCGAGACGACCCGCTGGCTGGTGGTCACCAGCGACTTCCACGCCCGGCGCACGCGGGTGTGGGCGTGGCATCTGCAGATCCCGGTGCGGGTGTTAACGGCAAAGACCCCGCGCAGTGCGCGTTACAAGCACTATCTGCGCGAGGTCTTTGCGTTTCCGCATTCGGTGCTGCGGGTGATCTGGCGGCGGCTGTGCGCCTGGCTGCGTGATTAGTTGCCGGCGGTGTTCTTGGCGGTCTGCGTGGTGCTCTCCGCGGTGCGCACGATCGCGATGACGAACTCCAGCAGCAGGCGGAGGCCGATCAGCTGGAGCAGGCCCCAGATCACCGGGACGATCCAGCCCACCAAGAACCACAGGATGCCGAGGGCGCCGGCGGCAAACACCGGGACCAGCCAGGCGGCAATGCCCACAAACAGGGTGCTCAAAGCGATGGCGATGGTCCCCAGGATGTAGATGAACTTCGCCCACTTCAACGCGATGAACGTCTCGAAGTTGAAGTCAAACAGCGCGGAGAAGAAGCCCTTGGCGTCCTTCTTCTGGTTCGCCTGGCCCACGTTGTAGGAGTTGTCGCCGTAGGGCTGCAGGCTGCCGCTAGTGGAGGACTGCTGGTTGCTGCTCGGGTAGGGCTGCTGGCCGTAGCCGAACTGGTTGTTGTTGTCGGAGGAGCCCCACGGGGCTGCGCCCTCGTTGTTGTCGCCGGGGTTGTTCTCGGGGTTATGTGGGGTGCTCATGAGTAACTGACCATCCTTTAGATCTTCCTATAGGGACGGGGGTCAGAGTACTTTGGTTGATAAAGATTGCAACTTGGCTTTTGGTTATCGGGGCTGGCGATCCTCCATGTTCTGGTCGATGGCCCGGAACGTTGTCTGCCACGCTTCCCGGATAGTTTGTGCCGGGCTTTTCGCTAGGCGTTCCTTTGTGCGTAGTGGCCGCGGGGTGATCTCCATGGTGTCTACTCCGCGCTGGCGTGCTCGGAGAGTCGCTCGGTGAATTGTGCTCATGGTGCTCTCCTCATTAGATAAGGGCAATAGTGGTCAGAGTAGTTTGGTTGGAGAAATCTGCAACGTGACTTTCTCGTTCTCTGCGATCTCCGCGATCCGCTCGGTGCTGGCTGTGCCAGTGACGATGACACTCGATCCGCCCGCGGCTAGTGGTGCGAGCACCGCATCGGTGAGCTGCTCGTAGGTCTCCCAGCCCTGCGCGAGGACGCGGTCGGCGGTGGTGGGGGTGATGGCTTCGTCGAGACGCGGGGCGTCACCGAAGTACTGGTCGCCGTAGAAGCGGACGATGGGGCCGAAGTCGAGGGAGTCGTCGGGAAGCTCGCCGCCGGATTCCTCGATGCCGCGCCCGAAAGGGTCCTTAGAGACCAGCACCGTCTCAACACCCTTGGCCGCCCAGGCGTCGTGGCGCTCGAGCGTGGTGAAGCAGGCGGCGACGCTGCCGGCGTGCTCGGCGCCAATCAGCTGCGGCTCGATGCGCGCGGCCAAGGCGCCTAAGACTGTCACCGCCGCCTGCCAGCTGGCGGGCAGATCGACGGCGATGGCCTGGCCTGGGGTGAGGTCGAGTTCCTCGACCAGCATGTTGGCGATCTTCGAGGCCCAGTTATCCAACGTCTGGGCGGAGAAATCGAGCCGGGCACCGGTGGTCTCGTTGTAGACCGTCAGGCGCGGGGCGGCGGGGTCGGTGGAGAGGAGGTGCTCAAGAAGTTTCATATCCGCCCACTGTAGAGACAATCGGTGCGACACTAGATTTGGTGCGGATAGTATGCCAGCATCATATGTGCGTGCACGTGGAAGCGACAACGCCTTAAACACACCAGGAAGGCTCAATCATGACACCACACGCGTCGGCAGATAAGTCTCGATTCACTATTTACAAAATCATCGCGTGGTGTTGATCGCCCTCGTGTGGGTTATCACTCCCTTCATGGGCGACCGGGTCCCGCCGATTTTCAGCTGGGGATATGTGGCCCTATTCATCGGCGCCGCTATCTTCGGTGTCGTGGTGGCGGTGCGCTCCCGCGCCTGGCCCATCCTGTTGGTGCTCGTGCTGCGGTTCTTCCCGTTTAAATAGGCGCGGGGCTTCCGGGTCGGCTTAGTTCACGCAGCGCGGGCCGTCGCCGCCGGCATCGAGCTCGGGGTTGTCTTCGGCCTGGCCGTAATCGGCACCCGGGGTGCCCACCTCGTCGGTCTCGTCCGCGTCCTCCTCGCCGGTGTCCTCGGAGGCGTACTCGCCGCTGCCGATGGGCTCGGCCGTCGGGCCGGAGTACTCGCTGTGGCCAACGACGACGAGCGTGTTCTCATCGAGAGTCTCGTTCGGGGTGATCGGCAGGCCGCCGAGCATCTCGGAAAGGGACTGGGCGGCCTCGCTGTCGGGGTTGGCGGCCACGATCTGGCTTTCGAAATAGATGCCGTCCTGCGCGTTGGTCGTCTCTGCGATCTTAAGACCGGCGCCCTCCAGCCAGTCGCCAATGTTGTTGGCCAGCCCGGCAATCCCGCCGGCGTTAAGCACGTGCACCTCTACGCTTTCGAGCGCCGGGTTGAGCTCCGGGGCCGCTTCGGCCTCGGCGCCCGCCTCGGCCTCGGCTTGTGCGCGCTCTTCTTCGGTGACAACCAAATCTTCGAAGAACTCGTTGACCTCGCTCTGATCGACGGTGACGATCGACTCGCCATAATCGCCGGTGCCGTCGACGGAGGTGACGGGGATCGTCGTGAAGGTGACGTTGCCCGCCGCGAGATCCGCCAGCTGGTTCGCGAAAGACATGATGTCCCAGTCCTCATCGAGCACGACGGAGCGCTCCACCGCATCCGCCATATCGGAGAGCTTGCCCGGGTTGGTCAGGGTGCCGGTGGACAAGACCTTATTCACCAGCGACGCCATATACGCCTGCTGGCGTACGATGCGATCGAAATCGCCGCGCGGCAGATCGTGGCGCTGGCGGACGAACGCGAGCGCCTCATAGCCGTCGAGGGTCTGGCGGCCGGCGGGGAAATCGGCACCCGAGTACGGGTCGTTGACCGGGTTGCGC
Source organism: Corynebacterium yudongzhengii (assembly GCF_003065405.1). Classification (NCBI taxonomy): domain Bacteria; kingdom Bacillati; phylum Actinomycetota; class Actinomycetes; order Mycobacteriales; family Corynebacteriaceae; genus Corynebacterium; species Corynebacterium yudongzhengii. Next base: position 557,406 of record NZ_CP026947.1, read on the forward strand.
AGGCACACCTCCACGCCGCCGACGGCGTTGGTCAGATGCACGAAGCCGTGCAGGCCGACTTCTGCGTAGTGATCAATATCCACGCCCGTGAGATCCCGAATCGCCGCGATCAACCCCGCGCGGCCGGCCTCGGTGGCCTGCTGCTCGATCTCCTGCTCGCTGAGCGCCTCGCCGGAAGCCTCCAGCTCCGCGCGGCGCTGATCCCGGTGCGCAGCGAAGACCGCGTTGATCTTCATGTTCCCGAATTCTTCGTCATGAATATAGGTATCGCGTGGGATGGACACGGCGGTCGCCTCCGAGCCATCGGCCGGCACGCGGATAACCATCATGGTGTCCGTGTTCTGCTCGCCGTGATCGAATCCGGCGTTCAAACGCTCGAGCTGTTCGTCGGGGAGGGGTTCGCCTTGGGCGTCGGTACGCGAGTCAGTACCCACCAGCAAGATATCGACGGCACCATCCGCTGTCGCCTCACCCTCGCCGCCCAGAGCCAGGTTCTGTGCCGAGGCGACATCGTTGCCCAGCTGACCGATGGTGAAATACCCCATACCGGAGACCACCAGCGCGATGACCGACGCCATCACCACGATCACCTTCACGGGCAAAGGGCCCGCTTGCTGCAGAGACGTCGACGTCGTCGGGGCGGGCTGAATCTCACGAATCGGGCGCTGGCGGTCGGTCACGGGTCAGGGTCTTCTCCAAATAAACGCTCAGGTGCTTGAGGGCACTCTTGTTTTAGTCCGGATTGTATTGCATAACGCGCAACGACAGACAATGCTGCGCCCGACATGTCGGCCCCAACCTCTCCGCCGGGTGTGCCCGTGGGCGCTAGCATGAGTTTCATTGTGACTAACGATGAAGCTACGAAGCCGTCCGCGCCGCTCGGCGTCGTGACGGTCACCTATTCCCCCGGACACCACCTCGCGGAGTTCTTGGACTCGCTGGCCTCCGGCTACTCCGGCGAGACTTATGTGGTGCTCGCCGACAACGGCTCGACCGATGGCGTGCCCCAGGCCGCTGCCCGCGCCGAGCGGGTCGAGTTCCTCTCGACGGGCGGCAACCTCGGCTACGGTGCCGCCATCAACGCGGCCGCGCGCGTGCTGAGCCCGATGCGCGAGCGCGGCGAGATCAACGACGAGTTCTTCCTTATCTCTAACCCGGATGTCACCTTCAGCGCCGGTGCGGTTGATGAACTGGTGGCGTGCGCGCGGCGTTGGGAATCTGCGGGCTCGGTGGGCCCGCGCATCGTGGAGGCCGACGGCTCGACGTATCCGTCGGCGCGCTCGGTACCGACGCTGGGCGTAGGCATCGGACATGCCCTGTTGAGCCAGATCTGGCCGGGCAACCCTTTTAGCGCGCGCTACCGCGCGGATGCCGACATGTCTCACGAGCGCACCGCCGGCTGGCTGTCCGGCTCTTGTGTGCTCGTGCGCTGGTCGGCGTTCGAGGAGGTCGGCGGCTTCGACGAGCGCTACTTCATGTACCTCGAGGACGTTGACCTCGGCGATCGCTTGGGGCGCGCCGGCTACGACAACGTTTACACCCCGTTGGCGCGCATCCACCACGACCAAGGGCACTCCACCAAATCCCGCAGGCACTCCATGCTGCCCGCACACCACCGCAGCGCTTATCGCTTCCTTGCCGATCGCTACCGCGCCTGGTGGCAAGCGCCTCTGCGTTTCTTACTCGCCGCCGGGCTGAAAGCGCGCGGGTTCCTGCTCACACGGGTGGGGTAGGGGTGTTTGGGGGTTTGCTGGGCGTTCTCATGACGTGATAGCGCTGGTCGAAAGCAGCCACCCCTAAAGGAGTACAGGTTTCGACCGCGTTTCGACCGCGTGGGACTCGTTTATATGAGGGTGCTTTCGACCAGGCGCCTGGTTAAGCGGCGTTTAAGTTTCTGCTGTGACGGATGGGGTGGTGTGTGGATTGAGGTGGCGCTCCTGGGCGCCTGCAGGCTTTCGGTTAGCTCGCGTGCGTGTTGCGCTATCGCTGGTCGAAAGCAGTCACCCCTAAAGGAGTGTTGGTTTCGACCGCGTGGGACTCGTTTATATGAGGGTGCTTTCGACCAGCGCGAGCGCAACATGGATCCCGGAGGGGTTGGATGCTTAGCGTCGCCGGCCAGTCGCACTATCCGTCCCACCGGCCCCTTCTGTAGGGCTCCCGCAGTCCGTCAGTCCTACCCTGGCATGCAGCGCTACCGCTGGTCGAAAGCAGTCACCCCTAAAGGAGTGCTGGTTTCGACCGCGCGAGACTCGTTTATATGAGGGTCCTTTCGACCGCGCGCGCCAAAGCACTACCGCCGCATGATCTTTAGCCCCACTCCATGCCAACAACCCACCCACCAACCCCAACGAAAACCCCAACGAAAACCCGCCGCCGACCGGCGGGGCACCCCCGCCGCGAAGCGCGAAACCAGTAGCGTGTATCGGACATGAACCGGATAGATTCGGAGAGTTCGATAATGGCCGTGCGAGACGACGTTGATGCGGTGATTCTGGTCGGTGGTCGTGGTACCCGCCTGCGTCCGCTGACGATCAACACCCCGAAGCCGATGCTCCCGACGGCGAATGCGCCGTTTCTGAAGCACCTGCTAGCGCGCATCAAGGCGGCCGGGATCACGCACGTGGTGCTGGGCACGTCGTATAAGGCGGAGGTCTTCGAGGATTACTTCGGCGATGGCTCGGACATGGGCCTGGAGATTGAGTACGTCGTCGAGGAGGAGGCCCTCGGCACGGGCGGGGCGATCCGCAACGTCTGGGACAAGCTGCGCAACGACACCGTCATGGTCTTCAATGGCGACGTGCTGGGCGATACGGATCTCAACGCGATCCTCGAGACGCACACCTCCAAAGAGGCTGATCTCACCATGCATCTCGTGCGCGTCGGCGATCCCCGCGCCTATGGCTGCGTGCCCACGGATGTCGACGGCCGCGTCACCGCCTTCCTCGAAAAGACCGAGGACCCGCCGACCGATCAGATCAACGCCGGCTGCTACGTCTTCCGTCGCGAACTGATCAAGGACATCCCGCAGGGGCGCGTCGTCTCCGTAGAGCGCGAGACTTTCCCGCAGTTTTTGGAAAGCGGCCGCCGCGTGATCGGCCACGTCGACGTCTCCTACTGGCGCGATATGGGCCGCCCGGACGATTTCGTCCACGGCTCCTCCGACCTGGTGCGCGGCGTCGCCCGCTCCCCGCTGTTGGAAGGCAAGACGGGCGAGGCGAACGTCGACGAGACCGCCGGCGTTGCCGGGGGAGTGCTGCTTTTGGGCGGCACCTCGGTGGGGCGCGGCGCGGAGATCGGTGCGGGCTCGCGTATCGACGGCTCCGTCATCTTCCCCGGCGCCACCATCGAGCCGGGCGCGGTCATTCGCGACTCGATCATCGCCGCCGGCGCCACCATCGGGGCGAACGCCCGCCTGTCGAATGCGGTGATCGGCGAGGGCGCCCAGATTGGTGCGCGCTGTGAGCTGCGCGATGGCATGCGCGTCTGGCCGGGCGTGGTGATCCCGGATAACGGAGTGCGCTTCTCGACGGACGCCTAGCCGACACGCCGAGACACGCAGGGTTTTCTACCGCGTGGTAGATCTTGAAATTTCGACCACAACATGTAGTACCCCCGGGTTGCACCCCCAACCCTGTGAATGTGTGAATGGTGTGACGGATGTGAAAGTCAACCTGCATTTTTCCTGAATCTCCACGCCAACCTCCGGATTCAGGTTGACGATATTTAGTGCCCGGCGGTTTAATCACATTGGTGTAAGCAAATCATTGCCGACGGCGCACCCGCCGGCAAACCTGACGGAGAAAGGAACCGGCGTGGAAGGTATGGCTGACGGCGTCATTCTCCGTGGTGGAGCAGCAGCCCAGATGTCACTCGACGAACTGTTCGGCGCAGTCGAGCAGGAATGGCAGGACCAGGCGTTGTGCGCCCAGACGGATCCGGAGGCCTTCTTCCCGGAGAAGGGCGGATCGACGCGCGAGGCAAAAAGGATCTGCCAGGCATGCCCCGTCCGCGATGAATGTCTCGAATACGCACTCGAGCACGATGAGCGCTTCGGCATTTGGGGTGGTCTCTCTGACCGTGAGCGCCGCCGCCTCAAGCGGCAGATTGGCTAGCGCACAAAGCTAGAGCTGGAAGTCGGGATCGATATCCCGCGGATCTAAGTTGAGGTAGTTCGCCACCAAGGCGGTGAGCACCCAGGTAAGCAGCTCGCGGCGCTCCTGGGGCGTTTCGGCGCGGCGTTCGATCGGCCGGCGAAAGACGACGAGCCGCGCGCGGGTCGGGTTGCCCGCGGTATCCACACCCGGCGCTAGAACGCGGCCTAGGGGGACAGGCCCGTCGGCGACGATGTCGTCGGGAAGCACCGCACTCGAGGTATCCAGGCGCATCCGGGGAATGGTGTCCACCGCCAGATCCAGCCCGGATAGCTGATCGGGGAAGCGGTTGTGGATCGGGGCGTAGGCCTCGAGGGTGATCATGTCGAACTTCTCCGAGCGCGTGCGATACCGCGGGATCGACTGTGGCACGAGCGGGCCGCGCGCACCGCGGCCGCGGCGGTCTCGGAAGGTTCGGGTATGCACGGCTCTCACCCTAAAACACCCGCCGAGAAACCATTGTCTCGACGCGCCGAGACCGCCCAGGTGTCCAAATCTCAACTTAAGGTTTAGACTTAGTCGCTGTGACACAGTTTCGTCGATGCTCTCGCCCCGGCTGCGGCAAGCCTGCCGTCGCCACCCTGACGTACGCTTATGCCGAGTCGACGGCCGTCGTCGGCCCGCTCGCCCCCAACGCCGAGCCGCATTCCTGGGACCTGTGCGAACACCACGCCAGCAAGATCACCGCCCCCCTCGGCTGGGAGATGCTGCGCGTCGACGAGATCGACATCGACGACGATGACGATCTCACCGCGCTCGCCGAAGCCGTCCGCGAGGCCGGCCGCGTGACCTCCGGGCTCGTCGAAACCGAAGGCGACGACCCCATCGAGCGCCCTAGCCCCGCCCCGGACCCGGCCGATCCGGCCAGCTCCAGCCACCCGGTCTTTCGCACCAAACGCATCGCCGACGACAACCAGCGCCGCCGCGCGCACCTGCACGTCGTGAGGGACAACGAGGCGGAAGACTAGACTCTGACCAGATAGTTAAAGCGTCAGAAAGGTGGTTCCGCCGTGCCGGAACGCAGCAAGCAGGCCTTAAGCCAGGTCATCAAGGCTTATGACATCCGCGGTGTCGTCGGCGAGGACATCGATTCCGACCTCGTGCGCGACATCGGCGCCGCCTACGCCCACCTGCTGCGCGCCGAGGGGGAGAAGACGGTGGTGATTGGGCACGATATGCGCCCGTCGTCACCTGAGCTCGCCCAGGCCTTCGCCGTCGGCGCCGCCGCCCAGGGCCTCGACGTCATCCACCTGGGCCTGACCTCCACCGACGAGCTCTATTACGCCGCCGGAGTGCTCGACTGTGCCGGCGCCATGCTCACCGCCAGCCACAACCCGGCCCGCTACAACGGCATCAAGCTCTGCCGCGCCGGCGCCACCCCGGTCGGCCAGGCCAGCGGACTGGCGGACATCACGCAGATGCTTATCGACGGCATCCCCGCTTACCACGGCACCCCCGGCGAAGTCAGCGAACGCGACGTCCTCGACGACTACGGCGCCTACCTGCGCGAGCTCGTCAACATCGAGGACATCCGCCCGCTCGTGGTGGCCGTCGACGCCGCCAACGGCATGGCCGGACTGACGGTCCCTGCGGTGCTGGGGGCGGTGGGCGTCGATATCCGCCCGCTGTACTTCGAGCTCGACGGCACGTTTCCCAACCACGAGGCCAACCCGCTGGATCCGAAGAACCTGGAGGACCTGCAGGCCTTCGTCAAGGAGAACAACGCCGATATCGGCTTGGCCTTCGACGGCGATGCCGATCGCTGCTTCGTTGTCGACGAGCACGGTGAGCCGGTCTCGCCGTCGGCGATCACGGCCCTGGTGGCCGAGCGTCACCTCGCCGAGCACCCAGGGGAGACGATCATCCACAACCTGATCACCTCGAAGGCCGTGCCTGAGATCGTTCGCGAAAATGGCGGCAACCCGGTGCGCACCCGTGTCGGCCACTCGTTCATCAAGGCCACGATGGCCGAAGAAGGCGCTATCTTCGGCGGCGAGCACTCCGCGCACTACTACTTCCGCAACTTCTTCAACGCAGATTCCGGCATGCTCGCCGCCCTGCACGTGCTCGCCGCCCTCGGCCACGATGAACGCCCCCTAAGCGAGCTCATGGCCGCCTATGATCGCTATGAATCCTCCGGCGAGATCAACTCCACCGTCGCCGACCAAGAGGCGGCCACCGAGGCGGTCATCGAGGCTTTCGCGGAGCGCACCGAGTCCGTCGACCGCCTCGACGGCGCCACCATCCAGCTGGCCGGGACCCCGGCGTGGTTCAACCTGCGCGCTTCCAACACCGAGCCGCTTCTGCGCCTCAACGTCGAAGCGCCGACGCAGGCGGAGGTCGACGCCATCGTTAAGGACGTGCTGAGCATCATCCGCCAGTAGCCTGGGGCTCATGACTCACCCCTCCGACTACGACCCCGAGGCCGTCCGTTTCTTCGACCTAGCCCACGAGGGTGCGCAGATCCGTTCGGTGGCGCAGATCGTCGACAAGCTGGCGCCGCTGGCCGGCAACCGCCCGCGCAGCGTGATCATCTACTCGCCCGACCACCTGGCGCGCAAGTCCGCGGAGCTGGCCGTGGCCCTGGCGGGGCCACTGAATACGCCGTGCGTGATCGTCGATAAGCTGCCGAGCTACACCGGGCCCCTCGACGTCGTGGTCGCACTGACCGACCGCGGCGACGCCCCCGAGCTCGCCCGCGGCCTCATCACCGCCGCCGGCCGCGGCGCCGAGATCATCTGCGCCCCACCCGCGCGCGGCCCGCTTCTCGACGACCTCCCGCCCACCGCCTTCACCGTGCCCGCCCTGCCCACCGTCGCGGGCTTTTCGCCGGCGCGCGTCATCGCCACGGTCACCGCGGTACTCGACGTGCTGGCAGGCCCCGACGTGCCCGTCGCCGAGCGGATCTCCGAGCTCGCCGCCAGCATCGACGAAGACATCGTGCGTCTTTCCCCCGAGCGCGACGCCACGATCAACCCGGCGCGTGGGGTGCGGGCGTTCGTCGATAAGCACCAGGTCATCCATACCGCGCCGCCGGCAGGCGACCCGGAGCACGAGACCGGCGCGCGGGCCGCCGAGCTCATCGCGCATTTGTGGTCGGCGCGCGGGATGGCGTCGGGCTATGTCGATCCGGCCGACCTGCCCGAGGTGCTTAACCACAATGTCACAGCGAATACCAAGGACATATTCCACGATCCTTACCTAGACGGGCCGGAAGAAGTGATACCGTTAAGGATCCTTGTCTGGGCGGCGCGCGAGACCGATCTCACCGAAGCTATGGCCATCAGCGCCGACCAGGCCACGCGCCGCCCGTTCGGGCGTATCGACGCCGCCTTGCGGCTGGTGATCCGCGCGCTGGCCGCCACGATCTACGACGCGCCCACCGGTGACGGCGCCTGAGCACATCTCTGGGAGGAATGACACCCGATGCACCGACTGACCGGCGTGACCCGCCACTACCCCTGGGGTTCACGCACCAAGCTGGCGCAGCTGCGCGGCGAAGAAGGGCCCACGCAGCAACGGGAGGCAGAACTGTGGTTCGGCGCGCACCCGGCCGCACCCGCGACGATCGACAACACCCCACTGACCGAGATCATCGCCGCCGACCCCACCTACGCGCTCGGCGAGAAGGTCAGTGCCTGCTTCGATGGCCAGCTGCCTTTCTTGGTGAAGATCCTGGCGGCCGACGAGCCGCTGAGCCTGCAGGCCCATCCCTCGAAGCTACAGGCAAAGGAGGGCTTCGCCCGCGAGAACGACGCCGGCATCCCGCTCGATGCCGCGGAGCGCAACTACCGCGACGACACCCACAAGCCCGAGGTCATCGTGGCGCTGTCGCGCTTCGAGGCGCTGACGGGGTTTAGGCCGGTGGACAAGACGCGACAGCTTTTCGACGTCCTCAACCTCCCCGAACTCGAGCACTACACCGCGATCCTCGACGGCGCCGCCACCGACCACGACGAGGCCGAAGCCATCGACGAGAACAGCAACCTGCGCGCGCTGTTTACCACCTGGATCACCATCCCGCACACAGCAAGGGCGGCGCTTATCGACGCCATCGTCGCTGCCTCCGTCGCCCACCTCGACCGCGGCGACTGGATCTCCGAGATCCTCGAGGTGGTCGTCGACCTCAACGAACGCTACCCCGGAGATGCCGGGGTGCTCGGCGCGCTGCTGCTCAACCATGTGGTGCTGGAGCCCGGCGAGGCGCTCTACACCGAGGCCGGCCAGCTGCACGCCTACCTCGAGGGCATCGGCGTGGAGGTCATGGCGAACTCCGATAACGTGCTGCGCGGCGGTTTGACCTCCAAGTACGTCGACGTGCCCGAACTGGTACGCGTGCTCAACTTCCGCGAGAACCCCGATCCGCGGATCGGCCGCGACGCGCAAGGTACCTATGACGCCCCCGTCGACGAGTACCGGCTGCGCCGCCTCGAGCTTGCAGCCGGCGAGCAGGAGACCGTCGACTCGGATGGGCCGATGATCGTGCTCTGCGTCAAGGGTTCCTTCGACGGGATCGCGGCGGGCGAGGCGGCGTGGATTCCCGCCGGCGACGACGCCCAGCAGCTGACCGCCGGTGACGAGGGCGCGGAGCTGTTTATCGCGACTGCTTAAGGCAGAGCAAGTAGCTTGGCGGCTAGGGGACGGCAAGGATTCACACTCACTTAACGGATTCGAGCGGTCACTATAGTTTTTGCATCTATAGCTGCGATTAATCTGCTGCTCCTGCTCGTGTTCTGGCTGACTGGGCAGACGATCGCGTTTTCCACCGCCGTCGGTGCTCCGATCCTTCTGGGGCTGAGCCTCGGTGGCGTGGTGGGTTTAGCCCTGGATAAAGCGACAACGAAAGTCCAGCTCACTGTCTGAGTGCTCGCCAGCCTCGCGGCCGCCCTGGTTTTCACGGTGGTCACGCGCCTGCTCTTTTTCTAGGCGCTGCAATTGTTGAATTCGTTGAGGAGCTGGTCGAGTGCGGACACGGCTGGGAAAACATCGACGGCTCTGCCCATCGCGGTGGCTAAAGAAAAAGGATCATCCTTCGGTGCGGAAAACTCTCGATATTGGGGCCGCTGAGGCCGACAGAGTAGATAGGGAAGTCACAGGTGCTGATTCGGGATAGGTAGTGCGTGTCCACGTAGTTGGTAGTAGGGTTCCGGCTACCTCCTGGTAGCGCCCTCAAGCTCCGACGCATCTCTGATGCGCAGGTCTCGTGGTTTTGGTACGCCCTATTCCACGGTGTGCTGCTCCGCGGAGTCTCTCTCCGGAATGCGCCGGAGTGTTTTCGCGCTTTGGTGATCAGCCCGAAAAAGAATTGCTAGAGCGCCGCCTTGGTCTACTGGCGTAGGTGAAGAAGATGCGTCTACGTGACTATGCCGCGGCATAGTGGGGATGAGGGTTTTTACACACGTGCGTAATCGGGAATTGATGGATCCCGGGGAATTCATAGGTGCACGTGATGCACTGTCACCTGTGCCGTGCTCGGGGTTTGCTGAGGGTTGGGGAGTCTGCTGTGCCGCCGAGGCCCGGGACGTGGCGGCTGGGGCTGGATGGCTTTTACCAACTACCTGGAAACCGGCGCTACCGAATCTCCAAAGGAAAGCTTTGTTCGTGATGTCATTGAGGGCCTACGCAGTCTTAACCGCGAGGAAGCGGTTTAAAAGCTCGAGGGGAATCCCGACGACACGTCCGCGGAGTTCGACGGCGGTGCTGGCTGGTCAGAGCTCGGCTCAACTGAGCTCGTCTCGCTCGAGCCCGCGTTATCCCGCTCGCGCTCGGTCGGCTCCTGGTTCTGCTCGGAGGGGGTGGAAGGCTCAGCCTCGCCCTGCGGGGTGCTTTCGGTGCCGCGCTGCGGGAGCGTCATCTGCTCCTGTTCAGACTCGGTCGGAGAGCTCGGCGTGGCCGAGCCTTCGTCAGGCTGGCTGGGCTTGTTCTGGATGCTGTCCTGCCCCGGAGGCGTGGGCAGCGGCAGCGGGATGTCGGTAGGCAGAACCGGAATCGTGGGCCAGGGCTGGTTATCCTCATCCTCAGGCGGGGTGGAGGAGCCGGAGTCCGGGCGCTGCGGGCTGGTCTCGGCATCCTCCGACGGGGCCGTCGGCTGGGAAGGAGAGGGTGCAGGCTGCGGCTCCGGCGAGCCCTGGGGAGAGGACTCCGCGAAAGGGGCCTCCTGCTGGGCGCGTACAGTCGGCTCGCTCTGCCGGACCAGACTGGAGCGCTCGCCGACGTTCTGTGGGCGGTGCACCGCCGTCGGTCCCACTTCCGATGGTGCGGCCTCGATCGCGTTGGGTGCCAAAAAGGGGTCGTCCTTCTGCGGGGCCGCGAAGTTGGCCCCCTCATCTGGGGTGTGCTCGGGGGTGCTGGTGCTCTCGGAAGTCGAGGGAGTCGAGGTGGTGCTCACACTCGAGGCCGGCGACTCGGCGGAGACGTCCTGTACCCCGCTGGAGTTGGTCGAAGGCGTGCCGGACCGCCACACCAGCCCAGCGACCACGGCGGTGGCCACTAGGCCGATGATCACGAAGATCATCACCTTGCGGGATTCGGATTTCACAGGCAGCCTCGCAGCCTCGAGAAGGGGATGGGAAAGCGACGATATTACAACTCGATAACAACATAACAGAAAAAGGCGAGATTGCACGCGCGAATTGCTATCCCGCGCCACAGTGGTGTCTGATCGGCAGAATAAGAGGCATCGGGTTATGTTGTCGCCGACCCCAGATCACTTCAGCGAGGAGGACCACAACTTATGAGCACCTGGGACGCGAAGATTCTCACGGACGACGTCAACGAGGAGTTCCTCGACGACCTCGTCGACTTGGACGATGAGGAGATCGTCACCGCCATCCGCGACGCCTGCCTGCTCGTGCGCAACCAGCCGGGGGTCTCGGAGGAAGATGAGAAGAACTCCCTGGCCGCCGCCACCATCGCCGCTATCTGGGCCGGTGCCCCCTTTTCCGCTGGTGAAGTGGCGGAGAACTACCCGTTCATCCGCGATCTCGTCGGCGAGGGCGACGAGGAACTGCACGAGGCCGCCGCGGAGCTGCTCGAGGAGGTCGGCGGCGATGACCCGGACGTCGATCAGTTCATCGAGGCCCTCAGTTGAGCCGCGCGGCGTCCACGGGGCTACAGTGGGGAACTCGTAACCCCAACGACGACTGTTTTCTGTAAGGAGTAGCCCGGAACTATGGCCGCAGCGTTTGATTTCAAGGTCGCCGATCTTTCTCTCCACGAGGAAGGCCGCCACCAGATTCGCCTCGCCGAGCACGAGATGCCCGGCCTCATGGCCCTGCGTGAGGAATACGCCGACGAGCAGCCGCTGGCCGGCGCCCGTATCGCCGGCTCCATCCACATGACCACCCAGACCGCGGTGCTCATCGAGACCCTCGTCGCCCTCGGCGCCGAGGTCCGCTGGGCCTCCTGCAACATCTTCTCTACGGAAGACCCGGCCGCGGCGGCGGTGGTCGTCGGCAAGCATGGCACCCCGGAGGACCCGCAGGGAGTGCCCGTGTTCGCCTGGAAGGGCGAGACCGGCGACGAGTACTGGTGGTGCATCAACCAGATCTTCTCCTGGGGCGACGAGCTGCCGAACATGATTCTCGACGACGGCGGCGACGCCACCATGGCCGTCATCAAGGGCCGCGAGTTCGAGCTCGCCGGCGCCGTGCCCCCGACCCAGGAAGGCGACCCGGACGAGTACATCGCGTTTACCAATATGCTGCGCGAGGTGCTCGAGAAGGAACCGGAGAAGTGGACCCGCCTGGCTGAGTCCATCAAGGGTGTTACCGAGGAGACCACCACCGGCGTGCACCGCCTCTACCACTTCGCCGCCGAGGGCGCCCTGCCCTTCCCAGCGATGAACGTCAACGACGCCGTGACCAAGTCCAAGTTCGACAACAAGTACGGCACCCGCCACTCCGTGATCGACGGCCTCAACCGCGGTACCGACATGCTCATCGGCGGCAAGAAGGCGCTGGTTTGCGGCTACGGTGACGTCGGCAAGGGTGTTTCCGAGGCCCTCGACGGCCAGGGCGCGAACGTCGCGGTCACCGAGGTCGACCCGATCAACGCGCTGCAGGCGCTCATGGACGGCTTCGACGTGGTCACCGTCGAGGACTTCATCGGCGAGGCCGACATCGTCATCACCGCCACCGGCAACAAGGACATCATCTCCTTCGAGCACATGCAGCAGATGAAGGACCACGCGGTGCTGGGCAACATCGGTCACTTCGACAACGAGATCGACATGCACTCGCTCATCCACCGCGACGACGTCACCCGCGTGCACATCAAGCCGCAGGTCGACGAGTTCCAGCTGCCCAACGGGAAGTCCATCATCGTGCTCTCCGAGGGCCGCCTGCTCAACCTGGGCAACGCCACTGGGCACCCGAGCTTCGTCATGTCGAACTCCTTCGCCGATCAGACCATCGCCCAGATCGAGCTGTTCACCAAGTCTGACGAGTACGACAACGAGGTCTACCGCCTGCCCAAGCACCTCGACGAGAAGGTCGCCCGCGTCCACGTCGAGGCCCTCGGCGGCACGCTCACCGAGCTGACCAAGGAGCAGGCCGAATACATCGGCGTCGACGTCGCCGGTCCCTACAAGCCGGAGCACTACCGCTACTAATGATCATCGCGGTCGAAGGCATCGACGGTGCCGGCAAAAACACCCTGGTCTCCGCGGTGCGCCAGGCCACAGGGGCGGAGGTTTTATCGTTCCCGCGTTACGACGACTCTCTGCCCGCCCAGCTCGCCGCCGATGCCCTGCGCGGGCGCATGGGCGACCTCATGGACTCCGCGTATGCGATGGCGACGCTGTTTGCGTTGGATCGGGCCGGTGTCGTCGATAAGCTCAACTCTTTTCGCAGCGACGGGGTGATCCTCCTCGATCGCTACGTCGCCTCGAACGCCGCGTACACGTGGGCACGCACGGGCGATGAGGCCGTCGTCGATTTCCTCGGCGAGCTGGAGTTCGAGCGCATCGGGCTGCCCGTGCCGGATCTCCAGGTGCTTTTAGCCACCGACCCGCAGGAGGCGGGGCGGCGGGCGCAGCGGCGGGCGGTCGTCGATAAGCGGCGCGAAAAAGACGCCTACGAGCAAGATTCCAGCCTGCAAGAGCGCACCTATGATGCATATTGCGCGCTCGCGCAGCGGCAGTGGTACTCGCCGTGGGAGGTCACCTCGGATGCTGAGCGGATCCTCGCTAGAATCGACGCGTTACGCTAAGTGGTGTTCGGAAGAAAAGGGTAGAAGAAGTCATGGCTGCAACCATCCTGGTCGTCGATGACGACCCCGCAATCTCGGAGATGCTCACGATTGTCCTGGAATCGGAGGGCTTCGAGCCCATTCCCGTCACCGACGGCAACGACGCGGTGCCGGCGTTTCGGGAACACGAGCCGGATCTCATCCTGCTCGACCTCATGCTGCCCGGCATGAACGGTGTGGACATCTGCAAGGCGATCCGCACGGAATCGGCGGTGCCGATCGTCATGCTCACCGCCAAGACCGACACCGTCGATGTGGTGCTCGGCCTGGAGTCGGGGGCGGATGACTACATCACCAAGCCCTTCAAGCCAAAGGAGCTCATCGCCCGGATTCGGGCGCGGCTGCGTCGCAACGAAGACGCCGAGGACTCCGAGATCCTCGAGGTCGGCGACTTGGTAATCGACGTCCCGCAGCACACCGTCACCCGCGCCGGCGAGGAGATCTCGCTGACCCCGCTCGAATTCGACCTGCTGCTGCAGCTGGCCCGCAAGCCCGGCCAGGTGCATACCCGCGAGGAGCTGCTCGAAAACGTCTGGGGCTACCGGCACGCCTCGGATACCCGTCTCGTCAACGTCCACGTCCAGCGCCTGCGCGCCAAGATCGAACACGACCCCGAGGACCCGCAGATCGTGCTGACGGTCCGCGGCGTCGGTTATAAGACGGGCAAGCTCGACTAGGTGGACCGTCATCTTAAAGCAACGGCTAAATCATGCGAAGGAGTCGGTCTCTGAGGCCTGGCGCACTTCGCTGCAGGTGCGGGTCATCGGCACCATTTTCATGGTGTCGGCGATCGTCATGCTCCTGTTGGGCTTCGCCCTGGCGAGCATCTTCTCCCAGCGGCTCGTCGACAACAAGGTCGACCTCGGCAACACCGAGATCGACCGGGCGCGCGTCGTCGTCGAGCAGCAGATCGAGGCCACCGGCTCCTCGGCGTCGCTGCAGTCGCGGCTGAACTCCGCCCGGGCGGCGCTGACGAACATGCCGAACCAGGAATCGGCCGGCACCTCGACGTATGAGCCCGTTCTGCTCGTGCCGCAGCCCGACGGCTCGACGATCACCGCCCCGGAGAACTACCGCATCCCGGAGGCGCTGCGCCGCTTCGTCGAGGAAGGCCAGATCTCCTATCAGTTCGCCGAGACCGAGCGGGCCGACGGCTCCTCCTTCAACGCGCTGATCATCGGCACCCCCACCGAGGCCGACATCCCGGGCATGCAGCTCTACCTCGTGATGAGCATGGAATCCGAGGAAGCCACCCTGGCGCTGATGCGCGGCCTGCTCGCGCTGGCCGCGGGCGTGGTGGTCGTGCTGCTCGTCGCGGTGGTGTGGCTGGCCACGCAGCAGGTCACCGCCCCGGTGCGCTCGGCCTCGCGCATCGCCCAACGGCTCGCGGCCGGTCACCTGCGCGAGCGCATGGCCGTCGACGGCGAAGACGAGATGGCCCGCCTCGCGCTGAGCTTCAACGACATGGCGGACAAGCTCTCGCACCAGATCCACCAGCTCGAGGAATACGGCAACCTGCAACGCCAGTTCACCTCGGATGTCTCGCACGAGCTGCGCACCCCGCTGACCACCGTGCGCATGGCCGCCGACATGATCGCCGCGGACGCCGATGACTTCGAACCGCACACCCAGCGCGCCACCCAGCTCATGCTCCGCGAGCTCGACCGCTTCGAGGACCTGCTCGCCGATCTCCTGGAGATCTCGCGCCACGACGCCGGCATGGCCGACCTCTCCGAGGCCCGCATCGACATGCGCCAAGTCCTCGACTCTGCCTGGCAGCAGACCAAGCGTATCGCCGAAGAACTCGACGTTGACGTCACCTTCCACACCGGCGAGGAGCCGATCTACTTCACCGGCGATTCCCGCCGCATCGAGCGCGTGTTGCGCAACCTCATCGCCAACGCTTTGGACCACTCGGAGTCGAACCCGGTCGACGTCACCGTCGCCGCCACCGACTCCAACATCGCCGTCACCGTCACCGACCACGGCATCGGGCTCAAACCCGGCCAGGAAGAGCTCGTGTTCAACCGCTTCTGGCGCGCCGACTCCTCCCGCAAGCGCCACTCCGGAGGCACCGGCTTGGGCCTGGCGATCGCGCAGGAAGACGCCGCGCTGCACGGCGGGTTTGTCGACGCCGCCGGCACCGAGGGCGTCGGCTCCGTCTTCCGGCTGGTCGTGCCCCGGGAGCCGGGAATACCGATCGATACCCCCGCGTTGGAGCTGGTAGCACCCGTAGCAGAAGAGGAGGCCGAGTGATCTTCCCCCGCCGCCTGCTCACGGCCACCGCCGTGTGCGCCACCACGGTCGTGGTCGCCGGTTGCGCCACCTTGCCTAAGAACCACTCGCCGCAAGCCTTGCGCGAATATGACGCGGTCGCCGAGGTACCCACCGACGTCGGCCCCGAGCCCGACCAGGAGCCGGACCTCTTGTTGCGCGACTTCTTCACCGCCTCGGCGCACCCGACCGGCGATCACGCTGCGGCGCGCAACTACTTCACGGATTCCGCCGGTCAGGAGTGGTCGCCGGAGGGTGGGCCGTTGATCGTCGATAGGCTCAACGTCTCCGCCGAGCCCGGCGGCACCGACGACGAACGCGCCTACACCGTGCGCGGCCGGCTCATCGGCCGGCTGGCCCCGGGCGGGGTCTACCAGACCGAAAACGCCCAGTACGAGGCCACGATCGTGCTCACGCGGGAAAACGGCCAGTGGCGTATCTCCTCGCTTCCCGATGAAATCGTCATCGAACGCACCGAACTACTCAACCACTACGAGCCGCACGACCTCTACTTCTTCGACGACTCCTCCCGCGTGCTCGTACCTGATCGCCGCTGGGTCTACTCCTCGGAGCAGTCGCTCGACACCGTTCTCATCGCGATGCTCATGGATGGGCCCTCCGACATCATCTCCCCGGCCGTCCAGCCGGCCGCGCCCCCGGAGGCCGAGTTCGTCGGCCGCCACGACGGCACCTATAACTTCGCCGGCTTCCAGGAGCTCGACGCCCAGGAGCGCATGCGTTTCGCCGCCCAGCTGACCTGGACACTCACGTATGCCGACGTGCCCCACCCCTATGAGGTGCGTATCGACGGCGCCCCCATCGCCGACGGCTACGACGATCTCACCCCCGAAGACTTCGCCGACCTCAACCCGCAGGTCAGCTCCAAGCGCTCGGCGACGCTGTACGCGCTGAGCGACGGACACATCCGCGAAGTCAGCTCCTCGGAGGCCGAACCCGTCGAGGGCGACCTCGGCACGACGGATGACATCGCCTCCGCCGACATCAACGCCGACGGCGACGCGCTCGCCGTGCGCCGCGGCGGCGAAGAGCCAACGCTGGTGGCCGGCAATGTCGAGGGCGTGATGACCGAAGTCTTCAGCGCCGAGGAGATCACCCGCCCGAGCTTCTCCCGCGAAGGTGACGGCGCGTGGGTCGCCGTCGACGGCGAGGACATCGTGCGCATCGTGCGCTCGTCCGCCACCGGCGCGCTCGTCGACAACGACGTCGACTCCGGAGAGCTCGACGACATCAACGGCACCATCTCCGAGCTGCAGATGTCCCCGACGGGCGTGCGCATTGCCGTGATCATCGGCGGGCGCCTCTACGTGGGCGTCGTCTCCAACGACGGCAGCGGACCCGAGCGCATCGTCAACGTCCGCGAGATCGGCGCGGAGATCGGCGGCTCCGCGCTCTCGGTGGACTGGAATCCCGACGGCTCGCTGCTCGTGGGCACCGCCTCGCCCGAGACCCCGATCTGGCGCGTCGAACGCGACGGTTCCGCCGCCACCGCGCTGCCGGCCGGCAACCTCTCCGCGCCGGTAGTGGCAGTGGCCTCCAGCCCGACGACGCTCTATGCCACCGACGAACACGCCATCCGCCAACTGCCCGCCTCCGGCGGCTCCTGGCGCGACGTCCCCGGACTGCGCGGAGTGCGCTCAGCGGCTATCGTCGCAGATTAGAGACGTATCGGGGGTTATGGTGGGGCTGGGGGAGCTGTTGTTGCCACGGGAGTGCGCGGGCTGCCGCGCGCCCGGTTGCGTGCTGTGCGAGCGCTGCCGAGAGCTCTTGGCAGCCCCGCCGATGCGGGTGACCACCCCAGTGTCGGCGCATGTGCCCGTCTTCGCGCTGGGGACGTATGCCGAAGCCCATCGCGGGGTGGTGCTGGCGGCGAAGAAGAACCGGAACCTGGCGGTGCGCCGCTATGTCGGGGCGGTTCTCGACGCCGGGCTCGACGACCTCTGCGCCCGCGGCGAACTCGCCGAACCCTTCGTGATCGTCCCGGCGCCCACGAGCCTGCGCAACGCCCGCCTGCGCGGCGGCGATACGGTCACCGCGTTTTGCCGCGCTACTCGACGGGTTGTCACCCCCATCCTGTACACAGCCCGCAAGAGCCTCGATCAACACCAGCTATCTGCCAGCGGGCGCCGGCGCAACCTCGCCGGGCGCATCCACCTGCGCGGCGAGGTTCCTCAAGCGCCGATCGTGCTTATCGACGACGTCGTCACCACCGGCTCCACCTTCGCCGCCGCGGTGGAGCGTCTGCTTGCCGCCGGGGCGAACGTGCAGGCGGCGGTGGCTATTGCGGCGGCGTGAGGATGTGGGGTGGGGGCGGGGAGGCGGCCCGTCGCAAAGCAAATTTTCGGCAAAGAACACATGAAGGGGGGATCGACGTGATGGTTATGACCAGATGTATGTAGGAATTACACCATCCGGAGGATCCGGATGACCCGTTCCATCACTGAAGGGGAGGAAGCAGATGACCACTGCCGACACCAATGACCCGCTCAGCCCGGACACCCAGGTGACCATCACTGGTCGTAACGTCGAGGTGCCTGAGCACTTTGCCGAGAGGGTCAACACGAAGCTGGCCAAGATCGAGAAACTCGACCCCACCCTCACGTTCTTCCATGTGGAACTACAGCATGAGAATAACCCGGCCCGCGGCGACCGCACCGACCGTCTCCAGATCACGGCGACCGGTAAAGGCCACCTCGCTCGGGCGGAGGCCAAGGAGGACAGCTTCTACGCGGCCCTCGAGACCGCGCTGGCTAAGATGGAGCGTTCCCTGCGTAAGGTGAAGGCCCGCCGCAAGATCGCCCGCTCGGGCCACCGTGCCCCGAAGAGCACTGGTCAGCTCGCTGCCGAGCTGCAGCAGAAAGCCGTCCAGCAGCAGGATCAGGAGGCGGCCCAGCAGGGTAAGTACGACGTCGACCCCTACGCCGACCAGGTCGAAGATATTCAGCCGGGCCAGGTCGTGCGCCGTAAGGAGCACGCCGCCACCCCGATGTCTGTCGATGACGCCTTGTCGGAGATGGAGCTCGTCGGCCACGACTTCTACCTCTTCATCGATGAGGAGACGCAGCGTCCGTCGGTCGTGTACCGTCGCCAGGCCTTTGACTACGGCCTGATCAGCCTCACTGACCAGGAGTAGGTCTTTCGCGATAAACCGCCTGTCCCGCGAGTGTCGGGGCGGGCGGTTTTCTGTGTCTTCGGTTAGTCATAACTCACGTGGGTTAGCACGGTGTCCCGCATGAGTGATGGTTCGTCTACGGGCTTTGGTCTACAAGATCAATTGCTGTTCGGGTGTTGAGGGTAAATGGGTCCGAGGCGGGGCGTAGCGGGGATTGTTTGCTTGGCGACGACTGTCCTGGCAGCTCCGGCCTTTTGGGGGTGACGGCTCTATGGCGGATGTCCGGTCCAGAGGCTTGGTTATGGGGCAAGTGTGTTGCCCTATGGCGGCAATCGGGCTGGGGATGATGTGTTTTCTCGACCGCCGATATTAAGCTACACATCACTTTTGATACTATGAAGTGGTGTGCAACATATAAATTGAAAGATCTAAAAATCGACTCGGACGGATAACACCATGGCGACGACTAACGCCAAAGCTAAGATCCACGCCCTGAACCCACCTGACCCCATGGCGAGTAGGCGCCTACCAGCTGCCCGGCTCTCCTGCATGATCGGTGAGATGCGTTGTGTGTCGCCTCCCTGTCGTCGCTGAGGTTCACTAGGTGATTCGCTGTCCCGAAGCTATCGGTGGAGATTGGACTCGCGGGACCTGCGTCGGCATTGACTTGCGCTCCCTAAGTCCCCTAAGGGCTTCCTCAGCGGCAGCTGGGTATCGAGGTGCTGTTGCTGCCGAGCCTAGGGCTCGATCGATTTCACGTTTGCGCTAAATCTGGTCACTCAGTTAGTACCTCGCGCGGGGTGCGTCGCGGACGCGTGAACTCCGGCGGTCTGCGCATCCGGAAATCTACACCGTGGCCGGACATGACTCACCAACATGAAGGATCTCTGTCCCACTGTCATGCTCTTTTGTTCCCAGCGTCGAAGGGATTTCGCACAACGAAAAGGAAAACACCACCGACCAAGACTGCCCCAATGGCCTGCGCTTACTCACCCGGGTAGCCGAAAAACTGGTGGCCGGCCAGCTGGCGTAGCCGGCGATGCAGTAACTAGATTTTTGTGAAAGTAGGTACCAATGTCCACCACAGACAAAGCGACGGCAGACGACGAGCTCCCAGAGCTGCACAGTAAGGAACATCTCAAGCAGTCGCGCGATGAGTTCCGCATGAAAAACCTCACGGAGGCGGATACCGAACAGATTCGGCTCAACCGTCGCGGCAGTGCCCCGAACGGCACGTATCTCTCGTGGGTGATCACCCTGTTCGGCACTGCCGTGGGCGCGGGCATCCTCTTCTTGCCCATCGACGTGGGCAGCTTCGGTTTCTGGACGCTGGTGATCGCGACGCTCATCGCCGTGCCCATCGTCTTCTTCTCCCACCAGACCTATGCCCGCATCGTCTCGGCGTCCCCAGAGCAGGGGCTCGACGTGCTGCAGGTGGTCACGGCCCTGACCGGTCGCAAGCGAGGTTTGGCCACAGCGATCATCTACTGGCTGGCGATCTATCCCACGGTCCTCATCTATGGCATCTCGGTGACGAATGCGCTGGATAGTTTCATCGTTAACCAGCTCAACGGCCCGGAGATCAACCGGGCGTTGCTCGCCACGGTGTGCGTGGGCGTGCTTACCGGTGCTTTCGCCTTGGGCAAAAGGGCCACTCTGCGTCTGGCGAACGCGCTGGTCTACCCGCTGATCATCGCCTTGGCTGGGGTGTCGATCTACCTCATCCCTCAGTGGGATCTGACCAGCTTCTGGTCTTATGAGTCGGATACGCCGCTGTGGCAATCGCTGCTGCTCATCCTGCCGGTGCTCGTGTTCTCCTTCAGCCACATGGCGGCGGTCTCGCAGTTCGCGCTCGATATGCAGAAAGAGAAGAAAGGCGATGTCGCCGCCACCGAGCGGCATGTCTCTCGCATCGAGATGACCACAGCGCTGCTGCTGGTGTTGTTCACCATGTTCTTCGTCTGGTCGTGCACGCTCGCGTTGGGCTCCGAAGGCATGGACGCCGCCCGCGAAGCGAACGTGCCTGTGCTGTCCTACTTTGCCACCCAGGACAATAACCAGTTCATGGCCCTGATCGCGCCGGTGATCACCCTCTGTGCCATCGCATCGTCCTATTTCGGTCACATGCTCGGCACCGAGGAGGGGACCGCGTATCTGGTGCGCGTCGTCGCCCCGGAGGCGTCGAAGAAGATCGACCAGCGACTGCTGAACTACGGCATCTACGTTTTCGTTTTTGTTACGACGGTCGCGGTAGCCGTCTACAACCCTTCGATCCTCGATCTGATCTCCGTTGTCGGCGGAATCTTCATGACGTTCTTGGTCTACCTCGTGCCCAACCTGCTGTTCCGCAAGGCCCTGGCCTTCCGGCACTACGCCAATCGCCCCGGCACGCTGTTCGTCGGCATCGTTGGCGTGATCATCATGGGCGTCACCGTGTGGCAGATGGTGACCGGCAACTAAGTACCTAAACATCCAGGAAGGAGTCTCATGCTGCGCGACGATCTTGGCCTGTTTCCTCACTACGCGCCGGGTAAATCCGACCCGACCAAGCTGAAGTTGACGTCGAACGAATCGAATATGCCCCCGCTGCCGAGTGCGCAAGCAGGCACGCCAGGTACTTGTCGACGGTCAAGTCCGCGGGAGTGGTGTATCTGTCCTTCCTGAATCATTGGAATCTAGTGGAGGGGGTGTCGGGGACCGGCGCGGGCTGGGTTGCTGTGCATTAGGCCGCTCCCTCGGTCGTGACGGTGTTGCTCGCGTCGACGGTGTTGGCGACGATAAGCTTTCGGGTTTGTTCCAGGCTTGCCAGTGACATGTAGCGCTTTTGTTGAATCCAATCATCATGCTGCTCGGCGAGCACTGCCCCGACGAGTCGTACTACCGCGGCCCGATTGGGGAAGATGCCGACAACGTCAGTACGCCGGCGGATTTCCCGGTTGAGTCGTTCCGTCGGGTTATTCGACCACACCTTCGTCCACACAGCTTTCGGCGTGTTCGTGAACGCTAAGATCTCATCCAACGACTCTTCCACGTATCCGGCTACTTCTGGGAAACGCTGGTGACAGAACTCTACTACTTCCCGGGCTTGGTCCCACGTGGACCTGGCGTCGGCTTGCTGAAAAATGGAATGAAACATCCCCGACAACGTCGTCCACCCGCGCTTGGAAACTTTCGAGGAAAGGTTCTTGGCAAAATGCGTTCGGCACCGCTGCCAACCGGCAGTAGGAAGAACTTGGCCGACAGCGGCCTGGATACCCAGGTGGGCATCACTAGTGACGAGGTAGACTTCACCAAGTCCGCGGGCTTTTAAGTCCTGGAAGAACCCGGTCCAAGATTCCACGGACTCTGATGTTGCTACTTGCATGCCCAAAAGCTCCCGGTAGCCGTCGTTATTGACACCGGTGGCAATAAGCACGCTGGTCGTGACTACCCGTCCGCCTTCACGAACTTTCATGGTCACCGCATCACAGGACAGGTAGTAGTACGGGCCCTGATCAAGCGGGCGGGTTCGAAACTCCTCGACCATGATGTCGAGTTCTTTGGCCATGTCAGAGACCTGGGACTTCGACAGGTTGGTGATCCCCAGTGTTGCGACCAGGTCGTTCATCCTGCGGGTGGAGACACCCTTTAAGTAGCAGGTGGCGATCACTGTGGTCAGGGCCCGTTCGGTTCTGCTGCGTCGTTCCACAAGCCAATCAGGAAAGAAGCTCCCGGTGCGTAGTTTTGGGATAGCGACGTCAATGGAGCCGACACGGGTGTCGAGTTGGCGGTGACGGTAGCCATTGCGGGTGTTGGTGCGCTGCGGAGAAACAGTGGCGTAGTCAGCACCGCAGACGCTGTCGGCCTGAGCCGAGAGGATTTGGTTGATGAAGTCCGAGAGCATTTGGCGCATCAAATCTGGGGACGCTTGAGTCAGTAGCTCTTCGAGATACGCGGTCGGATCGATATGATGAGGGTCAGCGGCCATCGCAGGGTACTTCCTTTCGAGGATAGGTAGAAGTTGATTCGAAAGGTACCCGCGATGGTCGCCTTCATGCACACCGGCACAAGACTTACCGCGGGCTACAGATACACCACGCTAACGGACGCAACCCTTGTCGACGTCCTCGGAACCGCTCCTTCCCACGGCAACTTCGTCTGGGTCCCGGGCAGCAACGGTCCGGAGCTCGAGCGGCATTTCGCTGAGAACGGCATCCTCATCCGTAGCTACCCCGATGCGGGTGCGCGTATTAGTGTGACGGATCTCGATGAGGCGTACCGGGTGGCTGAGGTGTGGAGAAGGCGCTGAGAGGACCCTGGTTTGAGGTGGCATTGGTTGTGTCATCAGGGCAAAGCGGGAAGTGCGTCGTCATCGAAGCTGTCGGCGTCCTCCGGTAGTTCGAGGGGGAGGAAGGAAGCGTCCTCGATGCGCATCGGAAGGCTGCGGTTTTCTGAGGCGAAACGTAGACCACCGGGGAATTCGAAGAGAATACTGTTCGGGCTCTTGTGATCAATTGTGACGCTCACTATTCCTAGGGAAACTAGTGAGTGGCAGGCGGCACAGATGGGGATGAGATTCCACACCGCAGTCTTACCGCCTTCGGCATAGGCTTTGATGTGGTGGAAGTGGATGAATCGGGAATGATTGCACCCGGGCATCGCGCACTGGTAGTTCCACAAGGCGATTAACGCCCCGGCTTGTGCATCGCTGACTAGGCGCTGGGCTTTCGAGATCATGATGTGTACGCCGTGTTTATCGAGTAAGTGGACTCGCACATCCCCGTTGAGGATTGCGGCCACCAACTCTGGTGAGTGAGCCTGAGGGATAGCAGGTAGCGTTGGCCGGCCTTCTTCATTCACGATGACATTGACGTGGGCGCCGGGAGTGCGCAGCCGGTTCATTGGCTTAGAGCGTGTCATGTTGATCATCGCCAGAAATGATGAGAATAGGTTGTTGCGCATTGGTACCCCGTAGCCGGTGGCGTCGCGTGGATCGAGCGGTTGGCCATTGTCATCCACCATCGGGGACGACTCCAGTTCCGCGGGTACTTCGACAGGCTCTGCGCTTGCTTCCTCCAGTTCACGATCCAGTGCCTTAGGATCTTGGAGGATCGCTGGGTCGAGCTTACGCAGGTCCCGGTAGTTGGACAGTTCCGCGATTTTGAGTGCGGCGAGGAAGCGGGTGGCGTTTTCCGCCGACATGTGGGCGGTGATTTTGGCCCAGCCGGTGTCATCATCGATATCAATGCGTAGTGATTCGAGGCGTTTCGTTTCTTCGGGTTCGCGCATGCCGGCGAGTGCCAGCCGGGCCTCAGACAGGGTCATCGAGGTAGCGATCTCGTGGATTCTGGGGACGTTGTCTGGGGTGAGGTGCTTAGTTATAAGGCGCACCATGGAGTAACTGATGCTGCCCTCAAGGAATTCGCTGGCGATCGTAGGGTATTCGCGCAGAACCGACCCGATGCGTAGGTACTCGTAAGCAGTGGATTCTCCGATCTGGAGATGCCGGACCATCCAGACAACTGTGGAGGGGGCGCCGTGAGTGCGGACGAGGCCTCGTTCATGGAAGGTGGCCAGCGTAATGATGAGGGTGGCTTTGAAGATGGTGGTCTGCTTGTTGGAGTGGTGCAGCGTTTGTACGAGGCTGTCATCGTCTAGGTGCGTGAGTTCGTGGATGGCGAGCATGGAAATATCCCCCTGATTGATGTCCGCTCACTTGTTCTAAATCTAACATGGTATCCGAAGCGAAACAAGGGGTGGGGGCAATTATTTTATGCCATTTAGCTGCGTGTTCTTTCTATGCAGTGGCATAATCTCGTTCTAGACGTAGGCGAAGGACACCTCAGTAGCGATCAATTGTTCGGTGAGGGGTGTCCTTTGTTGCTGCGTGAGATTCTTTACTATGCAGTGGCATAGTTTCCTGAGTGGGTTGTTCGAGGCGTTGTTCTATGCCACGGCATAATCCTGACTTAGGACATTTAGTCAGGTTTAGCCAGGTTCGCGGGTAGGGGCGTCGAAAGGCCTCCCGTATGCTCGGCGCCGTCACCGGGATCGACGTTGGATGGTGTTTGCCGTTGCGTCTCCATGGCCTGGTGTCACCCCGTGGACGGGGTGCGCGACGCGTGCTTCGTTTATGCCACGGCATAATCTTGGCCTAGGCCATTTAGTCAGGTTCCCTGCCACAGCTTCTCAAGGCCGGAAAACAAAAATACGGTGCCGAAACTCTCCAACGTCGACGCGCACAGCAGCGTGCCAGCCCCTAATAAAGCACACCCCAGAACCAAGGCGCGGAAGAGGAACCCAGCAGACCCCGAACCAAAACATATCCTCTAGCAGGTTTCCCACCAGAACCCCCGCCAACAGTAATTAAACATCGTTCAGCATTGGCTTAGTATGCAAGCATGACATGGCTGGAAGCGTCCGCAGAACAATCCCTGAACTCCTGGAGGCGCCGAGGGCTGGAGCGCATCCCAGCGACTTTCGCCTCAGCGCCCACCCCCGAGGCGGTGATTGATTCCCGCACCATGGTGCTTTTCAGCTCCTCGAACTATCTGGGGTTGGCACAGCACCCACGTGTCATAGAGGCGGCGTCCCGCGCCGGAGCCTTCTTCGGTGCCGGTTCCGGGGGATCGCGCCTGACCACGGGGACAACCAGTGCGCACCGAGAGGTGGAACGGGTGTTCGCGGAGTTTCTGGGCTACCCCGAGGCGGTGCTGTTTTCTTCCGGCTTTGCAGCGAATACGGGCACTCTCCAGGCGCTCGCGGGACCCGGCACAGTGATCGTCTCCGATGAACGCAACCACGCCAGCATCATCGACGGCTGCCGCCTCGCGAAAGCCCAGGGCGCGGCGGTAGAAGTCTATCCCCACCGAGACATGGGCGCGCTCGAGCGCGTGCTCGACAAACACCATGACCGCAACTGCTTAGTGGTAAGCGATGGCCTGTTCTCCATGGACGGCACCGTCGCTGCGCTACCCGAGCTGATGGCGATCTGCCGTGCCCACGAGGCTGCCGTGATGGTCGATGACGCCCACGGCACCGGAACCCTGGGTGCGTCGGGACGTGGCATCGTCGAGCACTTCCAGCTCCACAACGACGCCCCCGATGTGTTGGTGGCGACTGCCTCGAAGGCCCTCGGGGCAGAAGGGGCAGTAGTCGCCGGCTCTCCGGCGCTAACCGAGCTCCTTCGCCAGAAGGCGCGCTCCTATGTGTATTCCACCTCGCCCGCGCCAGCCACCTGTGCCGCCATTGCGGAGGCCCTCGACATCATCGCCGGTAGCGCCAGCCCGCTAGGAGCTCTCCGCGCGAATATAGATCACCTGTCTCATCGGCTGGGGTGGAAGACGTGGGAGACCCCGATCTTTCCCATTCCCATCGGGGGTGAGGAGCACGCCGTAGCAGTCTCAGAAAGCCTTCGTGAGCAGGGATTTTTCGTTCCGGCTATTCGCTACCCCACGGTCGCCCGCAACCGCGCGATCCTCAGGGTCACGCTCATGGCGACACACACCGCTGCCCACATTGACTCGCTTGCGAACGCACTAGACGGCCTCATCCACTCATAACCGCGAACCGGCAGTCGTCGTCACGAGCTCGCTGAAGCGCGTGATGTAGTCGCGAACGAATGCGACGGTGCGCTCCGGGGCCAGGCGATCCTTGTCGATCAAAGTCGGCGATTGGCCGAGGAAGATCTCCGGCTGACCGAGAGTCGGCATGTCGAAGTAAGACAGTGCGAGGCGGAGATTCTTCTGAGAGGAATAGCCGCCCATGCGGCCGACGGAGTGGCTGATGATGCCCGCCGGCAGCCCCTTCCATGCGACGTCAGAGTTGGGCTTGGAGCCGATGTCAATGGCGTTTTTGAGGTAGGCGGGGATGGTCCGGTTGTTCTCAGAGGTGACGAAGAGAACCCCGTCAGAGTTTTTGATTGTGGCCCGAAACTGCGTATAGGAATCGGGAGTGGAAACGTCCGTGACGGAAGGATCGTCGTAGTCGAAGTTGTACAGCGGCAGGTGGCCGATCTCGACGATCTTCGCGTCGATGGCATCCGGGAAGTAGTCCAGGCAGCTCAAAGCTATTTTGCGCGCATAGGACTCCCGGCGCAGGCTGCCTACGAGCACGGAGACGTTATAAGTCATGGTTTCCTTTCGGTGAAGTATGTGCAAAAAGTGTGTGCAGAGAAAGCCCCGGTACCTAAAAATCCCAGTCGCTGTCATCGGTGTCTTCGGCTACGCCCATGACATAGGAGGAGCCGGAACCGGAGAAGAAGTCGTGGGTCTCGGTCGAATCTGGGGCGAGGGCTGCGAGGATCTCGGGTTTGACCACCGCGTCTTCGAGTGAGAACTTTTCCTCGTAGCCCAAGTTCATGAACGCCTTGTTGCAGTTGTAGCGGACGAAGCGGATAGCGTCGTCGTCAAGCCCCAGTGGCGCGTAGACCTCCTTGGTGTAGGCCACCTCGAGTTCGTAGAACTCGTCGCTGATGTCCTGGACGAAGCGCCGCATCTCTTCCTGGCGCCCCGCGGACTGTCTCTCCAGCCCGCGCTGGTATTTGTATCCGGAGTAGTAGCCGTGCACTGCTTTGTCGCGCAGGATGAGCCGGATCATGTCCGAGGTGTTCATGAGTTTGCCGCGCGCCGCCCAATGCAAAGGCAGGTAGAAACCGGGGTAGAGCAACAGCGATGACACCAGAGTCGCGGTCGCTTTGCGCTTGAGTGGGTCGTCGCCGTAGTAATGCTCGAGCGCAAGCGAGCAGCGCTTCTGCGCGATGTCGTTGTTGATGACCCACCGGTAGGCCTTATTGATGTCCGCGCTGTTCGACAGCGTCGAGAAAATCGATGAGTAGCTTCTGGCGTGAACGGCCTGCATGAAGGCGATGTTGGTGTAGATCGCCTCCTCGTGCTCGGTCTTGGCATCCTGGATCTGGCTGATCTCGCCCACGGAAGCCTGCAGCGTATCGAGCATCGTCAGCCCCGTAAACACCCGGAGGGTGGTGTCCTTTTCCTGCTGGCTGAGAGAGTTCCACGACGACAGGTCATTGGCCAGCGGAACCTTCTCCGGCAGCCAAAAGTTCGCCGTGAGGCGGTGCCATACCTCGAGGTCTTTCTCGTCGATGGGCTTGTTCCAGTCGATCGGCCGCAGCCTCGCGGAGCGGTCCACACGGTAGCGCGGGGGAGTTACCGTCGCCGCGCGAATGGGTGTTGATTCGGCAAGTTTCTCAATCATGGTGCCCCTAGGGGAAGAGACGATGTTTCGGTTAAAAATGAAGTCATAATGTCTCGAACGCGCGAGACGTCCAGACTGGTGCCGATGAGCTCATAGCGATGAAGCTCCGGCACACCGCACTTGCGGGAAATGATCGGACCCGCTCGGCAATAATCCACGCCGAAGTTCCTGTTTCCCGACGGAATGACACCGCGGAGAAGCCCCCGATTGACGGGGTCGTTAAGGAAATGGACGACCTGCTTCGGCACCGCCGCGGCCCGCTTACCGCCGCCATAAGTGGGCGCAAAAAGGACGTACGGACGGCACACCCGGATCATCCCCTCGCGGGCCGGGCGGAGGGGGATGCGCAGGGCGGGGAGGTGAAGCTTATCGACGAAACGCCTCGTGTTCTCCGACACTGACGAGAAAAACACCACCGGGGCAGAATCTTCGGCGTCAACGGTCACGGTCTCGTAGCGCGAGCCCGGGGCCCGCGGGTTTGGGGCACCCATCGATTGATCCTCCTTCCGGAAGGTCTTGTTAAAGGCTGGTGCCCTCACCCTAGCAAAAGTTTAGTAATGCTGAAAAGAAAAGTTCAACACAATGAACTTAAAGCGAATGTCGAGATCTACTATGCCGTTGCATAGTTTCAATGCGTCAGTCTGCTCAATCTGCCTCCACGATGTTCTTGTTGAGGATCTGCAGGCCGTCGCGAAGCAGCGCCCCATCGATGACCAGCGGCGGTAGCAAGCGGATGACATTGCCGTCCATGCCGCAAGTGAGGATCGCGACCCCAGCGTGCTTGCACGCGGTGGCGATGGCCGCGGTGGTTTTGGATCTGGTCGACCGTCGGCGTCGACGATTTCGAGTGCGATCATTCCGCCGCGGCCACGAATCTCGGCTACACGCTCGCTCGCAACTGCTTCGGCAAGCTCTTCGCGGATGACCTCTTCGATATCGCGTGCACGTTCGGCGAGCTTGAGCTTTTCCACCTGATCCAGTGCGGCGAGGGCGGCGGCACAGGAGATCGGGTTTCCGGCGTAGGTGCCGCCCAGAGAACCAGGGCCGGGACTATCCATGATCTCCTGGCGGCCGGTGACCGCGGATAGGGGCATACCGCCGGCGAGCCCCTTGGCGGTGGTGACCAGATCGGGGACTAGGCCCTCGTGATTGGAGGCAAACCACTGTCCAGAACGAGCGATACCGGCTTGGATCTCGTCGGCGACGAAAACGATGCCGTTGTTGTTGCACCACTTCTGCAGCGCCGGAAGGAACCCCTCTGCGGGAACGATGAAGCCACCTTCTCCCTGAATCGGCTCGATAACAAGGCAGGCGAGATCTTCCGTGCCGACCTGCTGCTCGATGTAGCGGATCGTTCGCCGCGCCGCCTCCGGACCGGTGAGCCCGTCGCAGAGTGGGTAGGAACCGGGTACGCGGTAGACATCGGAAGCGAGGGTGCCGAACCCGGCCTTGTACGGGGCGTTCTTCGCAGTCATCGCCATGGTCAGGTTGGTCCGCCCGTGGAACGCGGAATCAAAGACCACCACTCGGTTGCGGCGGGTGTAGTGCCGCGCAATCTTGACCGCGTTTTCGACGGCTTCCGCGCCCGTGGAAAACAGGGGCGTCTTCTTTGCGTGATCGCCCGGCGTGATCTCGTTCAGCTTCTTGCATACATCCACGAAACCCTGGTACGGGGCGCTAAAGAAGCACGTGTGGGTGAAACGCTGAGCTGCTTCCGTGACCGCTTCGCGCACCGCCTCATTCGATGCGCCGACCGTGGTGACGCCGATGCCCGTCGTGAAGTCGATGAAGCTATTGCCATCGACGTCGAGGTAGATGCCGCCGTCGGCATCTTCGATGTAGGCGGGAAGTCCGGGGCTCATGCCGGCGGCACAGTTCTCGCGGCGCTTTTCGTCGAGGCGGGCAGATTTCGGGCCGGGGATTGCGGTAGTGATGGACCGGCGCTGGGGAAGGTGGGCGGGGATAGTCTGCATCGTCACTCCTTCGATCATGGGTTGATGCAGGTCATTATCGCGCCATTATTGTGAGCTAGAATACTGCCATAGTGGGGAAAGCTGAGAAACAGAATGTCCAGAGTGGAGTCTCCATGCCGAAGCCTGCATCCGAAGAATCGTAGATTAACTCCTTCAGTATTCGCTGGTTGGCGGCCCAGAAGGATCTCAGCCTAGAGGTTATCTTCGATGCGGAAAAAGACTTTTCCCTCATTCACCCCACGGAGTTGCCCGACCCGACAGAGTTCCTCAAACAGAACTCAATTGTGCTGCTGACCGGAATCGCCTTTCAGGGCTCTCCCGAGTCTTTCGCCCCGTACGTGGATAGGGTAGCCGCCGCGGGAGCGGTGGGGATCGGGTTTGGCGTCGGCCTCGCGTTCGATCAGGTCCCCACGCCCCTCATCGAAGCGGCCGACACGGCGGGGATATCCCTGTTCGTCGTTCCCCGTCCGGTTCTCTTCGTCTCTCTTATTAACAAGGTGCAGCAGGAGATAGAGCGTCGGCGAAACTATCAGCGCGAGAGACTGCTGGAGAACCAGAAGAGACTGAATACAGCCGCCGAGCGTGACGGGCTCGATGGCTTACTACGAGAAAGCGGTCACTGTCTCAACGCTCACGTCGTCTTATCTCACAACGACGGGCGGCTCTCAGCGGCGGCCTGGAAACCAGATCTGCCGCCCGTCAACCGTGACGGTCTGCACCAGATCGTGCGCGACAAAGGATTCGGGCGCGCGACACACCTCGGTGATTTCAACCTCGTCGCCTATCAAATGGGTGGGGAAGGGGAGCTCAATCACGGGCTCATCGCTCTATCTCTACAGCACCTGGATAGCAACGACTTAGCCCTGCTGCGTCACTGTGCAGGGCTCGCCGCGGTGTCCCTCAAGCGCCCGACAACCTATCGCCGCGCGCATCAGGAACTGAACTCTCTGGCCCTAGCCGTCCAGTTGGATCTGTCCCATTCTTCTGCGGCGGTAGAAAGAGTTTTCCAGCAGTTCAGCGACACATCTGGGCTGGTCCGGCCCGTACTCATCGTTGCCGAGCAGAAAGCTGCGATCGATAAAACAATCAACAACTTGGATAGGGCCCTCGATCGGCTGGGGCACACACTGTTCCACCTCCGGCTGAGCCACCGGCACTCAGTAGTCTTGTTTCGAGGATCCCAGCCTGCCCAAGAGATTGCGCAGCTTCTCGAACCCACTAAATCGGATACCCGGATCGCCATGGGCGCCCCCATTCACTGGGAGCTTCTCGGCCAAGACAAAATCTCCGCGCTGGAAAGAACTGCTGCCGGCCTTGCGGTAGGAACGATCGTCGGTCCAGAAGCCTGCGCTCTTTCGTGGGCGGAAAACCCCGAGGTCAAGCGCCTCTTGGGTGAGCGAGAGCGCGACACCTGGGGTCGTCTGAGCCGGAAGCCAGAACTCGCGCACACGCTCGACTCTTTCTTACGCAACGGCAGTAACATCAGTCACACCGCCGAGAAACTGCAGCTTCCCCGCAAGACCGTACGTAGGAGACTTGATATCATCCAGCGGATCTTAGAACTCGACCTCACCAACCCCGTCGTCACAGCAGAGCTCTTGATCATCAGGTTGGGTTGCCCACCACCCACGCCCCAACTGTCCTCGAGCTACGAACTGCCTGTGACAACCGCGCCGGGTGGATGACGGCGTCGATTCAGTGCGTACAATGGCCGGTTGAACAAATGTGTAATCGCGTGCGAGAAGGACTATTAGCCCGTGTTTGGACTTTCCAAGCTGCTCCGTGTCGGTGAAGGCCGCACGGTCAAACGCTACGACAAGATGGCCGAACAGGTCTTGGAGCTGGAGGACGAGTACGCGGAGCTCTCCGATGCCGACCTCAAGGCGAAGACCGAAGAGTTCCGCGCCCGTCTTGCCGATGGCGACGGCCTCAACGACATCCTGCTGGACGCTTTCGCTACGGCGCGGGAGGCGTCGTGGCGTGTGCTCGGCCAGAAGCACTTCAAAGTTCAGGTCATGGGTGGCGCCGCGTTGCACTTCGGTTCCGTCGCGGAGATGAAAACCGGTGAGGGTAAGACCCTGACGTCGGTGTTGCCGGCGTATCTCAACGCACTGGCGGGCAAGGGCGTGCACATCGTGACGGTGAATGATTACCTCGCGAAGCGTGACGCCGAGATGATGGGCCGTGTCCACCGCTGGTTGGGCCTCGAGGTGGGCGTCATCAACCCGGAGATGCGCCCGGCCGAGCGCAAGAAGGCCTACGCCGCCGACATCACCTACGGCACGAACAACGAGCTGGGCTTCGACTACCTGCGCGACAACATGACCCGCAGCCTGAAGGATATCGTCCAGCGGGGGCATCACTACGCCATCGTCGACGAGGTGGACTCGATTCTTATCGACGAAGCCCGCACCCCCTTGATCATCTCCGGGCCGGTGGACGGCTCGTCGCAGTTCTTCCACGTCTTCGCCAAGCTCGCGCCGCGTCTGCGCCAGGGCCAGCACTATGAGGTCGATACCCGTAAGCGCACCGTCGGCGTGACCGAGGAGGGCGTCGAGTTCGTCGAGGACCAGCTCGGCATCGACAACCTCTATGCCCCGGAGCACTCGCAGCTCGTGTCTTACCTCAACAACGCGCTGAAGGCGAAGGAGCTGTTTACCCGCGACAAGGACTACATCGTCCGCGACGGCGAGGTCCAGATCGTCGACGGCTTTACCGGCCGCATCCTCAAGGGCCGCCGCTACAACGAGGGCATGCACCAGGCCATCGAGGCCAAAGAGGGCGTGGAGATCAAGAAGGAGAACCAGACGCTCGCGTCGGTGACCCTGCAGAACTACTTCCGCATGTACGACAAGCTGGCGGGCATGACCGGTACCGCCGAGACCGAGGCCGCCGAGCTCAACGGCATTTATGGCCTCGATGTCGTCGCCATCCCGACCAACCGTCCGAACCAGCGCATCGACCACCCGGACATCATCTACAAGACCCAGGAGGCGAAGTTCTCCGCGGTGGTCGATGACATCGCCGAGCACGTCGAGAAGGGCCAGCCGGTGCTCGTCGGCACCACCTCCGTCGAGCGCTCGGAATACCTCTCCAACCTGCTGACCAAGCGCGGCGTCGACCACAAGGCGCTCAACGCGAAGCACCACGAGGAAGAGGGCCGCATCATCGCCTCGGCCGGGCTGCCGGGCGCGGTGACCGTCGCCACCAACATGGCCGGCCGCGGCACCGACATCGTCCTGGGCGGCAACCCCGAGGTCCTTCTGGATGCCAAGCTCAAGGAGCAGGGACTGGATCCCTTCGAGGACGAGGAGCGCTACCAGGAGGCCTGGGATGAGCAGCTGCCCATCGCCAAGGAGCGCTCGAAGAAGCGTGGCGACGAAGCGCGCGAGGCCGGCGGCCTCTACGTGCTGGGTACGGAGCGCCACGAGTCACGGCGTATCGACAACCAGCTGCGCGGCCGTTCGGGTCGCCAGGGCGATGCCGGCGAGACCCGCTTCTATCTCTCCATGCGCGACGAGCTGATGGTGCGTTTCGTCGGCCAGTCGATGGAGCAGATGATGAACCGCCTCAACGTCCCGGATGACGTGCCCATCGAGTCGAAGATGGTCTCCAACTCGATCAAGGGCGCGCAGTCGCAGGTCGAGAGCCAGAACTACGAGATGCGTAAGAACGTGCTCAAGTACGACGAGGTGCTCAACGAGCAGCGCAAGGTCGTCTACGGCGAGCGCCGCTCCATCCTCGAATCCGCGGACCTCAAGGACAACGTGCGTCGCATGATCGACCAGACCATCGACGCCTATGTCGACGGCGCCACCGCCGTCGGCTACGTCGAGGACTGGGACCTCGACAGCCTCTGGCAGGCCCTCGACCAGCTCTACGGCCCGACGGTCAGCCCCCAGGAGCTCATCGACTCCGAGGACTACGGCACCGCCGGCGAGCTCACCGACAGCCAGCTCGCCCAGGCGCTCAAGGACGACGCGCACGCCGCCTACGACCGCCTCGAGGAGCAGGTCAGCGCCATCGGCGGCGAGAAGCAGATGCGCAACGTCGAGCGCATGGTGATCCTGCCGATCATCGACACCAAGTGGCGCGAGCACCTCTACGAGATGGACTACCTCAAGGAGGGCATCGGCCTGCGCGCCATGGCGCAGCGCGACCCGCTCGTCGAGTACCAGAAGGAAGGCGGCGATCTGTTCAACGCCATGAATGACGCCGTCAAGGAGGAAACCGTCCGCCAACTCTTCCTGCTGCGCAAGCAGTTCGAGAAGCAGGAAGACCAGAGCGAGCAGGCCTCCGCGCCCGTCGAGCAGGCCTAGGCGCGCGGCAGGATCTGCAAGGCCAGCAGCCGATAGAGCCTCCCGCCGCGCAGCCGGCCGGTGAACGCGAAGGTCTGCCCGGCGCACAGCGCGGTGCCGAAGACCTCGTAGTCGCAGGTGGGCGCGGCGTCTTCCTCCTCATCGGGCGGGATTTCGGCGACCTGCTGCGCATAGGCCGAACGGATGCGCACCGGCCCGGCGAGAACGCGGCGGCGTCGAAAAGCTTGCGCGTGCCGGCGCACCGGCCCCGCAAAACGCCGCGCGTCCAGGTGCTCCAGCGGGCGCATGCAGCAGGCCACCTCGAGGCAGACACGGATGAGCGCCACGTGCGGGCGTTCCAGCTCGCTTGTCGACGGCCGCGCCACCCGCCGACGCGGCGGGGGAGAAGGCCGGGGTTGCAGCGCCATGAGCCAGGCGGTCCCCGGGATCGGTTGGAGCATGAATCAATGCCTCCCTTGGCGTGATAGAGCAACGAAGGGGGCAGATGCTTGAGGGGGTAGGTACCATTGTTCCACGGATAACGAGGCTGTGCCTGAAAGCGACGAAAGGGATTACTTAGATGCAAGGTTTGATCGTCGACTACGTCGGTGTGCTCGACGGCCCCGAAGAGGACCAGAAGCGCTGGCAGCGCCTGCTTAAGGAGGTCAAGGCGAAGGACATCGCCGTGGCGATCCTCTCCAACGACCCCGGCGGCCCAGAGGCCGAGCCGATCCGCGAGTGGGAGTACCGCGGCATCGTCGACGCCGCCGTGCTCTCCGGCGAGGTGGGCGCCGACAAGCCGGATCGCGCCGCCTTCCAAGCCGCCGCGGACGCCCTCGGGCTGCCGCTGAGCGACTGCGTCATGGTCGACGACGGCATCTACAACGTCCGCGCCGCCGTCGAGTACGGGATGGTGGGCATCCTGCACACCGCGTTCGACCGCACCACCGTCGAGATCCAGACGATCTTCGACATCGACGGCGAGTTCTAGAGCCATGCGCGTCTATCTGCCCGCAACGTTCGGGATGCTTGCGGCCCTCCGCGATGACGAGGTGTTCACCGCCCGCAGCGGCTGGGCGTTCGCTGTGACGCCCTCGCTGCGCGAGTTCTACCACTCCGGCAGCGAGGAGGAGATGGAGGCCGTCGCCTTCGACAACGCCGCCGAGGCCTCGCTGCGCCTGCTCGCCGTAGGCGACGAGGAGCAGTTCCCGCACCGCCGCGTGGTCATCTCGGCGGATGTGAAGGATGCCCAGGCCACCCCGAACCCGGACATGATCGAATCGGTGGTCAAGCTCTCGCCGGCCGAGATCGCGCTCGCGGACGTCGCCGCGATCCACATCGACATCGAGGAATCCGAGGAGGCCACCGCGAAGGCCATCGAGGCGATCGACGCCTCCGATCTGGGCGATGAGGACGCCGCGCTTATCGTCGGCGACGCCCAGGACAACTTCTTGGCCTTCTACGACCCCTCCGAGCTGCCCGTGCTCATCGACCTGCTCTAGCTTTACATCTCCCACTCGTTGTTGGAGCGCAGCGCCTCCAACAGCTTGCGCACCGCCACCACGCGCCGGCCGGTGGCGGAATCCGGGTCGATCTCGTCGAGCGCGCACTCCGGATCCGCCGGCGGGCCGACGTGGGAGCAGCCGCGCGGGCAGTCTTCGGTGGCCTCCTCGAGGTCCTCGAAGGCACCGATGACGGTATCGGCGTCCACGTGCGCCAGCCCGAAAGACCGGATGCCGGGGGTGTCGATGATCCACCCGCTCGCCGGCGGCGGCAGCCGCAGCGCCACCGACTGGGTCGAGGTGTGTCGACCCTT
This sequence comes from Corynebacterium yudongzhengii, assembly GCF_003065405.1. NCBI lineage: Bacteria > Bacillati > Actinomycetota > Actinomycetes > Mycobacteriales > Corynebacteriaceae > Corynebacterium > Corynebacterium yudongzhengii. The sequence goes on from NZ_CP026947.1 coordinate 593,492, forward strand.
GCCCACGCCCGAGACCTCGCCGGTTTCCCGGTTCGCCTCCGGAACCAGCCGGTTGACCAGCGTGGACTTGCCTACCCCGGAGTGGCCGATGAGGGCGGTGACGTGGCCGTCGACAAGCTTTTCGACCTCCGCGAGATCGTCATTGATACCCGCGATGATCACCGGGACCTCGAGGTCCGCGAACTCCTCGGCGAAGGGCGTGGGATCGGCCAGGTCGGATTTGGTGAGGCACAGCACCGGGCGCACATTGCCGACGAACGCCGCCACCAGCGCTCGCTCCACGAAACCGGCGCGCGGCGGGGGATCGGCGACAGCGGAGACGATGAGCAGCTGCTCGGCGTTGGCGACGACAATGCGCTCATACGCATCCGTGTCATCGGCGGTGCGGCGCAGCACCGAGGTGCGCTCGGCGAGTTTCACGATGCGCGCCAACGTGCCGGGGTTGCCGGAGGTATCGCCGACGACCCCGACGCGATCGCCCACCTCGATCGCGGTGCGCCCGAGCTCGCGGGCGCGCATGCACACGATGGCGTCCTCGCGGCCGTCGAGGACCACGCCCCAGCGGCCGCGGTCTTTCGTGATGACCATCCCGAACTTCGCATCCTTGTGCTTCGGGCGATCCTTCGTGCGCGGGCGGGAGCCTTTGCCGGGACGGATCTTCACATCCGATTCGTCCCAGTGGCGCCTAGCCATGCAGCATCTCCAGCCACATCTCGGCGAAACCGGGCAGGGTCTTAGAGGTGGTGGCGATGTTCTCGATCCCCACACCCTCTACCCGCAGCCCCAGGATCGCGCCCGCGGTGGCCATGCGGTGATCGTTATAGGAATACCACTCTCCGCCGTGCAGGAAGGCCGGGCGGATGTGGAGGGAATCCTCGTCGGCGCTGATGTCGCCGCCCAAACGCGAGATCTCGGCGCTCAGCGCGGCGAGCCTATCGGTTTCGTGCCCGCGCAGATGCCCGATACCGCGCAGGTGCGACTCGCTGTTCGCCAGGGCCGCCAAAGCTGCGACGGTGGGGGTGAGCTCGCCGATATCGCCCATGTCGATATCGATGCCGCGCAACTGATCCGGATCTGGGCCGGTGACGGTGAGGTAGCCGTCGGCAAGCGAAACTTGTGCGCCCATGCGCTCCAAGATGCTGCGGATCTCATCGCCCGGCTGGGTCGTCTGCTCCGGCCAGTTCGGCACGGTGACGGTGCCGGCGGTGACCACCGCCGCGGCGAGGAACGGGGTGGCGTTCGACAGATCCGGCTCGATGACCCAGTCGCGGCCGTCGTACTCGCCGGGGCTGACATGCCAGCTGCCGTCCTCGGCGTAGACCTGCACGCCGGCGCTGCGCAGCATGTCGACGGTCATCTCGATGTGCGGGGCGCTCGGCAGCCCCTCGCCGCGGTGGGTGATGCTCAGGCCCGAGTCATAACGCGAACCGGCCATCAGCAGCCCGGAGATGAACTGCGAGGACCCGGAGGCGTCGATCTCGATGGCGCCGCCCGCGACGTGACCCGTGCCGTGGAGGGTGAAGGGGAGGGCGTCTCCCTCGACACGAACCCCGAGCGCGCGCAGGCCCTCGAGGGTTCCCGACATCGGCCGCTTCGATGCCTGGGGGTCGCCGGTGAAGGAGACCTCGCCGTCGGCAAGTGCGGCCAGCGGCGGCACGAAACGCATGACGGTGCCGGCAAGGCCGCACTCGATCGCGCCGGGGCTCAGGCAGGCGGCGGGGATGACGGAGATGTTGTGCCCGTCGATCTCCACCCCGATGCCTAAGGTGCGCAGCGCAGCGGCCATGAGCTCGGTGTCACGGGAGATGAGGGCACCGCTAATGGTCGATGGTGTCGCGGCCGCGGCGGCGATAACCAGCGCACGGTTGGTGATCGACTTCGACCCAGGGACCAGCTGTGTATGGCTGATCGGGTCCTTCACTGTGGGGGCAGGCCAGAAATCGTTCATGGGTACATAATAGAGGTTATGTGCGGACGCTTCGTGATGTTTACCACCGGAGAGAAACTCCTCGGCGAAATCGGCGCCCTGCCCGGCGTCCAGGAGACCCACGCGCCCGACGGCACCCCGCCTGAGCGCTATAACATCGCGCCCACCCAGCAGGTCGGCTTAGTGCTTTACGACGGGCCCGTGGCCCGCTTCACCCCCGCCCGCTGGGCACTGCTGCCACACTGGAAGAAAGACGACTCCGGCCCGCCGCTGTTTAACGCCCGGGCGGAGACGGTGCGCGAGAAACCGAGCTTTCGGGATGCGTTTCAGACCCAGCGCGGCGTGATGCCTTTGGACGGCTACTACGAGTGGCACGTCGGCGAGAACGGCAAGAAACAGCCCTACTTCGTCTCCCTCGAAGGTGGGGAGATGCTCTGGGCGGCAGCGCTGTTCTCGACGGGGTTGGATCAGCTCTCGTGCACCATGATCACCACGGCTGCGGAGGTGCCGATGGATTGGCTGCATCACCGGCTGCCCCGATTTCTCGAGCCCTCCGAGGTCCGGCAGTGGTGCGAAGGCGACGCCGACGAGGCCGGGGAGCTGTTGACGTCGGCGCCTACCTCGCTGCGTGAGCGCATGCGCTGGCAGGAAGCCGACAGCGCGGTGGGCAACGTGCGCAACGACCACGCCGGGCTCATGGACGCCGCCGAGTCGCGGCTGCTGTAGTGGCTCCGTCTACAATGGGATGACCCGTGTCGACGGAAGGTGGGGAAATGGATCCAGCGGAGTCCGATGAGCTGACGCAACGCTTCAACGATGAGGCGCTACCGCTTCTCGACCAGCTCTACGGCGGCGCCCTGCGCATGACCCGCAACCCCCAAGACGCCGAGGACCTGCTCCAAGAGACCTACCTCAAGGCCTACCGTTCCTTCAGTTCCTTCAAGCCGGGCACCAACCTCAAGGCGTGGCTGTACCGGATCATGACGAACACCTACATCAACACCTACCGGAAGAAACAACGCCAGCCAGCGCAGACGCCGACCGAGGACATCACCGACCACCAGCTCTACACCACGAGCTCCCACGACTCCACCGGCCTGCAATCCGCGGAAGTCGAGGCCCTCGAAAACCTGCCGAACGACGACATCGTCGCCGCGATGAACCAACTCTCCGACGACTACCGCATGGTCGTCTACTACGCCGACGTCGAGGGCCTGGCCTACAAAGAAATCGCCGAGATCATGGACACCCCCATCGGCACCGTCATGTCGCGACTGCACCGGGGAAGAAAACAGCTCCGAGGCTTGTTGAAGGACGTAGCAAGAGATCACGGAATCGGGCTCGAGCACCCCGACATGACCGCCGACGAGAAGGAGTCCTAGATGTCCTCCGAACCGTGCCCCTGCAGCTGTGCGCACGTGCAGGCGCTGATCTGCGAGATCATCGATTCCGACTGCAGCGAGACCCGCGCCGCCGAAATCCGCGCCGAGATCTCCCGCTGCGAAGAATGCGCCCGGCGACTCGAAAGCGAACGCGCCATCCGCATGCTCATGCGCCGCTGCTGCAGTGAAGAAACCGCTCCCGGATACCTGCGTGAACGCATCACCACCCAGATCAACATCATCCGAGGGCGTTAGGGGCGGTTTGCGGGTTGGTGGCGTTCTGGGGCTTGGTGCCGCTCTGGGGCTTGGTGCCGCTCTGGGTCGCTGACCTGCGGTTTTCTGGACGAGTGTCGTTGGTAGGGCGGTGTGGGGTGGTTTTTCTGCGCCTGGTCGAAAGGAGTCACCCCTAAAGGAGTCCTGGTTTCGACCGCGCGGGACTCCTTTCTATGGGGGTGCTTTCGACCAGCATAAGCGCAATATGGGCGCCTAATCGGGGGTCGCCAGGTTGTCTACCCAGCATTCGGCCACTTCAGCCCCGCCCGACCCATCGGCCCCTCCGGCAAACTCACACGACTAGCTAGTGTCGCTACTAGCGATAACGCACTATCGCGGGAGCCAACCCTCCAACCAACCCCCAACCGCCCGCACCGCCAAAACGAACACCCCGCCACCGAAAACCGGTGACGGGGTGTTTTCGCCTCAGGGGCGGAATGCTATTCCGCCGAGCGTAACTTAGGCGAGCGGACGCTTGCCGTGGTTCGCCTTCTTCTTGCGACGGTCCTTGCGCTTGCGGCCTCGCTTGCTCATGGGATCTCCTTGCGGATCGAGGGTTAACTAGCAGTTCGTGCCCACAATCCTAGTGACAGGTCGGCGGGCGGCCAAAAACCGGGTACGGCGATCGAGTGCCGAAACCCTAAAGCAGAGCCTTAAGCGGAGACGCGGGCGCGCTTATTTGCACGCTTGTTGGCGCGCTTGAGGGAGCGGCGCTCCTCCTCGGACAGGCCGCCCCAGACGCCGGCGTCCTGGCCAGTTTCGAAGGCCCACTTCATGCACTGGTTGGTCACAGGGCAGCGGTTGCAGACCAGCTTGGCCTGTGCGATCTGGGCGAGGGCGGGGCCGGAGTTACCGACCGGGAAGAACAGCTCGGGGTCCTGGTCGCGGCAAATTGCTTCGTGGCGCCAATCCATGGTTCAATCTCTCCTTAAGTGATGCGCGTGGCAGCGCGCGTCGAAAACGTCGTTGTCAATCCCTGGGCAGTGTCGTGCACACCAAACAACCGCCTGCGAAGACGGCAGTGCAAAATAGCGAAGACCATGAGTGGGCATACGTGAACCCTGGCAGGGGTGTCACGCCGCGCTTTGTGGCGAGTGGGACCGGTAGCCGTTCCCCTCGACCGTTCACATGGCGTTAACTCTGTGGTGGCTCAGAGTTAACGATCGGTTCATCGATCTGTTGTTTTTGCTACCCAGGAATAATGTCACGTTAAGTCGCGCTCCGCTAGGGGTAAACGCCAAAAAGTGCTTTAATTCACACTTTTTCTTCAATGGGTGATGAGTCTCCTTGCAGCGTTTTGAGCTCGCACACATCTCGGAAACACGTTACTACCAGGGTTTATGTCAAAATCATCGCAAGGTTGGTGAAAGGTCCACGGTCAAATCGCCACCGCGCGAAAGGGCGTGGTGCCCACGCCTGGTCGCTGATACTAGGATCGAGGGCTGTGAATGCCTCGTCTCGTACCGTCCCGGTCCCTTTGAAGTTCGGCGCCATCATCGGCCTCATCCAGGCCGGGGTGGCGTTCGCCGTCGCGATCTACCTGACCGTCATGGACCTCACCAACGCGACCACGAGGAACCTCGAGTCGGACGCCGCCGCCGCGAACTGGATCGGGGTGGGCACCGCGATCTTCATCTTCATCCTCTTCGGCACCGTCGCCGCCGGCGCGATCAGCCTGCTGCGCGGCCGCGGCTGGGGGCGCACCCCGCTGGTCATGATGAACGTCCTGCTCGTACCCGTTGCGGTGTACATGGCCATGGAGGGCCTGTGGCCGCTCGCGGTCGTCGTCGGTCTGGCCGCCCTGCTCGGCTTGGGCGGGGTGCTGCACCCGCAGTCCTCGGCGTATGCGGCCGAAAGCTACGGCGCCTAAGCCAGGCCTACCACGGTATCGCCCCGCTTTTCGACGACCGTTTCCCCCGCCAACGCCACATGCACCTCGCCGTCGTAGTCGTCGCGATCGACGGGAAGCTTGCGCACCGGCTGCAGGGTCACCGCGTCGATGACCGCGATCCCGTCGGCGACGGGGACTAGGAGCTCGTCGCCAATTGCCGCACCCGTGCCGAGGACGTCCTCGAGCACCCCGTCGACCGACAGGTCGGTCGGGGAGAGCAGGTAGAGACGCTCGCCGTCGAAGAAGCTCATGTTGTGCGGCAGATCGGCGGTGGCGGGCACGAATGCGCCCGCGGCGTCCTCGAGGAGGTCGGCCGTCGGGACGTTTTGGGAGTAGAGTTCCACGCCGTCGTCGGAAAACGAACGCAACCGGGAGCCGTAGTAGACCGCCGCCGCGTCCTCGCCGACGGCGACGAGGCGGGCGTCGGCAGAATCGAGCGGCACCGAGGCGGAGATCTCTGGCTCGCGGGAGTCCTCGGGCGCGGTGTCTTGTAGGCGCAAGAAAGCGCCCTCGGAGCAGACCTCCGTGACCGCGAGCAGCTCGGTGCGGGTCAGCGCCGAGGTGATCTCGCAGCCGGGATGCGGCTGCAGATCAGGCTCCTGCGGGGCGGGGACCTCGCCGTATTCGCTGGTGCGCACGAGATCGGAACGCCACAGCTCGACCCGGTCCGCGGAGACCGTGCCCACCCGATCGTTCGAGGAGATCGTCAGCGGTACTTCCGAGTTGATCGCCGCCCGCGTCGCCGCATACTCGCCGCTGGTGGCGTGCAGGCGGGTGAACTCCCCGCAGCCGAAACCCGAGCGGTAGCCGATGACGACGGACTCCCAGGCCGTCGCCAAGGAGCAGACCTCGCGGTCTGCGCGGCCGTAGCGAAAGACCTCCTTACCGCGCGGGTCCAAGGCGGTGAGCTCGTGGCCGTCGGTGGTCATCACCAACCCTTTCGCGATCACGGGCCGGTGCACCCCGGGAAGCGAGACATCCTCGGCGCGGAAGACTTCCGCCAGACCGGAAGGCGCCTGCGTGAATTCTTCGTCGATTACCGCCGGCTGTGCCGCCGGTTCGTGGGTGACCGAGTTGACCGGGGCCGTCACCACGGCACCGCCGATAGCCAGCAGGCTTATAGCCGTGATGGTCGCGGTGGCGAGGAGATCGCCGCGGGTGCGGCGCAAGGGGTGGGTGGTGTCGGCGCGTCGATAAGCGGAAGAGGACATCGCTTGTCGATGCTACCTACGCTCGCGGCGAGGCTCGGAAGCGAAGACCGCGCGCGGCGGGCCGACCGTATCGCGGGCGTTGCGGGGGATGTCGAGCGCCTCGTAGAGCTCGGGGGAGGTGGAAAACCACTCGGGAAGATCGGGCTTGCCCAGGTCGTTTTCCTCGTTGATGGCCTGCCACTTGAGCATCTCGTCGTAGCCGACGAGGGTGACCGCGGTGCCGGTGTTGCCCGCCCGGCCCGTGCGGCCGATGCGGTGGATGTAGGTCTGCGGGTCGTCCGGCGGCTGGTAGTTGATGACGTGGGTGACGTCGTCGACGTCAATGCCGCGCGCCGAGACGTCGGTGGCCACGAGGATCTCGATGACGCCTTCGCGGAAAGCCTCCAGCGACTTCTCGCGCGCGGCCTGGCCGAGGTCGCCGTGCACCGCGCCGACGGAGAAGCCGCGGCGGGCGAGATCCTCCACCAAGTGGGCGGCGCTGCGCTTGGTGCGTACGAAGATGATCGTCTTGCCCCGCCCGCGCGCCTGCAGAATACGGGTGACCACGGCGGATTTGTCCATGCGGTGCGAGCGGAAGACGACCTGCTTCGTCGTCGAATGTGTGGTCGCCGCACCGGGGTCCTCGGCCCGGATGTGCAGCGGGCGGTCCATGAAACTGCGGGCCAGGGTGAGGATCGGTCCCGGCATCGTCGCCGAAAACAGCATGGTCTGATGCTCGCGGTTAAGAAGGCGCAAAAGCTTCTCGATATCCGGCAAAAAGCCCATATCCAGCATCCGGTCGGCCTCGTCGAGCACGAAGATGGCCACCTCGTCGAGGCGCAGATCCCCGCGGTGCGCGAGATCGAGCAGACGCCCGGGCGTGCCGACGACCACGTCGACACCCGCCTTCAGCGCCTCGATCTGCTCCTCATAGGGGCGCCCGCCGAAGATCGCGGCGACGACAACCGGGGTGTTCTCCGCAGCCATGGTCAGATCCTCCGCCACCTGGAGGGCGAGCTCGCGCGTGGGCACGACCGTAAGGGCGCGCGGGGTGCCGTCGAGTTCTTTGATGGCGGCGTCGTCGAAAACCCGGTCGATCAGTGGGACCCCGAAGCCCAAGGTCTTGCCCATGCCTGTGCGCGCCTGGCCGATGAGGTCGGTCCCGTTGAGGGCGATCGGCAGGGTTAACTCTTGAATCGCGAACGTGTGGGTAATGCCCCGAGCCTCCAATGCCTCGACGATCTCGACGGCCACGCCGAGCTCGGCAAAGGTAGGAGCCTGTGAGGTGTTCGCCGGTAGTGAACGAGGTCTAGACACGCTTACATCCTATCCGCCGGACCCTATGATGGGGTCCATTGCAGTAAATCACCATCGATGATGATTGGACGGGTACCAACAGCATGGACATCAAGATCGGCTTTATTGACAGCCCCCGCGAGCTCGTGATCAACGCTCAGGATAACCGCGACGAGCTGGTCCAGCGCCTCACCGAGGGCCTGCGCGCCAAGGAGGAGGTCGTGGAACTGACCGACTCCAAGGGTCATACCTTCCTGGTCAACGCCCCGCAGGTCGCCTACGTCGAGATCGGTAGCGCCAACCGTCCGGCCGTCGGCTTCGGTGGCGCCTAAGGATTTTCCCTTATAGCAGGTATCCTCAGGATCCATGACACCGAGCGAGACCGAGCAGCCAGAAAGCGCACGCACCGACGAGTCCTTCTTGGTTCGTTTCGCCCGCGAGTACGGCTGGCGTGCGTATGCCATCCCGGTGCTCGCGGTGATCACGATCTGGCTGCTGGCGGACATCGCGCTCGGTGGGGGTGACGACGCGACGCGGGCCGACTCTGCCGGCGACACCACCGCCACGCAGGCCTCGGAGGAGGCGAATGTGCCCGAGCCACCCGCCGATCGCGGCGGCGGGCCGGATCCGGCGAACGCGGGGGAGATGGACCTAGAGCCGGACGAGCTCCCGCCCGGGGGGCCTTTCGCACAGTCGGGGGATAAGACCTACCGGGTCGTGGGCACCCCGGGTGCCAGCGCGGGCGTGGGCGAGGAAGCCGTGGTCCGCTACGTGGTGGAGGTTGAAAACGGCGTCGAGACCGCCCACTACGGCGGCGACGAGGCCGTGGCCCGGCTTGTCGACGCCACGCTCGCCGACCCCCGCGGCTGGACCAATGACCCGGCGTTTCGTTTCGAACACGTCGCGGAAGATGAGAACCCCAATCTGCGTATCCGGCTGACCAGTGCGGATACCACCCGGGAGATGTGTGGCGCCGAGGACTTCGCCGTCGAGACCAGCTGTCGGACCACCGTGACCGGCGAGAGCACCGTGATGCTCAACGACTCGCGCTGGTCGCGCGGCGCCCAGACCTTCGAGGGCGATATCGGCTCGTATCGCCAGTACCTCATCAACCACGAGGTCGGCCACGCCATCGGCTATGCCGACCACGTCGCCTGCGGCGGCGACGGCGAGCTTGCCCCGGTGATGATGCAGCAGACCTTGAGCCTGAACAACGCGGAGCTCAACGCCCGCGCCCCGCACGAGGTCTATCCTGATCGCGATGAGACCTGCCGCTACAACGGCTGGCCCTACCCGCAGCCCGGCGCCGACCCGCTGCCCGGTGCCGTCCCCGACGAAGAACTGCAGCGCGAGGCAGAGTAGATGATCCCGCAACACGTGCTCACCGCCTTCCATGCACCCGCGACCGATACGCCCCCGCGCCCGCTCGGGCCCGCGTGGGACAACGGCTTCCTGCAGGGCACCACCGTCTACGCAGAGGCGATGGACACCGCGCACTGGTCGGCGTCGCTGCGCGAAAAACTCACCGTCGACGGCGTGCGGTTGGCCCGGCCGCTGCGCACCACGGACGGGCGTTTCACCGTCGGGCGCTGGAAGGCGAACACCTATATCACCGGCACGCCCTCGCGCCGGGCGGATGAGACCGTGCTCGTGGCGCTGAAGCTTGCCGACGCCCTCGCCCACGTCGACGGGCCTGTCGGCCTCGAGCGCACCGACCTCTACGCCGAGGCCGAAAGGGAGGCCTGGCAGGCCGCCGACGAGAAGTACGGGCCCCTCGATCTGCCCGTCCAGCCCGGGCACGCGGACCTTTTGGCCACGACGCTTTACGACGGCGACGCCGTCCCCGCGGTCACCGATCTCGTGCCTTTCGCCGATCCGCGGCCTCATGCCTTTAGCGCCGCGCTGGTCATCGCGGACGCTTTGATCATCGACGGCGAAGAGGGCGTGGATCTCGGTCTGCTGCACCGTTTCGCGCACATCGGCGAGATTGAGCAGCTGGTTCTGCGGGCGGTGAACTACCGCGCGATCGTCGCGGAGCGCCACCCCCGCACTAATTCGCTCACACGTTCGAACATTCAGCGGGTGCTCGCGGCTCTCATGTCCAGGTGATCTGAGACAATCGGGGCCATGGAAGAAAAGTTCAACCCGGTGATCCCACCCCACCCCCAAGTCCGCCTGGTCAGACCCAGCGTAGAGCCCCCGGTCGCGCGTGACTGGCCTGTCGCCGTGCCCACCTCCGGGCGCTGGCGCGTCACGGGCAGTGCCGGCAGTGGGGTGAGCAGCTTTGTAGTGGATACGGTCGTCGAGAAGATCCTCAGCGGCGCCGATCCCACCGGGATCCTCGTGGTCACCGCCTCCAAGGAGGCGGGCGCGCGCCTGCGCGAGAAGCTGCATCGGGCGCTTCTGGCGCGCGACGAGAGTTATGTGTCGAGCGCCCCGCTGGTGCGCTCCGTGCACTCGCTGGCATTTGCGCTTTTGCGCGAGAAGCACGAGGAACAGATCCGGCTCATCACCGGCGCGGAACAAGACGGCGTGATCCGGGAATTACTCGCCGGGCACGCCGAAGACGGCCGCGGCGGCTGGCCCGCCGAGGTGATCCCGGCGCTCACCTTCGTCGGCTTCGCGCGCCAGCTGCGAGATTTCCTGCTGCGCGCGGTAGAGCGCGGCTTAAGGCCCGAGGATCTCATCGCGCACGGGCGCGCCCACGACCGGCCCCTGTGGGAGGCCGCCGGGCGTTTCCTCGAAGAATACGAGCAGACCATGGCCTTAAGCGGCACGCACAACTACTCGGCCTCCGAGCTGGTCTCCACCGTGCTGAACTACGAGCTGGAACAGTACTGGCACACCGTCATCGTCGATGACGCCCAGCACTTAGATCCGAAATCCGGCGAGCTGATCCGCAAGATCATGCCGGGCGAGCCAGACGGGCTCGTGGTCGTCGGCGGGGACCCGCAGCAGTCGGTCTTCCACTTCCGGGGCGCCTCGCCGGAGTTTTTCGACTCCTGCGTGCCGGATGATCCGGCACGCGACATCAACCTGGGCGCGAGCCGGCGCGAGCCGGCCCGCTTCGTCGCCGTGACCGACAGCGTCAGCGCGAATAACAACGTGGTCGCCGACTACGTGCGCCGCGCGCACCTCGAAGACGGTATCGCCTGGTCGGATATCGCGGTGATCGTGCGCTCGACTGGCGATATCGGCAGCGTGCGCCGCGCGCTGCTCGCCGCCGGGGTGCCGGTACACATCAATCCCACCGACGTCGTCCTCGCCGAGCAACACCTCGTCGCCGCCCTGCTGCTGGGCCTGCGTGCCTTGGATGAAGAGCTCTCCCGCAGCGAGCTAGAAAAGCTCCTGCTCGGGCCCGTCGGCGGGGCGGACCCGGTGACCTTACGTCGGCTCTTGCGCGGTTTGCGCCGCTATGACCCGGCCTCCCGGGGCATCGACACGCTGGCCGGGTATCTCGCACCGAACGCCGAGCTGCCGGAGTTCGGGAACGTGCTCACCCAGCGCGAGCTCGACATCCTGCACCGCCTGCGCCGCGTGTTGGAAGCCGGGAGGGATGCGGTCGCCCAAGGCGGCAGCGTCGAGGAGGTGCTCTGGGCGCTGTGGTCGGCCACGGACCTGTCCAATCGGCTGCTGGCCACGGCCCTGCGTGGCGGGCCCACCGGCTCGCAGGCGGATCGTGATCTCGACGCCGTCATGGCGCTGTTCGACGCCGCCGGCGACTTCGTGGAACGCCACCCCGGCACCGGCTCCGTCGAGACCTTCGTCGAACACATCACCGCCCAGGAGCTGCCCACCGGCGTGCGCGATCGCCGCACCGTCACCCCCGAGGCCGTCTCCGTGCTCACCGCCCACGGCGCGGTGGGCAGCGAATACCGGGTCGTCGCCGTCGCCGGGGTCCAAGAGGGCAGCTGGCCGAGCCTCGGCGAGACCGGCTCGCTCTTCGACCAGGAAGACTTTTTGGACCTCGTCGATCGCGGGATCGACCCGGTAACCCCCGTCTCGCACACCGCGGCGCGCTTGGCGGAGGAACGCCGCCTGTTCCACGTCGCCACCACCCGGGCCACCGATAAACTCCTGGTCACCGCCGTGGATAACGTGGAGGCGGCAGAGCCGGTCGAAGCCTCCCGTTTCCTCGACGAATTCCGCGAAGCCCACGAGACGACACCTGTGGCCGCGGTCGCCGGGCCGGCCGGCGTGGCAGAACCTGAGGCCGGCCTGCGGATTCTCTCGCGCACCTCGCTGATCGCCGAGCTGCGCCGCACCGTCAGTGATCCCGCGCGCCGGGAGGACGAACGTCGCCAAGCGGCCCGCCAACTCGCCCGCCTGGCCCGCGCCGGGGTGCCCGGGGCCCACCCGGATTCCTGGGCGAGCGTGCGCGAGGTCTCCACGGACGAGGAACTGCGGGGAAGCCGCAACCTCTCGCCCTCGCGCATCGAGGCGCTGACCAACTGCCCGCTGCGCGCGGTGGTGGGGCGTATCGAGGACGAAGAGGACACCCCGCTGTCCATGAGCAAAGGCACGCTCGCGCACGCCTACCTCGAGGCGATCGGGCGCGGCGTCGACGAGGAATACGCCCGCCTGCGCACCGTGGACGCCTTCGGAGCCATCCTCAACGAACCGGAATGGAAGACCTCGAGCGCGAAGGACTCCTTCCGCGAGCTGCTTGAGCACACCCACACCTGGCTGCAGAGCACCCGTGACAGGTTCCGCCAGCTCGGGGTGGAGGTCGATGTCGACGTCGGCGTCATCGACGACCTGCGCATCCGCGGGCGCATCGACCGGCTGGAGGAAGAAAACGATGCCGGGGCGGTCCACATCGTCGACCTGAAAACCAGCAAAAGTGCCCTCACCACGGAGAAGGTGAGAGAGAACCTGCAGCTTTTCGCTTACCAGCTGGCGCTCTCGCGCGGTCGTCTCGACGGCGAACGCATCACCGATGCCGGCGAGGAGACGCCCCTCGAGGTCGGGGGCGCCACGTTGGTCTACCCCGCGGCGTCGAAAACCCGCACCACTATCCGCCAGCAGGTCGCGAAAACGGAAGAAGAGCTCCAAGAGTTCGCCGCCGGGCTGCCCGCGCTGGCCGAGCACATGCGCGGTCCCCGGCTGCTCGCTCAGACCAACGACACCTGCCGGACCTGCCCCATTACCCACATCTGCCCCGTACAGCCCGAAGGAGAGCCTTTAACCTATGGCTGAGATCTCACCGCGCCTGCTTGCCCAGATCCTCCAAGGGCCCGACCGGCGACCCAACGACCAGCAGGTCGCTGCCACCGCGGCGCCTCCGGGCCCGATGCTCGTCGTCGCCGGCGCCGGTGCCGGCAAGACCGAGACGATGGCCTCGCGTGTGCTCTGGCTCGTCGCCAACGGCTACGTCGACCCGGATGAGGTGCTGGGGCTGACGTTTACGCGCAAAGCCGCCCAGGAGCTCAGCCACCGCATTCGGCACCAGCTGCGCACCCTGGCGGGCAGCCCGAAAATCCGTGACCTGGACCCCAGCGGTGAGCTGCGCGAGAAACTCACCACCCAGCAGCCCACGGTGTTGACCTATGACTCCTACGCCGGCCAGCTCATCCGCCAATACGGACTGCTCGTGCCGGTTGAGCCAGATGCCCGCCTCATCACCGAGGCCGAGCTCTACGCGCTGGCTCACCGGGTGGTCACCGACTACACAGGGGCGCTGACCACCACGAATGAAGTCCCATGGGTCACCGAGACTGTGCTCAAGCTGGCCACCGAGATGGATAACGCGCTGTTGGACGAGGACACCGTCGCCGAGCGCACCCAGCTGTTCATCGACACCGCCCACGAACTGCCCAAGCGCCAGAGTAACCGCAAAAACAGCCCCGAATTTCCGAGCGATCTCAGGAAATGGCTCAATTGCCAACAGCTGCGCCTCGACCTCTTGCCGGTGGTGAGGGCACTCAAAAACACGCTTCGCGACGAAGGCCTGGTCACCTTCAACGAGCAGATGTCCGTCGCCGCCCGGCTCGTCTCCCAGAGACCGCTGGTCGCGGACTCGCAGCGGCGCCGGTACCGGGTGGTCATGCTCGATGAGTACCAGGACACCTCGCACGCCCAGCGCATCTTGCTCTCGCACCTCTACGGCACCCCGGAAGGTGTTGAGCGCGAGGTCGACGAATCCTTGACCGTCACCGCCGTCGGCGATCCCATGCAGGCTATCTACGGCTGGCGAGGAGCGACGGTGGAAAACCTCGAGGAGTTCGTCAACGACTTCCCGCGGAGGGCGGATACGGCGCGTCGACAAGAGCTCACCACCTCGTGGCGCAACCCCGGCGACGTGTTGGAGATGGCCAACGACGTCTCCGAAGGCGTGTTCTTCCCTAACGGGGAGACTGCCGGGCGGCAGCGGCCCGTCGCCAAGCTGGAGCCGCGCGAGGACGCCGGCCCCGGCGAGGTAAGCCTCGCGCATTACGAGAGCGAGAAGGAAGAGATCTCCGCGATCGCCGATGTGATGGAACACCACTTCCACGCCACCCATGATGCGGGCAAGCCTTTTACCGGTGCGGTGCTGGTGCGCAAGAACAAACAGAGCCAGCCCATCGCCCAGGAGCTGGCCGCCCGGGGTATTCCCTATGAGATCGTGGGGCTCGGCGGGCTGCTCACGATGCCGGAGGTCGCGGATATCGTCGCGATTGCCACGATGCTCATCCGTCCCGGCAACTCGCAGGCGGCGCTGCGGATCCTCTCCGGCCCCTTGGTCGGTCTGGGGATGAAAGACCTCACCGCGCTCGTCGAGCGTGCCCGCAACCTTTCCGGGCGTAAGGAGCGCACCGTTTTGCCGGATGATCCCACCGAACGCCTGCTCACCCAGCTCGATGAGGTCACCCAGGACCCGCCGGAGCAGATGGCCGGTCTCGGCGACGCGGTGGCGGATATCGGCGAGCCCGAGCGTTACTCGCCGGCCGGGTTGCGCCGCCTGCAGGAACTCTCCGCGAAGCTGCGGCACTTGCGGACCACCAGCCTGGCGAAGTCCCTGCCGGATCTCTTCGCCGATATCGAGACCGTCTTCGATATCCGCACCGAGATCCTCAGCCGCCCGGATGCCGTGGAGCGTGGGGGAGCGGTGCACCTGGACAAGCTGCTATCCACCGTCGCCGCCTACCACGGCGATAGCCTCGCCGGTCTGCTCGATTATTTTGAGCTTGCCAAGGAGCACGAAAACGGCCTCGAGCCCGGTGAGGTCACCGTGCGCGAAGACCGCGTGCAGATCCTTACCGCGCACAAGGCCAAGGGCCTGCAATGGGATGTCGTCGCCGTGGCCCACGCTGATAAAGCCACCTATACATCCCTGACGGAAACGTATCTCACCAAACCGTATCTGGTCCCTCCCGCCGACGCCGGCGAGCGCTACGAGGAAGCCGGCGACCGCAAGGACTTCACCGACGGCGGCAAAGAGTGGATAGAAACAGTGAAGGCCGAGCAGGCTGAGGAAGCCGCGCGCCTGTTCTACGTCGCCATGACGCGCACCGAACGGGTGCTCTCCATCACCGCGAGTGGGAAAGAGCCCTATGCGCCCTTCGCGCAGCTGAAGGAGAAGTTCCCGCAGGTGGTGACGCACTGGGCTGTCGCCGCCGAGAAGACCACAGACAAGGAGGAGCCCAAGACCGGCCTGTTTCCCGCCCTGGACGTCGATGAGGACACCGGCGCCGGCGCCGCCTTTGTGCGCTCCGCGCTGGAGGAGCTGCCCGCAGCCAGCCGCGGCGAGACCTTCGACTTCTGGGAACGCGAAGTCGATGCCCTCATCGAGGAACACGAGGCTTTGTCCGCGCCCGTCGTGGAGGTTGAGATCCCTGGCGATCTCACCGCCACCGACATGGTGAACCTCAGCGCCGATCGCGAGCAGTTCGCCCGCCGCAGCCGCCGCCCCGTGCCCTTCAAACCCAACGCGTACGCCAAGCGCGGCACCGCGTTTCACCAGTGGCTCGAGGACCGCTTCGGCGCGCAGTCGCTTCTCGACGAAGACCAACTCCCCGGCATCGGCGAGCCCGATCTCGACGACGAGCAGGTCGCCGAACTCAAAGACGCCTTCCTGCGCTCGCCGTGGGCCCAGCGCACGCCCACCTACGTCGAGTACCCCTTCGAGGTGGCCATCGGCACCACCATGGTCCGCGGCCGCATGGACGCCATCTTCCGCCAGCCCGACGGCTCGTGGTTGATCGTCGACTGGAAGACCGGCCGGCCCCCGGTGGGGGAGCAGAAGCGCTCCGCCGAGATGCAGCTGGCCGTCTACCGCGAGGCCTGGCGACGCATCGTCGGTGAAGACGTCCCAGTAGACGCCGAGTTCTACTACGTCCTGCACGATCAGCGGCTGAAACCGGATGATCTCTACGACGGGGAGCGCTTGAAAGAGATGCTGTCCTTATCCGCCGAGGGCGAGAAGCGCTAGAGTCAGCGAACATGAGCCAGCATTTTCGCGAGCGCTTCCGCGGTGACGTGGAACTCAGCGATCTTCCGGGTCACGCCCTCTTAAACGTCATCCGGATTCCTCACTCGGTGGCCTTAAGCCCTTGGGGGCTGATCGGGCGACGCCTTCTCTATGCGTTCATCCTGCTCATGGCCATCGCCGGGATCGTGTATATCGACCGTGACGGGTATACCAACCTGCGCACGTTCGTCGACGCCGTCTACTACTCGGCCGTGTCCCTCTCGACCACCGGCTATGGCGACATCGCCCCGGTCAGCCAGCGGGCCCGCCTCATCAACATCCTCGTGATCACCCCGGCCCGCGTGGCTTTCCTGATCCTCTTGGTCGGCACCACCTTGTCCGTGCTCACCGAGAACTCCCGCCGCACCTTACAGATCCAACGTTGGAGGAAAACCGTGCGTAACCACACCGTCGTCATCGGCTACGGCACCAAGGGCCGCTCCGCGGTGTCCGCCTTGCTTTCCGACGGCTTAAGCCCGAACCAGATCGTCGTCATCGACACCGACCGCGACGCCCTCGACCGAGCCGAGCGCCGCGGGCTCGTCACCGTCCAGGGCTCGGGCACTAAGGGCGATGTGCTCAAGATCGCCGGGGTGCCGAGGGCCCGCAGCGTCGTCGTCGCCCCGAGTTCCGACGACACCGCCGTGCTGGTCACCCTCTCCGTGCGGGAGATCGCCCCGAAGGCGATGATCGTCTCCTCGGTCCGCGAGGTCGAAAACCAGCACCTGCTCGAGCAATCGGGCGCCGATTCCGTCGTCATCTCCTCCGAAACCGCCGGCCGGATGCTGGGGCTGGCCACCGTGACGCCGACCGTCGTGGAGATGATGGAAGACCTCCTCAGCGCCGACGAGGGCTTCGCCATCGCCGAGCGCACCGTGATGGAAGACGAGGTCGGCGCCAACCCCCGCCACCTCGCCGACATCGTGCTCGGCGTGGTGCGCTCCGGCGAGCTCTACCGCATCGACTCGCCCGAATCCGAGGCCGTCGAACCCGGCGACCGGCTTCTATACATCCGCCGCACCACCGGACAGCAGGGGCGCGCATGAGTAATACCGCCCGTGACCTCGTCCTCATCAGCCCCGAGGGCTATATCCTCACCGACCACGGGCGCCCCACCACCGGCCAGCTCCCGGTCGATCCCGGCCGGCTCATCCGCGTCGACGAGAACACCTGGGCCGTCCGGCTTACCGATAGAGAAGACGCCGAGCTGCGCGACGCCGGGCTGGTACACACCGCAGCGCGTTCGCTTCTCGACGATCGCCGCATCGCTCGCGCCCTCGCCCTCGTGGACAACCGCGAGCGCGTGCTCTTCGACCCCCGCGACGGCTCGCCGGTGAGCTTCGATGCCGACAACATCGTCGCCCGCGGCGAGGGCGGGCCGATCTTCCCGCGCATTGACCCGGCCGTCATCGGGCTCATCACCGACCCGGATGATGAGTACCTGTTGCTCGGCCGCAAAGCCGGCGGCGAGTACTACTCCTTGATCGCCGGCTACGTCGAAGCCGGCGAGAACCTCGAGGAAGCCTTCTACCGCGAGGCCTTCGAAGAAACCGGCCGGCGCATCCGGAACATCATCTACCGGGGCAGCCAACCCTGGCCCATGGGTGGCTCCCTTATGGTGGGATTCGAAGCTATTACCGACGATCGCGACCCCCAAGCCGCCACCGACGGCGAGCTCGACGACGTCCGCTGGACCGACCGGCCAGGCCTCGATAACGTACCGCTGGCAGGCCCGGGCTCGATCGCTCGCAGCCTCATCGACGACTGGCGCAACCGCACAAACGAAGCCACCAACGAAAGCTAGAGTCCTTCAACACCGTGATCAACCTCGACGAACTCGATCCCGATCAGCGCGTGGCGGCCACCGCCCCACGCGGACCCGTGTGCATCCTCGCCGGCGCCGGCACCGGCAAAACCCGCACGATTACCTACCGCATCGCGCATCTCATCGACTCCGGCTTCGTCGGCCAGCACCGCGTCCTCGCGGTGACGTTTACTTCTCGGGCGGCGGGGGAGATGCGCGATCGCCTGGCGTCCATGGGGATCGGCGCGGTGCAGGCGCGCACCTTCCACGCCGCCGCGCTGCGCCAGCTGCGCTACTTCTGGCCCCAGGTGGCCGGCGATCTGCCCTGGACGCTCATCGATAACAAGTTCCCCCTGGTGGGGCGGGCCGCGCGCAGCATCGGTGTCGATTCCACGAAAGAAAACGTCCGCGACCTGCTCAGCGAGATCGAATGGGCCAAAGCCTCTTTGATCACCGCGGATGACTACGCGGAGAAGATCTCTGGCACCGATCGCACGCCCCCGATGGACCCAGCGAAAGTCGCCGAGGTCTACCGCCGCTACGAGCAGTCCAAGACCAGCTCCGAGGGCATGGCCTTAGATTTCGACGACCTGCTCCTCCACGTCGCCGGGGCCCTCGAGAACGCTCCTGCGGTGGCGGAGGAGTTTCGCTCGCAGTACCGCAGCTTCGTGGTCGACGAGTACCAGGACGTCACCCCGCTGCAGCAACGCGTCCTCAACGCCTGGCTGGGAGATCGCGACGACCTCACCGTGGTCGGCGATGCGAATCAGACGATCTACTCATTCACCGGCGCCAGCCCGCAGTATCTTTTGAACTTTTCGCGGACATACGACAACGCGACCGTCGTCAAGCTGCAACGCGACTACCGCTCGACCCCGCAGATCACCGGCCTCGCCAACACGGTGATCGGCCAGGCGAAAGGCCGCATCGCCGGCACCCGCCTGGAGCTGAGGGGCATGCGCGATAACGGCCCCGAGCCCAGTTTTGCCTCCTACGACGACGAGCCCACCGAGGCCCGCGAGGTCGCCGGGCGGATCCTCACCCTGCTCAACCAGGGCGTGCCCGCCAGCGAAATCGCGGTGCTCTACCGCATCAACGCCCAGTCGCAGGTCTTCGAGCAAGCGCTTGCCGATGCCGGCATCGTCTACCAAGTCCGCGGCGGCGAAGGCTTCTTCGAGCGCCCCGAGATCCAGCAGGCCATCCGGGAACTCACCCGCGCTACCCGCCGCGACGACCTTCCCGACGACCCCGTGCAGATCGCCCGCGCCGCCTTCGTGCCCCTGGGGCTGTCCGCCACCGAACCCGAGGGCGCGCAAGCCCGTGAGCGCTGGCAATCGCTCAATGCGCTCGTCGAACTCGTCGAAGAGATCGTGCGCACGGCGGAAGGCATCGACTTACCCGGCGTGCTGAAAGACCTGCGCCGGCGCGCCGAATCCAAACAGCCGCCCACCGTGGAGGGCGTGACCCTGGCCAGCCTGCACGCCGCCAAGGGCCTGGAGTGGGACGCGGTGTTCCTGGTCGGGCTCGTCGATAATACCCTGCCGATCTCACATGCGATCAAAGCCGGCGATAGCCAGATCGAAGAGGAACGCCGCCTGTTCTACGTCGGCATTACCCGCGCCCGCGAGCATTTGCATCTCTCGTACGCGCTCGCCCGGCAGGAGGGCGGACGCAAAACGCGTAGCCGCTCGCGCTTTCTCGACGGCATCGCGCCCGAGACCGCCGCCGAGGGTCCGAAGAGCCGGCGCGCGCGGCCGAAGCGCTGCCGCGAGTGCGGCAAACCGCTGAACTCTCCGGCGGATAAGGTGCTCGGACGGCACGAGAGCTGCCCGAGTGCCGCCGATAACGAAGTCTTCGAGGCCTTGCGCGCATGGCGGGCCGAGGAGGCGCGGGAACAAGGGGTGCCGGCGTATGTGGTCTTCTCCGATGCCACGCTCATGGCGATCGCCGAGGCGCTGCCCGGCAATGACAACGAGCTTCTCGACGTCTCCGGCATCGGTCCCGTCAAGGTGGAGAGATACGGCGCCGACGTGCTCGGCGTTTTATATCCGTTCCGCTGAGCTTGCGGTTTAAGCGTTTTAAGCCGCGCGCGACTGTTCCTCGGCCGCGAAGCACACCGGGCAGTTGTCGTGCCGGGCCAGCACGAAGGCGTGCCCGCGCGCCGGGGCATAAGGATCGATGAGCCGCACCTCCCCGGCCCGGGGAGGAGCGTGGGCGGTAGTGGTATAAATCTGGCCCGTGATCTGCAGCAACAGCCCCGTCAGTCCGGCCGCCGTGGCGGCTATCGCCACCGGGTCCTGGCGCAGCGTGCCCGGGGCCTGATCGATTTGGGTGGCCACTTGATGGAAGTGCTCGTCCTGATCCACCCAGTGCAGCTGCAGACACACCGGACACGGGCCTTCGTCGGCGATGCGCGCCGGGCCGACGATCCCGCGGGCGTCGTACGCGAGCACCGGGATGACGGTGGGCCGGTGTGTCAGCCACGTGATACAGCGCGCGAAATCGATAGCTGGGCGATCGACGATCACCAGCGGGGCGCCGGGGCAGATATCGGCGACGACCTCGTCTTCCGGCTCGCCGGGATAGGGGCGATGGACCCGGAAACCCGCCTCGCCGAGCTGGCGGGCACACGCTGTGGCCAGCGGACTGGTGCCGATGAGCACCACCGACGGCGAGCTGCGCTCCTGCAGGATGCCGTAGGTGAGGAGTTCGTCGATAAGCTCTTCGGCCACGAACCGGGACAAGCCGGCCTGCATCAGTCGGCGCAGCGCGCGCGGGCGGAGGGTCGGGCGGCGCAGGGCGGCCAGGGCCATGGCGAGGCGGCCGGGATCGGTGGTGGCGACGATGCCGGCGCGGGCCGAGTCGAGGCCGAATTGGACGGCGTCGTCGCCGCGGAGGAAGACGTCGGCGCCGGGGTGGAGGATGTATTCGTTGCGCGGTCTCATGTCTAGTATGGACTGCCATGACCGCTAGTGAGGTTCCGCTTCCCGAAGGTATCGCGCATATCGAGGTCATCCGCTCAGCGAAGCGGCGCAAAACCGTGCAGGCCCGCCTCGAGGGGGACACGGTCGTCGTGCGTATCCCCGCGCGGATGAGTCGGGCGGAGGAGAAGGAGGCGGTGGCGGAGATCGTCGCCAAGCTGCGGCGCAAAACCCACAACGCCGCGCCTTCGAACGCTGAGCTCGAGGCCCGCGCCCGCCGCCTCAACGACAAGCTTCTCGACGGCCGCGCCCGCATCAGCTCGATCCGGTGGGTGAGTAACCAAAACACCCGGTGGGGGTCGTGTTCGACCGCCACCGGGGATATCCGGATCAGTGACCGTTTAAAGAAGGTGCCTGACTACGTGTTGGATTCGGTTGTGGTGCACGAGCTGGTGCACACCTTCATCCCTGGCCACACCCGAGAGTTTCACGCGTGGGCCGATAGGGCGCCACAGGCGGAGCGGGCCCGCGGCTACTTGGAGGCCTATCAGCGCTGGGGCCCTAGCGCTTAGCGCTCGGTGCCTTCGTCGTCGTCCTTGTTGTCTTCCTCGTTGTCTTCTTGGCGCAGCATCTCCTCGAGCTTCGCGAACTCCTCGTCGAAGTTCTTATCCTCAGAGTCATCGAGCAGGCCGTCGATGAACTCGGCGGGGGCGTCGAGGTGCTCGGCGGCCGGCAAAAAGTCCGGGTGATCCCAGACCTTGTCGCGGCGTTCGATGCCCACCGCCACGGTGGAGCGGCGCCACAGCTCGACGGCGTCGGCGACCTTCGGGGCCGCGAACTCGATGCCGACGACCTTGGAGAATGCGTTTTCCGCGCTGCCGCCGGACGCCCGCCGGCGCTTCCACGCCTCGCTGAGCTGCTCCGCCGAGGGGATGCGCTCGCCGAGTGCCTCGTTGACGACGTACTCCGCCCAGCCTTCCACCAGCGCCAGCAGGGTCTCCAGGCGCGAGACCGCCGCCGCGTTGCGGGAGGTGATCCGCGGCGAGAGATCCATGCCCTGCAGCCGGCCGAGGGCCTCCTGCATAGCCTGCGGATCACCGGAGTCGAGGTTGAGCTCGCGGGTGGCTTCCTCGATGTGCGACGTATCAATGACCAGGCCCGCCGCGTATTCCTCCACCGAGGAGACGAGGCGTTCGACCAGCCACGGCACGTGCGTGAACAGGCGCTGGCGGGCGGCCTCGCGTGCCGCGATGTAGACCATGACCTCCTGGCTCGGCAGGTTCAGCTCGCGCGCCGCGCCCTGCACGTTCGCCGGCAGCAGGGCGATGGTGTTGTCGGGGGCGACCGGCAGGCCGAAGTCCGAGCCGGTGAGCGCCTGCTTCGCCAGGTCCCCCAAGGCGTGGCCCAGCTGCATGCCGAAGTTCATGCTGCTCATCTGCTGCATCATCTGCCCCATCGGGCCCATCATCTCGCGGGCCTCGGCGGGCAGCGCCTCCAGCTGCGCCTCATTCATGTGCTCCGCCACCGGGGAGACCATGCGCTTCCACTTCGGCAGGGTGTGCTCCAGCCAGTCCTGCGCGTTCCAGGCGGTCACGGTGCCGCTTACCGACGGCAACGTAGTCGCCTCATCCAGCCACAGCTCAGCCAGGCGGGTAGCTTCGGCGACGGCAGTGGCGTCCTGGGAGCTGGTCCGAGACACCGAGCCGATCTGCTGGCGGGCGATGCGGCCCGCTAGGTCATAGTTGACGGAGCCGCGGCCTTCCTCGGAGTTCATGGACGTGCCCATGCCGGAGAGCATCTGCCCGAACTGGTTGAGAATGTCCCCCAGACCGCCGGAGCCACCGCTACCGCCAGCACCGAAACCGAAGGCGCCGAACGGGTTCTGGTTCTGGTCGCGCCGACGATCGTCATCGTCGTCGTCGTTATTGAAGGAGAAACCGAATCCGTTACTCATGACCACCAATCTACCGGCCGGCTTGCGGGGCTGGCCACGTGTGTTGCAACGCTGTCAGCGAACACAGGTACGCTGAGACGTCGTGACCAAACCGCCAGCTACAGAGACCACCCCGTCCGCCCTCACCCGGCGGACCCGCACGCTTGCCTTAGGTGCCATCCCGGTTGTCGCCTTAGGCTCGCTCGCGGTCATGGATCACGTGCCCTTTACCGATATCTCGTTAACCGTGCCTTACGCGGCCGAAGGCCAAGGCCCGATGTTCGACACCCTCGGGGAGTTCGACGGCACCCCCGTCGTCGAGATCGACGGCACCAAGTCCGAAGACCCGGACGGCGAGCTGCACATGACCACCGTCTCGGTCCGCGCGAACATGACGCTCACCCAGGCGCTCGGGCGGTGGATCTTCTCCAATGACACCATCGTGCCCCTGGAGCAGGTCGTGCCCCCGAACCAATCGCCCGAAGAGGTCGAAGAAGCCAACCAGGCAGCGTTTACGATGTCGGAGGCGGCCGCGACCGTCGCCGCCATGAACTACCTCGGCTACGAGACCGAGGTCGTGGTCGCCGACACCATCGAGGGCTCACCTGCCGACGGGCAGATCGAAGCCAACGACATCATCACCGCCGTCGACGGCGAAAAAGTTACCGAGCCTAGCGAAGTCCAGGACTACGTCCGCGGCCAGGCGCCGGGCGAAGAGATCGAACTGACTGTGCGCCGCGGCGAAAAGGAGATTCCGGTGCCCGTGGTCCTTGGCGAGTCCGAGCAGGAGGAGGGCGTCGCGATGGTCGGCATCCTCATGAGCTCCCAGCCCGTCGAGGACATCGACGTCACCTACAACCTCCAGGAGGTCGGCGGCCCGTCGGCGGGCATGATCTTCTCGCTGGCGGTGATCGACAAGCTCTCGCCCGGCACCCTGACCGGCGACAACCGCGTGGCCGGCACCGGCACGATCGACGAAGACGGCAACGTCGGCCCGATCGGCGGCATCGTGCACAAGGTCGACGCCGCCGAAGACGAAGGCATCGAACTCTTCCTCGCCCCGAGCGCGAACTGCACCGAAGCGACCAGCCGGGATCACGGAGACATGGAGATCGCCGCCGTGGACACCCTCGACGATGCGATCAACGCCATGAAGGCCTACGACGCGGGCGAAGAGTTTCCGCGGTGTGAGTAGGTTTTGGGCTGGGTCGTTGGGTTCTGAGGTGGTCGGGTTCTGAGGTGGTCGGGTTCTGAGCTGGGGTTTTGCTTGGGTTGTTCAGCGCGGTCGAAAGGAGTCACCCCTAAAGGAGTCCTGGTTTCGACCGCGTGGGACTCCTTTCTGTAAGGGTGATTTCGACCAGCGATAGCGCAACATGTAGCTTCCGCAGATTGGCAGGGCGTGATACCCCTCCGTTCGGGCACGCCAGCCCCATGCGTCCCATTAGCCCTTTCCGCAAACTCTGAACATCCAGGGCGCTCTCTCCGCTCATGCCGCGATATCGCTTGTCGCCCAGAAAGGAGAGGGTGAATTCGACCAGCGATAGTGCAACATGCCGAGAAACCCCACAACAAGCGAACTGCTTAAGCCTCCTCGTCCTCCGGGGCCTGCGGAGTGGAGAGCTCGGTCGGTTCGGCGGCTTCTTCGTCGGAAAGCCCGTCGGGGTGGGCCAAGCCGAGCTCTTCGATGCGCTCTTCCGGCTCGACCTGGTCGGAGGAGACCATCTGCTGGGCGACGAGGCCGTTGTCGTTGTCGACGATAGTGATGACCGCGGTGGTGCCGAGCGTCGACCAGCCGACCACGAAGCGTCCGGTGTCGCGCACGATGCGGGAGCTGCGCAGCTCGGTGAGCAGCTGGGTCGTCGATGCCGCCTTCGAGCTCGACTCGAAGAGCTGGAACTGGCCGACCTCGTCGCCGGTGCACTCGTAGGAGTCCTCGATGCCGGTGCTGCTGCAGGAGTCGAACTCCTTCCACAGCTCTGCCGGCAAAAGGGGAGCGAAGATCTCGCGGGCGGTGTCGACACCCTCGCCGAGTTCGTCGTCGGCAGGCGTCGAGGTCTCAGAGTCAGCGGCCTCCGAGGCCTCAGCGGTTTCCGAGGACTCCGTCGTGGTCTCGCTCTCCTGATGCCGGGTAGTCGTCTCCTCGGCGCTCCTCGGCTGTGTGGGCTGGGTATCGGCAGGCTCCGCGTCGCCGGAGCAGGCGACGAGCGCGACAGATGCGACGGTGGCGACGAACCCGGTGACGAGCCGGCGCTTCAGCGGGGCAGGGGAGGAAACCACGGTCGAGACTCCTGGAAGGGTAGGCAAAAAGCGGGGGATTGTGGCTACTAGCTTATGCCACGTCATCGGGATCGAGCTCAAGACCATGGCGCAGCGCCGCGATCACCCCGGGCGCGACCCCGGGGCCACCGCGAAGGTCGATCTCATCTTCCGCGAAGGGGCCGCGCTCGGCGAGCTCTTCTTCGGTCGGGCGCAGCTGCAGCAGAGTCAGCTCGATGTCGCCGCCGCGCAGCACCCCGGAGAATAGGCGTGCCGGGCGTGGTTCGGTGTCGGGGCCGTCGGCGGTATCGCGGAAGCGGATCTCCTGGGCGAGGACCGCGCCGGAGACCTGCTGGGGCCAGGCGATGCGGGCACAGTAGTCGACGAGCTCGTCGCTACCTGCCGGGAGGTTGTCCGGCAGGGTGTCCTGGACGACGAGGGTGAGGGGTTTGTCGTCGAGATCCGCCGGGTCGAGGGTGTCAATGAGCAGGCGGCTTTCGACGAGCCCGAACAGCGTTGGCGGCGCCTCCCAACCTTCGGCGTGGACGAATTCGACTGCTTCGCGCATGGCGGCGTTGAGCGCCCGCTGTGACTGATCGGTCCCCGGCATAAATTCCGGCCCCTCCTTTTGGCTTTGTGGTGGGAATGCTTAGAGTAGAGGACTATAGTGCCTCGCCCGCCACAACTTAGATAAAGGAGCAGGGTCTTGACGACCGGAACCTCCCTGTCCCCCTCGGCCAAGCGGCCCACTCGCGCGTTGAGTTGGATCATTGGCATCATCGCCGCCGTCCTCATCTTCTTGCCGATGCTTGTCGGCATCTACACAGACTGGCTCTGGTTCGGCGACCTCGAATTCCGTGGTGTTTTCACCATCACGTACGTGACCCGGATCGTCTTGTTCTTCGTCTTCGGCCTCATCGCCGCGGGCATTACCTTCCTCGCCGCGTACTTCACGTGGCGCGGTCGGCCGAAGGACATGGACGCCTTCGACGTGAACTCGCCGGTCGCGCAGTACCGGCAGAACATCGAGAAGTCGGTGCGGGGCTTGCTGGTCTTTTTGCCGATCGTCATCGGCGTGATCGCCGGCTTCATCGGCCAGGGCACCTGGCGTTCCGTGCTCATGTTTATCAACGGCGGCGAGTTCGGCGAGACCGACCCGCAGTTCGGGCGTGACTACGGCTTCTACGCCTTCACCCTGCCGGTACTGCAAATCGTTGCCTCCACCCTCGGGCTTTTGCTGATCATCGCGTTCCTCATCGCACTGGTCGGCCACTACCTGCTCGGCTCGATCCGCATCGGCAACCGCGCTGCGGGTGTGCAGGGCAACGTCTCGAAGCCGGCACGCATTCAGCTCGCCGTCACCGCGGGCCTGTGGATGCTCGTGCAGGTCTTTACCTACTGGCTCGAGCGCTACGGCCTGCTCTACACGGAGCACGACATCTTCACCGGTGGTGGCTACACCGACATCAACGCGGTGCTGCCCGCCAAGATCATTCTCATGGTCATCGCGGTCGTTGTTGCCGCGGCGTTCTTCTTCTCCATCGTCTACAAGGACCTGCGCGTGCCGGGGCTTGCCGTGGTGCTGCTCGTGCTGTCCGCCGTGGTGCTGGGGACGGTCTGGCCGCTGATCGTCGAGCAGTTCTCCGTCCAGCCGAACCGCCAGGCCAAGGAGGCCGAGTACATCGGCCGCAACATCGAGGCCACCCGCTACGCCTACGGCGTGACGGACGAAGAGGTCACCTACCTCGAGGACTGGGGTGCGGGCCCGGTGGACGACGACGTCGTCGCCAACGACGAGAACACCATCAACAACCTGCGCCTTCTGGACCCGGACATCCTGTCGCCGACGTTTACCCAGATGCAGCAGCTGCGTAACTTCTACGGCTTCCCGGAGCAGCTGCAGATGGACCGCTACGAGGTCGACGGCGAGATGCGTGACTACGTCGTCGCCGCGCGTGAGCTCGACCCGAACTCCCTGCGCGAAAACCAGCTCGACTGGATTAACCGCCACACCGTCTACACCCACGGCAACGGCATCGTCGCCGCGCAGGCCAACACCGTCGACGAGGCGCCGCAGGACGCCGGCTCCACCCGTGGCGGCTTCCCGGTGTTCACCGTCTCGGACCTGCAGTCGCAGGAGAACGAAGAGGCCGAGGAGCTCGGCATCGTCGTCGACGAGCCGCGCGTCTACTTCGGCCCCGTGATCGCCTCGGCGACGGACGGCAACGACTACGCCGTCGTCGGCGACGTCGGACTTGGCCCCGTCGAGTACGACACCGACACCTCCACCTACACCTACAACGGTGAAGGCGGCGTTGATATCGGCAACTGGATCAACCGCATCGCCTACGCGCTGAAGTACCAGGAGATCAACCTGATTCTCTCCGATCGTGTCGGCGGCGAGTCGAAGATACTCTACGACCGTGACCCACGCGAGCGTGTCGAGCGCGTCGCCCCGTGGCTGACCGCCGACTCCGAGACCTACCCGGCGGTGATCGACGGCCGCATCAAGTGGATCGTCGATGGCTACACCACCTTGAGCGAGCTGCCGTACTCCGAGCAGACCTCGCTGTCGGATACCACCCAGGACACCCTGAACCCGGACGGCACCACCCAGCGCCTCATCAACGACCAGGTCGGCTACATCCGCAACTCGGTGAAGGCCACCGTCGACGCCTACGACGGCACCGTCGAGCTCTACGAGTTCGATACCGAAGACCCGGTCCTAGACGCCTGGATGGGCGTGTTCCCGGACACCGTGAACCCGGAGAGCGAGATCTCCGACGAGCTGCGCGAGCACTTCCGCTACCCGATGGATCTCTACCGTGTCCAGCGCGAGATCCTGGCGCGCTACCACGTCGATGACCCGCAGGTCTTCTTCAGCAACGACGCCTTCTGGTCCGTTCCGGGAGATCCGACCGCTGCCGGCGATCAGCAGGACCTACCGCAGCCGCCGCACTATGTCGTGGCCGCGGACCCGCAGAACCCGGAGGAGACCTCCTTCCAGCTAGTCACCCCGTACCGGGGTCTGCAGCGTGAGTTCCTCTCCGCGCACATGACGGTGACCTCCGACCCGCACAACTACGGCGACATTACCGTGCGCGTCTTGCCGACGAACACCCAGACCCAGGGCCCGCGCCAGGCACAGGACGCCATGCTCTCGTCTGACCAGGTCGCCCGCGACCGCACCCTGTGGGAGGGCACCAACGACCTGTTCTACGGCAACCTGCTGACCCTGCCGGTCGGCGGCGGTGAGATTCTCTACGTCGAGCCGATCTACTCGCAGCGTTCCGACCAGGACTCCGCCTTCCCGAAGCTGCTGCGCATGCTGGTCTCCTACAAGGGCCGCGTGGGCTACGCGCCGACGATCGGCGAGGCCCTCGAGCAGGTGGGCATCGACTCCGCGGCCGCCCAGGAGGTCGTCGGCGAGCCGACCACCGCCGGCAGCGCCACCGACCCGTCGAATATCGACGCCGACGTCCCCGAGGGCGACGAGGCCCCGCTGGAGGACGAGGAAGCCACGGGTGACGACGACGCCGAGACCACCGGCCCGACGCCGCCAGCAGGTGGCAGCGGCGCTGAGGGCGAGGCCATCGAGAACATCAACGAGGCTCTGCGCGGCCTCGAGGAAGCCCAGAACGGTAGCTTCGAGGAGTACGGCCGAGCACTCGATGAGCTCGACGACGCTGTCGCCGAGTATCAGAACATGGTGGGCAACAACTAGGCGCTAGCATCTGAGTGCTCCATGAGAAAGCGGTGCGGGAAAGTGATCTTCCCGCACCGCTTTTTGCGGTACGCTCTGTCGGAAATTGGAAGAACATTCAAGGGCCGACATGACAGAGATGCATTCCGCCGTTCAACGTAACTGGCGGTTGGTGTTTGCCGGCCCGATGCCGTCGCTGGCATCGCGTTGTGGATGGCTACGTGGTGGATGGCCGATCCCGGTGACCTCGCTCTTGCCTCTGGTCCTCTTCCCCCCTGGTGGGCGCCGGCACGATGGAGGAGGTAGCCTCACCGTACGCGAACTCGGTCGTTTTCCTCGTGATGGGTGGTGTCATCTTCGGCCTGGCTACCGAGAAGTCGCGGCTGCATCTGCGAGTCGCGCTACTGACCGTGCGGTTGGTGGGTACCAAGCCGTCGCAAATTGTTCTGGGGCTGATGATCGCCTCGGCGTTTATCTCTGCGTGGGTCTCCAATACCGCGACCGCAGTGATCATGGTGCCCATCGCCTCGTCCATCATCCAGCTAGTGCGCAGCGTGGACGCACAGGCGGCGGGAAAGAAGTTCTCGGCAGCGATGCTTCTAGGCGTGGCCTACGGCGTGACGATCGGCTCGACGGCCACCGTGATCGGCCAGACGCCGATGGCGTTGATGAAGGCTTACCTGCTGGAATCCCAAGACTTCGATCTCGGGTTCGGCCAGTGGATGGTTATCGGTGTTCCCTGGGCGATCGTCATGCTGGCAATCGCCTGGTTGGTGCTCACGAAGCTTGTCTTCCGGCCCGAGATCGACGAGATCCCGAGAGGCCGCGGCATGATCGACGCCGAGTACGCGGAACTCGGCCAGATGACGCCGCCGGAAAAGCGCGTTGGTGTGATCTTCCTCGTCGCGATCTTCTTCTGGGTGGTCATGCCCTTCGTGGCTGACATCGAGAAGGTCCAGAACAGTCTGCCGTTTTTGGCGAACATTAGCGACGCACAGGTGGCCATCGCCGCAGCCGTGGCGTGTTTCATCGTGCCGGCTGGCGGCCCGGAGGATCGCCATAGTGGGGGTGCGTTGTTGAGCTGGTCCGCTTCTCGCGAGATTCCTTGGGGTCTCCTGTTGCTCTTCGGCGGTGGGCTCTCGCTGTCAGCGATGTTCACCGCGACGGGACTGTCGGACTGGATCGGCGAGCAGGTCTCTGCCCTCGATACGATGCCGAACTGGGTGATCGTTGTGGTGGTGATTGTGGTGGGCCTAGCGCTCACCGAACTCACCTCGAGCACAGCGACGGCAGCCGCGTTCTTCCCGATCTTCGGGGCTGTGGCGATCGGCGTCGGGATGGATCCGCTGTTCATGACTATCGCCGTCACACTGGCCGTCTGCTCTGCGTACATGCTCCCGGTGGCGACGCCTTCTAACGCCGTTGCCTTCGGATCTGGTGAGATCTCGATCAAGCAGATGGTTCGGGTAGGCCGGTGGCTCAACGGAATCTCTTTAGTGCTGGTAATGGTTGCGCTCTACACAGTCGTTCCTATGGTGTTCGGAGTATCGATGTAGAACTATGCGGAAAACGCACTGTAAAAAGCCGTGTGCCCTGGCGATTTGGTGCCTCATGGTGTCATCTGTAAAGTATCTCCATGTCGCCGGGACATGATGAATGAACATCAGGTTGCGGCACGGTGAATTGAAGAAGGTCACCCGACGCGGGGTGGAGCAGCTCGGTAGCTCGCTGGGCTCATAACCCAGAGGTCGTAGGTTCGAATCCTGCCCCCGCTACCATCTTCTTCGAATCCCCCTCTTCGGAGGGGGATTCTTCATTTTCCACCGGGGTATCGACTCGACGGGGAAGAAGATCGGCGACTTCCAGGCCGAAGAAGTCAGCCGTGGCGAAGAGTTCCTCAACTGACCATTTCGAGTTTCCATAAACCTTATTGCTCACCGAAGCGCCGGTAACACCCAACACCTCACCTAGCTCCTTGCGGGTCTTTCGGTGCATGAACATCAGTTGGTCCACTTTTGCCCCAATTGCGGCGTCTGCGCTCATCGTTGTGCGTAAAACTTTCATGCCTGAAGAATATCCAAAGAGCCGATATAACGCAATGAATGCAAGGAACGCTTGCAAATCGCGGTTTTGCAAACTATAGATAGTTGCATGGATGTAAGAAAAACTAACGAACGACGAGGAAATTGGCTTTCTCCTCGGGAGTTCGGCGAGCAGCTGCCGGGCTCCCCCTCGGCTCAGACTATTCGAGACTGGTGCACTAAGGGGCTGATTCCAGGCGCTGTCCGGACACCTACAGGACGATGGCAAATTCCATCGTCGGCACGAGAGTCTCTAGTGGAGGGGATCGGGGCCTGATGGAAAAGAGAATAAGTAATGCCCCTGCGGCTAACAGGGGCACTGAAAGCAACTCAACTGGCTGGTTGATGTTGACGTGGTCATCATCCCAAATGTGTCTCGTCTCGTCAACCCCTTTTCATTCGAGAAGCGTGGGGAGGCTTGGGGATGAGCGTTAAGGCCGTTTCTTGGGTCCTTGACGACCTTCAAGGGTTGAAGCAAGGCCCATCGTTGGTGATGTTGGCTCTGGCGGATTTTGCAGATGAACGCAACTCCTGCTTTCCGGGCCAGGACAGGATTGCTGCGCGTGCGCGGTGTTCGAAGCGTTCGGTCATTTCGCATTTGAAGGAGTTGGAGGAGCTCGGCCTGATCTCAGTGGAGCGTCGAACCTATAGCAACGGCACGGGCTCCATCCGGCGGACGTCGAATCGCTATGTTTTGTATCTGGACAAGGCATATTCTGTCGAAGATGCAAAATCTGCACCTACGAGGAAACGTGCTGGTCACGCCGAACGTGCAGAATTTGCACCTACGAGTCTCGAAGGTGCAAAAAACCCTACCTCGAAGGTGCAACCCGTTGCACTTAATGAACCCCCAGTTATAGAACCACCAGCCCTCCCCCCAACCCCCCAAGTGGCCGAGGGGACGGCTGCGCCGTCTGGGGCCGAGCCTGCCGGCTCGGCAGGGGAGGGGGGTTCTCTCCAGTGGACGAATCGGCTTGCCGCGATTTCGCTTGCGCTCATCGGGCAAGGCCGCCTGCCGGAGGGGGTGACCGACGACGAGTTGGTTCAGGTTCGCGCTCTCCAGGCGGCGACGTCGGATGAAAACGCTGATGGCGTGGGTTTTTCTGTGTCTGACGAGGATGTAATTACGCCGGTGGAGTCTTCTGGAGGGTCAAGTCCGCGGGAGTGGTGTATCTGTCCTTCCTGAATCATTGGAATCTAGTGGAGGGGGTGTCGGGGACCGGCGCGGGCTGGGTTGCTGTGCATTAGGCCGCTCCCTCGGTCGTGACGGTGTTGCTCGCGTCGACGGTGTTGGCGACGATAAGCTTTCGGGTTTGTTCCAGGCTTGCCAGTGACATGTAGCGCTTTTGTTGAATCCAATCATCATGCTGCTCGGCGAGCACTGCCCCGACGAGTCGTACTACCGCGGCCCGATTGGGGAAGATGCCGACAACGTCAGTACGCCGGCGGATTTCCCGGTTGAGTCGTTCCGTCGGGTTATTCGACCACACCTTCGTCCACACAGCTTTCGGCGTGTTCGTGAACGCTAAGATCTCATCCAACGACTCTTCCACGTATCCGGCTACTTCTGGGAAACGCTGGTGACAGAACTCTACTACTTCCCGGGCTTGGTCCCACGTGGACCTGGCGTCGGCTTGCTGAAAAATGGAATGAAACATCCCCGACAACGTCGTCCACCCGCGCTTGGAAACTTTCGAGGAAAGGTTCTTGGCAAAATGCGTTCGGCACCGCTGCCAACCGGCAGTAGGAAGAACTTGGCCGACAGCGGCCTGGATACCCAGGTGGGCATCACTAGTGACGAGGTAGACTTCACCAAGTCCGCGGGCTTTTAAGTCCTGGAAGAACCCGGTCCAAGATTCCACGGACTCTGATGTTGCTACTTGCATGCCCAAAAGCTCCCGGTAGCCGTCGTTATTGACACCGGTGGCAATAAGCACGCTGGTCGTGACTACCCGTCCGCCTTCACGAACTTTCATGGTCACCGCATCACAGGACAGGTAGTAGTACGGGCCCTGATCAAGCGGGCGGGTTCGAAACTCCTCGACCATGATGTCGAGTTCTTTGGCCATGTCAGAGACCTGGGACTTCGACAGGTTGGTGATCCCCAGTGTTGCGACCAGGTCGTTCATCCTGCGGGTGGAGACACCCTTTAAGTAGCAGGTGGCGATCACTGTGGTCAGGGCCCGTTCGGTTCTGCTGCGTCGTTCCACAAGCCAATCAGGAAAGAAGCTCCCGGTGCGTAGTTTTGGGATAGCGACGTCAATGGAGCCGACACGGGTGTCGAGTTGGCGGTGACGGTAGCCATTGCGGGTGTTGGTGCGCTGCGGAGAAACAGTGGCGTAGTCAGCACCGCAGACGCTGTCGGCCTGAGCCGAGAGGATTTGGTTGATGAAGTCCGAGAGCATTTGGCGCATCAAATCTGGGGACGCTTGAGTCAGTAGCTCTTCGAGATACGCGGTCGGATCGATATGATGAGGGTCAGCGGCCATCGCAGGGTACTTCCTTTCGAGGATAGGTAGAAGTTGATTCGAAAGGTACCCGCGATGGTCGCCTTCATGCACACCGGCACAAGACTTACCGCGGGCTACAGATACACCACGCTAACGGACGCAACCTTCTGGAGACGTCGCTGCTGCTGAGGCGGATGCCCAGGTGGAGCTGTCTCGGCAGGTGCTTCCCGCTCCCATGCAGGCCATGGGGCCGACTCACCTGGCCAAGGTGGGCGGTGAGCTTGCGAAACGGCTGGAAGCTGGGTGGCTGCCAGAGCAAATTACCGCGATTCTGGCTTCTCGCCAGCTGCCCAGCCAAGTCCGCAACCTGGTGGCGCTGGTTCTTGCTCGACTGCGTGACGATGTGCCGGTTGACCAGCCCCCTCCGGCAGGTACCGACTGGTCAGCCGAGCCGTCAGATAGTCCGTCGTCGCAGCGGTGGTCGTACACCTTGCCGGATGGTCACGTGATCACCCGCAAGGACTTGGATTGCGGCTTGCTGGCCATCGACTTCAACCATGCTCGCCAGTCCGGTAACTGGTCAGGCGATGACCGTATGGATTTCGCTGTCGCCGTCGGTATCGAGCGCTACCTCTCGTCCTAACCCCAACACACCCCGTGTGCGCGGCATTCTCGTCGGCGCATATCAACGACTCAACGAAAGGATTGGTGCAGTCATGAGTGCAGGTCATGATCGCCACTCAGGTCCCTACTACTTCCCACCCGAACCCCTCCCGCG